>QOZS01000001.1 GCA_003576705.1 Desertibaculum subflavum
GCCGATCGCCCAGGCGCCGGCTGCTCCGGCTGCCGACCCGCCGGCTGCCGAACCGCCGGCCGCGGCGCCGTCGCCAGCGCCGGCCGCCGAACCTGCCAGCTCTCCCGAGCCGGTGGCGCCGCCCGCGGCTCTACCATCGCCGGGATCGATCGAGCCGAGCGCCGGGGCGCCGCCGGCAGCTGCATCGCCGGCGCCGCGGCTGAGTGCCGAGCAAGCTGCAAGCTATGTCCGCCGCGGCGACGAGATGGTGCGTACCGGCGACATCGCCGGGGCGCGGCTCTGGTACGAGCGGGCCGCCGCGGCTGGCGACCCGGCCGCCATGCAGGCGCTGGGGCGCACCTACGACGCGCGCATGTTGCGGCAATGGGGTGTGGTCGGGATGCCGGCGGATCAGAAGCGTGCCGACGAATGGTACCGCAAGGCGACGGAGACCGAGCGCGCCGCGCCGCCGCGCCAGTAGAGCAAGGGAGAGGGAAGCGATGCGTTCCGGATACGATCCGATCGGCCGCCGAATGGCGAGTGTGGCTTGCGCCGCGTGGCTGGCGCTGACGGCGCCGGCTATGGCCCAGACGCCGCCCCAAGCGCCGCCGGCGCCGACCGGCACCGCGCCCTACGACGCCCTGCGCGAAAAGACCAATGCCGGCACGGTGGGGTTGATCTCGGGCGGCGTGGAAGGCACCTATGTGCGCATCGCGGCCGACCTTGCCGCCGTGCTGGACGGGCCGGAGCTGCGCATCCTGCCGGTGATCGGCAAGGGCTCGGTGCAGAACACGATGGACATCCTGTTCCTGCGCGGCATCGATATCGGCATCGTGCAGTCCGACGTGCTGGCCTTCCTGAAGCGCGACCGCACCGTGCCCGGCGTCGACAAGTCGGTGCACTACATCGCCAAGCTCTACAACGAGGAGCTGCACCTGCTGGGCGGCAAGGACGCGCAGAAGCTGGAAGACCTGCGCGGCAAGAAGGTCAATGTCGACACCAAGGGCTCCGGCACCTTCATGACCGCGAGCCTGGTGTTCGAGAAGCTCGGCATTGAGGTCGAGCCGACGCATTTCGACCAGGCCTTGGCGCTGGAGAAGCTGAAGGCGGGCGAGATCGCGGCGCTGGTCTATGTCGCCGGGCGGCCGACCCGGTTGTTCCGCGACGGCAAGGCGGAGGACGGGCTGCACTTCATCCCGATCCCGGCCACGGAGAGCCTGCAGGAGATCTACCTGCCCTCGACGCTCACCTCGGCCGACTATCCCGGCCTGATCCCCGAAGGCGAGAGCGTGGAGACGCTGGCGGTGGGCGCGGTGATGGCGGCCTATGGCTGGGCACCGAATACCGAGCGCTATCAGAAGGTCGCGCGCTTCGTCGATGCCTTCTTCAGCCGCTTCCCGCAATTCCTGCAGGCGCCGCGGCACGCCAAGTGGAAAGAGGTCAACCTGGCGGCGCGGCTACCGGGCTGGACCCGCTTCGCGGCAGCGGAGAACTGGCTGAAGACCATGGCGGCCAACGACGCGCGCGAGCAGCGCCAGCAGTTCGGCCAGTTCCTGAACCAGGTGGCGCCGGCCGGGGGCGGCCTTACCGACCAGCAGCGCGAGGCGCTGTTCAGCCAGTTCCTGGAATGGCAGAAGGCCGGTGGCGCGAAACCGGCGGGCGCTGCAACCCGCTAGGCACGCGGTTCAGGAACGCCATTCACGCAGCAGCATATCGATCCGGCTGCGGAGGGCGTCGTCGGCCCCGATATCCGGCGGCGCTGTCGCATTGTGCCGCTCTTCGCGCGCGAAGAGCGGCGGCAGCGGCGGCGGGGATGCGGCCCGACCCGGCATCGGGCCGGCAGGGCGATGGTCCATGGCCATGGCTCCGGCGGTCGAATGTCGATCGGCTGGTCGATTTGGGAACGCCCGACCGGAGCTTCAAGCCCCTCGTCAACAACCGAGGCAACTTAATCCCCGCAGCGACGTTTCCGCGTCGACACAGCTTAACCGCGGGAGCCAGCAGCATGGATGGCATCATCTACTTGATCGGCCTGATCGTCGTCATCATGGCGATCCTGTCCTTCTTCGGCCTGCGCTAGGGAGGCCGTCATGGTCGCAACCGAATACCGCGCGGGCGCGGTGCAGGAAGCCGTCGTCACCGACGACGTCGCACTCGATCCCCGTTCGCCGATGGATTGGGGCGCGATCTTCGCCGGCGCCAGCATCGGCGCCGCCGCCTCCATCATCCTGCTCACCTTCGGTGCGGCGGTCGGGCTGTCGACGACCTCACCGCTGCGCGGGGAGTGGGGGCTCGGCGTGACCGGCCTTGCCATCGCCACGGCGATCTGGGTGGTGATATCGCAGGCAGTCAGTTTCGGCGCCGGCGGCTATATCGCCGGTCGCATGCGGCGGCGCGGCGCGGTGACGGCCAAGGAGGCCGAGATCCGCGACACCGCGCATGGCCTGACCGCCTGGGCAGTGTCGGCATTGGCAACCATGCTGCTCGGCGCGTTGCTGGCCGCCGGGGCGGCGGTCAAGACCGCCGACGTGGCGGCCGGGGCGGCACAAGGCGCGGGCGCGGCAGCGGGCGGCGTCGCCGCCGGAGCCATGGCGCGCGAGGGCGATCAACAGCAGGGCTATGTCGGTTATTACGCCGACCGGCTGTTCCGCACCGAAGGCGAGGCAGCACCGCCGGCCGAGACCGAGGGCGCGCGCGCCGAAGTCGCGCGCATCCTGGCGCGCGGCGCTGTCACCGGCGGCGTGCCCTCCGAAGATCGCGAATACGTCGCCCGGGTGGTGGCGGCGAACAGCGGCATGTCGGAGGCGGACGCGCGCTCCCGGGTCGACGAGGTCCTGCAGCGTGCCAGCGACGCGCGGGCGCAGGCCGAGGAGACGGCGCGGCAGGCGGCCGAGGCGGCCCGCAAGAGTGCCATCGTGCTTGGCTTCCTGGGCGCCGCGGCCCTGCTGGCAGGCGCCGCGGCGGCGGGATTCGGCGCCCGTTGCGGCGGCCGCGACCGGGACGAAGGAACGGCGTACCGCTACTTCATTCGCAGCTAGCGGCCGGCTCCGCCGAAGAGCGGCGCGACCACCGGGTCGCGCCGCTTTTCCTGCTATTGAATGGCGGTCTTCTTGCCGTCCGCCGAGGCGGCATCCTTGGCCGGCAAGGTCATATCGGCCAGCTGATCGGCACAGAGATCGGCAGCCCCGGCAACCGGCTGCTCGAAGCCAGCCGGGGTGGCCCAGCCGCCCTTCTCGATGAAATCGTCGCGCTCCCACAGGCTTTCCGCCTTGAGCCTGGCGAGCTGATCGCGCGCATCGGCAGCCGCGGTGAAGCGCTGCACGCAAATAGTCGCCACCAGCTGCGAGCGGGCATCCTCCGCGGCGCTCGAGACCATTCGTGCCGACGTCCCGCCGGTGACCCAGCCGCCGATCGTGAAGCCGATCGCGATCGTCGCGGCGATACTAGCGGCGCAAGCCCAGAACAGCAGGGCCTTCGAGGGGCGGTAGTCCTGCCAGCGTTGCGCAAAAGTCTGTCCGTCTGCCATTGCGGCCTCCTGTGGTTGGTTATGTCGGATCGGGCGTCGACGCGCCCTTCGCGCTGCGCTCGCAGCGGCGACGCCGGCAAGCCGGGCATTTGCGCCCGGCGCGGGCTACGGCCCACTGCGACGTCACAGTGACAAACATGGGTCGGATTGAGCTTAAGGAAACCCTCAATACATCACGTGTAATGTTGCACTGCCGCAATCCGAGTCGGTCCCGTTGCCGATCGGCGATGCGGCGCATTGCCGAGGCCGAGAGGGACCATGCAGCGTCAAATCAAGTCGGGTGCTGCCGCGATCGCCTTGGCGCTCGCGGCGTTGGCAGTGCCGGTGACGTCGCTTGCCCAGGGCAGGCCCGCCGCCATGGTGGAGGAGGTGAAGAACGCGCCGGGCGCCGGCGTCGAGTTCACCGATTATGTGTTTCCCGGCCAGCGCATCCAGCTTGGCCCGCGCGGGGAGCTCAAGCTCAGCTATCTCGCCTCGTGCCGCAGCGAGACGATCCGCGGCGGCACCGTCACTATTGGCGAGAGCCAGTCGAGCGTTGCCGGTGGCCGCGTCGAGGGCGCGGAGAAGCCCTGCGACACCAAGCGTTTCACCGCCAGCGTGCAGACGGCGGAAGCCGGCGCGGGCGTGAAGAGGCTGACGCCGTTCGATTCCAAGTCCTGGGCGGAGGTGGCTTTGGCGAGCCCGCGTCCGATCTTCCGCTGGGAGGGGAAGGGCAATGCCAGCATCCGCATCCTGGACGAGAACCGGAGGCCGGTCTGGTCCGCGACCACGCCGAAGAGCTTCGCCGAATATCCGGCCAATGCGCCGCCGCTCGAGCCCGGCGCGCCCTATGTGGTGGAAGTGTCGGGCCTCGGCGCGCCGCTCTACGCGCGGTTCTCGATCGATCCCGATCTCGAGATCGCCGATACAGTCGCCAACCGCACCGTGCCGCTGACCCGCGGGCCGTGACCGGCCGATGTCCGCACTGGCGCTGCCGCGTGGCCGCCTGATCGCGGCGCTGATCGCCGGCCTGGCCTTCGCCGGCTGGGCCGCGACCGAGGCTGCCGGGGCGCTGGGCGGCTTCACCACCACGGCGGCCGCGCTCGACCTTCTGTTTCCATTGCGCCAGCTCGTCTTCGGTCCGATCCATGCGCCCGTGCAGTCGCCGGTCGCGGTGGTGGTGATTGACGAGGAGACCTATGGCAGCGCGCCCTATGCCGGCCTGCCGCAGGTCGCCTGGACACCGCAACTGGGCCAGCTGCTCGAGACGCTCGACGGGGCAGGGGCCAAGCTGGTCGGCCTCGACCTCGTCTATCCGACCACCTTGGAAAGTCTGCTCCCCGGTTACGACCGGCCGCTGCGCCGCGCGGTGGCGAAGCTCGGCCGTGCCGGCAAGCTGGTCCTGGGCCGGGTGGATTCCTCGC
Organism: Desertibaculum subflavum; assembly: GCA_003576705.1. Lineage (GTDB taxonomy): Bacteria > Pseudomonadota > Alphaproteobacteria > Ferrovibrionales > Ferrovibrionaceae > Desertibaculum > Desertibaculum subflavum. Next base: position 4,909 of record QOZS01000001.1, read on the forward strand.
GCGAGCCGATCCTGCCGGAACGCGGGCAATTGCTTGCCGTCGGCGACGAGGTGCATGTGCGCAGCCTGCAGCTGATCACCGACGCCGACGGCGTGGCGCGCCGCCATCCCGGATCGCTGACCGCTGCCGCGACCGGCGCGGCCGTGCCGACCTTGGTCGGCGAGCTCGCGCGCCGCGCCGGCACGACGGCGCCGGATACCTTCTTCATCAACTACAACACCGGACCTGAGACCGTGCCGGTCTATGGCTTCGCCGACATCGTCGCCTGCGCGGCGATGGGCGACGCCGGCTTCCTGGCCAAGGCGTTTCGCGACCGCATCGTGCTGGTCGGCACCGCGCTCGATGTCGAGGACCGGCGGGTGCCGGCGACCCGCTTTGCGCTCGCGCCCTATGACGGACCCACCGAGCGCTGTCAGTCCAAGCCGACCGAGGCAGCTGCCTATGGCGATGCGGTGGCGCGCCGCACCCTTCCTGGCGTGTTCATCCATGCCGCGGCGCTCAACACGCTGCTGTTGGAGCGGCCGCTCGCGCCGCTCTCGCCGATCGCGGCAGGGGCGCTTGCCTTCGGCTTCGTCGGCCTGGTGACGCTCGGCTTCCAGGGACTGCATCCGGGCGCCGGCATCGCGCTGCTCGCCGGTGTCCTGCTGCTGGCAACCTTCGGTGCCGTCGTGGCGCTCGACCGCGGCCGCCTGCTGCCGCTGCCGGTGCTCGCGGCGGGTGCGATCGTCTCGGCCGGGGCCAGCTATGCCTTCCGCTCCGTCGAGGAGCTGAAAGCCCGGCGCCGCTCGGAGGCCGCCAAGCGCGAGCTGACCCAGCGCTTCGGCCGCTATCTCGCCCCGGTGCTGATCGAGCGGCTGGAGAGCCACGACGCGGCGCTCGATCTCGGCGGCGAGGCGCGGCGCGTCACCGTCTTTTTCTCCGACATCGTCGGCTATACCAGCGTCAGCGAGAAGCTGCGCCACGACCCGCACAAGCTGGTCGAGGTGATCAACGGCTATTTCACCGCCATGGTCGAGGTCGTCGAGCGCGACGGCGGCTATGTCGACAAGTTCATCGGCGATTGCGTCATGGCGGTGTGGGGCGCGCCCCTGGACGAGCCGGCGCAGGAGCTGCAGGCGGTGAACGCCGCCTTCGATTGCCTGGGCCGGCTCCGGCGCTTCAACGAGGAAGTGGTGGTCGGCACCCACGGCCTGCCGCCGCTCGGCGCCCGCATCGGCATCAATACGGGCACGGCCATCGTCGGCAATATGGGATCGCCGACCCGGCTCAACTACACGGTCACCGGCGACACGGTGAACCTGGCCTCGCGGCTGGAAGGCGCCAACAAGGCCTATGGCACGACGATCATGATCGGGCCGGAGACGGCGGCGGCGGTGCGCGGCCGTTTCGTGCTGCGCCGGCTCGACTTCCTCGCCGTCAAAGGCAAGGCCGAGGCGGTCGAGGTCCATGAGGTGGTCGGGCGGGCCGGCGAGGTGACGCAGGCCGCGCTCGATCGCATTGCCGAGTTCGAGGCGGCGCTGGCGGCCTACCGCGCCCGCGACTTCGCCGGCGCGGCGGCGATCTTTGCGGCGCTCGCCGCCGATGACCCGGTGGCCTCGCTCTATCTCGGGCGCTGCCGCCGCTTCCTGGCGACGCCGCCGGCGGCGGATTGGAACGGCGCCTACGAATTGCAGGAGAAGTGAGGAACGCGACGATGGACCAGACCAAGCGACGCGCAATGCTGCGCCGGCGGGATGTGGTGAATGCGCTCGGCCTGTGGGGCGCGACCATGCTGCTGCAGGGCTGCCTGACCGGCGACGACGTCATGCAGATGGTAACGAATCCGGGCGTTTCGCGGGCAGCGGGCGGCGGCGGCCAGAAATTCGGCCCGGCAGAGGAGCGGCAGATGGGCGAGGCGCTCTACGCACCGACCATCGAGCAGGCCGGCGGCGTCTACCGCAATCCGCGCATCCAGCAGGCCATGCTCGACTTCTGCATCCCGCTCTTCGCCAACTCGCCGCGCACCGAGTTCGAGTGGGAGGTGACGGTGCTGGACGACAACGCCGTCAATGCCTGGGCGCTGCCCGGCGGCAAGCTCGGCGTGAACAAGGGCCTGCTGCGCTATGTGGCCAACGAGGCGGAGCTGACCGCCGTGCTGGCGCACGAGATGACGCATGTGGAGAAGAGCCATGCGGTGCGCGAGCTCGCGGATGCCGAGCGCACCAAGGCCTTCACCGAGGTCGGCAAGAGCTTCGGCACCGGGCTGATCGAGAGCCGCACCGGCATGGTCGGTTCCGTCGCCGGGCAGACCGGGCTGACCGACAAGGTGCTGGACGAGCTGCAGGCGCCGCTGGTCGGCCTGATCACCTCGGGCTATTCGCGCTCGAACGAGAACGAGGCGGACCAGGGCATCGTCGCCATGTTCCGCCGCGAAGGCTATGCCGGCCGCAATGCCTACAGCTTCTTCGAGACGCTGCTCGCCATCATCCCGCCGGATGCGGTGGCGACCACTTCGCTCTATTCGAAGCATCCGGACACCCAGGCGCGCATAGACCGGCTGCGCGCGGCCTCGGCCGCGCTGTCGCCGAGCACGACGCATCCCGCCTCGGATGCCTTCGCGCGGCTGAAGCGGACCTTCCCGACCCGCAAGGCGGCGCCACCCGCGACCGCCTGACCTCGCGCCGGGATGCGGGACCGGCACGCCGGCGCTAGGCTCGCCGGCGCGCATCGGCCGCCGCACCGGCGAGGAAGGTGGAATGAGGTTTCTGGTCTGGTTCACGCTGCTCGCCTTCGTGGCGCTGGTCATTCTGCTGCCGATCCTGTTCGGGCAGCTTCTGATCACGAGCCTGGAAAAGCTGCATCTCAGCGCCGGCGCGGCGGTCGCGCTGGTGATTGCGATCGTGCTCGGCGGCCTGGTCAACATCCCGGTCAGGCGGATCGTGCGCGAGGGGTCGGATGCGGCACTCGATCCGTTCTCGGCTTACCGCCTGCCGGTGCCGTGGCAGGCGCGCGCAACGGGTCCCGGCGTGGTGATCGCGGTCAATCTCGGCGGCTGCGTGATCCCGGCCGGGCTTGCCTTGTACGAGCTCTATCACCTGGCGGCACAGGGCGGGACGGCGCCGTTCGTCGCCCTGGTCGCCGCTTCATTGAATTGCTTCGTCTGCTACCGGCTGGCCCAGCCGGCACCGGGTATCGGCATCATCATGCCGGGCCTGGTCCCGCCGCTGGTTGCCGCGGCGGCGGCACTGCTGCTGGCGCCGGGCGACACGGCCGCGCCGGTCGCCTTCATCGCCGGCGTGGCCGGCCCGCTGATCGGCGCCGACCTGCTGCATCTTCGTGACATCGGCCGGGTCGGCGCCGGCATGGCCAGCATCGGCGGTGCCGGTACCTTCGACGGCATCGTGCTCTCGGGCATCGTCGCGGCCTATCTCGCCTGAGCCCCCAGCGCAACGCATCGATGTCATGACCGACGCGGTCTTGCCCCGGGCGGGCGCGCGCCCGAGATTCCGGTGGTTACGGAGGGAGAGTACATGATCGACCTGTACTATTGGACCACGCCGAACGGTCACAAGATCACGATGTTCCTGGAGGAGGCCGAGGTCCCGTACCGGATCGTGCCGGTGAACATCTCGACCGGCGAGCAGTTCAAGCCGGATTTCCTCGCCATCTCGCCCAACAACCGCATGCCGGCGATCGTCGATCACGCGCCGGCCGGCGGCGGCGCGCCCGTCTCGGTGTTCGAGAGCGGCGCCATCCTGCTCTACCTCGCCGAAAAGACGGGGAAGTTCATCCCCTCCGACCTACGCGGCCGGGTCGAGGTGCTGCAATGGCTGTTCTGGCAGATGGGCGGGCTCGGACCCATGCTCGGTCAGAACCACCATTTCGGCCAGTACGCGCCGGAGAAGATCCCCTACGCGATCGACCGCTATGTCAACGAGACCAACCGGCTCTACGGCGTGCTGAACAAGCGCCTGGAGACCCGCGAGTTCATGGCCGGCGCCTATTCGATCGCCGACATGGCGAGCTATCCCTGGATCGTGCCGTGGAAGCGGCAGGGCCAGAACCTCGACGACTTCCCGCATCTCCGGCGCTGGTTCGATGCGATCCGCAACCGTCCCGCGACCTTGCGCGCCTATGAGAAGGCGAGCGCGATCAACACGCAGCCGACGGTGAGCGAGGAGGCGAAGAAGGTGCTGTTCGGCCAGACCGCAGCCTCGGTGCGGGGCTGAGGAGGCGGCGATGGCGATCAGACTCTACGACCTGGCCGGCGCCGAGCCGGAGCGACGCTTCAGCCCGTTCTGCTGGCGCACCCGGCTCGCCCTCGCGCATAAGCGGCTCGACGTCGAGACGGTGCCGTGGCGCTTCACCGAGAAGGATGTGATCGCCTTCTCGGGCCAGGGGCGGGTGCCGGTAATCCAGGATGGCGAGCGCATGGTCTACGATTCCTGGACCATCGCCGAATATCTGGAGGAGCGCTACGCCGACGGTCCCTCGCTGTTCGGCGGCGCGGAAGCGAAGGCGGTGACGCGCTTCGTCGCCGGTTGGGTGGACACCGTGCTGCATCCGGGCATCTTCCGCCTGATCCTTCCCGATGTGTTCGCCCATTTGCATGAGAAGGACAAGGACTACTTCCGCACCAGCCGCGAGAAGGCGATCGGCGTTACGCTCGAAGCCTTCGCCGCCAATCGCGACGCCGATGTCGTGAGCTTCCGCCAGAGCCTGCAGCCGCTGCGGCGAAGCTTGCAGGCGCAGCCGTTCCTCGCCGGCGCAGCGCCTGCCTATGCCGACCACATCGTGTTCGGCGGCTTCCAATGGGCCCGCGCTACATCGCGCTTCGCGCTATTGGAGGCCGGCGATCCGGTCGCGGCCTGGCGTGCGCGCATGCTGGATGCTTATGACGGGCTGGCGCGGCGCGCGCCGGGCTACGATGCCTGACCATGCGGGGCCGCCGCCCACTCGGCTTCCAGCAATGCCTTGAGTTTCGCGAGGCCGGCCTCCGCGCGGCCTTGCATCAGCGCCCGCGCCGGCACGCGCATCGCCGCGGCCCGAAGCGTGGCGCCGCGGCTGTACATGCGCCAATCGAACAGGGTCGCGTCTCCGCTTCCGGCCGGGTCGAACCGCATCTCCATGCGGGGTAGCAGCGGTGGGAATTCGCCCTCCGTCACGAGGCGCCGACCGGGATCCGCGTCGACGACCACGATGTCAATCTCGCGCCGTCCGCCGAGCGGCAAGGTCACGGTCTCGCGATAGCGCTTTCCCATGGCGGCCGGCGGTGACGTGTCCTCGGCATGGATCGCCACCACGCCCGGGAACCACTGGCCGAAGCGCGCAAGGTCGGCCGCGAAAGCGAAAACGACGGCAGGGGGCTTCTCGATGACGATGCTGAATTCCGCCAGCAGATGCATGCGACCAACTCCGTTGTTTACAGAAAAGACCTATTCTGTAAACTTCTTGGGAAGTGTACAAAATTGGCATCATCTGTCAACATAAACGGATGGCCGAGGTAACGGACACGCAGCCCAGCACCCGCGAACGCATCCTGGATGCGGCCTTCGTCTGCTTTGCCCGGCAAGGGTTCGCCGGCACCTCGATGGTGGATATTGCCGCCGCCGCTCAGCTTTCCCGGACCGCGCTCTACAAGCACTTCCCGGACAAGGAGGACGTGTTCCTGGCTGCCGTGCAGCGGCTGAATGCAGGCGTGCTCGCGGCCGTCACCGCCGCCGCCCAGAGAGAGGGCGATCTGGCGGAGCGTCTCGCGGCGGTGATCGAGGCGCGGGCTAGCTGGGCTTTCGAGCTGTTGCAACGCTCACCACATGGCCGCGAGCTCATCGACGAGAAGAATCGCCTGTGCGGTCCGCTGAGCGCGGAGGCGAATGCGCGCTTCCTGGCACTGGTCGAGAGGATCATCCGGGCCGGACTGGCCGGCCGGCCCGGATCATTGCCACCGCGTCAGGCAGCGGCGTTGCTGGTCGATGCGGCGGCCGGGGTGTTGGGCGACGAGACGTCGGAAGCATCGGCGCGACGCCGGCTCAGGCAGCTTGCCGCCGTGTTCGCGGCCGGTCTGGCTGACCGCCGCGACCCATAGCGGCGCTGCGTCAGCCACGCAGCGCGGCGACGGCGATCTCGAACGCCTTCAGGGTTTCGCCGACTTCGGGCTCGCCATGGGCGATCGAGAGATAGAACTTGCTCTCGCCTTTCAGGATGCCGCTGGCCCTGAGGCTCTGGTTGAAGCGGCGGGCAAGGTCGGCATCGGCGCGCAAGGTCGCGCGGTAATCCTCGACCGGCCCATCGGCGAAGACGACGTCGAACAGCGGCGGCTCGCCTTTGACCTGGGCCGGCAGATGCGCCGCGCGCAGCATCTCGGACAGCGCCGACATCAGCTGGCGTCCGGTGGCGAAGACCGCTTCGTAGGTGCCGGGACGCTTGAGGATCTCCAGGGTCGCCAGGCCGGCGACCGCCGCGACCGGGTTGCCCGAGAGCGTGCCGATCTGCATCAGGAAGCCGTCGTCGCCGACCTTGGCGCGGTCGAAATGCGCCATGATCTCGGAGCGGCCGGCGATGGCGGCGAGCGGAAAGCCCCCGCCGACGATCTTGCCGAGGGTGCAGAGATCAGGCGTCACGCCGTAATAGGCCTGGGCGCCCCCATAGGCGAAGCGGAAGCCGGTGACGACCTCGTCGAAGATCAGCGGGATGCCGGCCTCCGCCGTCATCTTGCGGAGCGCCTGCAGAAAGCCCGGTTTGGGCGGCAGCAGGCGCTGGAACGGCTCGACGATGACGCCGGCGAGCTCGTCCTTGTGCTGGGCGATCAGGCTCGCGGTCGCCTCCGCGTCGTTGAACGGCGCGATGATCATCTCGTCGCGGATCGATTTCGGGATGCCGGCGGAATCCGGGGTCGCCGTCGGGAAGTTGCCGGGCCATTTGGGGGCGAGGCTCATCAGGCCGTAATCGCTCATGCCGTGATAGCCGCCCTCGAATTTCAGGATCTTGTCGCGCTTGCGGAAGGCGCGGGCCGCCCGCATGGCGTAGAGATCGGCCTCCGAGCCGGTGGAGACGAAGCGCACCTGCTCGGCGCAGGGCACGGCGTCGACGATCGCTTCGGCGAGGCGGATGCCGTGCTCGTTATTGGCGAAGAAGGTGGTGCCGCGGGCAAGCTGGGCGGTGACGGCCGCGTTCACCTCCGGATGGGCATGGCCGGCGAACATCGGTCCGGAGCCGAGCAGGTAGTCGATATATTCGTTGCCGCTGACATCCCGGACGCGGGCACCCTTGCCTTCGCGGATGACGATATCGGCGGCGAGATTGCCGAATGTGCCGGCCGGCAGCACGCGCCGGGCGGTTTCGACCAGGGCGGCTTCGTCGTCGCTGCGCTTCATCGCTGGACTCCTCTTTCGCGGCCACTATGGCGCAAGCAAGTTTCGTGCAGAAGGGGCGGCGATCGGCAAGAATGCGCGGAGAAGAAGAGCAGGGGAGAGCGCCATGAAGCTCGGCTGTTTCAGCTTCAACACCGATTACGGCATCCATCCGGCGACCCTGGCGAAGGCGCTGGAGGCGCGCGGCTTCGAGAGCCTGTGGGTCGGCGAGCACACCCACATCCCAGCGGAGCGGCGCTCGCCCTATCCGGGCGGCGGCGAGCTGCCGAAGCCCTACTACCACATGGCCGACCCGTTCGTGTCGCTCGCCATGGCGGCGGCGGTGACGACCAAACTCAAGCTCGGCACCGGCATCTGCCTGGTGACCGAGCGCGACCCGATCGTGCTGGCGAAGGAAGTGGCGACCCTGGACCACCTCTCCGACGGCCGCTTCCTGTTCGGCATCGGGGCAGGGTGGAATGCGGAGGAGATGGAGAATCACGGCACGCCGTTCAAGCGGCGCTGGAAGCTGCTGGAGGACCGGGTCAAGGCGATGAAGGCGATCTGGACCGCGCACGAAGCGAGCCATCAGGGCGAGTTCACCCGGTTCGACCGCGTGATCTCGTATCCCAAGCCGAAGCAGAAGCCGCATCCGCCGATCATCCTCGGCGCGGCGACGCCGCAGGGCCGGCAGCGGGTGGTGGACTATTGCGACGGCTGGTTTCCGATCGACGTACTGCTCAAGGATCTGCCGGCGGCGATGGCCGATCTGCGGGAGAAGGCCAAGGCTGCAGGTCGCGATCCGGCTTCTGTCCCGGTCTCCATCTTCGCCTTCGATGCCGGCCCCGACGAGCTCGCGCGCTACCGCGACCTTGGCGTCGAGCGGGTCTCCATCATGGTGCCGCGGCGGGAAGAGGACGCCATGCCATTCCTCGACCGCATGGCACCATTGGTGGCGCGGTTGGCGTAGCGACCTCTTTTCGTCGTGCCCGGGCTTGACCCGGGCATCCACGGCTGTCCGTTCCGGTGCCCAAGGCGTAGGTGGCCGGGTCGAGCCCGGCCACGACGTTGAAAGGTCACATCGCCTTGACGAAGCCGGCGATCTGGTCGAGCAGCGGCAGGGTCTCGTCGCGCGACTTGGACGGCAGGGTCAGCACCGCGCGGTCGGTCTTGGCGTCGCGGTAGCGCTTCAGCCCGTCCGCGTTCATCGGGCCGCCGAACACGCTGAACGAAAGCGAAGCCGGATCGCGGTTCGCCTCCGCCGCCATCTGGCGGAAGCGGGGCAGCAGCTCGAGCGGGTCCATGTCGCGCCCGCCGATCGGCATCCAGCCGTCGCCGAAGGCGATGGCGCGGCGCGCGCCGTGCGGGAAGCCGCCGCCGACGATGATCGGCGGGTGCGGCTTCTGCACCGGCTTCGGCCACTGCATCATCTCGTCGAACTTGACGAACTCGCCGGCGAATTTCGGCTTCGACTTGGTCCAGATCTCCTTGATCGCGCGCACGCGCTCGTCCATCAGGCGGAAGCGCGACTTGAAGTCGGTGGTGCCGTGATCGGCCATCTCCTCGGCGTTCCAGCCGGCGCCGACGCCGAGGATGAGGCGGCCGTTCGACAGGCGGTCGACCGTCGCGGTCTCCTTCGCGGTGTGGATCGGGTCGCGCTGCACCACCAGGCAGATGCCGGTGGCGAGCTTGATCTTCTTGGAGGCGACCGCGGCGGCGCCCAGCGCCACGAAGGGATCGTAGGTGTCGTAGTAGTGCTTCGGCAGCTCGGGCCCGCCCGGCCAGGGCGACTTGCGGCTGGTCGGGATATGGCTGTGCTCGGGCAGCCAGAGGCTCTCGATGCCGCGATTCTCCGCCTCGACCGCCAGATCGTGCGGCTGGATCGAGTAATCGGTGACGAACATGGCGATGCCGATCTGCATGTCTCCTGCCCCTTTCTCGAAAGGGTGGAGCCTAGGCAGATCGAGGTCGTGCCGCCAGAGGGGCCGCTTGCTCAGCTCGCGGAGCGGGCGATGGTCTTGATCGGACCGCGCGGATTGCCGGAGCGGGCGGCGATCTCGCGGTCCTGGGTCTCGATGAAGGTGCGGGCCGGCTCGTCGCCGTCGAGGCCGCCGAGATCGGCGGCCGGCACCTTGCGGTTGGAGGTGCGCGTACCGTCCTGGTACACGACGTCGAACAGCACGAAGCCGCTCGCCGCGGGTTGCTTCTTGCGGGCCATGGATATCTCTCGTTGTTGGTCGCGGAGCGGCGGAATCGGGTGGGTCGCAGCGGTGAATGCCACCGCTGCCTGCCGATGGCAACCCCCGCCATGCCGGCGGCGTTTGGAGGGCGAAGAGGCGAGGAAGCGATATGGCCCGAATTCTGGCATTTGCGCTGTTGGTGCCGCTGATTGCCGCGGCCTGCGCGGAAAGCGGTACTCCTGTGGGCGATCAGCAGTTCCCGTCGCCCAATGCGGTTTCGCCGCCGCCCAACGACCTGCGTACCTGCCCGCGCGGCGTCGGCTGCTATTGAGGCGGAACTTCGCCGTAGCCGGCCGCGTTCAACCCGTCGACGCAATCGATGACGGAGAGAGCAATGCGCTCGTTGCTGATGCTTGCGGTGCTGGCACCGCTCACCTTCGGACTTGCCGCCTGTGGCGACGACGACAAGACGGTTGTGATAAACCCGCAGCCGAACGCGACGGTCGTCGTTCCGCCGGGCGGCGCGACCAAGGTCTGCCCCGCCGGCACCGTCTGCTGACGACCAGCCGGCGCCGCGCGGCGATCAGTCGCGCGGCAGCTGGTGCTTCAGCACCTTGCCGGTCGCGTTGTGCGGCAGGGTATCGATGAAGCGCACTTCCTTCGGCACCTTGTAACGGGCGAGCTGGCCGCCGCAATGGCCGAGGATGGCCGCCTCGTCAAGGTTTGATCCCGGCTTCAGCACCACGAAGGCGCGGCCGACTTCGCCCCACTTCTCGTGCGCTACGCCGATGACGGCATTCTCCAGCACGCCGTCGAGCTGGTAGATCACGTTCTCCACCTCAGCCGGATAGACGTTCTCGCCGCCGGAGATGAACATGTCCTTCCAGCGGTCGACGATGTAGTAGTAGCCATCCGCATCCTGCTTCGCCGCGTCGCCGGTGTGGAACCAGCCATCCGCCGTGAAGGACTGCTTGTTCGCTTCCGGCCGGTTCCAGTAGCCCGGCGTCACGGTCGGCCCCTTGATCATCAGCTCGCCGGTCTCGCCCGGCTTCACCTCGTTGCCCTCCGGATCGCAGATCTTGAGGCGCGCATAGAGCGGCGGCAGGCCGGACGAGCCGACCTTGGCGAGTGCCTTCTCCGGCGACAGCATCAGGCCGAGCGGACCCGTCTCGGTCATGCCCCAGCCCTGCTGCAGCTTGATGCCCTTGGCGCCATAGGCCTCGATCAGCGAGAGCGGCGCGGCGGCCCCGCCGACACCGATGCAGACGACATGCGAGAGGTCGGCGGTGGCGAAGCCCGGCTCCTGCGCCAGCATCAGGAAATTGGTCGGCACGCCGAGCAGATGCGTGATGCAGAGCTGCTTGTCGGTCAGGAGCCGGAGGAACATGGCGGGATCGAAGCTTCGCATCACCACGTTGGTGCCGCCGGTGTGGAAAGTGGGATTGGCGTAGACGTTGAGCCCGCCGGTATGGAAGGTCGGCAGGAAGACCAGATTCTTCGAGCCCGGCGTCAACGCCACCGTCATGGCGCATTGGATCGCGTTGAATACGCACATCCGGTAGGTGATCTGCGCGCCCTTCGGCCGGCCGGTGGTGCCGGAGGTGTACATGACGGTCCAGATGTCCTCGAGGTCGAGCGCCGGCGGGTTCAGCTCGCCCTTGGCCGCGGCGAGCCCGGCCTCGTAATCGCTCGGCCGGCCGTTGGCGAGGGTCGCCGCATGCGGCACGGATGCGAGACGGCAGACATCGCGCGCTTCGGCCGTGAACTCGACGCCATGCACCAGCACGACCGGCGTCGCGTCCTTGCAGATGAATTCGAGCTCGGGCACCGCGAGGCGCCAATTGAGCGGCAGGAAGATGGCGCCGAGCCGCCGGCAGGCGAATTGCAGCTCGAACACATCGGTGTCGTTGTGCGACAGCACGGCGACGCGGTCGCCCTGCTTGACGCCGAAGGCCGATCTCAGCCAGAGCGCCGCGCGGCGCACGCGATCGTCGAACTGGGCATAGGTGAAACGGCGCTCCGACGCGAGGTCATGCGCCGCTTCGGCCCAGGGCGTGAACCGGGCGTGATGCGCGATCCAATCCTCGGCCGGGATTCCTGCAGGCATTAACGCTTCCTCCGAACGCGTGCTTGTCGTTGCAGCGGAGGATGCGGAACGGCGTGCGATGTGGCAAGCCGTATGCGATCTAGGTCCGCGCCTTGGCCGCCACCTCCGCCTTCACCGCGGCGACATCGACCCCGCCGGCGCGCAGCTTAGCCTCGGCCCGGGCCTTCACCGCCTCGCAGAGGACGGCAAGGAAGGGGTCGACCCCGCAAGGGCCGTCCATCTTGCTGTAGACCAGCCCGTGCTCCACCGGTTCCCAGGTCGCGAGGTCGGCGAGATTGTGCTGGATCTGCACCTCCAGGTGGTCGAGCGCGCCGGCGAAGCGCGCTTCCTGCGTCGCGCGCGCCTCGTATTCATGCCAGAGGTCATGTACCTCCTGGCCGGCGAGGCCGCCGATGGCGGCGCGGATGGTCTCGATCGCCGCGGCCTCGCGCGCCGCCTTGGCCGCCTTGCGGTCGCCGGTCTCGAAGAACGGCACATCGCCGGCCTCGATCTCCACCAGGTCATGCACCAGGATCAGCTTCAGCGTGTGGCCGATATCCACCGGCTGCGCGAGATGGCGGTGGGTCAGCAACGCCATCAAGGCCATCTGCCAGGTGTGCTCGGCCACGCTTTCGCGTCGCCCATCGGAGAGCCAGCTGTGGCGAAGCTCGGTCTTCAGCCGCTCGGAGCGGGCGAGGAAGTTCAGGATCGAATTCGTGTCGGCGGGTTGCATATTTCCCTCGTGGCGTTGCCGGGAAGGTTAGTTCCGGCCCGACCGCGCGGCCACGTATGAAACATTCGTGCGCCGCCACCGGGAGGCGAAAGCCCGCGTCTCCCTCTCGCGCAGCGAGGTGACGAGGCGCGCAGAACTGCCGTCGGCAAGAAGGATATGCTCCCATAGCATGCTGCCGGCGAGGATGCGGATGCCGCGGCCATTGCCGGCCCCAGTCCAGGTCAGGACCGGCGCCGCGCCCGGCTCATACCAGCCAAGGCCTATCAGCTCCGCCTCGGCGACGCGAATAGCGTCGGTCGCGAAGGGCCAGAGCGAGCTGCCGACCAGATCGCGGTCGCGCCGCCACTCGGCGAAGCGGCGCGGCGAGGCGGCGAGCAGACGGTGCGACGTATCGCAGACCAGATGGACCGACAGCGTGGATGTCTCCACCAGTCGCCGTAAGGCACGGTCGGCCTCGCCGTCCGCCGCAGCCTGCAGGAGCGCCGACAGCCGGGTGGATTGGCGTGGGTCGGGCTGGTGGGTGCCGCGCTCCCAGCGCGAGACGGTCGCCTGGGTGACGCCGAGCAACGCGGCGATGTGGTCCTGCTTCAGCCCGCCCAAGCGGCGGTGGCGCCGCAGCGCAAGGCCCAGGCGATCGGGGGTGATCGGCAAGATGTCCGCCTCTGCCATGCCGCAATGATACAGCCGCACGGCTTGGATGTCGGCGCCGAACCGGCAAGAATGCGGGCAGAACGCCGGTCCGCAAGCGGCCGGCGAAGGGGAGTGAAGCCGTGGACGAGGCCATCAACATCGAGGACCTGCGCCGCATCGCCAAGCGCCGCCTGCCGAAGATCGCCTACGATTTCATCGAGGGCGGCGCCGAGGACGAGTTCGGCCTCGACCGCAACGAGCGGGCGTTCCAGAACCTGTCGATCGTGCCGCGCTACCTGATCGACGTTTCCAGGCGCGACCAGTCGACCGCGCTGTTCGGGCGGACTTACGCAAGTCCGGTCGGCATTGCGCCGACGGGGCTTGCCGCCCTGTTTCGGCCGGGCGCCGACCTGATGCTGGCGGAAGCGGCGCGCGACGCCAACGTGCCCTTCATCATGTCGGGTGCCAGCACTGCCTCGATCGAGGATCTCGCCAAGGTGGCGCCGGAGCACGGCTGGTACCAGCTCTACGCGGCCAAGGACAAGAAGATCTCCGAGGACATGATCGCGCGGGCGCGCGATGCGGGACTGTCGACCCTGGTGCTGACGGTCGACGTGCCGGTCGGGTCGAACCGCGAGCGCAACAAGCGCAACGGCTTCGGCCGGCCGCTCAAGCTGTCGCTGCGCACCAAGCTCGAGGCGCTGACCCATCCGGCCTGGATGGCGGGCTTCATGCAGCACGGGGAGCCGCTGTTCTCCAACTGGGCGCCCTATGCGCCGAAGGGCGCCAGCAACGGCGAGGTGGCGAACCTGGTGGCGCAGCAGACCTATGCGCCGCTGACCTGGGCCGATGTAGAGCGCTTCCGCAGCCTCTGGCCGCGCAATTTCGTCATCAAGGGCATCATGGACCCGCGCGACGCGCAGCGCGCCGCCGAACTGGGCGTCGACGGCATCATGGTGTCCAATCACGGCGCGCGGCAGATCGACAAGTCGCCCTCGCCGGTGGAGGTCTTCCCGGCGATCCGCGACGCCGTCGGCGACCGCATGACCTTGATGATCGACAGCGGCATCCGCCGTGGCTCCGACGTGGTGGCCGCGCTCTGCCTGGGCGCCAAGTTCTGCTTCGTCGGCCGGGCGACGCTCTACGGCGCCGTTGCGGGCGGCACGGCCGGCGCCGCCAAGGCGCTGACCATCTTCCGCAACGAGATCGACATGACCATGGCGCAGATGGGCGCGCCGGACATCGCCGCGCTGGGACCCGACTTCCTGTTCAGCGACGAGCCGCTGCGCAACCGTCGGCCGTGACGACGGCACCGCTCGCGCCATAGACTGCGGAGAGGATTGGACGGAGGTTCGTGGTGAAGACACGTGCGGCGGTGGCATGGGCGGCAGCGAAGCCGCTGACGATCGAGACGATCGAGATCGGGGGGCCGAAGCAGGGCGAGGTGCTGGTCGAGATCAAGGCGACCGGTATCTGCCATACCGACGCCTATACGCTGTCCGGCGCCGATCCGGAGGGCCTGTTCCCCGCGATCCTCGGCCACGAGGGCGCCGGCATCGTACGCGAGGTGGGCGCGGGCGTGACCTCGCTGAAGCCCGGCGACCACGTCATCCCGCTCTACACGCCGGAATGCCGGCAGTGCAAAACCTGCCTGTCGCGCCGCTCCAATCTCTGCACCGCGATCCGCGCGACTCAGGGGAAGGGCGTGATGCCGGACGGTTCGAGCCGGTTCTCCTGCCAGGGGGGCCAGGTGTTCCACTACATGGGCTGCTCCACCTTCGCGAACTTCACCGTGCTGCCGGAAATCGCGCTGGCGAAGATCCGGCCCGACGCACCGTTCGACAAGGTCTGCTACATCGGCTGCGGCGTGACCACCGGCATCGGCGCGGTGATCAACACCGCCAAGGTGTGGCCGGGCGCCAATGTGGCGGTGTTCGGCCTCGGCGGCATCGGACTCAACGTGATCCAGGGCGCCCGCATGGCCGGCGCCGACAGGATCGTCGGCATCGACACCAATCCGGCGAAACGGGCCATGGCCGAGAAATTCGGCATGACGCATTTCGTCAATCCGAAGGAGGTCGGCGACGACAAGGTGGTGCAGGCGATCGTCGACCTGACCGATGGCGGCGCCGATTTCAGCTTCGAATGCATCGGTTTCACCAAGACCATGCGGCAGGCGCTGGAATGCTGCCACCGCGGCTGGGGCGAGAGCATCATCATCGGCGTCGCGGCCTCGGGTCAGGAGATCTCGACCCGTCCGTTCCAGCTGGTGACGGGGCGCGTCTGGAAGGGCACCGCCTTCGGTGGCGCGCGCGGCCGGACCGACGTGCCGAAGATCGTCGACTGGTACATGGAGGGGAAAATCAACATCGACGACCTGATCACCCACACCATGCCGCTGGACCAGATCAACACCGCCTTCGACCTGATGCACGAGGGCAAATCGATCCGCTCCGTCGTCCTGTACTGACAGCGGGCCGGTAACCGGCCGTTAGGCGGGGGCCGTCATGATCGCCGGTCATGCCCGTCACGTCCACCGGCCGCATCTTCGCCGCGCTTTGCTTCGCGCTGGCGACGCTCGCGTTGTGGCGCAGTTGGTCGGACATCGACCGCGGCCAGGTCTGGCGCAAGGAAAGCAACTATCTCGAGCGCCAGCGCGAGTTGGGCTACCAGGTGGTCGGCCGGTTCGGCCGCCGGCAATGGCCGGCTGTGGTGACCGACCGGGTGGACGGAATGGACGGCGTCACCTTCACCGCGCCGACCGGTCGCCGTCATGAATACCGCGGCTTTCATGGCATGGAGTTGAAGGCCGTCACCTTCCGCCCGCTGCTGGAGCAGGATCGCCCGTTCATCGTCGTGCTGCGTCGCCCGGCGGCCTGATGCGGCTCTGGCTGACGCGGCTCAGGGGCCGGTCACCTCGATCCGGGCCGAGATGCGCGTGCCGCTCAGCCGGTCGGTGACGCGGATCTGCCAGATGCCGGTCGGATCGTTGAGCGCGATCGGCAGGTCCAGTCGGGCGCGGCCGCGCGGTGCGATCAGATTGGCCGCGTAATGCGGCTGCGCCACGCCGGCCGGATCGATCACATCGACCCGATAGACGTGCACAGCCGCCGTGGTGGCACCGGCCGGCGCCAGCGCGATCGTCGCGGTCTCGCCGCGACGCATCCGGGCCGGTGCCTGCAGAACTGGCAGGGGAAGGGCCGATTCGGCGATGGCGACAATGATCGGATCGACCGGGTCGAGCGCCAGATCGACGCGGTCGGTGCGGCCGAGTGCCAGGCCCTCGCGTACGTCGTAGAGGTAGGCCGGCCGCGGCAGGTCCAGGCGGAGACGGCGCGGATCGAGCGATCGCGGCTCGTCGACTTCGGTCGCCGGCGGCAGATCGGCCTGGATCGCCAGCAGAGTGACGCCGTCGTTGCCGAAGCGATAGATGGCGATGTCGGGTCGGGGCCGGCCGTCCGCCGCGTCGATACGGAAGGGCGGCTGCAGGCCGCCCTGCGTCAGCAGCCGGTCGAGCTGCCGGCTTTCCTCGTCCACCGGGTTCAGCGCCGACGGGGCCAGGATCGCAGCCCGGCCGCGGCCGGCGCGCGCGATCTGGCCGTCATCGGCGGCGAACAGATCGGCCAGCGGCGGGCGGGCAACCCGCCGGCTGAGCTGATCGAAGATGCCGGGCTCGGTATCGGCCACAACCGTGCCGCCGCGGTCGACGAAGGCGCGGATCTCTTCGGCCTCGCGTGCGGACAGCGCGATGGCCTGCGGCAGCACCAGCAGCCTGACATCGCCGTGGCGAAGCGCGCCGGCTTCCACGTTGCGCGATGCCAGGAAGCGCGGGCTGAGGCCGAGCCGCTCCAGCTGCGCGACATAGGCGGCCAGCGATTTTCGCCAATCGCTCTCGTCAAGATGCTCGTCCTCGGCCGAGCGGCGGCTCCAGGCCTCGCCGTCCGGCTGGCGATCGAGGATCCAACGGGTGCGGAAACTGGCCGGCGAGTAGAGCAGTGCGACAGGGTCGCTCAGGCGCCGGATCTGCATGATCAGGCTGCCGACGCCGCCGCGAAGCAGCGCGTAGAGCTCTGCCGCCTGCTGGCCCCGCGGCATCAGGGTGCCGTCCGTGGCCACCACGCTGTCCTGATCGTCCCAGATGATCAGGCCGCGCCCGCCGCGCAGCAGCTGGCGCCAGACCTTGTGCGCCTCGCGCCCGCCGCTGCCGAACGACGTGTTGGGCATGACGACCCGCGGGTCGAGATCGCGGGCGATATCGAAGGCGCGCCCGCTGATGCCGATTTCCATGACGTCGGCGGATCCGGCAAGCGCCGCGTAGTTCCAGCCGCCCCAGCCGGGCACCTGCCCGCCGGTGATCGCCGCCAGCGCCATGGGGTCCGCACGGTGCACGGCGGCCGTACCGGCCCGGACCGCCGCGGCAAAGGTGTCGTCCATCCAGGCCTTGAACTCCGCCCAGGCGGCGAAATTCTCCCCCGATTGCCGGATCGCCTCGCGCGTGGTGCGGGGCGCGACGGCATCCCATCTGGCGAAATCCGTCCCCCAGGTCGCGTTCAGTGCGGCGAGCGAGCCGTAGCGCTGGCGAAGATGCTCGCGGAACGCCGCCAGCGAAGCCGGCGAGAAGTCGAAATCCCAATGCGCCGACAGGTCGGCAATGCCGGGCTCGTCGCCGAGATTGTAGAATAGCGGCGCATAGCGCTGGTGCAGCCGCACGGTCGCTGCCAGACGCTGCTCGATCGTGCGCAGCGCGATGGGATCGGAGAGCCCCGGCTGGCGCCGGAACGCGGCGGGGTCGAACGGGTTCTCCGCGTAGCGCCGCTGCGCCTCCAGGAACAGCCAGTTGATCGGCTTGTCCGGTGTCCAGCGGTGATAGGCGGCGTAGTAGTCGGTCGCAATATTCTCGACATACCAGCGCAGGTCGTGATCGAGCAGGGGCTCGATCTGCTGCAGGCTGAACGACAATCCGCGGCCTTCGCGGTCGCCGAACACGGTGCCGGCGGTGACGCCAATCCGCTTCAATGTGGCCCATTGCGCCGGTGTGCGCTTCTGCCACATGACAATCTGATAGTCGTCGAAGGGGGCGCCGGCGGGGCGGGCGATGAAAGTGGTCTCGGCGGAACCCGCCGGACGGCCGCCCAGCGTCAGCCTCGCGCTCAGATGGTTCCGCAAGGCGACGGCGCGGCGCAGATCCAGCGTGAAGGTCGCGTCGATCTGGTCGGCAAGCTCGACGGGCACGCGCCGGCGGTCGACCTGCCGGCCGTACTGGTCGGTCCATTCGATGTCGAGATGGCCGCGGGCGCGGATGGGCCGGTCGAGGCGGTAATGCGCCGTGACCGAGGCGCCGCGGTCGGCCGGCTGGGGCACGATCAGCTGGTCGGCGGCAACCGGTGCACCGAGCATCGTCAGCAGCAGGGCGAAGACGAAGTGGCGAAGGCTCATGGCACGGCTCCCGCCCGCCGGGCGAGCTGCTGCAGGCGCAGAACGCCGACCAGCAGCAGCAGCGCGATGCCGGTCAGCAGGCCGAGCCCGGCGGCGAAGCCGCCGGTCGCGTCGTAGAGCACGCCGAGCACGATCGGCCCGCTCGCGCCGCCCACCTCGGCCGCGGAGAAGAACAGGCCCGACGCGGTCCCGGCATGGCGCTCCCCGACACCGGGCGTCTCGACCAGGGTCAGCACCGCGACGGTCATCAGGGAAGATCGGGCGATGCCCTGCAGGATCAGGGCCGCCAGAAGGAGCGGACTGGAATGGAAATGAAGCAGCAGGCTGGCGGCGAGGGCGAATACCGCCAGCGTGCCGAGGATCAGCAGCCGGCGGCCCGGCGTGGCCAGCCGCGGGATCATGAGCGAACCGGCGATGCCGACGACATTCGGCACCGTAGCCCAGTAGCCGGCGGCGGTCGCCGACATGCCGTCGGCGCGCAGCAGCTCCGGCAGCCAGTTGTTGAGGCCATGGTTGAACATGAAGATGCCGATGCTCATGACCAGCAGCAGCCGCACGGCAGGCAAGCGGGTCAGCTGGCGCAGTACTTCCCTTTGCGGCGGCCGCGGCTGGTCTGCCTCCGCCCGCTCGGCCGCGCGGGCCCCTCCGTGCCCCGCCACCACGAGCCAGACGGCGGCGCCCAGCACGCAGAGCGCCGCCCAGAGCTGCAGGACGCGGGGCCAGTGCTCGTCGAAAAGGGGCATGAGCACGGAGTTTGTCAGCGCGAAGGCCACGATGGAGCCGATCGCCGGCCCGGTGATATAGACACCCATGGCGAAGCCGCGGTCGCGGCCCTGGAACCACTGGCTCACCACCTTGGGCGCGCCGGAGGAGATGATCGGCCCGCCGATGCCGAAGATGCCGACCGCGAGGCAAAGCGTAATGAAATCCGAGGATAGGCTGCGCAGCAGGCCCGAGGCGCCGATCAGCAATCCGCCGAGAAACAGCGCCTTGCGGACGCCGATCCGGTCCAGCAATGCGCCGCAGGGGACGGCGGCGAGGATATAAACGAGCTGCCAGACGCCGAGGACCGTACCCATCTCGGAATGGGTCATGCCCAAGTCGCGGGTGATCGGCGCCACCAGCGGCGCCAGGCCGGCAATGGTCAGTCCGAAGCAGGCGTAGAGCAGCCAGACGCCGAACAGCATGCGCCAGCGCAAACTGGCCGGCGCCGTCCTATTCGCATCAACCATTCCGATGACACCCGTACCCCACGCCGCCATCATAGGTCGGCGTGCCCGAAGCGGAATGAATTTGCGTCGCCGTTGCTGCCGCATCAGGGGCGCAGGGAGAGAAGCGCATGAGTTGGGAAGAGGAGCGGCGGGAACTGATCCGCCGACAGGAGCTCGCGGCGGCGGGCGGCGGGGCTGAGCGGATCGCGCGCCAGCATGCCGGCGGACGGCTGACCGTGCGGGAGCGTATCGCCGCGCTGGTCGATCCCGGCAGCTTTCACGAGATCGGCGAGCTGGCCGGCACCGTGCGTTACAACGGTGCCGGCGGCATCGAGAGCTACGCGCCGACCAACTGCGTCATGGGCCGCGCGCTGATCGATGGCCGGCCGGTGGTGGTGAGCGGCGACGACTTCACGGTGCGCGGCGGCTCGGCCGACGCCACCATCTGGGAGAAGAACAAGTATCCGGAGCGCATGGCGAACGAGCTCCGGCTACCGATCGTGCGCCTGATCGAGGGGTCGGGCGGCGGCGGCTCGGTCCGCACCATCGAGACCACCGGGCGCGCCAACCTGCCGGGCGGCTTGGCCACGGATTCGGGCTACAACCTGATGGCGGCCAACTTGGCGACGGTGCCGGTCGTCGCTCTCGGGCTCGGCTCCGTCGCCGGCCTCGGCGCGGCGCGCCTTGCCGCCGCTCACTATTCGCTGATGGTGAAGGACATCTCGGCGATGTTCGTCGCCGGACCGCCGGTCGTGAGGCATGTCGGCGAGGATCTCGACAAGCAGGCGCTCGGCGGCCACGAGATTCAGACCCGCGCCGGCGCGGTCGACGATGCGGTGGAGAGCGAGGCGGAGGCCTTCGAGCGCACGCGCCGCTTCCTGTCCTACCTGCCGGATTCGACCTTCGAACTGGCGCCGCGCGGTGCGCAGGCCGACGACCCGCGACGGCGCGAGGAGGCGCTGTTCACCATTGTGCCGCGCGACACGCGCAAGACCTATCGCATGCGCGCGATCGTCGAGGCGGTGGTGGATACGGGCTCGTTCCTGGAGATCGGGCGCAATTTCGGCCGGTCGATGATCACCGGCCTCGCCCGGCTCGATGGCTGGCCGGTGGCCGTGATGGCGAGCGACCCGCGCTTTCACGCCGGCGCCTGGACAGCGGAGTCCTGCCAGAAGATCGTCCGCTTCGTCGACATGGCGGAGACCTTCCACCTGCCGATGGTCTATCTCGCCGATTGCCCGGGCTTTCTGGTCGGCAGCGAGGCAGAGCGCACCGGCACCATCCGGCACGGCGTCCGCGCCATGTCGGCGATCAACCAGTCGTCGGTGCCGTGGTGCTCCGTCATCATCCGCAACGCCTTCGGCGTGGCCGGCGGCGCGCACCGACCGGTGGGGCGCTACTCCGTGCGCTATGCCTGGCTCTCCGGGCGCTGGGGCTCGCTGCCGCTGGAAGGCGGCGTCGAGGCGGCCTATCGCGCCGAGATCGACGCGGCGCCCGACCGCGCCGCGAAGATCGCCGAGATCGAGGCGAAGCTGAACCGCCTGCGCTCGCCGTTCCGCACCGCGGAGGCCTTCTGGGTCGAGGAGATGATCGACCCGCGCGCGACCCGCCCGCTGCTCTGCGAATTTGCCAATCTCGCCGCCAAGTTGCGCCGGCCGGGCCAGGTCGCCTTCGGCATGCGCCCCTAGATCGTCCTTCCGGCCTTCTCCCAGAACGGCGCGCGCAGCTCGCGCTTCAGGATCTTGCCGATCGAGGAGCGCGGCAGCTCGCCCCGGAACTCGCCGCCGGCGAGGCGCTGCAGCTTCCCGAGCCGGTGGTTCGCCCAGGCGACGATCTGTGCCGCCGTATCCGCCGCGTCGGCGCGCCTGACGATCAGCGCATAGGGACTCTCGCCCCATTCCTCGGAAGGAATGCCGATCACCGCGACATCGGCGACGGCCGGATGCTTGAGCAGTTCGAGCTCGAGGTCGTTGGCGTAGATATTGAAGCCGCCGGAGATGATCATGTCCTTCTTGCGGTCGAGCAGCTCGAGGAAGCCGTCCTGGTCGAACCGGCCCATATCGCCCTGTCGGAAGAAGACCTGGCCGTCCTTGGCGATGTATTTGAACTCCTCGGTCTTGTCCGGCTTCTTGTAGTAACCCGACATCATCAGCGGTCCGCGGCCGATGATCTCGCCGATCTCGCCCTGCGGCAGCTCGTTGCCCTGGTCGTCGATGATGCGCATATCGGCATCCGGCGCCGGCTTGCCGACGGTGTGCAGCTTGTCCGGATGCTCGTGCGCCATCAGCACGCAGGCGGCGCCGCCTTCGGTCAGGCCGTAGATCTCCATCAGGCCGCCGGGCCAGCGCTCCAGCGCGGCCTGCTTGATGTGGGCGCGGAGCGGCGCCGAGGTGGAGAGCTTGAGCTTGAAGGCGGAGAGATCGTACTTGCCGAAATCCGCATGCTCCAGCAGGCGCTGGTACTGCACCGGGACGAGCATGGCGTGGGTGACGCGATATTTCTGCGCCAGCGTCAGGAATTCGACGACATCGAACTTGCGCATAACCACGACATGCGAGCCCCAGAAGAACGAAGGCAGCGTCGCCGCCATGGTGGTGTTGGAGTAGAGCGGCGTCGAGGCGAGCGTGACGCCGCCCGGACCGAAGCCGAGCTGGGTGAACAGCGGACCGCAGACGGTGCGCCAGCGCAGGTCGCGGTTGTGCAGAATGCCCTTCGGCACGCCGGTCGTGCCGGAGGAGTAGATGATGTTGAAGTCCCATTCCGGCTGGATCTTGCGGCTGGGCGGCGTTGCCGGCGCGCGGTCCACCAGGGCGTCGAACGCGGTCCAGCCGGGCCGCTCGAAATCGAAGGCGACGAAGCCGCCGGGAACGATCTTCTTCAGGCGGTCCTTCGCGGGCCCGGCGAGATCGTAGAACTCCTCCTCCAGGAAAAGCACCTTGCTGTCGGAATCATCGAGCATCATCTCGATCGATTCCGCCGCCGCCATGCTGGAGAGCGGCACCGCGCAGGCGCCGGCGCGCAAGGTGCCGAACAGCGCCTCGGCATAGCGGAGCGAATTGCGCCCCACCATTGCCACCTTGTCGGACGGGCCGATGCCGAGCGCGATCAACGCATTCGCCACCTGATTGAGCCGCCGGTCGAACTCGCGCCAGCTCAGCGTCCGGTCCTGATAGGTGATGCAGGGCGCATCCGGCATGACCCGAGCATGGCGGGCGATGGCATCGGCGATGTCCTCGAATTGCGGCTCGGCGGCAGCCGGCGCGGCCTGGTTCATGGCGTCCTCCCGCCCGCGACTTGACGGGCGGGCGGGTGATTCTTGCCGGCCGGCGCGGCGGAGGCAACAATGGCGGCAACGAGAAAGCCGCCAGGAGGAAGGCCCGATGAAGTTCGGTCTGCTCTACGAGCACCAGTTGCCCAGGCCGTGGACCAACGGTGCCGAGCACAGGCTGTTCCACGAGGCGCTGGCCCAGGTCGAGCTCGCCGACCGCCTGGGCATCGACTACATCTGGGAGGTCGAGCATCACTTCCTGGAGGAATACGCGCATTCCTCCGCGCCGGAGGTCTTCCTCGCCGCCTGTGCGGCGCGCACCAAGCGGATCCGCATCGGCCACGGCGTGGTGCTGGCGCCGCCCGGCTACAACCATCCCGCCCGGGTTGCCGAGCGCATCGCGACGCTGGATCTGATCGCGAGCGGCCGGGTCGACTGGGGCACCGGCGAGAGCGCGAGCCGGGTCGAGCTCGAAGGCTTCGGCATCGATCCGGAGCAGAAGAAGGCGATGTGGCGCGAGGCGGTGGAGCAGACCGCCAACATGATGGCGATGGAGCCCTATCCGGGCTTCCAGGGACAGTTCTTTTCCATGCCCTGCCGCAACGTGGTGCCGAAGCCGATGCAGGCGCCGCATCCGCCGATCTGGGTCGCCTGCTCGCGCCGTGAGACGATTCATGCCGCGGCGCGCGCCGGCATCGGCGCTCTGACCTTCGCCTTCGTCGATCCGGCCGAGGCCGGCAAGTGGGCGCACGAATACTACGAGATCATCAAGTCGAAGGAATGTGTGCCGATCGGGCACGCGGTCAACGCCAATGTGGCGATGGTGACCGGCTTCTCCTGCCATCCCGACTACGAAGAAGCGAAGCGCCGCGGTGCCGAGGGCTTCCAGTTCTTCGGCTATTCACTCGGCCACTTCTACGTCTACGGCAACCACCAGCCGGGCACGACCGATGTCTGGCAGCGCTTCGAGAAGGCCAGGCCCTCGCTGCCGGATGTGGGGCACGGCAGCGGCATCGGCACGCCGGCGCAATTGACCGAGCATCTCCGCCGCTATGAGGCGGCCGGCGTCGACCAGGTGATCTTCATCCAGCAGGGCGGCCGGAACCAACACGAGCATATCTGCGAAGCGCTGGAGCTGTTCGCGGCCGAGGTGATGCCGAAGCTGAAGGCCGGCGCGGAAGCCCGCGAAGCGAAGAAGCAGGCGGAGCTTGCGCCCTTCATCGCCAAGGCGCTCGCGCGCAAGAAGAAGATGGCGCCGATCACGAAGGATGCCATTCCCTTCGTCGCCGCTTTTGGCCGCACCGTCGTCAATGAAGGGCAGGCGGCGGAGGGCCCGACGCACCACCTGAATGCCGACATCACCGTGATGATGAACGATCCGGCGGAGCAACGTCAGGCCGCGGGCGAGGATTGACCGCAGCCAGCGAGGAGGGACGGCCATGGCCGAGACGATCATGTTCCACGATGGCAACCGGGCCCTGCAGGACGCCTTCGACAGCCGGCGGATCGCCGACCGGCTGGAGGAGAAGCTGACCCGAACGGTGTTCACGGACGGCGACAGGGCATTCATCGAGGGGGCGATCTACTTCTTCCTCGCGACGTCGGATGCGGAGGGGCGGCTCGACTGCTCGTTCAAGGGCGGCCCTGCCGGGTTCGTGCGGGTGACGGCGCCGGACGAGCTCGCCTTCCCCGACTATGACGGCAACGGCATGTTCAAGAGCCTCGGCAATATCGCCCAGCATGCCGAGGTTGGAGTCTTGTTCATCGACATGCACGAGAGGCCGCGGCGGCTGCGCGTGAATGGCCGGGCGACCGTCAGCCGCGACGATCCTTTGCTCGCGTCGACGGTCGGGGCGCAGCTGATGGTCCGGGTGAAGGTGCGGGCGATCTTTCCGAACTGCCCGCGCTACATCCCGAAGCTGCAGCTGGAGGAGCCGTCGAAATATGTGCCGGCGCCGGGCAGCGATCCGGTCGAGCCGGCCTGGAAGGGCTTCGACGACTTCAAGGATTACGTGCACCCGCGCGCGCCGACCGCGCGCGGGTGAGGTTCGCTATTTCGGCAGAGAGGACGTGCACCACGTGGCGCGGATCGAGCGGCAGGCCATAGGCTTCGGAGACGGTGCGGATCCGCGCAGCGAAATCCTTGCGCGCCGCGCGGCTTTCCAGGCCGAGCGCGATGACCGTGGATCGGTGTTGGTCGTCCACGTGCGTCGACGGCAATTGGGTCAGTGATTCGTACCCGCTTCGGCCGAGTCGATGCCAGTGCGGTCGGCCTAATCCGGATGCTTGATGGCAATGGCTCGCAGGAAGCGCGAAGCTCGCGGCCATGGACGATCTTCTCGCACGGCTCGATCTCAAGGTGCTTCGCCGACAGGCCGACGCGCTGCGAGGGCTGGGCAGCCCGGTCGGGACCAAGCTCGCCGCCTTGCTCGATCACTTCGACGACTGGCAGGAACGCGACCGCCTGGCGGCCGAGCTGATCGGCCTTCTGCCCACCGGCGGACGGTCTTTGCCGCGCCGCTGATCCGGCCCGGCCGGCCTGCGCCGTTCAGCCCCGGAATCCCGCCGCCAGCTCCGCGGCCTTGGCTTGAATCGCCGACCAGTCGGACAGCCGGTCCCGGGGAAAGCGGACCTTGACGCTCAGGCCGTCCGGCGTGTCGAAGTCGAGGTGGCAGACACCGAAGGCGGGCTGCTTTGCGCTCGGCCGGCCAAGCTCACGACAGCTGATCCATGTCCAGCGTCCTGCCGGTTGGGCCAGAAACTGGCGCTCGTTCGCCGGTCGAGACCGGTGCGGCGGGATCTGCTGCAGGCCATGGATACCGGGGATGAGGGCGAACGATCCGGGCGCCGCCTTGTAGCGCTTGGTGAACTCTGATTCGATCAGGGCACGGCCGGGCCGCAGCTTCAGGACGGCGAAGTCTGGGCAGCGCGCTTCCTTCGGCGCGCAGGCGCCGCGCCCGGTCGCGCGGGGGCGGAGATCCGGGAGCAAGGCGCTCAGCACCAGTTCGGGGTTCTGCGGGCTGCCGAGATCTTCCTTGCGTTGAACGTAGCCCTCGGGAATGCGGAATGTCGTTTCACCCAGCTTCACCGTGCGCAGGCGCGGAGGCTGTGGCTGCGCCGCCGCCGAGCCGGCGCTGGCCGTGGACTGCGGCTGCGGCTGTGGCTGTGGCTGTGGCTGTGATTGTGATTGTGGCTTCGGGCTCGGCGTGCTGCGTTCGACGACGACCACCGGATCGGCGGCGCGGAATGCCTGCACCTGGCTCTTCGCAAAGCGATAGGCCAGCACGGCGACAGCGCGAACCTCGCCGCGCAGGAGATACAGGACCGGCAGGGAAAGCAGGCCGAAGAAGGCGCAGATGGCGAGAAACCGCAGCAGCCGGCGCCGACGTCGTTGCCGAAGGTAGTATGAGTCCATCGACCGCTATTCTAGCTGCAACCCTGGTGAAAAAGGTTGCCGTTCGTCGCGGATGCCGCCGCTGCCGGGCATGCCATCAGCGCCGCCGGGCCTTCGGCGCCGGCTTCTTCGACGGCTTTCCGGCCGACGGCTTGCTTTTGGGCGACGGCTTGGCCGCCTTCGGCTTTCCGCCCTTGCCGCCAGCAACCGCCTTGACGGGCTTGGCGGCCATTCTCGGCCTGGTGTCGGGAGCGTCGGCCTCGATCGGCTCGATCGCCGTGCCGGGGATCTCGTCGGCCGCGCAAAGCCCCCAGGTTTCCAGGCGGTTCAGCCTGAGATGGCAGAACAGGGGCGGATACTGCGCATAGGGCCGTCGGGCGAACAGCTCTTTGTCGATCAGAAGGTTCACCGTCAGCACCCGGGTGTCGCTCCGGGCATCGGGATGCACCACGATGTCGGCCGCCAGCTTCAGCCCGCAGATTCCCATGCCGGTGACATTGGGGCGGAAGCCCGGCGGATGGCGCCCGAGATCGGCAAACTGCGGATTCGTCTCGTACGACAATAGAGTTTCAACGGGCTCCGCATTGAATGCATTGACAAATCGGATATGCAGACGCGATCGGAGTTGTATGTCCGGATCCTCCGCATTCTGCTTCAGCCAAGTGTATTGCGGCTGCGTCCCCTGGGCCATGCGGTCCTGATAGAGCCAGCACTCGACGCGAAAGCGCAGAACGTCGCCGACCACCTTGAAGCTGCGGGACAGCGAAACGCCCCGTTCCGGCACCGGCAGATGCGGGCCCCAGACTTCGATGGGGCCCCGGTAGCGCAAGTTGAACAGGCGGAAAGCCCTGGCCGGTGCGCGCATTCACCACCTTTTCCCCGAAGCCGTCCGCCGCGGAGGATAGCCGGATTCGCGGCTTCCGGGAGGGCGCGAAAGCTCCGGGCTGGAGCGGAACGCGTCGCGCCGCCATCGCACGCGGCAACCGGATCTTCACGCCTGGCGGGTTGCAATGCCGGGTCGCTTCTGGTCCGGAGCCATAGCCGTGCGCCATTCCCGCATCCATGCCGCATCCTGCACCTGCCATCTGACCGACCGCCGCCAGCTGCTGCGGATGACCGGCCTTGCCGCCGCCGGGGCGGCGGCTGTTGCGGCATTCGGCCTGCCGCGGCTGGCCCGCGCTGCCGGCGCGACCGAGGCCCTGCTGCTGTCCTGCATGGACTATCGGCTGATGGACGACGTCGCCCGCTACATGGACGGGCGCAAACTGACCGAGAAGTACGATCACGTGATCCTGGCGGGGGCCTCGATCGGTGTGACCAACGAGAAATATCCGGCCTGGGGCCAGACCTTCTGGGACCATGTCGGTGTGGCGGCGCAGCTGCATCACATCAAGAAGGTGATCGTGATGGATCACCGCGATTGCGGCGCCTACAAGCTGTTCCTCGGACCGGAGCACGCCAAGGACCGGGCCGTCGAGACGGCAGCGCATGGCCGCGAGGCGGCCAAGCTCAAGACCGCGATCAAGGCCAAGCATCCCGACCTTGAGGTCGAGCTGCTGCTGATGGCGCTCGACGGCTCGGTGGAATCGCTCGCCGGCGTCTAGGCCTTCATCCGGCTGCCGCCGATCCGGTGCTCCTTCAGGAGGTCGGGTCGGAAGACGAGACCGTGGCCGGGATGTTCCAGTGGCCGCATCTTGCCGCCGACCGGCAGCACAGGCTCGACCCAGAGATCGTCGATCCAGTCCATGTATTCCAGATAGTTGGCGTTCGGGATCGACGCCATCAGGTGCACCGTCAGCTCGTGGAAGAGATGCGGCGCCATGGCGATGCCCCAGGTATCCGCCGTCGCGGCGATCTTGCGCAGCTCGGTCAGGCCGCCGCGCATCGGATCGGGTTGCAGGATCGGTACGTTCGGCGTCGCGAAGAACGGCCTGAGATCGAAGCGGGTGAAGTGGTTCTCGCCGCCGACGATGCGGGTCTTCAGCGCCTGCGCGATACGCGCATAGCCGGCGAAGTCCTCGCACACGACCGGCTCCTCCAGCCAGTAGATGTCGCATTCGTCGAGATACTGACCGGCCTGGATCGCGGTGTCGGCGGTCCAGCCCTCGTTCACGTCGACCATGATCTCGATATTGGGGCCGAGCGCGGCGCGCATGGCGCGGACGTTCATCACGTCCTCGCGCCAGGGGCGGAGATGCGCGACCTGCATCTTGATCGCCTTCAGGCCGCGCTCGACGAAGCCTTCCGCCTTCTGGATCATCCCGTCCTTGCCGAGGCCGCGCCAGCAGCCCGAGCCATAGGCCGGAACCTCCGCCTTGGCCGCGCCCCACAGCCGGTAGAGCGGCAGACCGGCGCGCTTGCCGAGCAGGTCCCAGAGCGCGATGTCGAGGGCGGATTGCGCGAACATGGTGACGCCCATGCGGCCCAGCACATAGGTGCTGCGCCACAGGCTCTGCCAGATGCCTTCGATCTCGGTGCAGTCGCGGCCGATCACCTTCGGCGCGATCAGCTCGCGCAGGCAGGTGTCGATGGTCTCGAGCCCACCGGATAACGGCATCAGATAGCCCATGCCGGTCTGCCCGTCGCGCGTCTCGACCTCGAGCACCAGCAACTCGCGATGCGGTGTCGGCAGGAAGCCGGTCTCGGGCGGCGCGCCGGCCCAGGGCAGGCGGAGCAGGGTGGTACGAAGCTCGGCGATCGTCGTCGGCGCGGTCATGGCGTTCCTTCCCCGGACAGGCTGTGCCGCATGCTAGCCCGGCTTGGACCGGGCCGTCAGCGCCGCGTCGCCGCCTTCCAGTCGGGCGCGAGCAACGCGTACATGACCATGCTGCGGTAAGCATCGCCCACTTTGATGCGGTCGCGCAGGACACCGCTCTCGCAGGCGAAGCCCAGGCCCTCGAGCAATCGCCGGGACGGCAGGTTGCTCGGCTCCACCATCGCTTCGACGCGATGCACGTCGAAGGCAACGAAGAAGTGGTCGAGCAGCGCGACGAGCGCCTCGCGCATCAGCCCCTGGCGCCAATGCCCGCGCATCAGCAGATAGCCGATCTCGAGCCGCCGGTTCGAAGCCTCACGGTGGTGGTAGTTGACCAAGCCGATCAGTCGGTCGTCCGGCGGCTGCGTGATCGCCCAGGCGGCATGCATCTCCACGCTGGCCGCCAGCGACCAGGCGATGCGCCGGCGCGTCTCGGCGAGATCGCCGGAGGGCGCCAGGCTCCAATGCCGCATCACCTGCGGATTGGCATAGGCGTCGTGCAGAGCCTCCGCATCCTCGGCCTGCAGCGGCCGCAGGCGCAGGCGCGGTGTCTGCAATACCGGGACGACCGGCGGCGTGGCATCGATGCCCAACAGTCAAACCTCCTCGAACCCTGACTTCCTATACCGAATCGCCCGATAGAAGTGCGTCGGTCGGCAACGCCGGGGCAGAATGGGTGGCGGCCGGCGATAATGGGGGAGGAGGCGTGCTGCAGGATCCGTGGTTGCTCGCGCTTGCCGCCGCCTTCTGCTTCGGCGCCGCACTGGTGCTGACCCAGCGCGGCCTTGCCTATCTGACACCGGCGCAAGGGGCTGCCGTCAGCGTGCCGTGCTCGGCGCTGCTGCTCTGGCTGGTGGTGCCGTTCCGGCTCGATCTGGGTGGCGTCGATGCGCGTGGCTTTGCCGTCTTCGCGGCGGTCGGATTGCTGTTTCCCGCCGCGGTGACTTTGCTCACCTTCGACGCGAACCGGCGCATGGGTCCGCACGTCGCCGGCGCGCTCGGCAACCTGGCGCCGCTCTTTGCCGTTGCCGCCGCCGCGGTGATGCTGGGGGAAGCGCCGCAGCCGCGGCAGCTCCTGGGGCTCGGCGTCATCGTCGCCGGCGTGGTTCTGCTGTCGCTCGGCCGGGGCGCCCGATCGCGGGCCTGGCCGCTTTGGGTGCTGGCGCTGCCGCTGGCTGCCGCGGCGATCCGCGGCCTGATCCAGCCCGGAACCAAGCTCGGCCTCGGCTATTGGCCGAGTCCCTTTGCCGCCGTGCTGGTCGGCTACACCGTCTCGGCGGCGGTCATCCTGGGCTCGGCCCGGTTGCGCGGCGTGCCGTTCCCGGCGCCTCGGAATCGGCCCGGCCTGGCCTGGTTCGCCCTGGTCGGATTGGGCAATGCCTCAGCCGTGCTGCTGATGTACGCGGCGCTGGCGCTCGGCCCGGTCGCGCTGGTCTCGCCGCTGGTCGCGACCTACCCGCTGGTGACCTTGGCCCTGAGCCCGCTGCTGCTCGGCCGCGTGGAGATCGGGCGGCGTATCGTGATCGGCGTCGCGGCGACGGTCGGCGGCGTGATCCTGTTGCTGGCGCGGTGACGAGCGTGAGGAGCGAGCGATGACGACGGAGCTTTGGCTGCTGGCCGGCACGGTGCTGCTGGGGCTGGTGCAGATCGGGCTGGCCAGCACGGCGGCAAAGCAGGTGACCGGCATCGCCTGGTCGATCGGACCGCGCGACCGGCCGATCGAGCTGACCGGCTTGGCCGGCCGGCTCGACCGCGCGCAGCGCAACCTGATGGAAAGCCTGCCGCTCTTTGCCGTCGCGGTGATCGTGGCCCATCTCGGTGGACGGAACGGCTGGCTCACCGAGCTCGGCGCCCATCTCTATCTCTGGTCGCGCATTGCCTATGTGCCGGCCTATGCCCTGGGCGTGCCGTGGGTGCGAACGGCGTTCTGGCAGATCGGGATGATCGGGATCGTACTGATCCTGGCGGCGCTGTTCTGACGTTGCCGGGTTGCGGTCAGACCAGGGGCAGCTCCCGCCAGCCATAGGCAACCTCGGACAGCACATAGCCGTCGCGGCGCTCCTCCTGCGTCGCCACCGCAACGCCGCCGAAGCGTTCGTAGAAGCGCACCGCGCGCGCGTTGTCGCGCACGACCCACAGGCTCGCCGAAACCAATCCGCTGCGGCTCAGGTGGTTCGACATCGCCGCCATCAGGGTGCGGCCGATGCCGTGCCGCTGCGCCGCCGACAGTACGTAGAGCGCGTAGTATTCGCCGGCGAATTCGAGCGTCGGCGTGCGCTGCGGCCCGCAGGAGGCGAAGCCGACCACCTCGCCCTCGTCGTCCTCGGCGACAAACACGGCGCTGGCCGGTGCCGGCCGGTCCAGCATGGTGCGCCACATGCGCGAGCGCGCTTCGACCGAAAGCCGGGTCAGCACGAGTTCCGGCATGATCCCGGTGTAGGTCTCCCGCCAGGAGACGACATGGACCTCGCCGATCGCTTCCGCATCGGCCGGCTCCGCGGGACGGATCAGAGCCATGTGCGCATCAGCGCTGGCAGCGGCCGCAATAGAAGGTGGAGCGGCCGGATTGCACGATCCGCCTGATCTCGTGCGCGTTGCCGCAACGCAGGCAGGCCTGGCCTTCGCGGTCATAGACCTCGAAGCGGTGCTGGAAATAGCCGAGCTCGCCATCGGCCTGGACATAGTCGCGGAGCGTCGAGCCGCCGCTCTCGATCGCCGCCTGCAGCACTGATTTGATCGCCGTGACGAGCCGCTCGGCGCGTGCGCCGCCGACGCTTTGCGCGAGCCGGCGCGGGCCGATGCCGGCCCGGTAGAGCGCCTCGCAGACATAGATGTTGCCGAGGCCGGCCACGACCGTCTGGTCCAGCAGCGCGGCCTTGATCGGCGTGCGCTTGCCGGCGAGCGCGGCGGACAGCGCCGCCGCGTTGAAGGCGTCCTCCAGCGGCTCGGGGCCAAGCTCGGCCAGCAGCTTGTGCCGCGCCATCTCCGCCGCCGGCACCAGGTCGATCATGCCGAAGCGGCGCGGGTCGTGAAACGTGACGCTGATGCCGTCCTCGGTCTCCAGGATCACATGGTCGTGCGGCAGCAATGCCCGCGTCGGATCGACCGGCCGCACCCGCATGCTGCCGGTCATGCCGAGATGCGCCAGCATCAAATTGGCGTCGTCGAGCCGGACCAGGATGTATTTGGCCCGGCGGTCCACCGCCTCGACCCGGCGCCCGGTCAGGGCCTGGCCCAGGCCCGCCGGCAGGGGCCAGCGCAGATCGGGCCGCATCACGCGCACGCGGGCGATCCGCTTGCCCACGAGGGCGGGGCGCAGCCCCCGGCAGACGGTCTCCACTTCGGGCAGTTCGGGCATGGCGGCAAGCTAGCGGGCGGCGACTTGCCTGACCAGCGGCAGCAATTCCGGGTGCGGCATCTGCGCATGGATACGCGTGGGCCTCTCCGCTATGGTCCGCCGCGCATGACCGAGAGCCCCACCGACGAGGTCGATTTCGGCTTCCGCCGCGTGCCGCGCGATGCCAAGGCAGGCCTGGTACGCGAGGTGTTCGAGCGCGTCGCCGACCGCTACGACCTGATGAACGACCTGATGTCGCTCGGCCTACATCGCCGGTGGAAGGAGGCGATGCTGGACTGGCTCAACCCGCGCGGGGCGATGACGCTGCTGGACGTGGCGGGCGGCACGGGCGACATCGCCTTCCGCTTCCTCGCCCGGGCCGGCGCCACGGCGCGCGCGGTCGTATGCGACATCAACCCGGCCATGGTCGAGGTCGGGCGCGACCGCGCCATCGATCGCAGCATCCTGGATCGGATCGATTGGCTGGTCGGCAATGCCGAGGCGCTGCCGGTGGCCGATCGTTCGGTCGAGGCCTATACGATCGCCTTCGGTATCCGCAATGTCACCGACATTCCAAAAGCGCTGGCGGAGGCGCGGCGGGTGCTGAAGCCGGGCGGGCATTTTCTCTGCCTGGAGTTCGGACCGCGGCCGGATGTCGGCTTGAGCGGCCTTTACGATCTCTATTCCTTCCAGGTGCTGCCGAAGCTCGGCGAGCTGGTGACCGGCAAGGCCGAGCCCTACCAGTACCTGATCGAGAGCATCCGCCGCTTTCCGAGTGACGAGCGCTTCGCCGCCATGCTTGGCGCGGCCGGCCTGCAACGCGTGCGCCAGCGACGGCTGGCCGGCGGTGTGGTCACGCTGCACTCGGCCTGGCGCATCTGAGCCGTGCTACGCGCGCTTCGACATGCGGGCGAACTCTGGCGCATCTGGCGGACGCTGGGCCGCCACGGCGTCGAGCTGCCGCTGGAGGCGGGCGGCGTCTCCCGGCCGGCGGCAGCGCTGCTGCGCTTCCTCGCCGGCCGACCCATGGCCGGCGCGCGCCGTAAGCGGCCCGGTGCGAGGCTGGCCGGTGCGCTGGTCGAGCTGGGGCCGAGCTTCATCAAGCTCGGCCAGGCGCTCTCGGTGCGGCCGGATTTCGTCGGCGCCGATGTGGCGGAGGATCTCGGCCGCTTGCGCGACGATTTGGAACCGTTTCCCACCGCCGCGGCGATCGCGACGATAGAGGCGGAGCTCGGCCTGCCGCTCGATGCGCTGTTCGTGCATTTCGATCGCGAGCCGGTGGCGGCGGCGTCGATCGCGCAGGTGCATTTCGCCGAGACGCCTGACGGCCCGGTTGCGGTCAAGGTGCTGCGGCCGGGCGTGGAGGCGGCACTGCGCCGCGACCTTGCGCTGTTCCGCTGGCTGGCATCGAGGCTCGAGCGCCATGTGCCGGAGTTGCGCCGCCTGCGCCCGAGCGCCGTGGTGGAGACGGTTGCCGAAACCGTGGCGATGGAGATCGACCTGCGCTTCGAAGCCGCGGCGGCGGCGGAGCTCGGCGAGATGTTCGCCGAGCCGGCGGTGTACCGGGTCCCCAAAGCCGATTGGCGGCGTACCGGCCAGCGGGTGCTGACGACGGAGCGTGTCACCGGCATTCCCGTCGACGACATAGCGGCGATCGAAGCGGCCGGGCACGACCGCAAGCAGATCGCCGCGGCGGTGATTCAGAGCTTCCTGACCCAGGCGCTGGCGCATGGCTTCTTCCACGCCGATCCGCATCACGGCAACCTGTTCGTCGCGCCCGACGGTGCGCTGGTCGCGGTCGATTTCGGCATCATGGGGCGGCTCGACCGGCGGACGCGGCTCTTCATGGCGGACATGCTGGGGGCTTTCCTGCGCGGCGACTGGCGCCGCGCGGCCGAAGTGCATTTCGCCGCCGGCTACGTGCCGGCGGACCGATCCGTCGATGCCTTCGCGCTGGCCTGCCGTGCCATCGGCCAGCCGATCCTCGATCGGCCGTCGAATGAGATCTCGTTCGGCCGGCTGCTGGCACAGCTCTTCGCCATCACCGAAGCCTTCGGCATGCGCACGCAGCCGCACCTGCTGCTGCTGCAGAAGACCATGGTGACGGTGGAAGGCGTGGCCCGCACGCTCGACCCGGAGATCGACTTCTGGGCCGCGGCCCGGCCGGTGGTGGAGCCCTGGGCGCGCGACAACCTGTCGCCGGAAACGCGGCTGCTGGATGCGGCGCGCGACGGCGCGCGGCTGGTGCAGAGCCTGCCGGCCCTGATCGATCGGCTGGGCCAGCCGATGCCCGAACCGATCGTCGCGGTGACGCGCCGTCGCGACTGGCTGCCCTGGGCGATTGCGCTCGGCGCCGTGGTGCTCTGGCTGATCGATCGCTAGCCTCGGTGCGGACCAGGGAGGATGTCGAGATGCCGATGGGGGCTTTGCGGAACATCCTCAGGCAGGCTGGCACCGGTTCGCCGGAGGAGCCGATTTTCACCGGTTCGGACCCCGTGGTGCAGACGCCGTACCGCGTCGGCACGGCCGGCGCAGCGGCGCTGGCCGCCGTCGGCCTTGCCGCAAGCGATCTGTGGCAACTGCGCACCGGCCGGCGGCAGAAGATAGCCGTCAACGTGCGCGCCGCTGCCCTGTCGCTGCGCAGCTCGCGCTATCTGCGCCTCGACGGCAAGCCGTTCGACAGCCCATGGGATCCGTTGAGCGGCATCTATCCGACGCGGGACGGCCGCTTCATCTACTTCCACTGCAACTTCCCCAACCATCGCGACGCCATGCTGTCGGTACTGGGGACAGCGCCGGAGCGCGCGGCCGCGGCCGGCGCGGCCAGCCGGCGCGAGGCGGCCGAGCTGGAAGAGGCCGTGGTAGCGGCGGGCGGCGTCGGCGTGATGGTGCGCAGCGCTGCGGAATGGGCAGAGCATCCCCAGGCTGCGGCAGTTGCGGAGCTGCCGCTGCTCGAGATCGTCCGCATCGGCGACGCGCCGCGCGAGCCGCTGCCCGACGGCGACCGGCCACTCGCGGGCATCCGCGTGCTCGACCTGACGCGCGTGCTGGCGGGGCCGACCTGTGCCCGCACACTGGCCGAACACGGCGCCGATGTGCTGAAGATCGCCGGACCGCATCTGCCGCATTCCGGCTGGATCGAATACGACACCGGGCACGGCAAGCTTTCGGCGCATCTCGACCTGCGCGAGGCGGCGGGGCGCGATCGGCTCCGCGGTCTGGCCCGCGAGGCGGACGTGTTCTCGCAATCCTTCCGGCCGGGCGCTCTGGATGACCGCGGATTTTCCCCCGAGGAGCTGATGCGGCTGCGTCCCGGCATCGTCTGCGTGACGCTCAGCGCCTTCGGGCATCGCGGACCCTGGGCGGCGCGGCGCGGCTTCGACACGGTCGTGCAGGCGGTGAGCGGCATGGCGGTGCAGCAGGGCGGCAGCAAGGGGCCGCGCTTCCTGCCGGTTTCCGCCATCGATTATGTGAGCGGCTATCTGATGGCGTTCGGCGCCATGGTGGCCCTGGCCCGGCGGGCGACCGAGGGCGGCAGCTGGCTGGTCCGCGTTTCGCTCGCCCAGACCGGGCACTGGATCGCCGGGCAGGGAGTGGTCGATCCCGCCGCGCTGGCAACCGTGCCGGAGGACGCGCCCGAACCGGAGATCGCAGCGCTCTCGGTCGACACGGAGACGCCGATGGGGCGTCTGCGCCACCTCGGGCCGGCGGTGCAGCTCAGCGAGACACCCGCCCATTGGCTCCGTCCGGCCGTTCCGCTTGGATATCATCCTGCTGATTGGCCGCGATAATTTCCCTTGTTTGCGGTTCCTCGGGCGGCAATGTAGAATAATCACACTTGGAGAATGTATGAATGTCGGCAACCCTGTCGGGCAAGCGCGTATTGCTGGTCATCGCTGGCGGAATCGCGGCCTATAAGAGCCTCGACCTGATCCGCCGCCTGCGCGAGCGTGGCGCCGCCGTGCGCTGCATTCTGACCAAGTCGGGCGCCGAATTCGTGACCCCGCTCAGCGTCTCGGCGCTGTCCGGCGACAAGGTCTATGGCGAACTGTTCTCGCTGACCGACGAGGCCGAGATGGGCCATATCCAGCTGTCGCGCGATGCCGATCTGCTGGTCGTCGCGCCGGCCACTGCCGACATCCTGGCGCGAATGGCGGGCGGCCTCGCGCATGACCTTGCCACCACGGCGCTGCTCGCCACCGATAAGCCGGTCCTGGCCGCGCCGGCGATGAACGTGCGGATGTGGAATCATCCGGCGACGCAGCGGAACCTGTCGCGGCTCAAGGCGGACGGTGTCCGCTTCGTCGGCCCGAACGACGGCGACATGGCCTGCGGCGAATACGGGCCGGGGCGGATGGCGGAGCCGCTCGAGATCGTCGCCGCGATCGAAGCCTTTTTCGGCGGTGCCGAACTGCCGCTGAAAGGCGTCAAGGCGCTGGTCACCTCGGGGCCGACGCACGAGGTGATCGACCCGGTGCGCTATATCGCCAACCGCTCTTCGGGCAAGCAGGGGCACGCGATCGCCGCGGCGCTCGTGCGGCTCGGGGCGGACACGGTGCTGGTCTCCGGCCCGACGCACGAGCCGGACCCCGCCGGCGCCCGCATCGTGCGGGTGGAATCCGCGCGTGACATGCTGGCGGCCTGCGAAGCTGCGTTGCCGTTCGATGTCGCGGTGTGCGCGGCCGCTGTCGCCGATTGGCGCGTGGCCACCGAAGCGGCGCAGAAGCTGAAGAAGCAGGACGGCAAGCCGCTGCCCACGCTCGCGCTCGCGGAGAACCCGGACATCCTCGCGAGCTTGTCGAAGCGCAAGAAGCAGCGGCCGCGTCTCGTCATCGGCTTCGCGGCGGAGACCGAGAAGCTGCAGGAGAACGCCAAGGCCAAGCGCGCGCGCAAAGGCTGCGACTGGATCGTGGCGAACGATGTGAGCCCCGGCACCGGCACCTTTGGCGGCGCGCGCAACACCGTGCATCTGCTGGCGGGCGAGAGCTTCGAGGATTGGCCGACCGCCTCGAAGGACGAGATAGCCGAACGCCTGGCGCGGCGCATCGCCGAGGCGTTGAACGGGAGCGGGCAATGAGCAAGGCCGTGGTCGAGATCAAGCGCCTTGCGCATGCGGCCGACCTGCCGCTGCCGGCCTATGCGACGGAGGGCGCCGCAGGTTTCGATCTGGCCGCCGCTGTCGCGACGCCGGTGACGCTGGCGCCCGGCGCCCGCGCCCTCGTGCCGACCGGCTTCGCCATGGCGCTGCCGCCGGGCTTCGAGGCGCAGGTCCGGCCGCGGTCGGGCCTTGCCGCCAAGCACGGTGTCACGGTGCTGAACTCCCCCGGCACGATCGACAGCGATTATCGCGGCGAGGTCGCCGTGATCCTGGTCAATCTGGGCGAGGCGGCCTTCGTGGTGGAGCGCGGCATGCGCATTGCCCAGGCGGTGGTGGCGCCGGTCACCCACGCCCGTCTGGTGGAAGCCGATGCGCTCACCGAGACCGCC
The DNA here is from genome assembly GCA_003576705.1 of Desertibaculum subflavum. Classification (GTDB taxonomy): domain Bacteria; phylum Pseudomonadota; class Alphaproteobacteria; order Ferrovibrionales; family Ferrovibrionaceae; genus Desertibaculum; species Desertibaculum subflavum. The sequence continues at coordinate 42,754 of QOZS01000001.1, forward strand.
CGCGGCGCCGGTGGCTTCGGCTCGACCGGAACCAAGAGCTGAGACGATATGCTCCGATTGCCTCGCCGCACCCTGTTCGCCCTCGAGGCGGTGGTTGACATCGCTTACAACGCTCGGCCCGATCCGGTGCAGGCGAAGGAGATCACCCGTCGACAAGGCATTCCGCCGCGCTATCTGGAACAGGTGATGCAGCAGCTGGTGCGGGCCGGAATCCTGAAAGGCGTGCGGGGGCCCCGCGGCGGCTATACGCTGGCGCGGGAGCGGCGGCGGATCTCGGTCGGGGAGGTGATCCGCGCGATCGAGGGCTTCGAAGATCCGGAGAACGGCGAGGAAGCGGCGGAGCCTGGCTCGCCGATCGGCATCAAGGTGGTGCGGCCGCTACTGGACGACCTCAGAGCTGAGCTCGAGAAGCGGCTCGACCATACCACGCTCGAGGATCTCTGCTCGACCGCGCAGCTGAGCGACGTGCCGCTGGTGGCACAGCCCCGGGCCGATTTCACCATCTGATTTCGGGAGGAAACGTCAATGAACGATGCCGCCACGCTGACCGCCCGCCGCGCCGCACCGCGCGGCCGGATCTATGACTCGATCGTCGACACCATCGGCTCGACGCCGCTCGTGCGCCTGAACCGCATCGCCAAGGAGGCGGGTGCCAAGGGCGAGGTTCTGGCCAAGCTCGAATTCTTCAATCCGCTGGCGAGCGTCAAGGACCGCATCGGAGTCTCGATGATCGAGGCGCTGGAAGCTTCCGGCAAACTCAAGCCCGGCGCGACCTTGATCGAGCCGACTTCGGGCAATACCGGCATCGGCCTTGCTTTCGTCGCCGCCGCCAAAGGCTATCGCCTGATCCTGGTGATGCCGGAGACGATGTCGATCGAGCGACGCAAGATGCTCAAGATTCTCGGCGCCGAACTCGACCTGACGCCGAAGGAGGGCGGCATGGACGGCGCCGTCAAGCGCGCCGAGCAGCTGCTCAAGGAGATCCCGGGCGCCATCATCCCGCAGCAGTTCGAGAATCCGGCCAATCCGGCGATCCACCGCGCCACCACGGCGGAGGAGATCTGGGTCGATACCGACGGCGGCGTCGACGTACTCGTCTCAGGCATCGGCACTGGCGGCACCATCACCGGCGTCGGCCAGGTGCTGAAGAGCCGCAAGCCCTCGGTCCACGTCGTGGCGGTGGAGCCGGAGGACAGCCCGCTGCTCTCCAAGGGCAAGGCGGGTCCGCACAAGATCCAGGGCATCGGCGCGAATTTCGTGCCGGGTATCCTGGACCGCAAGGTGATCGACGAGATCCTGACCATCGGCAACGAGACGGCGTTCGAGACGGCGCGCCAGGTGGCCCGGCTCGACGGCATTCCGGTCGGCATCTCCTCCGGTGCGGCGATCGCGGCGGCGCTGGAAGTGGCGCAGCGGCCGGCGATGGCGGGCAAGAAGATCGTGACCATCATCCCCTCCTTCGCCGAGCGCTATCTCTCGACGCCGCTATTCGACGGGCTCTGACCCTCGGGCGATGCCACTCTCCGATTCCGAGCTCGACCGCTATGCCCGTCACATCGTGCTGCGCGAGGTGGGCGGCGCCGGCCAGCAGAAGCTGAAATCGTCCCGGGTGCTGGTGGTGGGTGCGGGCGGACTCGGCTCGCCGCTCGCGCTCTACCTCGCCGCCGCCGGCGTCGGCACCTTGCACCTGGTCGACGACGACACCGTCTCGCTCTCCAACCTGCAACGCCAGATCGCCCACACCACGGCGCGGGTGGGCGAGCGGAAGACGGCCTCGGCGGCCGCGCAGCTCCGCGCGATCAATCCGGAAGTCACGATCGTCGAGCATGCGACGCGCATCACTGCGGGCAATGCGCGCGAGCTGATCGGCGCCGTCGATCTGGTCGCCGACGGCAGCGACAATTTCGACACCCGGTTCCTGATCAACGATGCCTGTCACCTCTACGGCAAGCCGCTGGTCTCGGCTGCCGTCGTGCAGTTCGATGGCCAGCTCTCGACCTTCAAGTCGCATATCAGAGGGACAGAGGGCGGCGGCGGGCATCCCTGCTACCGCTGCCTCTACCGCGAGCCGCCGCCCCCGGATTCGCGGCCGAACTGCGCCGAGGCCGGCATCCTCGGCGCCGTCGCCGGCGTGATGGGCACCCTGCAGGCGACCGAGGTGCTGAAGGAGTTGATCGGCATCGGCGACAGCCTGTCGGGCCGGCTCCTGATCTACGACGCGCTTTCGACCGCGGTCCGCACCGTGCGCCTGAAACCCGATCCCGCCTGCCCGCTCTGCGGCCCGCAGGCGACGATCAAGGACCTTTCAGGCCACGCCTAGGCGACCACCGCCGCTTCGCGCAGCGCGGCGATCTCACGCTCGTCCAGTGCAAGCCAGTCCTTAAGCACGGCCGCCGTGTGCTCGCCGAGTGTGGGCACTCGACCGCCTTCGACCGCCGGCGTGACGGAAAGCTCGATCGGATGTGCGGCGACGGGGACGCGCCCCGCCACAGGATGCTCGATTTCGACGATGCGGCGACGGGCTTGCATCTGCTCGCTGCGGGCGAGTTCTGCCACCGTCGTAACCTTGGAGGAGGGAATTCCCGCCGCCTGCAGCACGGCCAGGACCTCGGTCAGCGGCGTGCGCGCCACCCAATCCGCGGTGATCGCCTCGACTTCGGCGCCGTTCTGCATGCGGGGCAGGGTGGTCGCGAATCTGGGATCCTCGATCAGGTCGGATCGGCCCATTGCGGGCGCGAGGCGGTTGAACTGATCGTCGGTCACCGTCATCAGGTGTACCCATTGCCCATCCGCGGTACGGAAGCTGTTCGACGGCGCAATCAGCCGGTCGCGGTTGCCGTGCCGGGTCGGCTCGCGGTCGAACAGCAGCGTCTCCGGGATCGCGGTCATCAGCATGGAGGCCATGCCGTCGAGCAGCGAGGCATGCACCTCCTGGCCGCGCCCCGTGCGCTCGCGTGCCTGCAAGGCGATCATGGCGCCGAGCATGGCGTGCAGCGCCGTCGTGTAGTCGATCACGATGGTGCCGACCATGGTGGGCGGTCCGTCGGGCGATCCGGTCAGGTCCATCAGCCCGCTCGCGGCTTGTGCGATCGCGTCATAGGCGGGCCGCTCCGCCCAAGGTCCGGTCTGGCCGAAGCCCGAGATGCGAACCAGGATCAGCCGCGGGTTGGGTGCCGCGAGGCTGGCGTAGTCGAGACCCATAGCTTCGAGCGTGCCGGGCTTGAAGTTCTCCACCATGATGTCGGCCTTGGCCGCGAGGTCCTTGAGCAGTGCTATGCCTTCGGCCTTCCGCAGGTCGAGCGCGAGGCTGCGCTTGTTGCGGTTCACCGTCATGGCGAACAGGCTGTCCGGCGGACCCAGATGGCGGTCGATGCCACGGGCCGGGTCGCCGCGGTCGGGGGGCTCCACCTTCACCACGTCGGCGCCGTGATCGCCGAGCAGCATGGTGCCGTGCGGTCCTGCCACGTAACGCGACAAGTCGAGCACGCGTAGACCTTCCAACGCCCGTTTCATGCATTTCTCCGAGTGTTCTGCCCAATAATACGTCAGGTGAACAAAAGACGTGCAGTCGCGTGCGATCTGCATTTCTTTTTCGCGTGAAGATTTTATCAAGGGATGTGGTGAATTCTGCTCGCCCGTGATGGCCGATCACGTGCGCACGAGCGGCTGTCACGTTCCGCCCATTGTCGGATCGACCACCGACTGCGCCGAGACCGCCGATGAATGCCCTGGCCGAAGAGAGCAAGATGCGCGATCGCCGCGAGGCCGCGTCGACCGATAGCGAGAACGCCTCGCCCGAGCGGGTGCTGGAGCTTGCCGACGCCGCCGGACGCATCGCTGCCGAAAAGGGCCGCGCCATCCAGGGCATCACCGGCCAGACCAAGATCTTGGCGCTGAACGCTACCATCGAGGCGGCCCGCGCCGGCGAGGCCGGCAAGGGCTTCGCCGTCGTCGCCTCCGAGGTGAAGAACGTCTCGCTCGAAGTGGAGCGCCTCGCCCGCGAGATGCAGAGCGGGCTCGCCGGCGCCTTCGAGCAGCTCCGCACCGTCGGCGAGCGCATGATCGTGCAGACCCGCGGCCAGCGCCTGCAGGACCTCTGCCTCAACGCTATCGAGATCATCGACCGCAACCTCTATGAGCGCACCTGCGACGTGCGTTGGTGGGCCACCGATTCCGCCGTGGTCGACGCATTGGCCGAGCCGACTCCGGAGCGCATTGCCTTTGCCGAGAAGCGGCTCGGCGTCATCCTCGGTGCCTATACCGTCTATCTCGATCTCTGGCTCTGCGACACCAAGGGCAAGGTGGTGGCACATGGCCGGCCCGACCGCTATCCGGGCCTGCGCGGCCTCGACGTCTCGTCGGAAGGCTGGTTCCAGCAGGCCATGGCGGCGGCAAGCGGCGACGACTACACGGTGGCCGATGCCAATACCTGCGGCGCGCTGGGCAACGCGCCGGTCGCGACCTATGCCGCCGCGGTGCGCGAAGGCGGCGAGATGCACGGCCGCGTGCAGGGCGCGCTGGGCATTCATTTCGACTGGGGCCCACAGGCCGAGGCCGTGGTCAAGGGCGTGCGGCTGACCGAGGAGGAAAAGTCGCACTCGCGCGTCCTGCTGCTCGACGCACAGCGCCGGATCATCGCCGCCTCCGACGGGCGCGGCGTCTTCAACGAGACCTTTCCGATCGAGACGCAAGGCCGGCATACCGGCAGCTATACCGATTCCCAGGGCGCGACTGTCGCCTTCCACTTGACGCCCGGCTACGAGACCTATCGCGGCCTCGGCTGGTACGGCTGTATCGTCCAGGCCGCGCGGCGGTAGCGCCGGGCTGCGGCTGCTCGTCGCGCCCGTTTCGGCCGGCATCACCGTTGAACGGAAGGGGCTTTTTCAGTCGCCCGGCAAGGCCGGACTGTCTGAGCAGCGCCCTCCGCCGCAATCGCGGCCGAATGCGCGATGCTCAAGAGCGGCTGCGTGGCGAGGCAGGGAAGGGGTAGATTGCGTCACGCGAATCGGGAGCGTGCCGGCAAACCTGCATTGCCGCATCCCGAGGCAGGGAAGCCAAATGATCACGGAATGGCGCAAGCTGACCTTCTCGACCGACGAGCTGGCGGCGGCCATCACCACTTACCTGCTGGCCACGCGCGGCATGGCCAAGGATGACCGGCTTGGCGGCGTCGCCATCACCGATCCGCACAACGTCGCGGTAACCGTCACCATCTATCCGGCGGTGAGCGGCGAGCCGAGCTCGGTCGAGCTCAAGGCGGAGGCGCTGGCGGCGCTGATGGTCGCCCATTGCATACGCACGCGGACGCCGCTGCCGCGGCGCGCCACCAAGTCGATCGTGGTGGACGACGACCGCGTCGCCCTCGTCCTGTCGATGGCCTGACGCGGGGTCTCCGCCGCACGCGAGGGGCCGCCCGGACGGTGGTCCCGCCACAGGGGCGCATGGCAGCATTTCAAAAATCAGCCACCAAATGTCGAGAAACTGCAACCATTGTTTATACTGAATGGGGAGCGTAGCGAATCGTTCGTGAGTACAACATTTGTGGCGCCGGGGGTCCGGATTCTCGGACGGAAAAGGAAGGAACCGGAGGGGCAATGATTAGCGAGTTGCGCAAACTCACCTTCTCGATGAATGAGTTGTCGGCGGCCGTTCAGGCCTATCTGCAGGCGACCCGGGGCGTAAAGAAGGAGGATCGGATCGCCGAGCTGGCGATCCGCGACACGAACGGCACCCTGGCGGTGACGATCTATATGGCCGCCCGTGGGGAGCCCACCACCATCGAGCTCAAGCCGGAGGCCGTGGCCGCCCTGATGGTGGCGCATTGCATCCGCACCAAGACGCCGCTACCCCGCCGGGCGACCAAGGCGATCGCGGTCGACGAGGATCGGCTGTCGCTCGTGCTCACCATGTGAGCGGCACCGGTCAATCGAGCGCCTTGCAGAAGTAGCGCACGGTCTTTTGCCGATCGACGAGATGGGCCGTCCCGACCACGCTGAAGCCGAGACGCGCATGAAACGCGTCCGAAGCGGGATTGGGGGGCTCCGCATTCACCTCGCAGACAATGCGCGAGCGGCCGGAGCGGCGCGTCTCGGCGAACAGATCCTCGTACAGCGCACGGGCCACGCCACGACCGCGATGCGGCGCTTCCACCACGACGCGGTCGATATAGACGAAGGCCGGGTAGCGCTGCTTGAACCAGGCAAAGTTCGGATTGGCGTAGGGCGCGCGCTCGTCGAGCGCGATCAGGAAGCCCGACCGGCCGACGCTCCAACGCGCATAGCAGGCGAGCCCGATCAGGCGGCGAAACTGGTCGGGCGTCTGGTGCGACAGCTCGGCAGCGTGGCGGTTGTTGAGCTCGATCGCCTTGTCGAGCGAGAAGTCGTCGATCGGGAATCCCGCCATGGCCGCGGCCCGGTCAGCTTGCGGGGCGCCGACGCGCCCGCAGCGGATTGCTGACCAGCGCCGCGAGCAGCGACTTTGCCGCCGGGCTGAGATAGCCAGCCTTGCGGTGGATCGCCGTCACCGGGATCGTGGTCCGCAGGGCAGGCACGTCGAGCGCGATCAGCGCGCCCTGGCGCAGCTCGTCGCGCACGCTGCTTTCCGGCACCAGCGCGAGGCCGAAACCCGCCTGCGCAAGGCGCTTCTGTGCCGTCAGGCTGTCGATCAGGGTGACGTCGGCGTCGTGCAGTCCGGCGCGTGCCAGCTGGCGTGCCAGCACGTGGCCGGAGGAATCGCGCTCGCCCGGGCTCGGCGGAAAGCCGATCCAGCGCTCGGCCGCGAGCGCCCGGGCGTCGCGCACCCGCCGCCCGGCCAACGGGTGGCCCGCGGCGGCGATCACCAGCATTGCCTCGCCGCCCGCCGCATGGGACGCGAGCTCCGGCCGCTCGGCGTTGAAGTAGCGCAGGCCCAGGGTCGCTTCGCCGCGCCGGACGAGATCGGTCACCTCGCTGCTGGAAGCCGTGCGCAATTCGAGCCGCACGTCCCTGGCGCGCCGGCCGAAGCGGCGCAGCGCGTCGACAATCTGGGTATCCGCCAGCGTTCCGACCAGGGCGAGCGAGACCGTGCCGCGCAAGCCACCCTGCAGATCGCGCACCGCCTCGCGCCCATCCTTCAGCGCGGCGAGTGCGCCCTCCGCATGCGGCAGGAAGGCGCGGCCCGCCTCGGTCAGCCGCGCCCGGCCGCGGATGCGCTCGAAGAGCGGGGCGCCGAGCTTCTGTTCCAGCAGGCCGAGGCGACGGCTGATCGCCGGCTGCGAACGGTGCAGCCGCGCGCCGGCGCGTGTGAAGCCGCCGAGCTCCGCGATCGCCACGAAGGTCTGGACCTCGTCGAAATCCATCGATCAGGAATCCTGATATATCTGCAATGAACTATGCATTCGACAACTTGCCTTGCCAAGGCGAGGTTGACGCATCTCAGCCTCGACATCAGGAGCAGCACGATGCGCACACAAGCAGAGAAGGCCGCTATTTTCCGCGCCCTGCACGAACGGCCGGGTGCTTTCATCATTCCCAATCCCTGGGAAGCCAGCACGGCGAAGATACTGGCGGCGCTCGGCTTCGAGGCGCTCGCCACCACCAGCCTGGGCCTTGCCAACATGCTCGGCCGCGCCGATAGCCGTGTCAGCCGCGCGGAAGTGATCGACAATGCGCGGGTCATCGTGGAAGCGACCGACCTGCCGGTGAATGTCGATCTCGAGAACGGCTTCGCCCATGCGCCGGAGGCGGCCGCGGAGGCGATCTGGCTCGCCGCGGAGGCCGGCGCCGCCGGCGGCTCGATCGAGGATGCGACGGGGGACCCGAAGGAGCCGATCTACGAATTCGACCTTGCGGTGGCGCGCGTGCGCGCCGCGGCCGATGTGGCGCGGTTACTGCCGGTCCCGTTCATGCTGACCGCCCGCGCCGAGAATTTCCTCCATGGCCGGAGCGACATGGGCGACACGATCCGGCGCCTGCAGGCCTTCGAAGCCGCCGGCGCCGACGTGCTCTACGCGCCGGGGATCCGCACCTTGGCGGAGGTGCGCGAGATCTGCGCCGCGGTGAAGCGCCCGTTCAACGTCGTGACCGGCTGGCTCGAACGCGACATCACGGCATCGCAGCTCGCCGAAGCCGGCGCGAAGCGGATCAGCGTCGGCGGCGCGCTCAATCGCCTCGCGCTGGCGAGCTTCACCAACGCAGCGCGCGCCATGAAGGAGCAAGGCTCCTTCGCCTGGATGCGGGATATGGCGGCGATCGGCGAGTTGCGTGGGATGTTCGCGGTCGGCTGACCGTCTATTTCGGGCCCGCCTCGTAGACCGCCGTCGCCACCTGGAGCAGGCGGTCGCGGGGCAGGTTGGCGGTCAGGGCGTAGCCGAACTTGCCGTCGATCCAGTAGAAGGCCGAGACGTCGCGTTCGTGCACGAAGCGGAAGGCGGTGTCGCGTCCCTCCGGCATCACACGCAGATAGAGCGTGAGCCGCCGGCCGGTCTCGTCCTCGTACATGAATTGCGCCGCCGGGCGGCCGTCATCGGGCAGCAGCCGGCCGCCCATGCAACGGAAACCGACCGGACGCAGGTCGGGCAGCTTGAGCGGCTGGCCGAGCCGGCGCGACAGCCAGCGGACCAGGTGCTCCTCCTCGGCCGATGTCACCTCGACCGGGTGGCGTACCTCGGCCGTGTAGATCACATGCGCGCCGATGGCGCGCTCGGCCAGCGTCACGCTGCGGTTGGGGCCGGTTGCGATGTCGCGGCCGAACCAGCCAGCCGCGGCCCCGGCGACCAGCAGGGCCAGCGCCGCCGCTATTCGCGCCCAGGGCGTCGCCTGGCGGCGCCGGCGGGCGGCCTGCAGCAGCCGGGTCGGCACCGTTTCCTCCGTCACGCGGTCGAACGCGGCGTGCAGCGCCGCCTTCTGTCGGCCGAAGGCAGCGAGACGTGCCGCGTCGTCCGGATGCCGCGCCACCCACTGCTCCACCTCGACGCGGCCGGCGGCATCGAGCTCGCCGTCGAGGAAGGCGTGCAGCATGGTCTCGTCGACTGGGCGGTGCGCGCCGGTGTCGCTCATTTCACCCGCCTCAGCACCGGCTCGCCCGATCCTTCCACCGGCGGGCCTTCCATCAGCAGGCGCAGGCGCTCGCGGCCGCGCGAGAGGCGCGACATGACCGTGCCGATCGGCACGCCCAGCACATCGGCCGCCTCGCGATAACTCATGTCCTCCAGGCCAATCAGCAGCACCACGACGCGCTGCTCCGCCGGTAGCTGGGCGAGAGCATTGCCCATGTCGCGTGCCTCCAGCCTCGCCGTCTGAACCGGCGGCACCGCCGGGGATGGTGGCTCGGCCATCGGTTCGTCGCGCCGCCGCGCCTGGGTCCGGCGCTGGCTGATGAACAGGTTGTGCAGCACGGCAAAGAGCCAGCTCCGCAAGTTCGTTCCGGGCTGGAAGAGATGCAGCCGCCCAAGCGCCCGCTCCAGGCAGTCCTGCACCAGGTCGTCGGCGGCGGTGGCGTCGCGCAGGAGCGCGCGGGCATAGCGGCGGAGATGCGGGATCTCCGCCACCACGGCGTCGCGGATCTGGTCCGGGCCCACGGGGGCGGCGTTCTCTTCCTCGTTCACCCCATGAACGCTCCCGGGCGTCAGGCTATTCCGGGCGGCGGCTGTACAATTGCCGGCCGGGCCTTGATTAAAGCATACCGAGATGCACGCGGTCGGGCGGGGTGTGGCCGTCGACGAAGGTCTTGATGTTGATGATGACCTTCTCGCCCATGTCGATCCGACCCTCGATGGTGGCCGAGCCCATATGGGGCAGCAGCACGGTGTTCGGCAGTTCCAGCAGCTTCGGGTTCACCGCCGGCTCGTGCTCGAACACGTCCAGGCCGGCGCCGGCAATCTGGCCCTTGCGCAGAAGCCGGGTCAGCGCGTTCTCGTCCACCACCTCGCCGCGGGCGGTGTTGACGATATAGGCGTGCTTCTGCAGCAGCTCGAGCCGGCGGGCGGACAACAGGTGATAGGTCGCCGGCGTGTGCGGGCAATTGACCGAGATGATGTCCATGCGGGCCAGCATCTGGTCCAGGCTCTCCCAATAGGTCGCCTCGTGCTCCTGCTCCACCTCGGCCGGCAGGCGCTTGCGGTTGTGGTAGTGGATGGAAAGGCCGAAGGCGCGCGCCCGTCGCGCCACCGCCTGGCCAATCCGGCCCATGCCGATGATGCCGAGCCGCTTGCCCCAGATCCGGTGGCCCAGCATCCAGGTCGGCGACCAACCGCGCCAATTGCCCTCGCGGAGCACCCGCTCGCCCTCGGTGATGCGGCGCGGCACGGCCAGGATCAGCGCCATGGTCATATCGGCGGTGTCCTCGGTCAGCACGCCGGGCGTGTTGGTCACGGTGATGCCACGCTGGCGGGCGGAGGCGAGGTCGATATGGTCCACGCCGGTGCCGAAGCTTGCGATCAGCCTGAGGTTCGGATTGGCATGGGCCAGCACATGGGCGTCGACCCGGTCGGTCACCGTCGGCACCAGCACGTCGGCCGTCTTCACCGCCTCGGTCAGCTCGGCCTGGCTCATCGCATGGTCGTCGGCGCTGAGGCGGGTGTCGAACAGCTCCATCATCCGCGTCTCGATGGCGTCGGGCAGTTTGCGCGTGACGACGACGAGCGGCTTCTTGCGCGTGGGCATTGGGGCGTTCCGGCTCCCGGCTTGCGTTCCTCGACCTCTCAGCACCGCTTAGCAGGCAGGCGGCAGCCTGCCAAGCGGCGGGGACCTGACGCGCCCGTAAACCTTAATTGGTCACGCTAGATCGCGACCTCGAAGCCAAGCTCGATATCGGCCGCGCTCTGGCCGCCGCGGATACCCCAATTCTCCCGCGGGGTCTCGATCAGGACGATCTTGACGTCGCCGCGCGGCACGCCCAGTGCTTCGAAATTGTCGCAAACCTGCTTGTAGAGGGCTCGTTTGGCGGCGTGCGAACGGCCGGCGAACAGCACGATCTCGATACGGGTGAACATCTCCGACCGGCCGGAGGGCACGATACGCTTGTCGATCGGGTGCTCGGTCAGCACGACGTCGCGGTCCCAGTCGGGGATGCCGAGCACGTCCTCCAGCGCCGTCTGCACGGCGTCGATCACGTCAAAATGGCGATGGCCGATCCAACCGGCGCCGGTCTCGATGCGGGAACAGGGCATGCGCGCCTCGCTCTCGGGGTGGGTCGGACGCCGACGTTACGCTGATTCGCCTATTCGGCGCCATCGGCGCTAGTCTCGAGCCAGGAATTCGTCTGATGCCGCGATCCAATCGCCACAATCTGGCCCGCTACTGGCGCGACCCGGTCCTGCCGGGCCTCAGCCTGCTGCACGCCGATTTCGCCCGGCACGACTATGCGCCGCACAGCCATGACGCGCTGGTGATCGCGGTGACCGAGGATGGCGGCTCCGAGTTCAAGGCGCGTGGCCGGACCGAAGAGGCGACGCCAGGCGTCACTTTGGTGTTCAACCCCGACGAGCCGCATTCCGGGCGCATGGGGCGCAGCCGGCGCTGGCACTATCGGTCGTTCTACCTGGAGCGGCCGGCGCTGGCGGTCCTGCTGAGCCTGACCGGATTCGATCGGGAGCCATATTTCTGCGAGAGCCTGCTGCCGGATCCGGCACTTGCCGATGCCTTCCGCGACTTGCATCACGCACTGGACGGTCCGGCCGAGCCGTTCGCGGTACGGGAGCGGATGGCCGATGCTTTCGGCCTGCTGTTTACCCGGGCCGATGCAGCGCGGCCGCGAAACCCGATGCCGCGCGACCGCACGCTGCTGCGCCAGGCAAGGGAACTGATGCAGGAACGGCATGCCGAGCCCCTCACGCTCGATACGATCGGGCAGGCTGTCGGCCTGACGCCGTTCCAGTTGATCGGCCTGTTCCGCCGTACCGCCGGGCTGACGCCGCATGTCTATCTGACCCAGATCCGGCTTGCCGCGGCGATCCGGCACCTGCGGGCTGGTCTGGCGCCGGCCGAAGCGGCCGGCGCCGCCGGCTTTTACGACCAGAGCGCCTTGAACCGGCATTTCCGCCGGGTCTACGGCATCACGCCCGGACAGTACGCGCGCGCGGTCGCCTGAGGGCCGCAATTTTCGCCAATACGGGCGGGCAGGTTGCGGGAATCCTGATGCGGCTCCGAGAGGTCGCACGATGGCGCGCTATTTCTGTCACGAATTCCCCGAGACCCTGACCGCCGAAACCGAGGTGGCCGATGCCCGGCCCGGCGCCGTGCTGCTGGCCCGGCACCCGTTCTATCCGGGCGGCGGCGGCCAGCTGCCGGACCGCGGTGTGATCCGCTGGCAGGGCGGGGAGGTCGCAGTTGCGGGGTTCGAGAGCGCCGGCGGCCGGCTCTGGATCAAGCTTGCCGAACCGATCGAGGTCACGGGCACGGTCGAGGCGGCGGTCGATCCCGTCTTCCGACAGATGATGCGCGAGCTGCATACCGACCTGCACATCGTCAACGCGCTGGTGTTCCAGAGCTTCGACGGCGCGCTGGTCACCGGCGCGCAGATGAACGACGACGGCACCGCGCGCATCGACTGCGACCTGCCGGGCGCCGACAACGACCGCCTGCGCGCGCTGGAGCCCGCGATCAACGATGCGATACGGCAGGACCTGGCAGTCTCCGATCGCTACATGCCCCTCGACGAGGCGATGGAGGTGAACGGCCTGTTGCGCTCGCGCTCGGTCGCGCCGCCGCCCGACGCCGACGGCAACGTGCGCATCGTCGAGATCGCCGGGCTCGATGCCCAGGCCTGCGGCGGCACGCATCTGGCTTCGACCGGCGGCTCGCGGCGCGTCCGCATCCTGAAGATCGAGAACAAGGGACGGCACAATCGCCGCATCCGCATCGGCTTCGCCTGAGACAACCCTGTGGATACGATCGACGTCCTGCGCCTGCTGGTCGGCTTCGACACCAACTCGCGCAACTCCAATCTCGAACTGATCGACTGGGTTGCCGAGTTCCTGGAGGGGCAGGGCGCGCGCTTGCGTTTCACCCGGAACGACGATGGCGCCAAGGCCAATCTGCTGGCGAGCCTCGGGCCCGACCGGTCGGGCGGCATCGTGCTGTCCGGTCATACCGACGTGGTGCCGGTCGACGATCAGGCCTGGCAGAGCGATCCTTTCGTGCTGACCGAGTGCGACGGTCGCCTGCATGGCCGCGGTGCCGCCGACATGAAGGGCTTCATTGCCGCGTGCCTCGCCGCGGTGCCGGGCTGGGCGGCGTATGGCTTGCACCGGCCGATCCATCTCGCATTCAGCTATGACGAGGAGCTCGGTTGCCTCGGCATCTCCCGACTGGTGCAGGACATGACGGCGCATGTGGCGCCGCCGGCGCTGGCGATCATCGGCGAACCCACCGACATGCGCCTTGGCGACGGCCATCGCGGCTGCCTCGCCTTCGAGACGGTGTTCGAAGGGCAGGCTGCGCATTCGAGCGATCCCTCGCTCGGCACCAGCGCCATCGCCCCGGCAGCGGACTTCGTCCGCTATGTGCTGGACGCCATTCCGCGCGTCCTGGATCAGGGATCCGGCACGACGGTCAACGTGGGGCGGATCGACGGCGGCACCGCGCTGAACATCGTGCCCTGCCGCTGCGCCGTGACCTGGGAGTTCCGCCCCGGCGACGGCGCCGCTGCGCGACGGATCTGCACCGCCGTCGACGACTTCATCGCCTCGACGCGCGGCAACCGGGTCGGAATCGCGAGCCGCGCGATCGCCCGCGTGCCGCCGCTGCCGCGGCCGGATCCGACCGCCGCGGCCATGATGGCCGAGCTCGGCGCCGCCGGTCCGGCCGTACCGCTACCCTTCGGCACCGAAGCGGGCTTCTTCCAGGAGGCCGGCATCCCCGCGGTGGTCTGCGGTCCGGGCTCGATCGACCAGGCGCACCGGCCGGACGAGTGGATCGCGCGCGACCAGCTGGCGCAGGCAGATGCCATGATGCAGGCGATCGGCGCCTGGGTACGCCGCAAGGCGCCCTGAGGCCGGCGCGGAAGCCGGAAGGGCCGCCGCCAACGCACTGAGTTGCAGGTTCGGCATGCCGGTTCCCTGGCGGCGGCGCTTGTCGTTTCGCGCGCCGGCAATCACAATGCAGCCCGCTGCGGGCCGGGCCCGGCTGAGGGGAAGTGCATGACAGCAAAGGGAAATCTCAGGACCGGCGGCCAGGTGCTGATCGACCAGCTGCTGATCCACCGGGCCGATCTCGCTTTCTGTGTGCCGGGCGAGAGTTATCTCGCGGCGCTCGATGCGATGCACGATGTGCGGGACCGGCTACGCCTCGTCACCTGCCGTCACGAAGCGCCGGCATGCCAGATGGCGGAGGCGTACGGCAAGCTGACCGGTCGACCGGGGATATGCTTCGTGACCCGCGGTCCCGGCGCCAGCCACGCCATGGTCGGCGTGCACACCGCTTTCCAGGATTCGACGCCGATGATCCTGTTCATCGGCCTGATCGCCCGCGAGATGAAGGAGCGGGAGGCGTTCCAGGAGATCGACTTGAAGGCGATGTTCGGTCACACCACCAAGTGGACGGCCGAGATCGACGACGCAGAACGCATCCCCGAGATGGTGATGCGCGCCTTCCAGACGGCGACATCCGGCCGTCCGGGTCCGGTCGTGCTCGGCCTGCCGGAGGACATGCTGGTCGACAAGGTCGACGCGGTCGATTGCGCGCCCTTCCAACCGGTACGGCCGAGCCCTTCGGCAGCGGACATGCAGCGATTCCGCGAACTGCTGGCCGGCGCCAAGTCACCGGTGCTGCTGATCGGCGGCGGCGGCTGGAACGCGCAAGCCGTCGCCGACATCACCGCCTTCGCCGAGGCGAGCGAAATTCCGGCCACTGTCTCGTTCCGCTGCCAGGACAAGTTCGACAACGCCTCGCCTTGCTATATCGGCGACTGCTCCACCAGCACGGCACCGGCCCTAGTCGAGCGCATGAAGTCGGCCGATCTTGTCATCGTCGTCGGCGCACGGCTCGGCGAAATCACCACCCAGGGCTACACGCTGTTCACGCCGCCGGTGCCCCGCCAGAAGCTGATCCACATTCATCCGGACGCGGAAGAGCTTGGCCGGGTCTATCAGGCGGCGCTCTACATCAATGCCGGCATGCCGGAATTCGCCGCCGCGGCGCGGGCGATTAAGCCGGTCGAAGCCGGCACCTGGCGGGCCGGGACCAAGGCGGCGCGCGCTACCTTCGAAGCTGGCCAGAAGCCGGATCACCCTAAGCCCGGCGCGCTCGACCTTGCCGCGGTCGTCGAGGTGATGCGGCGCAAGCTGCCGGCCGATGCGATCATGGCCAACGATGCCGGCAATTTCTCCGGCTGGCTGCACCGCTACTGGCGCTTCACCAAATATCCGAGTCAGTTGGGTCCGACCAACGGCGCCATGGGCTATGGCTATCCGGCCGCACTCGGCGCCAAGCTGACGCACCCCGATCGCGTCTGCATCGCCTGGGTCGGCGATGGCGGCTTCCTGATGTCGGGACAGGAGCTGGCGACGGCGGTGCAGTACGGCGCCAATGTCATCGCCATGGTGGTGAACAACAACCTGTACGGAACGATTCGCATGCATCAGGAGCGCGAGTATCCGGGCCGCAATCCAGCCACCACGCTGGTCAATCCGGATTTCGCCGCCTATGCGCGGGCCTTCGGCGCGCATGGCGAGATGGTGACGCGCACCGAAGAGTTCGAACCGGCGCTCGACCGTGCGCTGAAGGCCGGCAAGCCGGTGGTGATGGAACTCAGGATCGACCCGGATGTGATCACCACGCGCACCACGCTCTCCGCCATGCGCGCGGCGAGCCTGGCGAAGCGCCAATAGATTTGGTCCAACAAAAAGTCGGAAACGTCGAGGAAGCGATGAGCCAGGAAGAGCTGCCCTATCAGGGGCTGAAGGTCTATGACGCGACCCAGGGCGTGGCGGGCCCGCATTGCACCATGCTGCTGGCGCTGTACGGCGCCGAGGTGATCAAGGTGGAGCCGCCGGAAGGCGATTGGGGCCGCGGCCTCGGCAGGCGGTTCGACGACCAGTGCGCGCATTCGATCGCCTTCAACCGCGGCAAGAAGTCGATCGTGATCGACCTCAAGAACCCCGAGGGCAAGGCCCTGTCGCAGAAGCTCGCCGCCTCTGCCGACGTGGTGGTCGAGAGCTTCCGCGCCGGCGTGATGCAGCGGCTCGGCCTCGGCTACGAGGAGCTGTCGGCGAAGAATCCCGGCCTCGTTTACGCCTCGGTCACCGGCTTCGGCCAGAAGGGGCCGCGGCGCGACACCCCGACAGTGGACGGCCTGATCCAGGCCTTCTCCGGCTTCATGCACATGAACCGCAGCGCCGCGGGCGTGCCGCAGCGCAACGCCATGATCATCGTCGATGTGGTGACCGGCATCTACACCTTCCAGGCGGTGCAGGCGGCACTGATGCGGAAGTTCCGCTTCGGCAAGGGCGGGTATATCGACAGCAGCCTGATGCAGGCCTTCGCCGCGCTGCAGGGTGCCAAGGTGATCGAGCATCATCTGGAGCACGGCAATCCGCAGCCGCTCTACTATCCGGCCGGCATGATGAAGACGGCCGACGGCTTTGTGATGATCAGCTCGATGCGCGATCACCACTATGCCGCGACCATGGAGGCGGTAGGCCGGCCCGACCTGATCACCGACCCGCGCTACGACACGCGGCAGAAGCGCGTCGACAACCGGGCGGAGCTGAACAAGGTGCTGGAGGCCGCCTTCCTCACCAAGAGCACGGCGGAGTGGGAGAAGATCCTGGCCGAGAAGGGCGTGCTGCACATGCGCGTCAACTCCTATGACGACTTTCTGGGCGATGCCCATGTGAAGGAGGTCGGCGCGGTGAACTGGCTGGAGCATGATCGCACCGGCAGCATCCCGGTGGTCGGCATTCCCGGCGTGCCGGTGCCGAAGCAGGGCAGCGGATCTGCGCATGCGCCGCGGCTCGGCGAGCATACCGACGAGATCCTGCGCGGCGCCGGATTGGGCGCCGCCGAAATCGCGAAGCTCAGGGCCTCGGGCGCGGTCGGCTGATGCGCGCCGTCATCTGCCGGCGCTGGTGCGACTACGACGAGCTTGAGATCGAGGATGTCCCGGTGCCGGAGCCCGGCCCGGGCGAGGTGCTGATCCGCATCGCCTATTGCGGCGTCTCCTTCGCGACCCAGCTCGTCGTCGCCGGCAAGTACCAGCGCAAGCCACCGTTGCCGTTCTCGCCCGGCACGGACGTGGTCGGCGAGATCGCCGCCGTCGGGGCCGGCGTCACTCGGCTGCGGGCGGGCGACCCCGTCGTCGCCGCGATCGATTGGGGCGGCTATGCCGAATATGTCGCACTGCGCGAGGAGACTGTCTATCCGATCCCGCCGGGCATCGAGCCCGGGCCGGCGCTGGCCGCCGTTCCGCTTTCCTACGGCACGTCCTATGGCGGCCTTGCCTGGCGCGCCCGGCTGCAGCCGGGCGAGACCCTGCTGGTGCACGGCGCGGCGGGTGGCGTCGGGCTTGCGGCGGTGGAGCTCGGCAAGGCGCTCGGCGCCCGTGTCATCGCCACCGCGAGCAGCTCGGCCAAGCGAGAGATCGTCCTGCAACATGGCGCCGACCATGTCATCGCCACGGAAGGCTTCCGCGAGGCGGTCCTGGCGCTGACGGAAGGGCGCGGCGTCGACGTGATCTACGACCCGGTCGGCGGGGATGCGTTCGACCAATCCCTGCGCTGCATTGCGCCTGATGGCCGGATCGTCGTCATCGGCTTCGCCGGCGGCCGCATCCAGCAGGTACCGGGCAATCTGCTCCTGCTGAAGAACGCCTCCGCCTGCGGGTTCAATTTCGGCGAGTATATCGGCTGGAGTCCGGTCGATCGCCGATCCGCCTTCGCCGCCAGAGTGCAAGGCATGATGGCGGATATCTTCGCCCTGATGCAGGCCGGACAAGTCCGCCCGCGGCTGGCCGGGCTTTACCCGCTGGCGGCCTTTCGCGACGCGATGGCCGAGTTGCGCGCCCGGCGTTCGATCGGAAAGGTCGTCCTGCAGATCTGAACGGTCGGCCGGTTCAACGGGGTGCGGTCGGCGGGCGCGGTGGGCGGCGGGCGGACGCCTTGTGTTGCTGCAGCCAGTCGTCGAGGGCGGCCGCGGCGGCATCCACCAGCCGTACCGCATCCTCGATGCCGAGCTGGCCGACTTCGTCGAGCAGATAGTCGCACACCTCGCGCGCCGCCTTGGCGCGCGCGATGGGATTATCTGTCGTATCCCCGCCCGGGCCCTTCCGGCCCGCGATTGGGTTCCACTTCATGACACCGTATTGAGTACGTGCTGTCGATCGCTCAGGCGGTCGTCGCTTCGGCCGTCGCCGCTCCGGCCTCGGACAGGTTCTTCACCAGGTCGAAGATGTTGCGGCGAACGTTCGGATCGGCAATGCGGTAATAGGCGCGGACGAGTTCCAGCGTCTGCCGGCGGGTCAGGGGGTCCTTGCTGCGGCCCTTGGTCGGCACCGTCACGATGGCCGACATCGGTTCGTCGGCATAGGGCGTGCCCGAAATCGCTTCGAAGAAATAGGACGGCGGCACGTCCAGAACCCTGCAGAACTGCCACAACCGGCTGGCACCGATGCGGTTCGTACCCTTCTCGTATTTTTGAATCTGCTGAAACGTCAGGCCGACTGCGTCGGCCAGCTTCTCCTGGCTCATTCCGATCAGGGTGCGGCGCTGCCGCAACCGCTGTCCGATATGTCCGTCCAGCGGCTTGGCGCGGGGCTTGCGGACCTTTTGGGTGATGGCTGACATTGAATTTCTCCGCTTTCTCCTGATTTCTCGTTGCACGGCCGGCACGCGGCACCCAGCCCTCCCACGTAAAGGCTACGTCCACTGCTATGGCACGGCAACCGGAAATAGGTCGATCGTCCATATGGCCTAGCATCCGTAATCGTCGGTTTACCATTGTATCCAACGGGATGGCTAGACGGAGAAACCATGGCCATGGCGCCGGTTTCGGGCGGCTGGTACCCCTCGGGCCTGGCGGCCGAGCAGCGAATCGGCGGCCACCTCCGCGGGGACACCGGTAATTGGGGCTGCCAGCCTTGGAACCGGCAGGCTCCCGGCGCATTCCGCCATCGGCGTGGCGGCGGAAAGGAGCCAGGTTGAGCGCCCATCAGAACAAAGCCGGCCGTTCGGCGCGCGCAATCGTCGAGGCCGAGACGCGCGCGGCGCAGCCATTGGTCGAGACCGTCGCCACGAGGGGAGGGCAACTTACCGGCGCGGCAGCTGGTTCGGCAGCCGCCTCCACTTATCCGGGATAAGGTGAATGCCATGAAGCGTCTCTCGGTCCGCCATCGGACCGTCTATTCGTATGCGGCGCCCGTGGCTTTCGGTGACCACCGGATGACACTGCGCCCGCGCGACAGCCACGATCTTCGACTGGTCGACGCGACGCTCGCGATTTCGCCGTCGGCCGAGATCCGCTGGGTGCATGACGTGTTCGGCAACTCGATCGCCATCGCGCGCTTCGCGGCGACGGCGAACGAGCTGACGATCGAAAGCCGGCTCGAGCTCGAGCGCTATGCGCTCGATCGGCCGGTCTTCGATCTCGATCCGGGGGCGGCCCGGTACCCCTTCATCTATAGCCCGGAGGAGCGCGCCGATCTCGGCCGATTGCTCGAACTGCATCATCCCGACCCCAAGGGGCGCGTGACCGAATGGGCGAAAGCCTTCGTTCACGGCGAGACGACCGACACGCTGGCCCTGCTCAGCGACATCAATCTCGGCATCAAGCGCAGCTTTCGCTATGAGGCGCGCGACGCCGAGGGAACCCAGACGCCGCTGGAGACAATCGAGCGCGGCGCCGGCTCGTGCCGCGACTTCGCGCTTCTGATGATCGAGGCGCTGCGCAGCCTCGGCTTCGCGGCGCGCTTCGTCTCGGGCTATCTCTATGACCCCGCGAGCGACGCGAGGGCCGGCGGCCTGACCGGCGGCGGCGCCACCCATGCCTGGCTCGATGTCTACCTCCCCGGCGCCGGCTGGGTGGAATACGACCCGACCAACGGGCTCGTCGGATCGGCCAACCTCATCCGCATCGCGGTCGCGCGCGATGCCTCTCAGGCCGTGCCGATCGCCGGCAGCTTCACCGGCCGGCCCGGCGAGATGCTCGGCATGCGCGTGGAAGTCGAGGTGCGCGAAGTGCGGACGTCGGACGGCGGTGGGACCTAGGCCGGACGGATCGCTTCGGAAAAATAGCGCCGTTGCCGGTTCGGGCGCAGGATCGGCCGTCGGCGGCCGTATGATCTGGCATGCGAAGCGGGGCGGCCATCATCGCGGCGAACCGGTTCGGGCTCGGTGCCCGGGCGGCCGAGGTACCGCTGTTGGAAGCCGATCCGCGCGGCTGGTTGCTGCGGCAGATCGATATGCCCGGCGAAGTCCCGGCGGCCTTTGCGAATCTCGCCTCCGGCAACCGGCGTGCGGGCGAGTACATGGAAGCCGTCGCCGCGCGTCGGGCGGCCGGGCTCGAAGACCTGCTGCGGCGCAACGGCCGCCAAGTCTATGGCGAGGAGGCCGGCGCCCGCTTTCTCGCGGCCGTGCGGTCGCCGCAGTCGTTCCGCGAACGCCTCGTCGCCTTCTGGTCCAATCACCTGACCGTATCCGTGCTGCGGCCGGCCATCACCTTCTTCGCCGGCGCCTATGAGCGCGAGGCGATCCGCCCGCATGTGACGGGCCGGTTCGCCGACATGCTGGTCGCCGCCTGCGCCCATCCCGCGATGCTGCTCTATCTCGACAATCACCTTTCGGTCGGTCCGAACTCGGAATCGGGCGTGCGGTCGCGGCGTGGGCTGAACGAGAACCTGGCGCGCGAAATCCTCGAACTGCACACCGTTGGCGTCGCCGCCGGCTACAGCCAGGACGATGTGCGGGCGCTGGCGAAGATGATCACCGGCTGGGGCCTGCTGCGGCCCAACGAGGGCGGCACGACGGGCGCCTTCACCTTCCGCGCCCGGGCGCACGAGCCGGGCGAGCAGACGCTGCTCGGGTGCACCTTTGCTGCCGGCGGCTACGAGCAGGGCGAGGCAGCGCTGACATTTCTCGCGACCCATCCGGCGACGGCAAGGCACATTGCGACCAAGCTGGCGCGCCACTTTGCCGGCGACGATCCGCCAACGACGCTCGTCGACCGACTTGCAATGCGATTTGTCGAAACCGGCGGCGACCTGCTGCAGGTGGCGCGCGCGCTGGTAGAGGCGCCCGAGCCCTGGGCCGAGATCGCGCCCAAGCTGCGCACGCCGTTCGAACTGCAAGTAGCAGCCTATCGTGCGCTCGGCATCGCGCCGGCGCCGGACCGCGTGCTGGGCAGCCTGGCCCAGCTCGGCCATCCGATGTTCCGCGCGCCCTCGCCGGCCGGCTGGCCCGACCGCGCCAAGGATTGGGCCGGGCCGGAGGCTCTGGTGAAGCGCATCGAATGGGCCGTCGCCGTGGCCGAGCGCGTGCGTGTCACTGAAGCGCCGACGGCGATCTTGGAACGTGCGCTCGGCCCGGCGGCAGGCGACGCGACACGGTTCGCGGTGGCACGGGCCGAGAGCGGCCGCGAGGGCCTGGCGCTGCTGCTCGCCAGCCCTGAATTCCAGCGGAGGTAAGGTGATGCCGATCGATCGACGCCGCCTGCTGTTCGCCGGTCTCATCTCGACCTATGCGCCGCGGCTCGTGCTCGCGGCGGCTCCGACAGAGCGCCGTCTGGCCGTCGTCGTGCTGCGCGGGGCGTGGGACGGGCTTGCGGTGGTGCCCGCCTACGGCGATCCGGCCTTTGCCGGCCTGCGCGGTGCGTTGGACATGGGCCGGCCGGGCGGCGTGGAAGCGCCGCTCGATCTCGACGGCTTCTTCGGCCTGCATCCGGCGCTCGAGCCGTTGATCGGTTTCTGGCGCCAGGGCGAGCTTCTACCCGTGCACGCTGTGGCGACCACGCATCGCGGCCGTTCGCATTTCGAGGCGCAGGACGAGCTGGAAGCCGGGATGCCACGTGTTGTCGGCCGCGCCGATGGCTGGCTCAACCGCGCGCTGGGCGAGCTGCCGTCGCCGGCCGACCGGCGTCTGGCGCTGGCGGTCGGCCCATCGATGCCGCTGACTTTGCGCGGCGAGGCGCCGGTGGCCAGCTGGGCGCCGAGCCGGATGCCGACCCCGTCGGCCGATCTGATGACCCGCATCGCCGCTTTGTGGCAGCAGGATGCCGAACTTGGCCCGGCGCTGGCCGAAGGCCTCAAGGCGCAGAGCATGGCGGGCGAGGTGCTGTCGGGCGACGAACGCATGGGCGGCGGCCGCGGCGCCGGCGCCTTCGTCGCCATCGCCAGGGCGGCGGGCGGCTTCCTTGCCGCCGATCGCGGCCCGCGCATCGCCGTGCTGGACATCGGCGGATGGGATACGCATTCGGCCCAGGGCACGGTACGCGGAAGGCTGGTGCAGAGCCTGGCGCCGCTCGGCGCCGGCATCACCGCCATGGCCGCCGAGCTCGGCCCGGCCTGGCGCAACACTGTGGTGCTCTGCGTCAGCGAGTTCGGGCGGACCGCGGCGCCGAACGGCACCGGCGGCACCGATCACGGCACCGGCGGTCTGGCTCTGCTGGTCGGCGGTGCGGTGAAGGGCGGCCGGGTTCTTGCCGACTGGCCGGGCCTCGGTCGCGGCGCGCTATTCGAGGGCCGCGACCTGAAGCCGACCCTGGATACGCGGGCCGTCTACAAAGCGGTGCTGCGCGACCATCTGGGCGTTGATGTCCCGGCGATCGAGCGCAAGGTGTTCCCCGATACCGCGACGATCAAGGCGCCGCAGGGATTGTTCCGCGCCTAGGTCTTGCGCTTCGCTCCGAGCCGGAAGGCGAGCGGCGCGACGCTGACCACCATGGCGATGCGGATGATGTGCAGGCAGGAGACATAGGCGGCGTCCACCGCTAGCGCCAGCGCGACCAGCGACATCTCGGTCACGCCGCCGGGCGCGAGCGACAGCGCCAGGGCTTCCGCCGGCACATCGACGAGATCCTGGAACGCCAAGGTGAAGCCGGCAGTGCCGGTCAGCAGCAGAAAGGCACTGCCGGCACCGATCAGGATCACCCGCCGGATCTCGTGGAGACGGGCGCCGGAGAAGCGGCAGCCGATCGTGCTGCCCATGACGATCTGCGCCACGGCGACGAGCTCCACCGGCGGGCGCGAGCTGGTGACGCCGGTGAGATGCACCGCGGCCGAGATCGCCATCGGGCCGAGCAGCTGCGAGGCCGGAACACGGGCGACGCGGCCGAGCAGCGCGCCGACGATGCCGGCGGTGGTCAGGATCAGCGCGTCCTGCAGCCCGAGCGGCAGATGGTCGGCTGCGACGCGCGCCGCCTCGGAATATTGGCCGGAGAAATAGCGGAAGTAGAACGGCACGGTGAAGACGACGATCAGGATGCGGGTCGCGTGCACGAGCGCGATCCGGCGCGGATCGCCGCCCATCGCCTCGCCCACCAGGACCATTTCGTTGAGTCCGCCGGGCGCCGAGGCAAAATAGGCATCCGGCACACTGAATCCACCGACGCGGCGGAAGTAGAGATAGCCGGCGATGGTCGCGAGCGGCGCATAGACGGCGAGCACGGCGATCCCGCCGATCCAGTCGGGCACGCGGGCGGCGAGGCCCGGCGTGAAAGCGCTGCCCAGCATGACGCCGATCACGACGATGCAGAGCGCGCGGAAACTGTTCGGCAGGCGGACCGGCGCCCCGCCGAGCGCGGCGATGGTGTTCGCCACCATGGCGCCGAGCATCCAGGGGAGCGGCAGGCGAAGCCAATAGAACAAAAGACCACCGGCGGCGCCGACGACGAGCGTCAGCGCGGCACCCCCGACAACGCCCCGCACGGTGCTGCTCAGGCCTCGAAACGGCCGAAGCGGACGGCGGTCTGGCCCACGACCATGCGGCGGCTCGGCATGATCAGGACGCAATCGTCATATGGCGTGGCGACGTCGTGGTCGCCGTCATCGGCGATCACGGTGCCGGCCCTTGGGATGACCTCCATGCCTTCGAAGGGACTGTGGAAGCGGAAGTCGGGCGACGTGATCGTGATCGCGTCCGTGACGCGGATGAAGCGTTGCGGCACCGCCCGGGCGCTGAGGCGAGCAATGGCCCAGTGGGGATCGATCACGTCGACTGCGATCAGAAAGCGCAGCGCGGTGTCGAGTGCCACGTCGCGGGCGGCCAGGGACCAGTGCTGGCCGCATTCGACCAGCAGGGCTGTCTTCGGACTGGCCTCGTCACCGAAATCGCCGAAATCGCGCATGCGCGGGCCCGCCTTGTGCCCGGCATCGGCGACCACCAGCGGCGGCACGCCGACCTCTGCCGCGAGGCGGCGGCCCTTGGCCTGCAAGCCGCACAGCATGAGCGCCGGCGCGCCGGTCTGCATCGAATGGATGTCGAGTAGGTAATCGGCGGCCGCGACCACCGGGCGCAACGCCCGCGCCCGCGCAAGCTCCCGGCTTTGCCGCGGCCCGTCGAGGATCTCCGGGCTCCAGACGCGATTCAGGTCTTCGTCGAGGAACCGCGACTCGGTCGGGCGCGTTGCATCGAAGCGCTCGTAGGCGCCGACATTGGCGAAGGCGAAAGTGAGCCGTCCATGTGTCGGTTGCACACCCTGCTCGAGCAGGAAATCGAGTGCATGGGCGCCGCAGACTTCGTTGCCATGCGTCAATGCCGTAAGCAGCACATGCGGGCCCGCTCGTCCGCTCTCGATCGTGGTGACATATGGGATGCCGGTGTTCCCGGCCGCCCAGCGCGTGATGTCGATCGGGAGCAGTTCGAGAACGTTGGCGCTCATCCCGCGCTCGTTGTCATGTCGATGTTCGTGTTTAGCATCCCCGCCGGGCCGGGGTCCACAGCACAGGCCGGTTGCGCGTGACTTCGGCGGCCGGCATCGTGGCCGCCCTCGACCGGGCAGGCCGGCCGGACGACCTGTTGGTACCATCACCTACCGGGGCTCAACCTCAGGGATAGAGGACTAAATGCGGCAATTCTCCGGGCGCGGCCTGCAATGCGCCCTGCTGGCGGCGGCGCTGATCTGGGCAGCGCCCGCGCCGGCGGCAGATCTGCGCATTGGCCTTTCGACCGACAGCAGCGCCATCGATCCGCATTTTCACGCGCTCGCACCCAACTTCGCGGTGCTCACCCACATCTTTCAGCCGCTCGTCGATTTCGACGCGGCACAGCGACCGATTCCCGCCCTTGCCGTGGCATGGAAGACGATCGATCCGCTGACCTGGGAGTTCGAGCTGCGCCGGGGCGTGAAGTGGCATGACGGCAGCGATTTCACGGCGGACGATGTGAAGTTCTCGCTCGAACGCGCCGCCGACGTGCCGAACAGCCCTGCTTCCTTCGCCACCTACACGCGACAGATCAGCGGGATCCAGGTCCTGGATTCGCACACCGTCAGGCTCAGTACGGCCAGGCCCCATCCGAGAATGCCGGTGGACCTCGCGAATGTCCTGATCGTCTCGAAGAAGCATGGCGAGGGGGCGTCGACCGAGGACTATAACGGCGGCAGGGCAGCGATCGGCACCGGTCCATATCGTTTCGTCGCGTGGCAGCGGGGCGACCGGCTGCTGCTGGAGAAGAACCCCGCCCATTGGGGCGCCGCGCCGGCCTGGGACAAGGTGGAGATCCGCTATCTCACCAACGACGGCGCCCGGGTGGCGGCGCTGCTGGCGGGCAAGGTGCAACTGATCGATGCGGTGCCGCCGGCCGATCTTTCGCAGCTGAAGCAGAACAAGGACATTCGCCTGGCCAGCACGGCGTCCAATCGCGTGATCTACCTGCATATGGATACCGGCCGCGAGACGAGATCGCCCTTCGTCACCGACCGTGCCGGCAATCCGCTGGAGAAGAATCCGCTGCGCGATCCGCGAGTGCGCGGCGCCATCTCCCGGGCGATCAACCGCGAGGCGATCGTCGCGCGGGTGTTGGAGGGGCAGGGCATGCCCGCCGGCCAGTTCCTGCCCGACAGCTTCTTCGGCGCTTCCAGAAAACTCGGCCCGCCGAAGCACGATCCCGAAGGGGCGAGGAAGCTGCTCGCCGATGCCGGTTATCCGAACGGCTTCGGCATTACGCTGCACGCGCCGAGCAACCGCTACGTCAACGGCGAGCGGATTGCCGAAGCGGTCGCCGAGATGTTGGGCCGGGTGGACATCCAGACCGCGGTCGAGACCATGCCGGCGAATTTGTTCTTTTCCCGTGGCGCGCAGCTCGAGTTCAGCTTTCTGCTGGCCGGCTGGAGTGCGTCCACGGGCGATGTTTCATCGCCGCTCAGGGCGTTGGTCGCGAGCTTCGACCCGAAGAAGGGCGCCGGCATTGCCAATCGCGGCCGCTACGCCAACCCGGCGCTCGATTCGGTGCTCGACAAGGCGCTGGAGACGTTGGACGACGGCGCGCGCGAAAAGCTGCTGATCGAAGCCTCCGAGATTGCCATGCAGGATCACGCGGTGATCCCGATCCTGTTCAACGTCAATACCTGGGCGATGCGCGACGGGCTGAACTACGAGCCGCGCGCCGACGACCGAACTTTGGCGATGAGCGTCAGGCCGCCGAAAGGCTGAATTCCGCGCGCGCCGCCTAGGGAATGAACTGCTCGTTCAGGATGCGCTCCTCGAGATTGTGCTCGGGATCGAACAGGACCTTGAGCGAGATATCAGGCGCCTCGGCAATCTCGACCTCGACCACCTCCCGCACCTCGGTCAGGTCGGCTACGGCGCTGACCGGCCGCTTGTAGTTGTCGAGGATCTCGAACTTCACATGCACGTTGCGCGGCAGCAGTGCGCCGCGCCAGCGCCGCGGGCGGAACGCGCTGATCGGCGTCAGCGCCAGCACGCCAGCGCTGAGCGGCAGGATGGGGCCATGCGCCGACAGGTTGTAGGCGGTGCTGCCGGCCGGCGTCGCCACCATGACGCCGTCGCAGATCAGCTCCTCGATGCGGACCCGGCCGTCGATCGAGATGCGGATCTTGGCGGCCTGGCGCGTCTGGCGCAGCAGGCTCACCTCGTTGATGGCGATCGCCTCCTGTTCCGTGCCGGCCTCGCGCAGCGCCTTCATGCGGAGCGGGTGCAGGGTCGCGGTCTCGGCCCGGCCCAGCCGCGCCGGCAGATCCTCTACCGCGAAGGCGTTGAGCAGGAATCCGACAGTGCCCTTGTTCATGCCGTAGAACGGCACGTTGCGCGTCATGTGCCGATGCAGGGTGCGCAGCATGAAGCCGTCGCCCCCAAGGCCCACGATGACATCGGCCTCCGCGACCGGCGCATTGCCATAGCGTTCCTCCAGGGCCTTCAGAGCCGTCTGGGCGTTGTCGTTGCGATCGGCGAGGAACGCGATCTTGTCATATGCCATCGACGAACGGCGCTCCCCTGCGGCGGCCATGAAGGGGGCGGAGTATAGCCGAGCGGCCCTAACGTTCTATGCATTCGGCGCCGGCGCGACGGCCCTTGCTGGCCGGCCGGCGGAACGACAAGATCGGCGCCGCGGAGTCGGGGGCGGGCGAGGATGTGGTATCGGCGACGTCTGGCAACATTAGCGCTGTCTCTGGTCATGGCGGCTGGGTGTGAAGCCCTCGCCCAGACCGGGCAGGGCGGCGCACCGGCCGATCGCATGCCGGAGCGGATGGACGAGCGCAGCCTCGATCAGCGCCATGAAGGCTATTACTACCCCGAGATCACCAGCCGCGAGATCTACGCGGCGCGCGCCGCGGCGATGCCGGATGCGACCCGCTCGACCCGCGTGGCCTTCGTCACCGCGCTGACACAGCAGCAGCTCGGCAAGCCCTATCCGCCGCCCTTCGCCCTTTTCGCCAAGGGCGAGCGGGCGGAGAAGATGATCATCGTGTCGCTCGGCGATCACGGCTTCCGCTCGATCTATCAGGCGCGCGGCCTGCTCGCACAGCTGACCGCGGTCGCCCGCACCACGCCGCTGCTGCGCGAGATGCAGGTCGAGGAGGTGTTCACTTTCTTCGATCTCTTGAAGCTGATGGGCTTCGAGCAGCTCACCGTCTCCGACGGCGAGACTTTCGCCCACCAGGTCAAGCTGGACTGACGGCTCAGCCGCCGGTCACGCTCATATGGCGCGGCACCGCGGGGCGGTTGTTCCGGCGGTCGATGATGAAGTCGTGCCCCTTGGGCTTGCGGCCGATCGCCTCGTCGATCGCGGCGGCGAGCAGCGTGTCGTCCGGACTGGCGCGGAGCGACGCGCGCAGGTCGGCCGCATCCTCCTGACCGAGGCACATATAGAGCGTGCCGGTGCAGGTGAGACGCACGCGGTTGCAGCTTTCGCAGAAGTTATGCGTCATCGGGGTGATGAAGCCGAGCATGCGGCCGGTCTCCGCCACCCTTGCGTAGCGGGCGGGGCCGCCGGTGCTGTAGTCGGTGTCCTCCAACGTCCAGCGCCGCGCGAGCCTGGCGCGCACCAGCGACAGCGGCAGGTACTGCGCCGTGCGGTCGCCGTCGATATCGCCCATCGGCATGGTCTCGATCAGGCAGAGGTCGAAGCCTTCGCGGCCGCACCAGGCGATCAGGTCGTCGAACTCCTCCTCGTTCTCGTCCTTCAGCGCGACGGCATTGATCTTGATCCTGAGGCCGGCCGCCTTGGCGGCGGCGAGCCCCTCCATCACCTGCTCCAGGCGGCCCCAGCGGGTGAGCTTGCGGAACCGCGCGGGATCCAGCGTGTCGACCGAGACGTTGAGCCGGCGCACGCCAGCCTTGACCAAGCCCTCGGCGTGGCGGGCGAGCTGGCTGCCATTGGTGGTCAGGGTCAGTTCGTCGAGAGCGCCCGTCTGGAGGTGGCGGCCGAGCCGCTCGATCAGCCACATGACGTTGCGCCGGACCAGCGGCTCGCCGCCGGTCAGGCGTAGCTTGCGCACGCCCTTGGCGACGAAGGCGGAGCACAGCCGGTCGAGCTCCTCCAGGCTCAGGATCTCGGCCTTGGGCAGAAAACTCATGTCTTCCGCCATGCAATAGACGCAGCGGAAATCGCAGCGGTCGGTCACCGACACGCGCAGATAGGTAACGGAGCGGCCGAACGGGTCGATCATGGGACGGAATATAGCGCGGGCTGGCCGGTTTTGCGCGGTCGGGCGGTGGGACCGGGCCGAGCCTCGTGGGGGCGGGCGGACCCACGGCCCTCGAGCGCTGCCCGTTCCTCCTGGAACAGCTGAACCAGCACGTCCATGACCGCCCGGACCCGCGGCAGGCTGCGCAGATCGTCGTGCACCAGCAGCCATTGCTCGGGCGCGACCCGCGGCAGAACGGGGCCGATCCGGCGCAGCCTGGGATCGCCGTCGCCGAGATAGCAGGGCAGCACGGCGAGGCCGGCGCCGGCGGCGGCGGCTTCATGCATCACCAGCCAGTTGTTGACCCGGACGGCTGGCCGCCCGCCGTCCAGCAGGTCGAGCAGCCATCGCTGGCCGGGCATGTAGCTGTGATCGTCGTCGAAGCCGGCCCAGGGCGCCGCGCGTAGGCAGGCCGGATCCGCGTCCCGCTGCGCCAGGTCACCACCGCCATAGACCGCGTAGGCAACATGGCCAAGCTTGCGCGTCACGATGCTGGCGAGATCCGGCACCTGTTCGCGGATCATCAGGTCCGCCTCGCGCTTGGAAAGGTTGGCAAGCAAGTGCCTCGAATCCAGTTCGATCTCGATGCACTGCAGGTTGCGGCGCAGCCTCGGCAGGTGGCGGGCGATGAACGCGGTCATCGCCTCGCCGGCGGAAAGCCGCACCGTGCCCTTATTGGCGGTTGCGGCGAGGCCGGCGCTGCGCCGGTGGATCGACTCCGCCGCCTGCTCCATGGCCTGAACATCCGCCATCAGCTCCTCGCCGGCGGCGGTCAGCACGAAGTGATCCGGCAGGCGGTCGAACAGCCGGGCACCGATCGCCTGTTCCAGCGCCTTCACGCGGCGCGCCACGGTCGGATGGCTGATGCCGAGCTTGCGCGCGGCGGCGGCCAGCTTCCGTTCGCGCGCCAGGGTCAGGAAGATTCTCAGGTCGCCCCAGTCCGCAATCATGCCCTTTGCCCCGCCAAGCGTTCAAAAATGTACGGCAAGATCGCCAAAATGTCGAATGGCGAACATCAGCGTTCAAGCTATCGTGACGGCGCTGCGATAGGGGAAATGCAGATGCACTTCGAGCCGCGTCTTTGGGTTTTCACCGAGGGGGTCCGCCTTCGCATCCTCGGGGCGGTTCTGATCGGCCTGGTCGCGGTCGGGCTCGGCATCGCGCGGCTCGGCCTGCTGGGCTGGCTGATCGGCGAGATCTTCGCCGGGCGCGGCCCCGACGCCCTGGTCCTTCCGATTGCGCTGATCGCCGTCGTCATGGTGCTGCGCGGGTTGTTCGAGCAATGGCGCACCATGGTTGCGCATCGCACGGCCGCGGCGGTGCAGAAGCGCCTGCGCCGGGCGATCTACGACCGCATCGCGGCGCTCGGCCCTGCCACGATCGGGCGCCAGCGCTCCGGCGCCTTGACGCTTTCGCTGATCGACGGGGTCGATCAGCTGGAGACCTATTTCGGGCAGTTCCTGCCGCAATTCCTGATCTCGCTGCTGACGCCGGTGCTGATCTTCGCCGTGGTCGCCTGGATCGACCTGCCGGTGGCGGCAGTCATGCTCGCCTTCGCGCTGATCGCGCTGTTCGCGCCGGCGCTCTGGCACAAGCGCGACGTGAAGAACGCCGTCGGGCGCCAGAAGGCCTATGCCGCCTTTGCCGCCGAGTTCCTGGATTCGATCCAAGGCCTCGCCACGCTCAAGGCCTTCGGCCAGAGCAAGGCGCGCGCCGACAAGCTGGAGCACGAAGCGCGCGACCTGTTCCAGCGCACCATGTGGGTGCTGGCGACCAACGTGCTGGCGCGCGGCATCACCGACAGCGCCATCGCCTGCGGCGCCGCCGCGGCGCTCGCGCTCGGCGCTTTCCGCGTCGAGGCCGGCACCATGCCGCTCACCGCGCTGCTCATCATCCTGATGCTGGGTGTCGAGATCTTCCGTCCGATGCGCGAGCTCCGGACCGTGCTGCACCAGGGCATGGTGGGCATGTCGGCGGCCCAGGGCATCTACCAGATCCTGGACGCGCAGCCGATCGTCGCCGACCGCGCGCCGGCGCCGCTCGACCGTCCGCTCGAGCCCACGATCGCCTTCGAGGGCGTGCGCTTCCAGTATCCGGGCACGCGGCGCACGGTGCATGAAGCCTTGAGTTTCGAAGCGCGCGCCGGCGAGCGGATCGGCCTGGTCGGTCCGTCGGGCGGCGGCAAGTCGTCGATCGTACGCCTGCTGCTGCGCTTCTACGACCCGGATGCCGGCACCGTGCGGATCGGCGGCCGCGACCTGCGGGAGCTCTCCTTCGAGCAGATACGCTCAATGATCTCGGTGGTGAACCAGGACACCTTCCTGTTCCACGGCACGGTCGAGGACAACATCCGCATGGGTCGGCCGGATGCCGACCACGCGGCGATCGAGGCGGCCGCGCGGGCCGCCAACATCCACGACTTCGTCGCAGGCCTGCCGCAGGGCTACCGGACGGTCATCGGCGAGAAGGGCATCAAGCTCTCCGGTGGGCAGCGCCAGCGCCTCGCCATCGCTCGCGCGCTGCTGCGCGACACGCCGATCCTGGTACTGGACGAGGCGCTCTCCGCCGTCGATGCCGAAAACGAGGCCGTGATCCAGGACGCGCTCGGCCGGCTGATGCAAGGCCGCACCACGCTCATCCTCGCGCATCGGCTTTCCAGCGTGATCGATTGCGACCGCATCCTGGTTCTGGCGGGCGGCCGGGTGGCCGAGAACGGGCGTCACGGCGAGCTGATGGCCGGCGGCGGGCTCTATGCCCGGCTGATGGCGGAACAGGTGCGGGAAGGCGCCGTCGCCGATGCGATCGACCTTGCGGCCCCGACCGGTACGGTGGAAACCGAAACGCATCAGCCGGGTGGCGCCGCGAAGCCGGTGACCGAGGGGATCATCAAGGCCGAGGGGCTCGGCTGGTTCGGCCTGGTGGCCGCCCTGATGAAGCAGATCATGCCGTGGAAGGGCCGGCTCGCCGCCACCTTCGTGTTCGGCGTGCTGCGCGTGCTCGCCTTCATCGGCATCGGCGTGCTGAGCGCGCTCACCGTGCTGGCGCTGAAGAACGGCCAGCCGTTCGGCGCCTATCTCTGGGCGCTCGCCGTGGTGGCGCCGCTCTCGGGCGCGCTGCATTGGCTCGAATCCTGGATCGCGCACGACATGGCGTTCCGCCTTCTGGCGGAGATGCGGATCGACGTGTTCCGCAAGCTCGACCGGCTGGCGCCGGCCTATCTGGTGCGCCGCCGCACCGGCGATCTGATGACGCTCGCCACCCACGATGTCGAGCTGGTCGAGTATTTCTTCGCCCATACCATGGCGCCGGCTTTCGTCGCCGTGCTGGTGCCCGCGGCGGTGCTGGTGATCCTGGCCGGCGCGAGCCCGTGGGTCGCGCTTGCCCTGCTGCCGTTCCTCATTGCCGTCGGCGCCAGCCCGTTCCTGCTGCGCGGACGCGTGGACCGGTTGGGCTCGCAGGCACGCGAGGCCTCGGGCGAGCTCGGTGCCTTCGCCGTCGATTCCGTGCAGGGCCTTGGCGAGATCGTCGCCTTCCAGCAGGAAGGTGCGCGTGGCCGGCGCCTCGACGAGCTGTCGGACCACCATGTCGGATTGCGGCTGCCCTTCTTCGCCGAGCTGACGCGCCAGCAGAGCCTGCTCGACACGCTGACCGGGCTCGGCGGCCTCGCGGTGGTGGTGTGCGGCGGCGTTCTCGCGACGCAGGGCGCGATCGATCCCGCCCTGCTGCCGCTGCTCGCGCTGCTCGCGATGGCGGCCTTCCTGCCGGTCTCGGAGATCGCGCAGATCGGCCGCCAGCTCGCCGACACCCTCGGTGCCACGCGGCGGATCTACGCGCTGGAGAACGAGCCGGTGCCGGTCGCCGATGGACCTGGCGTTCCGCGGCAATCGGGGCCCGCGGCGCTGGCGCTTCAGGGGGTCGGCTTCACCTATCCGGGGCAGAGCCGCCGTGCGCTCGCCGATGTATCGTTCGAGATCGCGGCCGGCAGCACGGTCGCGCTGGTCGGCACATCGGGTGCCGGTAAGACCACGACGGCGCAGCTGCTGATGCGGTTCTGGGATCCGGATCAGGGCCACATCACGTTGAACGGCGCCGACCTGCGCGACTACAAGCTCGACGATCTCAGGCGCCAGGTCGCGCTGGTGGCGCAGGACACCTACCTGTTCAACGATACGCTCCGCCGCAACATCCTGATCGCCCGTCCGGCAGCCGGCGAGGTGGAGCTTGCGGCGGCGATCGAGCATGCCTCGCTCGGCGAGCTGGTGGCGGCACTGCCCGACGGCGTCGACACGCCGGTCGGCGAACGCGGCACCAGCCTGTCGGGCGGCCAGCGCCAGCGGGTGGCGATCGCGCGCGCCTTCCTCAAGGACGCGCCGGTGCTGATCCTCGACGAGGCGACTTCGCATCTCGATGCCGTGAACGAGCAGGCGGTGCGCCGCGCCCTCGATCAGCTCAAGACCGATCGCACGACCATCGTCATCGCGCATCGCCTGTCGACGGTCCGCGATGCCGACCTGATCGTCGTGCTGAAGGAGGGCAGGGTGGTCGAGACTGGCACGCATGCCTCGTTGCTGGCCGCGGGCGGGCTCTATGCCCAACTGGTCTCGCGCCAGCTCGCCTCGGTCTACGCAGCGGCGGCACAGTGAGGTGGCGATGACGACGAACGGCGCATGGGCGGACGGCGTCAGGGTCGTGCAAGGGGCGACCTTGGATGCCGCCATGACCGGTCCGGCAGGGAGCGGCCGTGCGACGGCGTTCGACTTTGCCGGCACCGGTGGACACGCAACCTGGATCGGCCGCGTGGCACTGGCGCCGAATGCGCGGACCGGCGCGCATCATCATGGGCGGCACGAAGTGGCGGTCTATGTCGTGCGCGGGCGCGGCGAGCTGAGGTGGGGCGAGCGGCTGGGATATGCGGCGCAGATCGCCGCGGGGGATTTCGCCTACTTCGCTCCCTTCGTGCCGCATCAGGAGCGGAACGTCGACATTGGCGAACAGCTCGAGATCGTCGTGGTCCGCAGCGACAACGAAAGGATCGCGGTCGGCCTCGACGTCACACCGGCCGGGCGGACGGCGGCGCCCGGTTCCTGAGCTGCGGCGGCGAATGACGCTAGGTCGCGCCGATCTGCTTCAGGGCGGCGAGGTAGACCGGATTGCGGCGCCACTTGCGGGCGACGATCTCCGCCGCTTCAGGCGTGGTCTGGTCGTAGAACACCGCCAGCGCCGCGCTCTGGTCGGCAATCTCGCCCGCCGACAGGTCGTGGGCGCGGCGAGTCAGCTCGAACAGCCTGAGGCAGTTCTGCCGGTCGATCCGCGCGGCGACGCAGGCAATGGCGAAGGCCTCGCCACCCGGCTCGTAGATGATGCGGCGCGCCAGACGCAGGCGGATGCCGGCGAGCTGCGCGAATGCCGCCTCGAAGGTCGCGATCTCGCCGCGCCGCAGCGAGCGCATGACGAAATCGATGGTGAGCTTGCCCTCCTGTGCCATGCGCTCGACCATGGTCTCGATCGGCGTGCGGGGCACCTCGTTCATCTCCGCATGCGGCCCCTTGTCGAGCGCCCCGGACAGCTGATCGTCCACCTCGTCGATATCGATCTTGAATTTGTCGACGATGAACTGGCGCAGCGCCGCGGAGACCCAGGCCTGCATGCGGCGGGCCAGCGCCGGCGGCAGGTCGGGTCGCGCCAGCAGCGGCTCCTGGTAGGCGTCGATCGAGCGCGAGGCCTCGGCAATCCGATCCATCAGGCTGTGCCCGACCTGGGCGGATTCGTTGCGCAGCAGGGCGACCACCACTTCGGGCGACCCGTTGTCGACCAGCGCCTCGCAGACGTCGCTGCTGATGTCCTGGCGCATGGCGACGGCGAGGCGATGCTGATGCGTCTGCGTGCGGACCACCTCGATCAGGTCCATGTCCTCGAGGACGCGGCTTTCCATCAGGATCGGGAAGGCGACCTCGATCTCCTGATCCGCCAGCACGCGGGCCAGATCGCGCGGCGCACTGGGCTTGGCGGCCAGCGCGCGGGCGAGCTCGATGCGGATCGACATTTCGATATCGCGGCTCAGGCGGCGCAGGATGTCGGTCATCAGCGTCCGCTCCGCATCGGTGAGCGTGCCGGAGCGCTGTTCGAAGAAGTCCCATAAGGTGCGATACAGCGTCTCCCGTCCCTGCGCAGACTTGCGCGCGGCAAGCTGCAGCAGGCGATCGGCGTCAGCCGTCCGGACGATCTCGCTCATAGGTAGCACAAGGCATACATTTGTCGGCCATTCCAGCGTTGGAACGGTTAAGGTTTGGCTACCACTGCCTGTGCACGAGGCAGAGTGAGCCGGAACACCGAGCCGGCCGGTCCGGTGGCGTGCAATGCGAGATCGCCACCCATCAGGCGGGCAAGACCGCGGGCGATCGGCAGGTCGAGGCCGAGCCCCAGATCGGGCCGGGTCAGGACGCTCGAGCCCGGACGGCCGAACGCATCGAACAGCTGCTCTCCCTCGCGGGGCGTCAGGGCGCTGCCGCCGTCGTTGACTTCGATCACCACCATGTCGGCGGTCACGCCCGCCGCGATCAGGACCGCGCCGCCGGCCGGCGTGCGCTTCGTTGCGCTGACCAGCAGATTGATCAGCACCTGCAGCACCCGGGTCGGATCGGCGTGCGCGGCAAGGTCCGGCGGGTCGACCCGCATCTGCACGGCCACGCCGCCGGCCGCTGCCTGCGGCAGCATCATGGCGCGTGCCTTGGCGACCAGCTGGCCGATCTCTGTTGCTACCGGTTGCAGGCGGAGCGTCGCACCGTCCATGGCCGCGACGTCGAGGAGATCGCCGATCAGGCGGAGCAGGTGCCGGGCCGCCATGGAGATGTCGCCGGCATACTCGGCGACGCGTGGCGCCGGGGTCCTGCCTTCGGACTGGGCCAGAATGTCGGCGAAGCCGATCACGGCGTTGAGGGGCGTGCGCAGCTCGTGGCTCATGGTGGCGAGAAACTCGCGTTTGGCGCGCTCGGAGGCGTGCGCCCGATTCAGCGCCTCGGCAAGCTCGGCCGCCTTGCGCTCGAGCTCGGTATGCGCCGCCCGCAGCTCTTCGCGCGCCTGGCCGGCCAGTAGCTCGGCCCGGCGCTGCGGCGTGATGTCGGTCGCGGTGCCGCGGAAACCGACGAAGTCGCCGCGATCGTCGAAGGCGGCGACGGCGTTGACGAGGAAGCGACGCTCGTTGCCCTCGCGGTCGTCGATGGCGATCTCGGCGCCACGGAAGGGCCGCCGCGCCGCCATGGCGGCGCCGATCGTCACACGTTGTGCGTCGCTGCTGACCGATCGCCCGATCTCGTCGAACGGCCGGCCCAGCAGCAGGATCGGCGGCAGGCCGAGCGCCTCGGTGACGCGGTCGGAGACGAAGCTGATGGCGCCGCTGCGATCGGTCTCCCAGACCCAGTCGGCCGAGGCGCGGATGAAGTCCTGGAAGCGGCGGCGGTCACGGCTGGCGCGGTTGCCCGCCGGGTCTTCCTTGGCGTCGATGAGGACCCCGAGCACACCGACGATCTCGCCGGAGGGCAGCCGCACGGGCACGTGCCGCGCCGCGTGCGCGCTGGCGCCGAGCCCCCGGCCCAGCATCTCCGTGCCGCCAAGGGACTCGCCGTCGCGTACCGCCGCGGCGACGATGCCCGCATGCCGGGGCGGCACCATGGTGGCGTCGACGGCGAGGTCCATCAGCTCGCGGTAGCCCTGGCTTGCAGCCAGCAGGCGGCCTTGCGTGTCCGCCAGATAGGCAACGTCGATCAGCGCGACGGCTTCGGCGAGGCGCAGCAACGTCTCCGGTATGGCCGGCGAGCCGTGATCGGACTGGCCGTTGCGTGCTTGCTGGATCAAGCGACGCGGCTCCCGTTCTTGCCGGGCTGCCAGAGCCGCAAGGCGACGCGCGCCTGCGGCGGCGACATGCGATCGTAGATCGCGGCGATGTCGGCATTGCCGAGCGGTCGCAACGCCGCACGGTCATGCGCCTTCGCCGCCATCGCGACCATGCTGACGGCCGCGGGCAGCGGGATGTCGGCGGCCCGGCAGCACAGCACCAGTGCCTCGCCGGTCGGATCGAGCAGATAGCGGCGGGCCTGATCCGGCTTGACCCCGGCGAGCTCGGCCAGCGCCGCGGCGGCGATGGCGACGTGACCGGCGCGCAGGTTCTGCAGCACGAAGCGATCGTTCAGGATGCCCTTGGTACGGGCGCGAAGCGCGAGCTGGTGCGCGAGGCGCAGCGCGGCTTCGCCTTCGGCCTCGGCATCCTGGACCGCCGGAGGTGCTGTCGCTGCGATCGCCTGGTCGAGCGTCGCCGGATCGATCGGGTAGCGGTTCAGGATCTCCCGGCGCAGAGCTTCCGATACCCAGCGATACATGCGGGCGGCGAGGTGCGACGGAAGGTCGGCGCGCCGCAGCAATGGCTCGCGGAAGCGGTCGACGCGCTGGGATTCAGCGACCAGATACTCGATCGCCTTCTGCGACAGATGCGCATCCGGATTGCGGATCAGTCGCTCGATGACCAACTCTTCGCCGGTCTGGACCAGCGCATCCGAGACACGCTCGGCGATGCCGGGGCGCGCCGCGATCAGCAGGCGGTGTTCCTGCGAGCGCGTGCGGATCAGCTCGATCAGCTCGTTGTCGCCCAGCAGCGGGCTCGAGGCCAGGATCGGCTCCGCGACCATGATCTCGTCGGCCGCGAGCGCCATGACCAGCGACCTGGGCACATCGTTGCGCCGCGCGAGGCCCTGGGCCAGCGCCGCGCGCAAGCCTGCCTCCACTTCCCGCAGCAGGGTTTCGAGAATGGCGCCGGCCTCGGTCCGCTCGCGCTCGGACATGGCAGCCCCGGAGGCCAGCAGCACGTCGGTGACGGAGCGGAACAGGGCGCCACGGCCTGCAGGGCTGCGGTCGGCGGCGAGCGCCAGAAGCAGGTTCGACCTGGGCCGAGAATCGGCTGCCTGTTCCGTGCTCCCGCGCGCGTTTTCCGGGGCGCTGGTCATGGCGGCAGTGTCGGCCGGAAAGCTTAATGGCTTCTGAAGGTTACTGTGACTTTATGAGGAATGTTGCGAGAAACTATACGAGATTAACCGATGTTTTACGGTGATGGAGCGAGGGTGACGCGGTCGCAGGGACCGACTTCCCGATCCGGGCGGAGGGCGGTTCCGCAGTCATGCCGGTGAACGGCCATAGGAAGATCGGGTCCCATGGATACACTGCAGCTCGAATCCAGCACTGCCACGGCCTCACGGCCAGCGGCAAAGTCGCCGATGCCCGACGAGTTCCGCGAGCTGACCCAGCTCATCGAGCGCCTGCACCGGCGATTCCTCGACGTGTTGCGGACCGAGCTCGACCGGCTCGACATCCACGACATCAACCCCGTCCAATGCTTGCTGCTGAGCAATATCGGGCGCGAGGAGATCAACGTCCGCAACCTGATGGATCGCGGCTACTACCAGGGCTCGAACGCCTCCTACAACATCAAGAAGCTGGTCGAGGTCGGCTATCTCGAGCAGAAGCGCTCGCCGCGCGACCGCCGCTCCACCCTGCTCAAGGTCAGCGATCGCGGCCTGAAGCTGATCGAGCGCGTGCGCGACCTGGAAGCCCGGCAGGCCAAGGCGATTGGCAATCTCACGCAAGACGGTTCCATCGTCGGGGCGCTCAAGCTGATGCGCCGGATCGAGCGCTATTGGGACGACTACATCGAAGGCCGGGCGTGACCGCCTGACCTTTCCTTGCATCGGGTTCCTGCACTGAGACGGCAGTGATGGGCAGTCGGGAAATCAGTATCGCCGGCCGCCGCATCGCGGACGACGCGCCGCCCTATCTGATTGCCGAGCTCTCCGGCAACCACAACGGCGATATCGAGCGCGCCTTCGCACTGATGGAGGCGGCGCGGCGCGCCGGCGCCGATGCCGTCAAGCTGCAGACCTATACCGCCGATACCATCACACTGGACAGCGATCGTCCCGACTTCCGCATCGAGACGGGCCCCTGGGCCGGCCGCCGCTTGTACGAGCTCTACCAGGAGGCGCACACGCCCTGGGAATGGCATGCCCCGCTGTTCGCCCGGGGGCGCGAGCTCGGCATCACCGTGTTCTCGACGCCGTTCGACCCGACCGCCGTGCGCCTGCTCGAAGAGCTTGGCGCGCCGGCCTACAAGATCGCCTCGTTCGAGGTGATCGACCTGCCGCTGATCGAATGCGTCGCCAGGACCGGCAAGCCGATGATCATCTCGACCGGCATGGCCGATCTCGGCGAGATCGGCGAGGCGGTCGCCGCGGCGCGCCGCGCCGGCGCGCGTGAGATCGCGCTGCTGCACTGCGTCAGCGCCTATCCCGCGCCGCCCGAGGACGCCAACCTGCAAACCGTCGCCCATCTCGGCGAGGCCTTCGGGGTGGTGCCCGGACTGTCCGACCACACGATCGGCACGGCAGTGTCGATCGCTGCGGTGGCACTCGGCGCCCGCGTAATCGAGAAGCATGTCACCCTGCGCCGGGCCGACGGGGGCCCCGATGCCGCTTTCTCGCTGGAGCCGGAGGAACTGGTGGCGCTGGTCGAGGGCTGCCGTTCCGCCCATGCCGCACTCGGCCATGTAAGCTACACACGGGCGGCGAGCGAGCGCGGCAACGTGATGTTCCGCCGTTCCCTCTATGCGGTCGAGGACATCCGCGCCGGCGAGACGATCACCGCCCGCAACGTGCGCTCGATCCGGCCGGGCCATGGCCTGGCGCCGAAGCATCTGCCCGCCTTGCTCGGACGCACCGCGCGCGGTGACATCCCCCGCGGCACGGCGCTGAGCTGGGCACTGCTCGACTGAGCCTCCCGGCCCTCTCGCGCGGCCGCAACGCCTTGGCTAAAGTGACCCGATTAGCGAGGGGACGGGCGGCATGAAACTCGTGGCACTGGCAACGGCGGCGATGCTGCATCTCGCGGCGGGCGGCGCGCCCGATGGCCACCACGAGCATGAGGATTCGATCCTCAAGCCCGACACGCCGGTCGATGTCGGCGCCACCCTCAAGGGCAGCACCATCAGCGTTCTCGCCTATCGTTCCTTCGCGCCGGCCAAGCCGGCTCAAGGCGGCCTGGAAAGCTCGGATCGCATTGTCTTCCAGGCCTGGCTCCGCGAGGACGGCATCGCCCGCGTGCGCGTGCTGGACGAGGCGCGCAACGCCTGGCGGGCCGTGGCGAACGAGACCTGGAGCGTGCAGGGCGACCTGCTCTGCCTCTCGGCCGGCTCCTTCGGCATGGGACGGCTCTGCCTCGATACCCTGATCTACGGCCAAGTGTTCAGCGCCGCTTCGCCCAAAGCCGACATCCTGGTCAAGGGCAACTGGCGCAAGGGCAACGTGCACGGCCTGTGAGGCGCGCCCGGCAAGATCCGCCCGGCACCGC
Organism: Desertibaculum subflavum; assembly: GCA_003576705.1. Lineage (GTDB taxonomy): Bacteria > Pseudomonadota > Alphaproteobacteria > Ferrovibrionales > Ferrovibrionaceae > Desertibaculum > Desertibaculum subflavum. The sequence continues at coordinate 83,187 of QOZS01000001.1, forward strand.
TTGCCGGTCGGCAATTTTTGCCGGGCAGATTTGGCCGAAACGCAGTGAATAACCGATAAACCTAAGAACTCATTAGGCAAATTCAGCCGCCCGGCGGCTCGATTCTGCCTACCGGACAGCCTGATGGCACATCCGTTGCTGAGGGGTCTGCGGGGTGCAAAGCGCCCCGAAGCTGACTTCCAGAACGGAGTACATCTCAAATGCCGAATATTATTCTTGGCGCGTCCACGCGTTCCAACCTGCTCTCCCTGCAGGGCACCCAGTCGAGCATCAACCTGACCCAGGGCCGTCTGTCGACGGGCCTCAAGGTCGCGTCGGCGATCGACAACGCGGTGTCGTTCTTCCAGGCGCAGGCGCTCAACAACCGCGCGGCCGACTTCACCGACCGCAAGGACGGCATCGATCAGGGCATCTCGACCCTGAAGGCCGCCAACAACGGCGTCGAGGCGATCGACAAGATCGTCAAGCAGCTGAAGGGTATCGTTTCTTCGGCCAAGACCGCGACCACGACCGAGCAGGCCGACCTGACCAACCAGTTCCAGGAGCTGCTTGGGCAGATCAACGAGCTCGCCGGTGACGCGAGCTATCAGGGCCTCAACCTGATCAACAGCACGGCGAGCAAGCTCAGCGTCGACTTCTCCACCTCGTCGACGGCGACCTTCACCGTCGAAGGCCGTAACCTGAACGTGTCCGGCCTGTTCACCAACGGCGGCGACGCCCTCACCGGCTTCAACGGCGGTCTGTCGACCTTCCTTGGCACCGGTGGCGCGGCGGAGTTCTCGGCCGTTGGTACCACGGTCAGCGCGTTCGACGACGCGATCACGCTGCTCGATACCGGCATCAGCAAGCTCCGCGGCGCTGCGAAGTCGCTCGGTGCGAACGTGACCTTCCTGCAGACCCGGTTGGACTTCACGAAGCAGTACGTGAACAACCTGTCGGAAGGCGCGGACAAGCTGACGCTGGCCGACATCAACGAGGAAGGCGCCAACCTGGTGTCGCTGCAGACCCGTCAGCAGCTCGGCATCCAGGCGCTCGCCTTCGCCGGTCAGTCCGAGCAGGCCGTGCTGCGTCTGTTCAGCTAATCGGTTACACGAGCGTTTCGTGGCGGGGGCCGGCATCGCCGGCCCCCGTTTTCTTTCGGCGTCACCCGTCGCAGCGGCCGGTTCTCATTCCCCGGCGGCTCTGGCATCCTGATCACGAATCGCGTCGAGGAACGGGATGCCGCTCAGGATCGCGCTCAAGGCCGGCGAAAAGATTATCGTCAACGGTGCCGTGCTGCAGGCCGGCGACGCGCCGGCGACCCTGTTGGTGCACAATGCGGCAGCTTTGTTGCGTGAGCGCGAAATCATGACCGAGGAGCGGGCGGTTTCGCCCGCCACGCGCGTCTACTACACGGTCCAGTGCGCCTACCTGTTCCCTAGTAAGAAAGATCTATATTTACAGCATTTTTACGGATTCCTTGAAGAGTTCGTGAGCGCCGCCCCGAGCGCGGAGCCGCTGGCCCGCAAGATCAGGGCCGAGGTGGAAGGGGAGCGCTATTACCCGGCGCTCAGATCAGCCCGCAAGCTGATCGAGCGCGAACAGGAGATTATGAATGCGTTCGGCGGCCAGCGGCTACAACCGAGTGCCCCAGGCGGGCAACCCGCGGAACACCGAGGCCTGGGCCCTGATGGAGGCCGCCCGGCGCATGCGGGACGCCAAGAGCGCCGGCGCTGAAGCGCTGATCAAGGCCGTCCGCCTCAACTGGAAGCTCTGGACCATCTTTCAGTCCAATCTGGTCGATCCCGACGCGGCGATCCCCAAGCCGATCCGCGAGAACATGCTGTCGCTGTCGAATTTCGTCGATCGCCGTTCGGTCGAGATCCTGGCCAAGCCGGATCCGCAATTGGTGGATGCGCTGATCAACATCAACGCCCAGATCGCCGGCGGGCTGATGACCATCCCCGAGGCCCCGGCAACCCCGGCGCCGGGGGCCGACCGGCAGCCGATCAATGAGGTCGCTTAGGTCCGAGGCCTCCGTCGCCGCGCCGGGGGGGCGGTCGGCGGAGAGTGCCGCGGAGGCCGCGCGTCTGCTGGCGCGCGGCGAGGTGCTCGAAGCCGTCGAACTGATCGAGGCGGCCCGGCAGCACGATCCGCACAACCCCCGGATCCGCTTCCTGCTCGCCTTCGTGGCCTGGCGCATGTTCGACCTCGTGCGCGCCATGCAGCTGCTCACCGACCTGGCGGAGGAGGCGCCGAGCAACGGCACCTATGCCGAGGCGCTGGCGACGCTGAAGGCGCTGGTCGGCGACCTCACCGAGGCATTGTTCTACGGCAAGCTCGGTACCGCGCTGCCGAAGGATCCGGCGCTGCAGGCGCTAGTTCCGCCCGACTTCCCGGCCTTCGGCGACGCCTTTCTCGGCATCAACGAGCGGCCGCTGGTCGCCGTCGCGGCCGGCCTGGAAAACCAGGGGCGGCTGCGCGAGGCCGCCAGGGCGTTCGAACAGCATGTCCGGCTGTTCCCCGACGATCGGATTCCGGCCGAGCGTCTGACGCGACTGCTGCTGATGTCGGGCCGCGAGGCCGAAGCGGTGCAGCAGGTGGGCGCCCTGGTCGGCGCCAAGGACGCGGTTGCCCTGTCGCTGCTCGGCCGCGCGTCGGCCGCGATCGGCGATGCCGAAGGCGCCGCAGCGCTGCATGAGGCCGCCACCACCCTGGCGCCGGGCGACGCCGCCGTGGTTGGCGCCGCCGTGCGCGATGCCCGCTGGTTCGAGCCGGATGCGGACCGACGGAACAAGGCCACCGAAGCCTGGCTCGCCCGCTTCGCGGCCGGCCCCCGTTCGTCGCGTCCCTTCGCGCCCCGCGGCGACAGGCTGCGCATCGGCTACCTGGTTGCCGGGATCGCCGGCTCGCCGCTCGCCGCTTCCGTCGCAGCGGTCGCCCGCCAGCACGACCGCACCGCCGTCGAAGTGCGCGGTTATGGCTTCGGCGAGCTGGCGGCGGACAGCAATATCGGCCTGCGTGGCGGCTTCGACGAATGGCGCGACGTGTCGCGCATCGACCCGCGCACATTGGCCCGCATCCTGGAAGGCGACGCGCTGGACCTGGTGATCGACGCCTCCGGCCTCAGGGCTCCGGACGGGCTGATCGCGCTTTCGCTCGCCAACCTCCCGCTGCGCTGCGGCTGGCTCGGCCTGCCCGACATGGTGGCGGGGGCGCCGTACGATCGCTGGCTGACCTGCGACGGCGTCGCGCCGGCCGGCGACGCCACCCATATCTCGCTCGGGCCGACGCATGTCGCGGCGTCCGGCAAGCCGATACCGCGTCTCGATCCGGTCGGCAGCGGCCTGCGGATCGGCTTCGACATCACGCCGCGCGAGATGACGCCAGCGACCATCGATCTGCTGCGCCGCATCGTTGCCGCGGTGCCCGGCGTGCAGGTGATGATCTTCGACCATGGCTTCAGCCAGCCCATCGTGGTCGACCGGCTGATCGCCCAGCTCGGCGATGCGGCGGCGCAGACGGATGTCGTCAAGGCCGCCGAGATGCGGGCGTTCCTGGCCCAGGTCGATGTGGTCGTGGTGCCGCCGGCCGCGGAGACGCCGCGCGCCGTCGCCGAAGCCATCGGCCATGGCGTTCCCACCCTGGTCATCGGCCAGGGCACGTCGGCGGCCATCGCATGCAATGCCGGTCTTGCCGGTCTCGCCGTCGCGGACGAGGCGGCGGCCATCAAGGTGATCTGCGGTCTGGCCGAGGACGATGCGAAGCTGGCGGAAGCCTGGGCGGCGGCGCAATCCGCCGTCGCGGCGTTCGACGGCCGGCGGATCGCGGCGGCCATCGCCGAGCTCGCGGCGCGGGTGGAGCCACGTCATGCCACAAGGTAAGTACTACGAGACCTCGCTCGCCGCGTTCCACCGCTTCTTCCCGGATGTCGCGGCGCGGATAGAGAGCGAGACGGCCCAGCTGGAAGCGATCGTCGAGGACGGCGAGATCATCGACGTGCGGGTCGGTGAGAAGCGCCTTTACGGCGAGGATGGCGTCGCCGGCACGCAGGCCCAAGTCGAAACCTTCGTCAAGGATCCGCGCCGTTTCCTCATCTCCGACCTGCGCAAAGCCGGCATGGGCAGCCCGGTCTGCGGCAAGATGATCGAGCGCATGTACCGCGAGACCAAGGCGCTGGGCCCGGACGCCGTGGCGGCCCAGCCGGTCGACGGCTTCTTCTATCTCTGCGTGTTCGGCGTCGGCCTCGGCTATCATCTGCAGCCGCTCTACGACCAGCTGAAGCCGCGCTGGATGTTCCTGGTCGAGCCGATGGCGCAGCTGATCCAGCATTCGCTCGGCACCGTCGACTGGCAGAGCTTGCTGGAGAAGGCGGAGTCCGACGGCGTCGAGGTGGCGCTGATCGTCGACGGCGATCCGGAGCGCATCTCCGACAAGATCGGGCGGATGATCTCCAAGCGTGGCAGCGGCTTCTTCGAAGGCTCGTATATCTACCAGCACTATCCGCTCTGGACCCTCTCGGCCGCCCGGCAGAAGCTGGTGGAGGCGATGCGCCGCCGCTTCATCGCCGCCGGCTTCTACGAGGACGAGCTGGTGATGATGACCAACGCCACGGCGAATTTCCGCGGCAACAGCGGCCATGTGATCGATGGCCGGCCGATGCGGCTCCGGTCCGAGCCGGTCTTCATCGTCGGCTCGGGTCCCTCCGCTGATGCCGCGATGCCGGTGATCAAGCGGTTCCGCGACCAGGCCGTCGTGGTCTCCTGCGGCTCGTCGCTGCGCATCCTGCTGAAGAACGGCATCGTTCCCAATTTCCATGTCGAGATCGAGAACACGCCGGAGACGGTGGATGCGCTGCAGCGCTCCGCCAAGTTCGGCGACCTGAAGCAGGTCACCCTGATCTGCTCCTGCACGGTCGATCCGAGCGTGCCCGGCATGTTCCGCGAGGCGGTATTCTTCTTCCGCGACAGCGTCAGCTCCACGGTGATCATGGGCAGCCGCTTCAAGGACGTGTTCGGCGGCTCGCCGACGGTGGCGAACACGGCGCTCGCCATGGCCTCGCTGATGGGCTTCACCAAGTACTATTTCTTCGGGGTGGATTGCGGCGTGCTGCCGGGTGGCGAGCATCACTCGAAGGATTCGATGTACTACGAGGGCGACGACTTCAAGGAGTACATCGAATCCACCCTAAAATATCCGATCACCGTGCGCGGCAATTTCGGCGGCGCCGCGCATACCGAGATCACCTTGAATGCCAGCCGGTCGCTGCTCGGCACGGTGATCCGGCTGCGCGGCCTGGAGGCCTACAACTGCAGCGACGGCTGCCTGATCGAGCACACCATCCCGCTGCTGCCGGAATGCGTCGACATCACCTCGCCGCCGATCGACTGGGCGGCAATCGATGCCGCTTGCAAGGCGCAGATGTTCCCGTTCAAGCCGGGCGACGTGGTTGCCGATGTCGACCGCGACGCGCTGGTCCGCGGCCTGCACGACTTCCACGACGCCCTGATCGACATGGTCGACCGGGTGGTCGAGGCGGAGCCGGAGACCGCGGTCTCGGCGATCTACCGCGAGGTGATCACGCTGGAACAGGACATCATCGGGCGCTTCGCCAATTCCTGGTCCATCGCCCTCGGCTCGGTGCGCACCCTGCCGCGCATCGGCATGTTCTTCGCGTCGAGGGTGCGCGAGGCTGACCAGCGCCGCCAATTGACCGAGGCTTTCGTCGAGCAGTACCGCGCCTGCCTGCTGGAGATGCGCGACGGCGCGGAAGCGCTGGTGCGCGAGAAGTTTCCCGACGCACCGCCGGCTCAGGCGCCCGCGGCTGCAGCCTGACCGCACCGTAGGATCGCGATCAGCGGATCGGCAGAGGGTTGACGGCTACGCGACGCTGACGCCTGAAAGCCGCCAGTTGCGGGCGTTCAGCGACATCAATATCATTCGCAGATCTGTGAGCTAGAAAAAAATTCGCGAGCCTGCTTATCGCGCGACATTTTTCTTTGCTCCGGTGTCCCGGGCCGGCGACCGCACCGACTGCACGACGGCGCGCGTCAGCTCGTCCACGGTCGCGAACAGGATGCGGCCGTCGCGCTCGACCTTCAGCCGCAGGAAATCCGCGGCGAGGCAGCCGAACAGGATCTGGTCGTAGGCGCGGCCGTCGCGCAGGTAGTCCTGCCGGCCGCGGCCTTCGATCGCGAATCCGAGAACGCCGATCATGCGCGCGAAGGGCTCGAGCTTCTCATGCGTGCCATCGGCGACGCGGTTGAGATTGAGGCGCGAGAAGGCGTGGTCGCAGACAAGGCCGAAGGCCTCGACACCGGCGGTGAGGCCGGCCTCTTCGCCCAGGGTCAGGCCGATATTGGCCTTGCGGTTGATCAGGTCGATGTTCTGCAGCGCCACATTGCCGAGCAGGCGGTCGGAGCCCTTCTCGCACACGGCCAACAGCAGCGTGCTGGCGCGGGCCATGGCGGCGCGCACGTAATCCAGCTCCTGCTCGCGGCTGATCGGATAGACGCCGTGGGTGTTGAAGCGGGTCACCGCCTGATCATTGTACCAGCGATGCCAGTTGCCCTCAGTCACGTCGGCATCGACCGGCTGTCGCAGATAGATGGTGTGGCCGGTCAGGAAGGCCTCGTCGGCGCTCATGGGGCCTCCAGGGCGAAGAGCGAAAGATCGTTGCGATACGCGTGCGCGAAGGCAGACGTGTCGATCGACACCAGGCCATCTCTTGCTGCCGCGAATGCGGGGTCGTCGAGGAATTGCCGCAGCGGCTCGTTACGGTCGGTGGCAGCGAAACGCAACGCACGCGGGGCGCCGGGTTGCTCCAGCAACCAGACGAGGAAGGCGTGCTCGACGCGGCGCTGGAAGACGCGGCAGGAGAGCACCAGCGCCTCGACGATGCCGTCGGCGCCGATCAGGCAGGCGAGGATCTCGCCATGGCTGCCGGATCGGTCGTCGAGCTTCGCGGTGAGCAGGCGACCGCCTGCCTGCAGCACGGTGGCGACCGCGGCATCGTCGAAGCGACGGCCGTTCAGGTTGAACTGGTTGGTCTTGTTGATGAGCTGGACTGCCCGCGTGCGGTCGCCCTGGCTGGCGTCGCGGATGGCAAGGCGCATTTCCAGGCCGCGCAGGAAATCTTCGACGTTGCCGGCGCCGCTGGTCGTGCCGGCGGGGCTGGATTCCGCCATGCGTCGATAGAGCTCGGTCCGCGCCAGATCTTCCGCCGTCACGTGGTCGCGCCGGAACAGTTCGGCGAGCCGCTCCAGGAAGGCAGGCAGTGCGTCTTCCGCAGCGGGGAAGGCGAGGGTGGTGACGGCAGGCAGCGCGGCGCCCACTTCGGCGAGTTCCACCGGATTGTCGTCGACGAAGACCACGGCGTCGAGACCGAGATTGAGGCGCGCGACGAGGTCGCGGACCATCGCCGACTTGGCGCCGTAGCCCGCCTCGACGGCGACGAGATCGTCCCGGCTGATCGGCATGCGGCCGGGTGACAGCGCGGCCGCGACATCGCGCGGATCGTTGCGGCTGGCCGCCGCCAGAACCACGCCGGCGGATTTCAGGCGCAGCAGCGCGACCTGGTACAGGTAATGGCGATAGCCGGTGCCTTCCGGCCCGAAGGCGAGGGTGTCCAATCCATCCTCGGCCACCAGGCCGCGCCACAGCGTGTTGTCGAGATCGGTGACCAGGAGCTTCTTCGGTTCCGCGTCCGGTGCCAACGCGGTCTCGACCAGCGCCTCGGCGACCCGGAAGATCGACTGGCTGGCGATGGGAAAGCCGGAGGCGAGATAGGGCGTCAGGGCGAAGTCGGCGGGATCGAGCATCCGCGCGCCAAACCCGGCCATTTCAGCGCTGAGTTTGTGCGCCACGGCTGCCAATTGTGCAGGCGCCGTGGTGACGGGGGGCACCGGCGCCGGCAGATAGAGCAGGCGGGTGCGCGGGCGCTGGCGCAAGGCACCGAGTGTCTGTGCGGTCTGCACGAACAGGCGATCCGCCGTCTTCGGCGCCGCGGGCCCGCCGGTGCGCCAGTCGAGGGCATCGGCGAGGTCCCAAGGGCAGAACAGCGCTACTTCCGGCACGTCGTCGGCGGGCGCGAGGAGATGCTGGCGGAGCGTGCCGAACGGCAATGTCTCGACTTCCAGCGCCACGCCACGCGCGGCGGCGGCGGCTTTCATATAGAGCAACAACGGTTCGCCAGTGCCGGAGAGGCAGAGGCGGAGGCGCATCGGGCGGCCATCCCGCAAGCCCTGCAGCAGGCGCTTGGCTTCGAGGAAGGTCACGGCAGCGCGCCGCCGCTCAAGGTGACCACGGCGCCTGAGAGCAGGCGGCCGCGATTGGCGAGCAACCAGTCGATCTGGCCGGCCACTTCGGCCGGGCCGGGCAGCTCGCCGAACGGCACGCGGTCGGCATGCGCCTGCTTGACCGCCGGGCTGACGCCGGCATTCATGCCGCCATCGATCACATCGAGCACGAGCGTCGCGACGCGCATCTCGTGGGCGGCAAGCTCGACGGCCAAGGCCCGGGTCAGCGCCGGGAGCAGGCCCTTGGCGAGCGTGTAGAGGGGGGAGCGATAGCCGTGCCGGCCGGGCTCGGCGAAGGCGGAGCCGAGCAGGATCAGCATCGCGCCCGGCTCGCCCTGCCTGGCCAGCAGGCGGGCGAGGGCGAGGCATTCCTTGAGCGGGCCGGCGACATGGTGCTCCACGGCACTGTCGGCGGCGCCGATCTCGAGCAGGGGGGTGTTGTCGGGGCTGGGCCAGCCGCAATGCACGATGGCGGAGAGCCGGGTCGTCTCGTCCAGCGCCACGCCACGGGGCAGCGCGATCGCCTCGCCGTTCAGCTTTTCCACCACCGCGGCGCCGATGCCGCCGGAGGCGCCGGTGACGGCGACGCGGGCGAACTGGTTGGCGCGATCCTGCGGCGGCAGCTTGACGACCGGGATGGTGGAGGTGTGGCGGCCGAAGCCGTAGCTGCCTTCGGCGTAGGTCTCGCCGGTGCGGGCGTCGCGCACCGTGGCGCGCACCTCGCCGGTGGTGCCGTCGTCGCGCACCACTTCGCCCTCGACGCGCAGCTTCACCGGCGGCAGGACCGGTTTCAGGAAGCGCAGCTTCAGGTCGTGCAGCAGGCAATCGCGGCCGGGCAGATGCATGCCGGCGAGGCGCGACAGCAGGCCGGCGGAGAAGGCCCCGTGCAGCACCGGCACCTTGTAGGCGGTGCGGGCGGCATGCGCTGCGTCGGTGTGCAGCGGGTTCCAGTCGCCGCTCAGGCCGGCGAAGGCGATGGCGTCGGCCGGCGTGACCTCGACCTCGAACGACGCACGGGTATGCACGGGCGTCAGAGCCCCTTTTCGTCGAGCAGCAGCTCGATCGCCTTGTAGGAGGTGAAGCGGCCGTAATCGGCGACCGGGAGCGCCAGGTTGAACTCGCCCTCGATGGCGGCGATCAGCGACACCTGGGCCAGGCTGTCCCAGCGCCTTGTGGTGATGCGCTTCACGCCTTCGACCTCAGCGCCGTCCGGCAGCTCCAGCACGGCGCGGATGATGTCCTTCAGCTTGTCGCGGTTGGCCTCGATCATGCGGCGACCGCCTCCGGACGGAGCTTCGACTTGGCGGTGGCCAGCTTGTCGGGGGGAATCTGCGGCAGATAGCGCGCGCCCTCGGCCGGCTGCGGCTTGACGAAGCGGTCGAGTGTCTCCGGCGTCGCGTTGTCGAGCCTGGCCAGCGCCTCGATCAGCACGTCGGCGCAATGCCCGTAGAGACGGGCGCGCAGATCGGCATAGGACCAGTCGAGCGGCACCTTCATGGCGCGCTCGCAGATGACCGGGCCGGTATCGATGCCCTGGTCGATGATGTGGGCGGTGGCGACGATCGGCGCGTCCTCGTAGAGCGCCCATTCCGGGCAGCTGTTGCCGCGATAGGCGGGCAGTCGGCCCGGATGGACGTTGATCCAGCCGAGGCGGGGCAGCGCCAGATGCTCGGCCTTCAGGATGCCGATGCCGCCCTGGATGCAGATATCGATCCGCTCCCGCCTGAGCACCTCGATCATCGAGGGGTTCTTCAGGCTGTCGAAGCGGAGCGTCGGATGGTTGGCGGGGAATTGCGGCGGGTTCCAGCGGCCGCCGGTGCGCGCCTCCTCGATGGCGACGCTTTCCGGCTTCATCTGGCCGATGGCGACGGTCAGATGCGGCTTGCGGCCGGCCGCGGCCAGCTTCGCGAAATACTCGCGGCCGACGAAGTTTCCGTCCTGGAACAGCAATGCAACGCGGTTGGCCATCAGTTGTGGTCCCAGATGTTGTCCTTGATCCAATGGCCGTACTCGTTCTTCACCCAGACGCGGGGATCGCGGAAGGTGTCGGCGATACGGTCGAATTCGGTGCGCGTCATGCCGACATAGTCGAGCCAGCGCGGCAGGTCGCCCGGCACCACGTGGTCGTATTGCCGGACCAGGTCGATGCCGGCGGCGCGGTCGATGGCCCCGGAACGGATATCGCGGCAGACATGGTCGGTCGCCCGGCCGTAGCCGAACTTCACGAACTTCATGTAGTCGTGCACGCCGTTGTCGTGGATGTTGTTCAGGTTGCTGTCGCGCTTGTAGGTGCGGTCGAAGGCGACGGCGTTCACCTCGAACCCGTAATTGTCGACCATCAGCTGGGTGTGGTCGTTCTGGTTCCAGCCGAAGAAGTTGGAGATGAAGACGCCGCGGATGCCGACGCGTTCGATCTCGGCATCGTCCGGGTACTTGGCCCAGAGCAGATCCTTCTCCTCCAACCCTTCCTGGCCGACGAAGTCGTCCCAGTCGTAGCCGCGCAACAGGTGCTCTTTCCGGTAGCGCGCGGTGTACTCGACCATGTCCTTGTAGGAATGCATGCCGCCGAGATTCATGAAGCCGTGCTCGCCCCACACGATCAGCGGCACGCCGAACTTCGCCGCGATCTGGATCGGCACCGAGTTGATGCCCATGTGGCAATGCATGTCGGGATCGCCCATCTTGGCAAGGCCGACCCGGTTCATCTTCTTCAGCACCGCGACCGAGGGCGTGAAGTTCCAGTAGTCGCAGCCGAACACGTCCTTCATGCGCTGGATGTTGCGCTTGCCGATCTCGGTCTCGTTGTTCTCGTTGTAGGTCACCAGCAGCGGGTTCATCCGGTACACGTTCTTCAGAAGGTGCACCTGGTAGAAGCTGTCCTTGCCGCCGGAGACCGGGATCAGGCAGTCATAGGTCTTGCCCGACTTGGAGCGGTGATCGTCGCAGAGCTCGCGGAACAGGCGCTCGCGCCGGGCCCAGTCGACCTTCTTCTGCTCGTCATGGGTGCGGCAGCCGGAGCAGACGCCGTCGGCATCGAAGGTCAGCGCCGTGGCGGCGACGGCCGGATAGACGCAGCGCGTGCAATAGGTGACGCGCGGCGGCTTGACGCGCGGAAGGAACTCGCCCTGGATCATTGGCTCGCCGGAAATCCGTAAAAACCGAGCCAAATTGTCGGACGGACGTGGTTACCAAATGCCGAAGCTTTTTACGATTTCGGCTCCGGGAAAGGCGCGGCTCCAATTTCTGAGGTTCTTTAAATATGGTTCGTAATCAGCTGTTTCTAAATCACTTTACCCGTGCGTAGCAGCGACAGTCCCGGGGCGCGATCGGGTCGACATTGGGATGCATGGCCCAGCGCCGCAACGTGCCTTCGTATTCCATGCCGGCCTTCTCCATCACCCGGGCGGAGGCGTGGTTCTCGACGTCGCAGAAGGCCCAGACGCGCCAGACGTCGTGCTGGGCCAGGGCCTGGGCCACCACGGCCTTCAGCGCCTCGGTCATATAGCCGCGGTTCCAGAAGGCGCGGGCCAGCACATAGCCGAAGCTGACGGCGCCCGGGCCGCTGCGCAGCCGCAGGTCGAACACGCCGATCGCCTGCTGGCCGTCGGCGTCGATCAGGTAGGGCCGGTTCATCGTGCCGTGCCAGGCATCGATGCATGAGGTGATGTAGTCGCGTGTCTCCGCCAGCTCGACATGTGGCCGCCAGGCGAGATAGCGAGAGACCTCAGGATCGCGGGCGTAGTGCTCGAACACCAGCTCGGCATCCATCGGCTGCGGGCGACGCAGCCGCAATCTCTCGGTGACGATCTCGCTGGTCGGAATCACGGCACGCGCCCCAGTCAGATCGCGCCGATGATACCCCAGAGCCGACGGTCGGATGCAAGCGGCGATTTGCCGCCCAGGCGGTTCGCAGCGGCGACCGACTCGGGCCGCCGCCGCGCGCCACTCAGATCCGACTTAGATCACGCGCTTCCGCCGAAGCAGGCCGAGTCCGGCGAGGCCCAGCCCGAACAGGGCGAGGTTGGCCGGCTCCGGCACCGCGGTGATCTGGATCGTCCGGTCCACGTCGCTGCTCGCATGCTGGACGTTGACATAGGCGACGTTCGGATCGAACGGGCTGAAATAGAGCCCGGTCGGCTCAGCGCCGGAGGTCGACATCGAGGCCCAGCGGCCGATCGCTTCGGCGACGCCGTCGCGGTCGGCGTCGATGGCGAGCCAGATATCGGCCGAACCGCCCGGCTGGTCCTCGATGATGTAGATGTTGCCGTCGGCATCGATCGCCAGGTTGTCGGGGGAGTCAAAAGGAGCCCCAACCAGCAGCGAGGTAGCGAGATCGATCGTTGCCTGATCGACGAACAGCTTCACCGTCGCATTGCTGGCATCGTCGAGCGCGACGGAGAACACGTTGTCGGTGCCGGTCGCGGTGAAGTAGAGCACCTGCTTGCCGCTCGCGAGGGTCTGCATCTCCAGATCCTCGGGCCGATTGAAAGCGGTGCCGCCGACGAAATCAGCGGCGGCGCGACCGTCGATCACCGTCTTGCCGTCGACCATCACGGTCGGTACGCCCGGGAGAGGTTGCCCGTTTGCGTCGGTGATCGGTATCCAGATCGAGGCGCCCCCGGCGCCGACCTGGAGCACGAAGGTCTGCCCCTTGTCGAAGTACTGGTCGCCGTTCGATGCGCTCGGGGTGGTCGAGGTGTACTTGTAGATCGCGCCGCTGTTGAACTCGTCGATGAAGTACATGTTTTTCGCGGCGTCGAAGGCGAGGCCTTCATGCGAGACGCGCGGCAGGATATCGCGCTGCACGAAGTTGACCGATCCCGGATTCGCCAGCGGATTGGTCACCTCGAACAGCCGGCCCTTGGTCGAGCCGGTGCCCCATGATTCCTCCGCCGTGAGGTAGCTGCCCCAGGGCGTCCAGCGGGAGGCGTCGCCGGACACGAAGCCCTGCGTCCCCGGAGCGACGATGCTGACGGCTTGGCCGGTCTGCAGATCGAGGCGCCGCACGCCGGCGGAGCCTGTTTCATAGGGCGCGAAGAGATAGCGGCCGGCGCTCGGGCCGCTCTCGTTCAGGGTGATCATGTCCCAGTTGTCGCCGAGCTTGATGCCGCCATTCTGCGGGCCGGAATCGTTGGCGTTGATGGATTTCTGCTCGAAATTCGGCGCCGACAACTGGAATGGGGCCGCCTCCGGCAGGGAGCCGGCAGGCACCGAGCTGGGTAGCGGCGTGAAGTCGCTGAATTTCGAAAGTGTGCCGGCGAGAGCGGTCTGACTCATCAGCGCGAAGCCGAGCGTCAGAACAAGTGGAGCTACCTTGATCCTCATGACATTGTATTCCTTCGCAGCGCGTGGAGCTCTCCAACAGCGATGCACCCCCACACCGTCGGAACTCAGACGGTGCCGTCCTCAACCCCGACGATGTGCGGTGGCGGACATCCCCTTGGACAACGACATCCGGCCTCGGATGCCGAGCAGGTCCTAGGCGCCGATCATGAGAGTTTGATTTCGCCGAGATGATCGAACGAAGACGGCGACCGGACCGTAAGCCCGTCCGCCTCAGCGTGCCGCTTCGCCGAACATGGTGTTGGGCAGGAACAGCGACAGTTCGGGCACGTAGGTGACGACGATCAGGAAGGCGAGCAGGATCATCAGCCAGCCGACCGAAGCGCGCACGACCGACATCAGCGGCATGCCGGTGATACCCGCGGCGACGAACAGGTTGAGCCCGACCGGTGGCGTCACCATGCCGATCTCCATGTTCACCACCATGATGATGCCGAGATGGATCGGGTCGATCCCAAGCTCCATCGCCACTGGGAACAGGATCGGCGCCAGGATCAGGATGATCGCCGACGGCTCCATGAAATTGCCGGCGACCAGCAGAATGATGTTGACGATGACCAGGAACTGCCAGGGGGCCAGGTTCGCCTCGGTCAGGCCGCGCGCGATCGATTGCGGGATCTGCTCGGTGGTCAGCACATGGGCGAACAGGAAGGCGTTGGCGATGATGAACATCAGCATCACCGTCACGCGTCCGGAATCGACCAGCACTTTCGGCACCTGGGCGAAGCCGATATCGCGGTAGATGAAGACGGCCGCGATGAAGGCGTAGACCGCGGCGACGGCCGCCGCCTCGGTCGGCGTGAACAATCCACCATAGATGCCGCCCAGCACGATGACGATCAGGAACAGGCCCCACATCGCCTGCTGGAAGGAATAGAGCCATTCCAGCCACGAGGCGCGAGGCTGGCGCGGGAGCCCCTTGATCCGCGCCGCGACATAGATCGCCACCATCAGCGCCAGGCCGAGCAGCAGGCCTGGGACGATGCCGGCGATGAACAGCCGCCCGACCGAGGTTTCGGTGGCGGCTGCGTAGACCACCATCACGATGGAAGGCGGGATCAGGATGCCGAGCGTGCCGGCATTGACGATCACGCCGGTGGCGAAGCTCTGCGTGTAGCCGACGCGCACCATGCCGGCGATGACGATCGAGCCGATGGCGACCACCGTGGCGGGGGAGGAGCCCGATACCGCCGCGAACAGCATGCAGGCCAGCACCGAGGCGATGGCGAGCCCGCCCGGCAGATGCCCTACCGAGGCGATGGCGAAATCGATCATCCGTTTGGCGACGCCGCCGGTGGTCAGGAAGTTGCCGGCCAGGATGAAGAAGGGAATGGCGAGCAGTGTGAACTGCTCCATGGTCTGGAAGAACTTCAGGACCAGTGAGGCGAGACTGTCCTCGGCGAACAGCAGGATGGTCAGCATGGAGGCGAGGCCGAGCCCCATGGCGATCGGCATGCCGAGGATCAGGAACGCGAACAGGGTGACGAAAAGGAACAGAGTCGTCATCGGCGCGGCGCCCCGTCGGCGGTCCGCTCGACGCCCGCATCGCGCAAGGCATCGGCGGCCTCGTCGGCCAGTTCGTAGCCCGGCGAGCGTCCGGCCAGGATGCGCCATGCCATGCCGAGCAGCCGGATCGCCAGCAGGGCGAAGCCGATCGGCAGGCAGAGCGTCAGGATCCAGCGCCGAATGGGGATGTCTTCGGCATCGACATCGAGGATGAAGAGCCGGTCGACATAGAACCAGGCGCCGTAGAGCATGAGGCCGGTATAGACCAGCGCGAGGGCGACGACGGCGATGCCGATGCTGCGCCGCACAGCGGGCGGGAACAGCCTGACGGCGGCGTCGATGCCGATATGCGCGTGCGTCCGCACGCCATACGAAATGCCGAGCAGCACCAGCCAGCCGAACATGTAGAGCGTGGCTTCGAGCGCCCAGAGCAGCCCGGTATTGAAGACGTAGCGGAGTATGACCTGCAGAAAGGTGAGCAGCGTCATCGCCGCCAGGATGGCGGCAATCAGACCCTCCTCGGCGCGGTGCAGCGCGACCCGCAGCAAAGAAATCCCCCGGAGAAGCCGGAGGCGCGACCCGAGGGCCGCGCCTCCACCTTAGTTAGTTGGTCGCGTTGGCGGTCTGCGCCGCCTGGATCAGGTCCTTGCCGATCTCACCTTCGAACTTGGACCAGACCGGCGCCATGGCCTTCTTCCAGGCCGAGCGTTGTTGCGGGGTGAGCTGGTGGATGGTCACGCCCGAAGCGGCCGCCACCTTCTTCTTCGCTTCCTCGTTCAGATTGTTGGCGATGTCGTTGTTGACCTTGGTGGCCGCTGCCATCGCCTTGGTCAGGCCGGCCTGCACGTCCTTGGGCAGGCCCTTCCACCAGCCGGCATTGACCACGACCATGTAGTCGATCAGGCCGTGGTTGGATTCGGTGAAGTGCTTCTGCACCTCCTGGTACTTCTGCGAGTAGATGTTGGACCAGGTGTTCTCCTGGCCGTCCACGGTGCCGACCTGCAGCGCCTGATAAACTTCGGCGAAGGCGAGCTTCTGCGGCACCGCGCCGACGGCCTGGAACTGCGCAGCGAGCACGTCGGAGGGCTGCACGCGGAACTTCAGGCCCTTGGCGTCGTCCGGGACCAGCAACGCCTTGGTGGCGGAGAGCTGCTTGGTGCCGTTATGCCAGTAGGCGAGGCCGACAAAGCCCTTGGACGCCATCGAGGTCAGCAGTTCCTGGCCCTTGGGGCTCGCCTGGAAGCGGTCGGCGGCGGCGATATCGTCGAACAGGAAGGGCAGATCGAAGACCTGCAGCTTCTTGGTGAAGCGGTTAAACTTCGAAAGCGACGGGGCGATGATGTGAACGTCGCCCAAGGCCAGGGCTTCCATCTCCTTGGCATCGCCGAACAGCTGCGAATTCGGGTAGACCTCGACCTTGACCTTGCCGGGAAGCAGCTTTTCCGCCTCTTCCTTGAACTTCAGGGCCGCCTGGCCCTTTGGGGTCTTTTCGGCCACCACGTGGCTGAACTTGATCACCGTCTCCTTGGCGGAAGCGCCACCGGCGCCGAGCAGCAGGGCGCCAGCCGCGACGGCGGCGAGAAATTGCCTCATTGGTAACCTCCCGATTGTCAATAGCCGGCCGCAACGTCGCGGGCGGCTCCACTGCCGGCAATTCAGCCGAAAAGCTGGTTTGTTGCAAGTTGTTATCGTCGCAATGGCGACAATGCGGGACCTTCAGCCAGGGTAGGGGTAGCGTACGCCGTAGCCCTTGTCCTTGAGATAGCGCTTGGCGCGCTTGTAGCTCATCTCGGTGAAATGGAAGATGTTGCCGGCCGCCACCGCGCTGGCATGGCCCTCGTCGATGCCCGCGCGGAAATCGGAGAAATCGCCGACGCCGCCGCAGGCGACCACGGGGATCGAGACGGCGTCGGCGATACGGCGCGTGATCTCGACATCGTAACCCTCGGCGGCGCCGTCGCGGTCGATCGAGTTGAGCAGGATCTCGCCGGCGCCGGCCGCTTCCATGCGCCGCGCATAGGCTTCCGGCGCCTCGTCGACGGGCGTGCGACCCTGGTCGACATGGACGCGGTGGCGGCCATCGTCCTCGCGCCTGACGTCGATGCCGACCACCATGGCCTGGGCGCCGTATTTTTCCGCGACCGCGGTCACCAGGGCCGGCTCGCGGAAGGCTTGGCTGCAGATCACCACCTTGTCGGCGCCGTTGCGGATGAAGCGGTCGACATCCGCCATGGTCTTGACGCGGCCGCCGAAGGCGAGCGGCATGAAGCAGGAGGCGGCGATCTGGCGCAGGATCGCGACGATGTCGCGCTCGCCCTTGAACTTGTGGTCCTCGCGGCCGAAATCGTGCTCGCCGTCGCGGGTGATGTCGAGATAGACCAGCTCGTCGGCGAGCCACTCGCCATAGCGCTCCATCTCGGCCACCGGATTGCCGATCGCCTTGAACTCGCGGAAGCCCTCGCTGCGGACGACCAGGCCGTTCATCAGGTAGAGCATCGGCACGACGCGGATCTTCAGCACGGTAGCCTCGCGAAATTGTCGAGGATGCGCAGCCCGACCAGCTGGCTCTTTTCCGGATGCGCCTGCAGGCCGAACACATTGCCGCGCGCCACCGCGGCGACGACCGGGGAGCCGTAATCGGTCCAGGCCGCGACGTCCTGCTCTTCGGCGCAGCGCAGCGCATAGGAATGCACGAAATAGCAGGCGCTATCGGTATCGAGCCCGGCCAGCAGCGGCGTCGGCCTGGCGATGCGAAGGTCGTTCCAGCCGATATGCGGGATGCGGAGATCGGGCGAGGTCTTGGGGATCAGCTCGACCCGGCCGGGGATATAGCCGAGGCCCGGCATGTCGCCGAACTCGGTGCCGGTCTCCGCCATCAGCTGCATGCCGACGCAGACGCCGAGGAAGGGCTTGCCGCTCTTCACATCGCGATCGAGCGCGGCACGGAAGCCGCTCTCCTGCAGGCGCCGCATGCAGCTCGGGAAGGCGCCGACGCCGGGCAACACGATCCGGTCCGCTTCGCCCAGCCGTGCCGGGTCCTCGACCGCCATTGCCTCATGGCCGAGACGGGCGAAGGCATTCAGCACCGACTGCACATTGCCGATGCCGCAGGAGACAATGCCGATCACGGCGCGTTCAGCCGGAGCCGCGGAAAGGCGTGGAGCGCGTTGCCGCGCAGGATGGCGGCCAGGGCCGCATCATCCATGTCGAGCGAGGCGAGCTTGCCCATGGTGAAGGCGGGCGACATGAGCGGCGCGTCGGAGGCATAGAGCACCCGGTCGGCGCCGGCGCGCGCGATCAGATCCGGGATATCGGTCTGGGCGCGCAGCGGCGTCGAGGTGCAGAGATCGAACACCATGTTGCGACAATCGGCGTTCTCGCGGTGCCGCCAGGTGCCGTGCTCGGAGACGAAGGTCACGCCGGGATGCTTCCGCGCCGCGGCGCCGATCCCGGTCGGGTGCGCCATCAAGGGCCAGCCCGGCATCCGGGCGATGCGCTCGAGGATCGGATCGAAGCGCGGGTCGTCGAGGGCGAGGCCGTGGGCGTCGTCCTGGATGGTCTTGGCGCCGACGAAGCGCGGATCGCCGGCATAGCGCTCGAGCTCGGCCAGGCTGCCGTCGCGGTCGAGCGGATTGACCACCACCAACCCGCGGGCGGCGGGCGCGCGTTCGAGAAAGCGCGCCGTCTCCTCGTTGCCGGCCGCCATGTCATCGAAGACAGCGCGCATCGACGAGGTGATGGCAATCTCGGCGCCGAAGCGGGCGATGCTCTCGGCCACGGCCGCGTCGTCGGCCTCCGGCTCGATCACGTCGAAGCTGCCGATATTGTAGAGCGTGTCGATCTTCGGCGCGGCCATCAGGCGGGCGAAGTCGGCTGGTGCGTCGCCTGCCGTCGGCGGCACGCGCAGCAGCCGGGCCAGCGTGCCGTCCTGGATCGCCTGCCGCGCCGCCGGCTCGATCCGGGCGGCGTGCACGAGGTAGTAGGGGCAGGCTTCGTAAGCGAAGGGCGCGTTGCCCGCGAGGAACAGGCGATCGGCGCCGAGCTCGCGCACCAGCATCTCGATCATGCCGGTCTGCACGGCCATGGCGATGTCGAGGTGCACGTTGGTGTGGTCGCGGGCGATCGCCAGGGCTTCCGAGAGAACGGTGTAGCCCGAGCCGCGCATCCAGCGCAGCGCCAGGGCGCCGCCGGCGGGCGCCAGGTTGCGCGCCACCTTGGCGAAATCCGTCCGCTGCTGCAGGCCGACGAACAGCGGCAGGTTGGCTCTCGCCGCGTCCTCGGCGATGTGCCGCAGGCTGAGATCGTCGAAATCGCCGCCATTGCCCGGCCAGTGCGGGAACACGCCAAGCGCCGCGAATCCGTTCTGCTTCAGCCGAAAGACGAGTCCGTCGCCACGCCGATAGGCGGCTGGGTTGAGCAGCGCCTGGGGCAGGAAGAAATCGTCGCGGCGGCACAGTGCGAGGGTCTCGTCGTTGCCGGTCGCGGTGTCGTATTGCAGGGCGGTGAGGGCGCCGACCAGGGCACGGGTGGCGCCGCAGCGCTCGAGCCGCGCCTTGACCATGTCCGGCGGCGCGCGGCAGCCGGTGGCGCGGTCGAGCCCGAAGAACGATCCCCCGTCCATCGCGAGACCTTCAGATCTCGATCCCGACCAGGGAGACGACCGGGCGGCCGAGCGCCTTGGCCTCGTGCAGCAGCATGGAGTTCATGCCGGCGGCGAGATCCGCCGCCATGATCGCTTCCTTCGGCGTGCCTGCGGCGCTGACGATGACGCGGGCCTTGCGGTTGGCGGTTACCGCATCGAACTTGGCGGCGACGTCGCGGGGGTGCGGGCGGACGACGACGAGCGTCGGCCGGGTTTCCGTCTCGATGGCACCGATCTTGTCGCCGCGCTCGACGAAATCGAGCAGGCGGCCGAGCGTCTCGACCTCGTCATAGGGCGCGGGCCGGCCTTGCGCCGCCATCTCGCGCCCGCATTCGGAGGCGAACAGGATGACGCTGTCGCCGAGGCCGGCGCCCCAATGCACGCGCAGCCGGTTGGCCGCCGTGGTATCGCGGAAGAAGGCTTCGGCGCGCAGGCGGTCGAGATGGATCTGGCCGGCAACGGCGACGGCGCCGGGCCGCGCCCCGAGGGCGACGATTTCGTCCCGCGCCGCCTTGGTCGGCGCGAGGATCTCGGTCGGGAAGCAGGTCTCGCCGTTCCGGTCGGTAAAGCGGGCACGGATGCTGGCCGGGCTGTCGACCACGGCATAGCTTGGGACGCCGAACCGCGCCGCCGCGCGCCACAGCGCGATGTCATCGTCGTCGTCGATATCGGACGTGCCGGTCAGTACGGCGCGCGGGCTGTGCCGCGTCAGCAGGCGATGGATCGCCGCGTCCCGGCCGCCCGCCGGAACGGCCGACGACCAGTCGACGGCGTCGACACCGGCGGCTTCGAAGCTGTTGCGGGCATAGGACTTGGCGAAGACGGCGCAGCGCGGCCGGCTACCGAGCCGATAGGCCAGCACCTGCAGCGGGAGCGGGCAGGGCGCGTCGCCCAGCATGGCGGCACGGGCGGCAACCACCACATTGGCGGCGCCGGGATCGCGGGCATAGAGCAGCAAATCGATTGCGGCGGGGCCGGCGGCAAGTTTGGGCAGGGCACTCATGCGGCTTTCCGGGTGCGCGCGAGGTCGCGCAGCTGATCGAGG
Organism: Desertibaculum subflavum; assembly: GCA_003576705.1. Lineage (GTDB taxonomy): Bacteria > Pseudomonadota > Alphaproteobacteria > Ferrovibrionales > Ferrovibrionaceae > Desertibaculum > Desertibaculum subflavum. The sequence continues at coordinate 103,999 of QOZS01000001.1, forward strand.
TTGTCGTGAACCTTGTGAAAGGCGGTGGCCACGTCGGCGATGTCGGCGTCGGTCATCGGCGGCCGCATCAGCTCGTGGATGATGATATCGGCATTGGCCGCTTCCGCATGCGGGCAGAGGCCGGGGCGGTAGTCCTGCCGGCCGGCATAGTGCGGACCCTGGAACGGGTAGCGGGTACCGCCGAAGCAGATCTGGTCGCGGAACATCGGCTGCAGGTAGATCGGCTTCACATAGCCGGCGCGTACCAGAACGCCTTCGCCCTCGCGGCCCTCGGTCAGCGGCAGCTCGGCCTTCACGGCCTCGACATAGAGGTCGCGGTCGATCCCGGCCCGGCGGGCATCGAAGCGGAAGGCGTGCACGTAGTAGACATGCTTGTCGCCCTCGCGCGGCACCGGGATGTGCAGCTCCGGCAGCCCGTTCAGCCGCGCCTCCAGCCGGCGCACGTTGTCCAGCCGTGCCTCGATCAGGCTCGGCCCCTTGGCCAGCTGGCAGCGGCCGATGGCGGCCTCGATCTCGCCCATGCGGAAGTTGAATCCCAGCATGTTGTTGAGATCGGTCACGCCGCGCCCGGCCACCACCGCTTCGGCATGGTTTCGGATCAGCGCGACGCGCTCGGCGAGCCGGGCGTCGTTGGTGGTGACCACGCCGCCTTCGCCGGTATGGATGTGCTTGTGGTAGTTCAGGCTGAACACGCCCATATGACCGAGTGTGCCCACGGCGCGGCCCTTGTAGCGGCCGAACGGGATCTGCGCGCAATCCTCGATCACGGTCAGGCCGCGCTCGCCCGCTAGCCGCATGACCGGGTCCATGTCGGCCGCCTGGCCGAAGATGTGCACCACGATGATCGCCTTGGTGCGCGGCGTCAGACGCGCGGCGATGCTGGCCGGGTCCAGCGTCCAGGTGTTGGGGTCGATATCGGCGAAGACCGGCACGGCGCCGAACACCATCGGCGCGGTGGCGGAAACCGTGATGCTCCACGGCGTGACGATCACCTCGTCGCCGGGGCCAACCCCGGCGGCGCCGATCGCGGCGTGCAGCCCGCTGGAGGCGGAATTGACCGCCAGGGCGTGCTTCGCGCCCATGGCGGCGGCCCAGTCGGCCTCGAAGGCGCGCACTTCCGGCCCGCCCATGAAATCCTCGTGATGGGCGCCGAGATATTTGGACAGGCAGCCGGTATCCATCACCCGGCTCACAGCGGCCTTTTCCTCCGCCCCGATGGTGCGGTAGGCGGGGAAGGGCTGGGTGCGGGTCTGCGGGCCGCCGAGCAAAGCGAGCTTGGTCATGTACGGGTCCCCAGATAGCGCAGGCCCTCGCGCCGCATCGCCTCGCAGAGCCGCTGGGCGGCGAGGGCGGTGCGGCCAGTCGAAGGCGGTGGCTGGCCGCCGAGCGCGTCGCGGATGGCATCGAGCGCGAAGCGGAAGCTCTCGTTCAGCCGGGTCTCCTCGGAGACCGGCTCGCCGAGCCGCCAGAATCCGGGAAAGCGCGCGTCCGGCTCTGGATGCCGCTCGCGCAGCACGAAGCCGCGCTCCTCCAGATCCAGCACGCCTTTCTCGGTGATCAGGCGCAACTCGAACATCGAATAGTCGCGGGCATCGGCGCCGACCAGATGCACCGGGGTGTCCCCATGTCCCTTGAGCACGGCATCGACCGTCGGATCGCCAGGATCGCGGTCGATCCGCGCATGCACGACATGGTCGAGCGCCAGTTCGCCGAGCAGCATGCTGGCGAGGTCGATCCAGTGCGTGCCGTTGTTGACCACGCCGCCGGTATAGGTGCCGGCGACGGCACGGATGGTGCCGAGGTCGCCGCAGGCGATGCGGCGCTGCAGGCCGCGCACCGCCGGATCGAAGCGCCGGGTGTGATTGACCGCCAGGATCTTGCCGGCCGCCTCGTAGGCGGCGACCAGGGTCTCCGCGTCGTCGAGGCTCGCCGCGATCGGCTTCTCGCAGAACACCGCCGGAACACGCGAAGGCAGCAGGACGCGCAGTCCCTCCGCGTGGTTGGCGGTCGGCGTGCAGAGGCTGGCGACAGCGAGATGGGGATGGCGGTCGAGTAGCTCCTCGACTGTGGCATAGGCGTGCTCGATCTCCCAGCGCTGGGCAAAGGTGGCACGGCGCTGGGCATTGGATTCGACGCAGGCGGTCAGCTCGTAGTCCGGATGCCCGCGATAGGCGGCGGCATGGGTGAACACGTCGCTGCCGGCGGAGGCATAGCCGCCGGCCACCTGGCCGCAGCCGATGATGGCAGCCTCAAGCCGCGGCGACATGGCGGTGCACCACGTGGGAGTTAAGGGCACGCAGCGCGGGCTGCCCGCGTAGCGCGGCGAGGATGTCGTCGAGTCCGGCGCCCGGATCGCCGGCCAGCGCGCTATCGGCCAGCGCGCGCAGCAGCTTCAGGTCGTCGGCCGTATCCAGGGTGAGGCGGAGCTCCGGATCGGTCTGGCGGTTGGGCGCCGCCACGTTGAGCAGGCGATACAGCTCCGGATGCCGGTAAATGAAGACCGACACGTGCTCGTGATCGTATGGGTCGCCGGTACGGCGGGCGACATCGGCGAGCACCGACCGCGCGAAGACCTGCGTGTCCATGCCGATTGGGTAGGTGCGCCGCAGCACGTTGGCGACGTAGTCGGCACCGCTCGCGCGATAGGCCTGGATGGTGCGTTCCACCACGGCCGGATCGATCAGCGGACAGTCGCCGGTGGTCTCGACGATGACGTCGATAGCATGCGCCTCGGCGGCGCCGAGCACGCGGGCCAGGACATCCTCTTCGCTGCCGCGGAAACAGCCGATGCCGAGCCGGCCGGCGAGATCGACGATCGGCTGGTCGGCCGCGTTCACCGTGGTGGCGATGACGGTGCCGTCGAGCGAGGGCACGCGGCTGAGCCGCTCGACCATCAGCTCGAGCGCCGGGCGGCCGGCGATTTCCATCATGACCTTGCCGGGCAGCCGGCTCGAGGTCATGCGCGCCTCGATGGTGGCGACAGTGCGGCTCATGCCGCGATGCCCGGCATCAGGCGGTAGAGGCCGTCCTGGCCGAGGCGGTAGCCGGCGGCGCGGAACAGCGCATGGCTGCGCTCGTTGCCCGGCAGCACGGTGGCGCGGAGCTCGGTGAACGGCAGCATGCGGCGGGCCAGCGCCAGGGCGGCGCGGGCGAGGCCCTTCCCGGCATAGCGCTCGGAGATCACGATCGAGACCTCGAAGCCGGTCTCGTCCTCACTGCGGTCGAGGCGCAGCATGCCGACCGGCGCGTCGTTCGACAGCACGATGCAGAGCATGTGTGCCGGGTCGTCCAGCGTGCGGTTGAGCCAGGCCACGTGCTCGGCGAAACCGGGTACGCCGGGATTGCGGGCGAAGCGGCGGGTAGCCGGTTCGGACTGCCATTCGTGCAGCATCCGGGCATCGGCGAGGCAGGCCGCGCGGAGCGCCACCGGCGCGCCGGGCGGCGGGAGCAGCAGTGCGACACGCACGGCACCCAGGCCGTCGACCAGGCCCGCGGCGGCTTCACCCATGCGGCGGCGCCCGGCATCGTCCTGCGCGAGGCGGTCGATCGCGGCGGTCACCGACTGTGCCGTCAGCTTGTCGGCCGGGCCGAGCGACAGGCCGGCGCCGGCCATGGTGAGGCTGGCGATCGCGTCGCGCTGGTTGTCGGCAACCTGGACCAGGATGGTCGGCAGGCCGACCGTGCAGCGCTCCCAGGCCGTCACGCCGGCCGCGCCGATGCCGATATCGGCATCGGCCGCCAGTGCTGAGAGATCGCGCAAGCCCACATGCAGGCCGTAGTGGCGCGGAAAGCGCGCGAGCAGCTGCGCCAGGGCATGCAGGTCGGCACCGCCGCCGGCGACCAGGTCGACATCGAGATCCGTCGCCGCCGCGGCGACGCCGGACAGCACGGTCTCCAGCGTGCGGATCGCGTCGCCTGCGCCGAGCGAGACCAGCAGGCGCTGGGCCGGGCCATTCCGGCGGCGGCGGGCGAGCGCACCGGGACGGGCCGCGGCATAGGCGTCCTTCAAGGCGGCGAGCCTGGGACCGGTCAACACCAAAGTCCGACCAGGCACCAGGCCGCTGTATTCGTCCGGCTTGCGGCCCGGCGTGTAGTCGATCAACAGGTCGACGTCGTGCCGTCGGGTCGGCATGTCGTCCAGTGCCACGACGCGGTCGGCGAAGCGACGGCAGGCGGCTTCGAATTCATGGTCGAGCCCGTAATGGTCGACCAGCAGCAGGTCGGTCCTGCCCTCCACCGCACGGGCAAGCGCCAGCGGCGAGGCGTCCGGCAGGCGAACGAACGGCGTGTCGCTGGTCTGCCCCTTGAGCAACGGGATTGCCGGCTCCTCGACGGCGAGCGTGGTCTCCCAGCCGGCGCGACGAAGCGCCGTGGCGAGCGCAAGACAGCGCGAGACGTGACCCCCGCCGATGCGTGGGCCGCCATCGGCACGGAGCACGGCGAGAGGGGAGGTCATGGGCTGCCGCTGCTCACTTCTTGTCGAGGATGCCGAACTTGTCGAGGATCGTGTCGGTGTACTTGGGCTCCTCGGTGAACATGCTCAGGATCTGCGTCTCGGCCGTCTTCGCGGCGAGCGCGATCGACGACAAGGCCACCTGCGTGCGCACCTGCAGCGAGCGGTTGAACGCCTTCTCCTCTTCGCGCTGACGCAGGACGAGATCGTTCATCTCGTTCTGGACCGCGCTGGCGTCTACATCGACGCTCCCGAGGCCATAGCCAACCTCGAGTTCGGCGGTATCGAGGTTCTTCGCCACTTCGTCGACGATCTTGAGCGCGGCGCGCACATCGGCAATTGCCGCGTCGCGCCCGGTCTGCGTCCCCAGATCCTCGTAGAAGAACGAGTTCAGGACGCCGAGCCCGCCTCGGCTCACCGTGCCGGTGAACGTGCTGCCGCCGCTCTCGAAGGTAATGTCGTCGCCGCTTCCGGAGACGTAGTTGAGCGCCGCAAGGTCGTATTTCGTGCCGTCGATCTTGATCGAGCCTGCGGTCAGCTCCGGCGTGATCTGCTCGCCGGTATCGAGCGTGATGCTGTACCCCGTGGTCAATGCGCGCGTCTGCAGGATGACGTCGCCATCGGGCAGCGTGATGACCTCGGACCGTGCGCCGCGGCCGCTGGCCGAGAGCGCGCCGATCAGGTTGTCCTTGTCGGTGCGCGACTGGCCGGCTTCCAGGTTCGCTGCCAGCAGCGCATTGTCGAAATCAGGCCGATTGCCGGACTGGGCCGCGGCCGCCGCCTGGGCGAGCGCCGTGCGCACTTCCGCCAACTGATCGCGGGAGCGGCGGATGGCGTCCAGCCGGTTGCCGATCTCGTCCTTTGCCTTCAGTAGACCGTCGAGCCGTACCTGTACCGATTCCAGCTCGTCGGATTTCTGGGTGTTGAACTTGGCGATGTCGAACTCGGCATTGCCCAGGATCTGGCCCTGCAGAATCGTGAACATACGCTCTACGTTGTACTTGTAGAGGTTCGTCTGCGACGTCAGGTTGAAGATCGAATTCTTGCTGACCGTGACCATGGGTGCACTCGTCGGGGCGGGAGAATCCGCACCTCGACGGAACGGTAGGCAAAGTTGCTTTAAGGATAGTTAAAGAGAGCCTTTTATCGGAATTGCCTTTATCAACCAGATCTTCACCCACTTTGTTGACGATCGTGACCGAACGGTAGATTTCCGAGGTCACGGTCACATGGCGTGGGTTGGCAAGACGGTTCTGGTCACCGGGGGGACGGGTTCGTTCGGTTCGCGCTTCGCCGCGCATGCCCTGCGCCATCTGAAGCCGCGCAAGATCATCATCTTCAGCCGCGACGAGCTGAAGCAGTACGAGCTGCGCACCGGCGGCCTGGATGATCCCCGGCTCCGCTGGTTCCTCGGCGACGTGCGCGACCTGGACCGGCTGCGCCGGGCGTTCCAGGGCGTCGACATCGTGATCCACGCGGCTGCCCTGAAACAGGTCCCGGCCTGCGAGTACAACCCGATCGAGGCGGTCAACACCAATATCAACGGCACCAGGAACGTCATCGAGGCGGCGCTCGATTGCGGCGTGCAGAAGGTGATGCTGGTCTCGACCGACAAGGCCTGCGCCCCGGTCAACCTCTACGGCGCCACCAAGATGGCGGCCGAGAAGCTGATCGTGCAATCGAACAGCTATACCGGCGACAAGGGCACCCGCTTCTCGGTGGTGCGCTACGGCAACGTGGTCGGCAGCCGCGGCAGCGTGGTGCCGCTGTTCCTGAACCAGCGCAACAACGGCAAGCTCACCATCACCGACGACCGCATGACGCGGTTCTGGATCACCCTCGACCAGGCGGTCCGCTTCGTCGAGACCTGCATCGACCAGATGAGCGGCGGCGAGATCTTCGTGCCGAAGATCCCGTCGGCCACCATCCTCGATCTCGCCGCGGCGCTGGCGCCGGGCTGCAAGCTCGAGACCGTCGGTATCCGTCCGGGCGAGAAGCTGCACGAGACCATGGTGACCGAGGACGAGAGCCGGCATTGCCTCGACCTCGGCGACCGCTTCCTGCTCAAGCCGCTGTTCCCCTGGTGGTCGGAAGGCGACATCGTCAACGCCAACGGCCATGAGCCGGTCGCGGTCCCGCCGGGCTTCGTCTATTCCAGCGGCACCAACCACCACTTCCTGACGGTCGACGAGATCCGCGCGCTGCTCGGGGAGCTGCGCCTGCTCCAGGCCGCCTGACGGCGACAAAGGGGGACGACGTGATTCCCTACGGTCGGCATTCGATCGACGATGACGATATCGCCGCGGTCGCCGGCGTGCTGCGCTCCGACTGGCTGACCACCGGCCCCGCGGTTGCCGGCTTCGAGCAGGCGGTGGCGGGCTATCTCGACGTCCCGCATGCGGTCGCCGTCAATACCGGCACCGCCGCGCTGCATGCCGCCATGGCGGTGCTCGGCATCGGGCCGGGCGACGAGGTGATCGTGCCCTGCCTCACTTTCGTCGCCACGGCGAATGCCGCCGTTTTCCAGGGCGCGCGGCCGGTTTTTGCCGATATCGATCCGGCGACTTTGCTGATCGATCCGCGGGACGTGGCCCGCCGCGTCACCCCGCGGACCAAGGCGATCGTCGGCGTCGACTACGCCGGCCAGCCCTGCGATTGGCGGGCGCTGCGTGCAATCGCCGAGCCGCACGAGATTCCGCTGGTCGCCGACGGCTGCCACGCGCTCGGCGCCCGGCGCGACGGCATCGCGGTGGGCAGGCTGGCGGATCTGACCGCACTCAGCTTCCATCCCGTCAAGCACATCACGACGGCGGAAGGCGGCATGCTGATCGCCCTCGACCCCGCGCACGACCGCAAGGCGCGGGCCTTCCGCAGCCACGGCATCGACACCGATTGGCGCGAGCGGGCGGAGAAGGGGACGTTCTCCTATGCGATGACCTCGCTCGGCTGGAACTATCGCCTGCCCGACGTGAACTGCGCGCTCGGCACCAGCCAGATGAAGAAGCTCGATCGCTGGCTCGCGCGCCGGCGCGCGATCGCCGCGATCTACGACCAGGCCTTCGCCGGCGCCAACGCGTTCACGCCGCTCGCGACCGAGCGCGGCGTGGAGCATGCGTACCATCTCTATGTCATCCGGCTCGACGCATCGTATGGCGCTGTCGGTCGCGCCGAGATGCATGCTAGACTCCGTGCACGTGGAATCGGAGCCAACGTGCATTACCCGGTCGTGCATCTGCATCCCTTCTATCGCGAGCGCTTCGCGACCGCGCCGGGCCTGTGTCCGGCCGGCGAGCAAGCTGCGGATCTGATCCTCACTTTGCCGCTGCATCAGGGCATGAGCGATACCGAGGTGGCGCAAGTGATCGACGCCGTTCTGGCCGAGACCCGCGCCCGCGCCGCCTGACGCAGCTTCCGCCATGCGAACCATCGCCCTCATCCAGGCCCGCCTCTCGTCCAGCCGCCTGCCCGGCAAGGTGCTGATGGACATCGAGGGCGTGCCGATGCTGGCGCATGTGGTCGAGCGCGTGTCGGCCGCGCGCCTGCTCGACGGCGTCGCCGTCGCCACCTCCACCGACAGCACCGACGATCGGCTGGCCGCCTATTGCCGCGCCAACGGCATCCGCCATCATCGCGGCCCGTTGGACGACGTGCTGGCGCGCTTTGTCCAGGCGGGCAAGCGGGAGGAAGCCGATGTCATCGTGCGGGTCACCGCCGATTGCCCGCTGATCGACCCCGCCCTGATCGATGCCGTGGTGACGATGCGCGATGCCCATCGCGCCGACTACGCCTCCAACGTGCTGAGCCGGCGCTATCCTCGCGGCCTCGATGTCGAGGTGTTCACCGCCGAGGCGCTGGCCCGTGCCGACCGCGAGGGCAAGGCGCCACATCACCGCGAGCACGTGACGCCGTATCTCTACGAGGAGCCCGGCCGCTTCCAGGTCGTCGGCCTCGATTGCGAGCGCGACCTCTCGGCGCATCGCTGGACCGTCGACACGGCGGCCGATCTCGACGTCGTGCGGGCGATCCAGCAGCGGCTGGACAATCCGCTGGCCGGCTGGCGGGAGGTGCTTGCCGTGGTCGAGCGCGAGCCGAACCTCGCCCGTCGCAACGCCCATATCAAGCAGAAGCCGACCCGCGCGGCCTGAACGCCACCTGCCGTAACCCTGGCTGCGGCTATGCTGGCCCCTCGCCGGAATCGCCGGCCGCCGAGACCAAGGTCAGCCATCGATGGATCATCTCGACTTCCAGGCCCTCCAGCTCATGGTCCGCCAGGGCCGCATAACCTGGGCGGAGTTGGCGCCGCAGCTCGGCCTTTCGCCGCCCGCCGCGGCGGAGCGGGTACGCCGCCTGGAAGAGAAGGGCATGATCAAGGGATACGGTGCCGTGCTCGACCGCGAGGCGCTGGGCTACGATCTTACGGCCTTCGTTGGCGCCGATCTCAGCCACCAGCGTCACCGCGCCGAATTCCTGGCTCTGGTCGGCTCGCGTCCGGAGATCCTGGAATGCCATCACGTGGCCGGCGATCACGACTACATCCTCAAAATCTGCTGCCGGAACGCCCGCGCCCTCGATCGCTTCATCAACGACGTGCTCAAGCAGGGCGAGGCGGTGGCGCGCACCCGCAGCATCATCGTGCTGTCGACGGTGAAGGAAGAGATGTTCGTGCCGACCGAGACGGGGTCGGACCCCGGCACGGCCGGGGGATAGGGTTGAACATGAAAGCTGTGGCTGGGGCCACTTTCGCTTTCGAATCGAAGTGGTGATCGTCACAGTGCATTGGAAAGAGAAGACATTTGGCTCATCATCATTGACATCGAATTAACTTTTGCGAGTATGCGCCCGAAACCGAGGTCGGGTGCGGCGCGCGCCTTCCATCCGACGACACCGGTTCCCGGAGATGGAGGGCGGGGAAAGATGCGTGCGAGAATCCTTGCGGCCGTGATGGCCGGTTGTGCTGCCTGCTGCATGACGGCCGGCGCCGAGGCGGCGAAGATCCAGGTGACGTTCGGCGGCGCTGTGGTCGAGGCGCATGACAACGACTCGCTGTTCGGCGGGCAGGTGACGGTGGGGACCAGCTTCACCGGCGGCTTCGTCTACGACCAGGCGACGCCGAACACGGATCCCCGGCCGAATTTCGGATTCTACCAGGGTGCGGTCAGTGGCTTCTGGATCGATTTCGGCAATGGCGTTGCCTATCAGCAGAACAACTCGCTACCTTACAACAATGTGCAGCTCGGCAATGACCGCGATGATTACGGCCTGCCGCTGTTCGACGGCTTCTACGCCTATGGCGAAGTCAGCCCGTTCGGCGGGTATGACTATGCGGAGCTCGGCATCTCGCTGGAATCCCTCGACCTGGCGGCGCTGCTGAGCAATGCGCTGCCGGACGCTCTGGTCGACACCTTTTTCCTGCCGGGCACGCCCGGCGTGCCGAAGCAGGGCGCCGGCATCGAGTTCCACGCCATCAACGGCAGCAACGAGCAGGGCTACGACCTCGGCACCGACGTGCACGTCTATGGCACGCTGCGCTATCTGAACACGACGCCGGTGTCGGCGCCGGCCTCGGCTCTGCTGCTCGCCGCCGCCCTGGCCGGCCTCGCCGTAGCGTGGCGCGGCAGAATCTGACGGCCAAGCCCTGTCGGCGGCCGCTGTGACCTAGACCGCAGCGGCACGCCGGCGGCGTGCCTAGATTTCGTGGGTATGACGGGCACGATTCTTGTTTATCGCAATGAACGGCGGCGGCCTTCGGCAGAGATCCGGCTGGCCGGCGGCGATCACGTCGGCCTCGCGCTGCACGCGGACGGGGTGATGATCGAGGGCGGCAGGCCGGGCGGAGCGCGGCGTGTGCTGTTTCGCGGCGACGCCAATACCTTGGCCTGCATCTGCGCCGCAATGAGCTCCGTTCCGGATCTGCGGTCGACCCCGCTCGACCGGCTGCTTGCCATCGTGGTGCACTTCAGGACCGCCGCGGACCTGGCAGACGCTTTCACCGCCGCCGCCGCAATTCACTGATCCGGCCGGAATCGCACTAGCCTACCGGCTTCGATGGGAGGCGGGCGTTCGAGATGGTGGGACCGGCGGGCCGCGGCAGCGACGCATTTTCCGGGAAGTGGCGGTCGCTCGGCGTCCTGATCGTCTGCGAGTTGCTGGCGATGGCTGTGTGGTTCGCTTCGGCGGCGGTGCTGCCGGCCCTGCGGGCCCAGCATGCGCTGGACCCGACCTTTGAGGCGCTGCTCACCAGCGCGGTGCAGTTCGGCTTCGTCGCCGGCACGCTGGTCAGCGCCGTCCTGAGCCTGCCCGATCGCCTCGACCCGCGGCATCTGCTGCGGGCCAGTGCCCTGGTCGCCGGCCTGGCGAGCTTCGCGTCGGCGGCATTGCCGGGCGACTCGGGCGCGCTGATCGCGCTCAGGTTCCTGACCGGGATCTGCATGGCGGGCGTCTATCCGGTGGGCATGAAGATCGCGTCGAGCTGGGCGCGGGGCGATACCGGGCTCTTGATCGGACTGCTCGTCGGCGCGCTGACCGTGGGCTCGGCTGCGCCGCATCTGTTCGCGGCTTTCGGCGGAGTCGATTGGCGGCTCACCTATATCGCTGCCGGCATTTTCGCCATCGCCTCCGGCGTTGCCGCTGGCTGGGTCGGGCTCGGGCCGGGCATGGGCAAGGCGCCGCCCTTCGATCCGCGGCATGCGCTGAAGGCCTGGACCGACCGGCCGCTCCGCCTCGCCAATCTCGGCTATCTCGGCCATATGTGGGAGCTCTACGCCATGTGGGCCTGGATCGGCCTGTTTGTGCAGGCGAGCTTCGCCGAGCGGATGGGTGCCGCCGACGCCGCGCTCTGGGGCCGCATCGCGACCTTCGCCACCATCGCCATCGGCGCGGTCGGCTGCCTTGCCGGCGGGGTCTTCGCCGACCGGCTCGGCCGCACGACGCTGACCATGGCGGCGATGCTGGTCAGCGGGTTCTGTGCGTTGACCGTGGGCTTCACCTTCGGTGGCGCGCCCGTGCTGGTGCTCGGCATCTGTGCGATCTGGGGAATCAGCATCGTCGCCGACTCGGCCCAGTTCTCCGCCAGCGTGGCCGAGCTCGCCGACCGCTCGCTGGTCGGCACGATGCTGACGGTGCAGACGGCCCAGGGCTTCCTCCTGACCCTGGTCACCATCCACTTCCTGCCCTACGCGGTGGAGTGGCTCGGCTGGCAGCTGGCCTTCGCCACGCTGGCGATCGGGCCCTTCCTCGGTGTCTGGGCGATGGCGCGGCTGCGCGCCGACCCGGCCTCGCAAAGGCTGGCCGGCGGCCGTCGCTAGTACAGGAAGCGGACGCGGATGGTGCCGTCGATCGCTTCCAGCTCCGCGCGCAGGTCGGTCTCGTCCACCGCGCCGTCGATCTCACTCACCACATAGCCCATCTCGGGATCGGTCTGCAGGTACTGCGCGCCGATATTCAGGCTGCGCGAAGCGAACACCTCGTTGATCCGGCGCAGCACGCCCGGCACGTTGCGGTGGATGTGCAGGAAGCGCGTCTCGCCGGCCTTCACCGGCAGCGAGACCTGGACGAAGTTGACGGCGCCGACGGTCGAGCCGGTATCGGAATACTCGATCAGCTTTTCCGCCACCTCGTGCCCGATATTGGCCTGCGCCTCCTCGGTGGACCCGCCGATATGCGGCGTCAGGATCACGTTGTCGAGCTTGCGGAGCGGGCTCTCGAAGCTCTCCGCCTCGCTTCCCGGCTCCTTCGGGAATACGTCGATCGCCGCGCCCTTGAGGTGGCCGCGCCTCAGGGCTTCGGCGAGGGCGGGTATGTCGACCACGGTGCCGCGCGAGGCATTGATCAGCACGCCGCCCGGCCTCATGGCCGCCAGCGCCTTGGCGTCGATCATGTTGCGCGTATGCGGCGTGTCGGGCACGTGCAGGGTGACCACGTCGGCCTCGCCCAGCAGGGCATGCAGGCTGGCGCAGGGCCGCGCATTGCCGATCATCAGCTTCTTGGTCGTGTCGAAATAGATCACCCGCATGCCGAGCCCCTCGGCCAGCACGGAGACCTGCGAGCCGATATGGCCGTAGCCGACGATGCCAATGGTTTTGCCGCGTGCCTCGACCGCGCCCTTGGCGGTCTTCAGCCAGCGGCCGTCGCGCGCCGCGATCGCTCGCTCCGGAATGCCGCGCAGCAGCATGATCGCCTCGCCGATGACGAGCTCCGCCACCGAGCGCGTGTTGGAATAGGGTGCGTTGAACACCGGCACGCCGGCCCGCCGCGCGGCGGCGAGGTCGACCTGGTTGGTGCCGACCGAGAAGCAGCCCACCGCGAACAGGCGGTTCGCCGCCGCGAACACCGCCGGCGTCAAGGTGGTGCCGGAACGGATGCCGAGCAGATGCACGCCCTTGACCTTCTTGACCAGCTCGGCCTCGTCCAGCGCTTTGCCAACGCGCTCGATCGAGCTGTAGCCGGCACGGGTGAAGGCCTCGACGGCATTGGCGTGCACGTTCTCGAGCAGCAGGATCCGGATGCGCTCCTTGGCGAGCGACAGGCGGGTGACGGAGTCTGGTTGGAGCACGGCCGCGAACTCGCAGAACTGCTAGAGGAGGGGTGATGAATGGCCCCGCATCGACTTCGGGTCAACCTTATCGGCGGCAGGGCGGTGGGATGCCGCTGCGGTCCGGCCCGTCGCGCACGGAAATCGATTCGTCCGGCTGGGCCTGGACGGATTTCTGCCGTCGTGTCCTGTGTCGGGGCCTCGCCGCCGCGACCGCGCTGGCCGGAATGCTGTCGGTCGCCATGGCGGCGCCCGGCGGCGGAGAGCGATTCGACGAATTGTTGAACGGCTTCGTCGAGGCCGCATTGCGGGGAGATGACGGCCGACCGGCGGCGCTGCGGCGCTGGGAAGCGCCGCTGAGGCTGCGGCTTGTCGGGGAGCCGGGCGAATTGGGGACATTCGTTGTGGCGGCGCTGCGCCGGCTGGCGCATATCGCCGATCTCGCGGTCGAGGTGTTGCCGCCGGGGAGCGCGGAGGCCGAAAACCTGCTGATCGTGCTTGATGCCGGACCGGGATACCGCGTCAAAGGCCGCGATGCAGGCTGCTATACACGTGTCCGGTTTGACGGGCAGGGGGCCCTGACGCATGCCGAGGTGCGGATCAATACCCGGCACGCGGGCCGCAACGGCGCCTGCGCGGTGCATGAACTGATGCACGCGCTCGGATTTCCAGGGCATCCGCAGCGGCTGCAAAGCGTGCTGAACATCACGGAGGGAATTGTCGCGGCCACCGAGGAGGACACCGTCCTGCTCAAGCTTCTGTATGCGCCCGGGCTGGAACTGGGTCGGCCCGAACAGGTCACGATCGCGCGTATCCGCGGCCTGCTTGCGAGGCAACTGGATGCGACTCCGGCGGCGCAGGGCCGCGCCGTCGGCCCCTGACATGCGCCGAAACGTCTAAAGCAGCGGGCGCGTCGCGTCGGCGAGCCAGGCGGCCGCGGCCGGATCGAGAAGCGGCGTCAAAGCGAGGCGCACCTCGGCGTGATAGGCATCGAGCCAGGCGATCTCGGCGGCGGTCAGCAATTCGGGGTCGATCGGCGCGCGGTCGATCGGTGCGCGGGTCAGAGTTTCGAAGCCCAGCATCTTGCGCTCCGCGCCGGATGGCGCGTCCACCTCGCGCACCGCGACCAGGTTCTCGATCCGGATACCGAAGCCGCCGGTCTTGTAGTAGCCGGGCTCGTTGGAGACGACCATGCCGGGCTGCAGCGCGATGGTGTTCGGCACCTTGGAGATCCGCTGCGGCCCCTCGTGCACCGACAGATAGTGGCCGACGCCGTGACCGGTGCCGTGGTCGTAGTCGAGGCCCACCTGCCAGAGCGCGTGGCGGGCGAGCGTGTCGAGCTGGCTGCCCGACGTGCCGACGGGGAAGATCGTGGTGGCGAGGGCGATGTGGCCCTTCAGCACGCGGGTGAAGCGGTCGCGCATCTCCTGACTCGGCGTGCCGATCGCCACTGTGCGGGTGATGTCGGTGGTGCCGTCGAGATATTGCGCGCCGGAATCGACGAGATAGAGCTCGCCCGCGCCGAGCTTCCGGTTCGTTGCCGGCGTCGAGCGGTAATGCACGATGGCGCCGTTCGGACCCGCGCCGGAGATCGTGGGAAAAGAGAGATCACGGATCTTCTCGCCCTGCAGCCGGAAGGCGTAGAGCCGGTCGCTGGCGATCAGCTCGTCGACCGTGCCCTTCGGCGCCTCCTGGGCGAGCCAGGCGAGGAACCGCGTCACGGCGACGCCGTCGCGCCGGTGCGCGGCGCGGATGCCGTCCAGCTCCACCGGGTTCTTGCAGGCCTTCGGCAAGAGGCAGGGATCGGGCGCGAAGCGGAGCGCGGCGCCGGCCGATTGCAGCCGGTCCACCACCCAGCTCGCCGCGACCGAGTTGTCGAGCCGCACCTTCGCCTTGCCCTGGCCGAGCCGGGCCAGCGCATCGCCGAACTCGCCGATCGGCCGCACGGTCACTTCGTTGCCGAGATAGCTCCGCACTTCGCCCGAGACTTTGCGCGGGTCGATGAACAGCTCGACCGAGGCATCGGCGCGGAGCACGGCGAAGCCGAGCGGCAGCGGCGTGTGCGGCACGTCGGCACCACGGATGTTGAGCAGCCAGGCGATCGATTCCGGCAGGGTCAGGACGGTCGCCTCGGCGCCATCCTTGGCCAGGCTGGCGGCGATGCGGCGTCGCTTGTCAGCCGCCGCTTCGCCGGCGATTTCGATCGGGAGGATCTCCACCGGCGAAAGCGGCGGCGGCGGCTGGCCGGCCCAGACCATGTCGACCGGATTTGGCTCCACCGCGACGAGGGTGGCGCCGGCGCGGGCGCAGGCCTCGCGGAGCCGGGCAAGGCCGTCGGTCGTATGCAGCCAGGGGTCGTAGCCGAGTTTCTGCCCCGGCTTCAGACGGTCGGCCAGCCAGGTGGCCGGCGGATCGTCGGTGACATGCCGGCGCTCGAAGGAAGCAGGGTCTATCTGCTGTTCGAGCTGCAGGGTGTAGCGGCCGTCGCTCCAGACGCAGGCGGTGTCGGCCAGTACGACGGCCACGCCGGCCGAGCCGGTGAACCCGGTGAGCCAGGCGAGCCGGCGGGCCCGGCGCGGCACATATTCGCCGTTGTACTCGTCGTTCAGCGGCACGATGAAGCCGTCGATGCCCTGCCGCGCCAGCTCGGCGCGGAGGGCGGCGAGCCGGGCCGGCGTCTCCGCCGGGCTGCCGTCCATGGCCTCGAACCCGGCCGCCATGTCGGCCGCCAGCCGGGCCAGGACCGATTCGGCGCCAGACGGCGCGGCGAGCAGGCTCAGGCCGGCGAATCCGGCCGGGCCCGGGGGGGCGGCGGCAATTCCGGCGAGCGCATCGGCCGTCTCGGCGAGACTCCGACCCAAATCCGCCTCGGTCAGCCCGGCGGCGCGGAGCGCCGCGGTCACGTCATCGATCTGGCCCATGACTTGATTATGGGCAGCCTGCCTCGCTGCGGCAACGTATCCGCTGCCTAGCTGGGCAGCTCCGCGTCGAGCCATGCATAAATCGCATTGCTGCGGCGCACTATTCAATTAAATCAGTTACTTGAGTTTAACTTGCTGCAGCGCAACATTCCTCCTGTCGGCGCTTGGCCGACATGCTAAGGGAGTATCGAAGATGCCTGCCGAGTTCACCTACCGGGTGCCCAGCGCCGAGGAGATCGCGCGGATCACCGCTGAGGCCAATGCCCTGCGTGCCCGCGCTGTGCGCGACGCGCTGAAGCATTTCGCCGCGGCCTTTCGCAAGGTGTTCGAGGCCGTCAGCGAGGCCCGCTACAACGCCCGGGTCTACAACGAGCTGCAGTCGATGGATGAGCGGATGCTGAAGGATATCGGCATCAATCGCGGCGACATCGCGGCGGTTGTCCATGGGCTGAAGACCGGCGATGCCGACGCGCGCAGCGGCGCCAACGAGAATATCGCGCCCGCAGCCGCCGCGCCGCGTCCGGCGGCCTGATCGGCCACCGCGCCTCCGGCTTTGGTTGAGAGTGGTTCGGAGTGGTACCGCGTAGTTCGGAGTAGTTGGTTCCTGTTCCCCGACGGTCGCCGCGCTCCCCCTTCGGCGATCGTCATTTCGGCGGCGGCGGGCATGCCTCCCTGGCCCGCCGCCGTCACTTGCCTTGCCGTCCTTCGGCCTGTGCCGGCGGCAATCGCACCTCGCTGAAGCGGATCCGGCGGAGATCGCAGGCAGCATCTAACTGCTCGACGGTTTTCGGCCCGCCGCATCGCCATTCGCGCTCAGCTCCGCTCCAACCCACAATGGTGGGAACATTACACGAACATACACTTGCGTCGAGCGGCGCAATGGCCGGCGCGGCCAACGGGTGGACCCTCGGCGACCATTCGCGCATGCTGACCGTGCCGACGTGCAGATGTATTGCGGCAAGCGAGGTCGCGCAGGAATGGACAGGTCCGCGGCGCCGGGTGATGCTGCTCTTGCGGTCCAGGTCGGCGACATCCTGGACCGCATTTCGGACGGCTTTGTCGCCTTCGACAATGACTGGCGCTTTGTCCACATCAATGCCGCCGCACAACGCATGGCTGAGCGCCCGGCGCAGGATTTCATCGGCCGCACGGCGTTCGATGCCCTGAATATCGATCCGCGCAATCCGTTTCACCTTGCCTACACCGCCTCGAAGGCCAGCGGCGAGCCGGTCGCCTTCACGGCCTATTCGGAGATCTTCTCCGCCTGGCTGGAAGTGCGTGGCTTTCCCAACATGGACGGCTACACGATCCTGTTCCGGGACGTGACGGGGGCGCGGCGCGCCCATCGCACCACGCTCGAGGGCCGCCATAACCTCGAAGTGGCGCGCGCGATCAGCCAGCGCATCGTCGAGACCTCGCAGGATCTGATCCTGGTGACCGATCGGCAGGGCAACCTCGTGCAGGTCAGCCCGAGCTCCGCCGCCATTCTCGGATTCCGGCGCGACGAGATGGAAGGCCGCAGCGCCATCGACTTCATCCATCCGGACGATCTCGAGAGCACGCGGAACGAGATGCGCGAGAGTCGACGCGGCGGCCACACGCGCAGCTTCGACTGCCGCTATCTGCACCGCGACGGTCGTGCCGTGGCGCTCGCCTGGACCGGGACATGGTCGCCGCCGGAGCAGCAGCATTTCTTCATCGGCCGCGACATGACCGAGCGCCTGGCCGCCGAAGAGCGCCAGCGCCGTTCGCAGCGCCTGGAAGCGGTCGGCCAGCTGACCGGCGGCATCGCCCACGACTTCAACAACCTGCTGACCGTCGTGATCGGCAATCTCGATCTGCTGGAATTCCGCCTGCGCGCCGATCCGGCAGCGGCGGAGCTTGCGGCCAGCGCGCTGAAGGCGTCGCTGCGCGGGGCCGAGCTGACGCGCCAGCTGCTCGCCTTCGCCCGCCGCCAGGCGCTCGACGCCCGCGTTTTCGACGTCAACGAGCGGGTCGTCGGCACCATGGACCTGCTGCGCCGCACGCTCGGCGAGGCGATCGAGATCTCTACCCGGCTCGACCCCGACCTGTGGTCGGCCTTCGCCGATCCGGCGCAGCTCGAGAGCGCTCTGGTCAATCTCGCCATCAACGCCCGCGACGCGATGCCGGGAGGCGGGCGGCTCATCATCGAGACCGCCAACCGCGAACTCGATGCGGACTATGCCAGGATCAACATCGACGCCGTGCCGGGTGCCTATGTGATGCTGTCGGTTTCCGATACCGGGATCGGCATGCCGCCGGAGGTGCTGGCACGGGTCTTCGAGCCCTTCTTCACCACCAAGCCGGTGGGGCAGGGGACCGGACTTGGCCTCAGCATGGTCTATGGCTTCGCGCGCCAGTCGCATGGCCATGTGAAGATCTACAGCGAGGCCGGCCACGGCACGACGGCGCGGCTCTACCTGCCGCGCTCCAAGGATGCCGCGATCGCCGATCGTCTGGTGCCGGCCGGCCTGCCGGTTGCGCGGCCCGGCGAGCGCGTGCTGGTGGTCGAGGACAACGACGCCGTGCGAGCGATGGTTCTGCAGCAGATGCGCGATCTCGGCTACGACGTGGTCGAGGCGGGCGATGGCCCCGCCGCGCTGGCGGTGGTCGATGGCGGGCAACGATTCGATCTGCTGTTCACCGATATCGTCATGCCTGGCGGCATGAGCGGCAGCGATCTGGCGCGTGCCGTGCGGTCGCGCGACCCGTCGGTCAAGGTGCTGCTGACCTCGGGCTTTGCCGGCGGTGCCATGCCATCGGGCGTGCACGGGGACGAGTTCCGGGATCTGCTGAGCAAGCCCTATCGCCAGTCGGATCTGGCGGCGAAGTTGCGCCAGGTTCTCGACGAGCCGGCCTGACGTCGCAGCGTCCAGGCTTCTGGTAAGACGAGCCATGAGCTATCGCCGACTGCGCATCACCGCGGATAACCCTGCCTGGCACGATGCGTTCTTCGCGCATGTCGCCGAAGTCTTTCCCGGCATCGACTTTCGCCGTTGGGGCGCGCTCGGCGGCTGGGATGCCGGTTACGATGTTCTGGCCCTGGCCGAGGCAGATCGCGTGGTCGCCAGCATCGGCCGCACGCGGATGACGCTGGTGGTCGAGGGCCAGGAGACCGGTGGGTACCAGCTGGGCGCAGTGGCCACCCGCGGCAGCCGCCGCGGCCAAGGAATGGCGCGGCGCCTGATGCAGGAAGTTCTGGCCGAGGCCGACCGGGAAGCATGTCCGGTCTTTCTGTTCGCCAACCCGACCGTGCTCGACTTCTATCCCCGGTTCGGCTTTCAACGGATGGTGCAGAGCCGGTTCGGGGTTGACGCGGCGATCATGCCCGCCGCCGGCCGCGCGCGCGCCTTCAATTCCGGCGATGCGCGGGAGCGGCGCCGGCTCGCCGAGCTATGCGGCCGCGCTGCGCCGACCGGCCGGCGCTTCGGCGCACGCGCCTACTATTCCATCCTGCTCTGGCATATCTGCAATCGCCCCCTCGCGGCGCATTGGCTCGATGCGGAAGAGGCTCTGATCGTGACCGGATGCGAGGCCGATCGTCTGATCCTGCACGATGTGGTCGCACCGCGGGCTTTCGATCTCGCCACGGTATTGCCGGCCGTGGCCGCCGCCGCGACGAGATCGGTCGAGTTCGCCTTCGAGCCGGGGGCGTGGTGGCCCGGCGCCCGGCCGCTCGGCGGCGACGACGCGCTGCTCTTCGTCCGCGGCCTCGGCACGCCGCCGGCGGCGCCATTCCGCTTTCCGGACTTGGCCCAGACCTGAGCCCTGGCACAGACCCAAGGCGGGGCGCGGCGGCTAAGCCATCGCGCCGGTAGTGGCCGCAACGAAGCCGGCGATCTCGGCTGCGACGCGTTCGGGCAGTTCCCAATGCGGCGCATGGCCGATCCCGGCGAGGATGACCGAGCGCGCGGCGCGGATGCTCACTTCGAGTGCGACCTGCTCATGGCGGTCGCTGAAGCCGTCCTGGTCGCCCCAGATGATCAGGGTCGGCACCGCAATTCGGCGCAGCTCGGCGCTGAAATCTTCCTCCATCATGCCGCGCGCCGCGTCCCGCCACACACGCGCCGGCAGCTTCAGGCTCTCGGCGATCACCGCCTCGAGAAATGAAGGCGGGACCGGCGTGGCGAGCGTGCTCTCCTGGAAGGCGCGCACGAATCCGGGATCGACCGGATCGGCACAATCTGCGATCGCCTCGCGCCAGAGTTCCGCCAGGGCGGCGCTGCCCTTCAATGTGCGAAACGCGCCGACCAGGATAAGGCCGGTGAGGCGGTCGGGATGATCGAGGGCGAAGCGCTCGGCCACCAGGCTGCCCATCGAATGGCCGAGCACGATCGCGCGGGGGATGTCGAGGCGGTCCAGCAGCGCAGCCAGATCGGCGGCGAAGTTGCCGATCCGATAGCCGCTCGCCGGTCTCGCCGAATCGCCATGGCCGCGCTGGCTGACGGCGATGGCGCGGATCGACATCGGCAGCCGGGCGAGCAGCGGTTCGAACGACCGGCGGGAATCGCTGTAGCCGTGCAGCAGCACCATCGGCGTGCCGTGCGGGTCGCCATGCTCCACGCAATCCAGCTCCAGCCCGTCCTCTATTGTGACTCGAAAGGCACGCATCTCGTCTCCTCGATCGTCGCGCGGGGCCGGCGCACCGTCCGCCCGGTATCGTGTCGTGGATAGGGCCTGCGCCGTCGGGGCGCTGTGAACCGCGTCTCATCGGCGCGGGCGCCGGCTGCGGCCGCTTCCTGGCCGCCGGCAGGTGGAAATGCTAGAGTCCCAGGCAGTCCACGCCGTGGCGTTGAGGGGCAGCACGACGGACCGACAGGAGGCTCACATGAGCATCAAGCGGATCCTGATCCCACTTCCCGGTGCCATCGACCACACAAGCGAAGTCGCGATGGGGCTCTCAGTGGCCAAGCTGCTGGGCGCCCATGTCGAGGCCCTGCACATCGCCGATCCGGTGCCGGCCAGCCCTGGCATGGGGATGATTCAGGGCAATTACGGCGCCCGTGTCGCCGCCGCGCGGCCGATCGGCTGGGCGGTGGAGGAGCGTGAGAAGGCGCTGCAGGAGAAGCGTGAGCAGTTCCGGCAGGCCTGTCTGCGGCATGCCGTGCCGCTGCTCACAGCGGACGAGGCGCCGACCGGCCTCCCTGCCGCGACCTGGCGCGAGGCCGACGGTGAGTACGAGCGTGTCGCCGTGCAGCGCGCCGCCGCCTTCGACCTGATGGTGGCGACCAGCGCGGCGGTGGTCGAGCGGCTGAAGGACATCGCCGAGCGCTCGCTGCTCCGCACCCATCGCCCGGTCCTGCTGGCGCCGCAGCAGCTGCGCGGCAGCCTGACCGGCACCGTCATGATCGCCTGGAAGGAGAGCCTGCAATGCTGGCATGCCGTCTCGGCGGCGCTGCCCTTCCTCGAGCGCGCGGAGCGCGTCGAGGTGATCAGCGCCGACGACGAGGTCGACGAGCGGGATGCTTCGCATGACGAAGTGCTGACCTATCTCCGCTGCCACGGCATCGACGCCTCGGCGCGCATCGAGCCGCTCGATGGCCGCTCGGTGGGCGAGACGCTGCTCGCCGCGGCGAACGAGGCGGATCTCATGGTGATGGGCGCCTATGCGCACAGCCGGCTGCGCGAGATGCTGCTCGGCGGCGCCACCCGTCACGTTCTGCAGAAAGCGGTCGTGACGCCGGTCCTGATGGCGCATTAGCCCGGCGCGGCGCCGTTCGGCCCGGCGGTCGACGCGCCGGGCCGATCGGTGCCATGCTCCGCGAGCCGGCGATGTGCGGCGCGGAGCCCTCATGACGCAATCTGACGCAGACCTCGATCGTCTCGAGACCTTTCTCGAATCCGATCGCGTGCCCGAGGGCACGATGAACCTCTCGATGCTCGACGGATTTCTCACCGCCGTTGCGGCCGGGCCGGAAGTCGTGCCGCCCGCCGAATGGCTGGCGACGATATGGGGCGAGGCTGGTCTGCCCTTCGCCGATGCGGCGGAGCGGGAGGAGGTCGAGCGGCTGATCCTGGACCGCCAGGATCAGATCTGGCGCGACCTTGCCGGCGACCCGCCGCAATGCACGCCGATCTACTGGCTGACCGAGGACAACGACGAGGTTGCCTTCGACTGGGCGGAAGGCTTCATGGTCGGCGTCTACCTGCGCGCCGAAGCCTGGATGCCGCTGATCGGCGACGAGGCGCATGTCGATCTGCTGGGGCCGATCCTGTTCCTCTGCGAGGACGAGAACGGTCAGCCGCTGATCGAAGCGGAAGCCGACGAGGCGGAAGCGCTGCTGAATGCGGCACCCGATGCGATTCCCGAAGTGGTGATCGAAATCGCGCAGTTCTGGAAGGAGCACCGGCCGCCGACGGAGCCAGTCCGGCGCGCCGGTCCGAAGGTCGGCCGCAACGACCCGTGCCCCTGCGGCTCGGGCAAGAAGTTCAAGCTCTGCTGCGGGCGGAACTGACCCGGCGCTCACGCCGCGTCACTTCGCGGTGAAGCCAGTTGCCCCGCAGCGACCTTGGCGCCAGCTTCCTCTCCGGTGACACGGGAGGGAGACATGCCGATGCACAGGATCGTCGCTGCGGGCGCGGCGCTGCTCGCCGCCGGCGGGGCATCTGCCGCCGAGATCGACTTCTCCGGCGAGTACGTGATGCGCGGCAGGGGCTTCGCGGCGAACGACAGCGCCTATCAGGGCACCTGCAGCCTGCAGCGTCAGGCCGATATCTATCAGGTCTCCTGCTACAACCAGGACACCCGCCACACCTATACCGGTAAGGGCTTGGCGACCGGCGACACGCTCGCCATCTTCATCGGCGACCTGCTGAAGGGCGACCACAACCGGAGCTTCGCCGGCGAGTACCTCGTCGTCTACCGCCGCCAGCCCGACGGCAGCCTCGCCGGCACCTGGGTGCACAGCGAGAGCGAAAGCGCCGGCGCCGAGACGCTGACGCCGCGGCGGTGATGTCCGGTCAGCGCCCTACCACCAGAGTTCGCCAGCCGCCGAGGGCGATGCGGAAATCGAGCGGCAGGCCGTGGGCACGGTAGGCGGCGAGGACGGCAGCTTCCTGCCACCACAGCAGGCCGGCCAGCACGATGCGGCCCCGCGGCACCAGCACGGAGGCGAGGGCAGGGGCGAGGCGGCAGATCGGGCGGGCAAGGATATTGGCGCAGATCAGGTCGTAGGGTGCGCCGTCACGCGCCACGGCCGGCCTGAGACCCGGTCCGGTGCCGGTGACAATGCAACGGCCGACGCCGTTCTCGCGCGCGGCGTTGGCGGCGAAGCGGGCCGAGACCGGATCGATATCGGTCGCCACCACCGCCGGCTTCACCCAGGCCATGGCAACGGCGATGGCGAGCACGCCGGTGCCGCAGCCGACATCGAGCGCGCGGCGCACCGGCATGCGCCGGGCCAGCCGGTCGAGCGCCAGCAGGCAACCTCGCGTGCTCTCGTGCTGCCCGGTGCCGAAGGCCGGACCGGCCTCGATCAGGATGTCGTGCATGGCGGGCGAGGCGTGGCGGGGAATATGGCTGCCATGCACGTGGAAGCGGCCGGCGATGACCGGCGGCAGATGCTTCTGTGCTTCCGTCACCCAGTCGGCGTCGCGCAGCCTTTCCGTCGCGCAGTCGACCCCGAGACGGCGTGACCAGTCGGCGGCATCGGGCTCGGCATCGAACAGCGCCTCGAGGCGCCAGCGGCTGCCGTCCTGCTCGGCGCGGAATCGGCCGACCGAGAGCGCCTCGGATTCCAGCACGATCTCCGCCTGGATGGCGCTCGACTCGCTGTCGGTCTCGGCCGCGAGCTGCCAGAGCCTGCTCATGCGGGGAAAGCCCTCTCCGCCCTCGAAGAGGGGGGAGAGGGTTGGGTGAGGTGGGGAGGATGCGCGTGCAGCAGCTTCACCGACGATTGCGGCGGTACATTTGAAGCCGCTCGGGCTCTTTCCGGATGGCCCACCTCCCCCAACCCCCTCCGCCCTGAGGGCAGAGGGGGCTTCGGCTCTACGATCTCCGACGTCACGTCCGCTCCACGAAACTCGCCAGAACCTTCTTGCGGCCGGCCTTGTCGAAATCGATCTCCAGCCGGTCGTGCTCCACCACCTCGACGGTGCCGGGGCCGAATTTCTGGTGGAACACGCGAGCACCGACCGTGAAGCCGGCGGCGGCTTCCTCGTTCAGCCGCCGCGCGGTGCCTTCGATCTCGCGCGGCGTGCCTAAGCTGCGGAAGCTGGTGCGGGCGCGCTCTGCCTTCAGCCACGGCGCGTCGTAGACGAAGCCGCCCTGGTTCCAGCCTTCGGTGAAGCGGGTCGAGCCGCCGAGCCCCGGCGCGCCGATGCGCTCGACATGCGCCTCCGGCAGCTCGTCGACGAAGCGGCTCGGGATCGAACTCTGCCACTGGTTGAACACGCGGCGATTGGCGGCGAAGGAGATGTGGCAGCGCTGCCGCGCGCGGGTGATGCCGACATAGGCGAGCCGGCGCTCCTCCTCCAGGCCCTCGGCGCCGTTCTCCTCCAGGGCGCGCTGATGCGGGAACAGGCCTTCCTCCCAGCCGGGCAGATAGACGGTGTCGAATTCCAGGCCCTTGGCGGCGTGCAGGGTCATCAGCGAGATGGCATCGCCCTCCGCCGCCTGCTCGTTCTCCATCACCAGCGCGACATGCTCGAGGAAAGCGGCCATGCTCTCAAAGGCCTCCATGGCGCGCACCAGCTCCTTCAGGTTCTCGAGCCTTCCCGGCGCCTCGGCCGAGCGATCGGCCTGCCACATGCCGGTGTAGCCGCTTTCCTCCAGGATCATCTCGGCGAGCTCGAGATGCGGCAACCCGTCGGCGAGGGCGCGCCAGCGGGCGAAATCCTCGACCAGCCGGCGCAAGGTCGCGCGCGGCTTCGGCTTGATCTCGTCGGTCTCGGTCACCATGCCGGCGGCCTGCAGCAGCGGCACGCCTTTGGCCCGCGCGGTCTGGTGCAGGATCTGCACCGTGGCGTCGCCCAGGCCGCGCTTCGGCACGTTGACGATGCGCTCGAAGGCGAGGTCGTCGGCCGGCTGCAGCGTCGCGCGGAAATAGGCCATGGCGTCGCGGATTTCCTGCCGCTCGTAGAACCGCAAGCCCCCGATCACCTTGTAGGGCACGCCGAGCGTGATGAAGCGGTCCTCGAACAGGCGGGTCTGGAAGCCGGCGCGCACCAGGATCGCCATCTGGGAGAGCCGCTGGCCGCGCCGCTGGTCGGCCTCGACCTCCTCGCCGACGCAGCGCGCCTCCTCGTCGCCGTCCCACACACCGCGCAAGGTGATCTTCTCGCCCTCGTTGATCTCGGTCCAGAGCGTCTTGCCGAGGCGGCCCTCGTTCTTGGCGATCAGGCCGGAGGCGGCGCCAAGGATATGCGGCGTGGAGCGGTAGTTCTGCTCCAGCCGGATCACCTTCGCGCCCTCGAAATCCTTCTCGAAGCGCAGGATGTTGCCGACCTCGGCGCCGCGCCAGCCATAGATCGACTGGTCGTCGTCGCCGACGCAGCAGATGTTGCGCGAGCCCTGGGCGAGCAGGCGCAGCCAGAGATACTGCGCCACGTTGGTGTCCTGGTACTCGTCGACCAGCACGTAGCGGAACTTGCGCTGCCAGACCTCCAATACGTCGCGATGGGTCAGGAAGATGGTGATAACGTGCAGCAGCAGGTCGCCGAAATCGCAGGCGTTCAGGGCGCGCAGCCGCGCCTGATAGTCGCCGTAGAGCTTCAGCGCCTTGCCGTCGAAGGCATGGCCGGCCTCGCCGGCCGGCACCTTCTCCGGCACCAGGCCCTTGTCCTTCCAGCGGTCGATGATCGCGGCCAGCGCGCGGGGCGGCCAGCGCTTCTCGTCCAGGTTCTCGGCCTGGATCAGCTGCTTCATCAGGCGCAGCTGGTCGTCGGTGTCGAGGATGGTGAAGTTCTGCTTCAGGCCGACCAGCTCCGCGTGCCGGCGCAGCATGCGGGCGCCGATCGAGTGGAAAGTACCCAGCCACATGCCCTCGACCACGCCGCCGATCATCTCGGCGACGCGCTCGCGCATCTCGCGCGCCGCCTTGTTGGTGAAGGTGACGGACAGGATCTGCGACGGCCAGGCGAGGCGGCGGTCCAGGATGTAGGCGAGGCGGGTGGTCAGCACCCGGGTCTTGCCGGTGCCGGCACCGGCCAGCACCAGAACCGGGCCCTCGGTCGCCTCCACCGCCTCGCGCTGCGCTGGGTTCAGGCGCGCGAGATAGGGCGGCGGCGCGGCCGGCATGCCGCGCGGCGCCTCCAGCGCGCTCAGATCGAAGGGATCGCTCATCGCCTCAATATATAGGGAGATTCGACGGCTGTTGCCTCCCGCCCGCGCAAGGATCAACATTGCGTCCAATGAGAGGGAGGGAACCGATGGCGCTGGAATTCACGCGGCTCGGCCCGCATATGGGGATCGCCGCCGAAGGCGTCGATCTCGCGACGCCCCCAGATACAACCACGGCCGGCGAGCTGCGCCGTGCGCTGCTCGACGGGCTCGTGCTCTGCATCCGCGGCCGGCCGCTGCCGCCGGACGCCTATGTCGCCGCCATGGCGCCGTTCGGCACGCCCCGGCCGCAGCTCGGCCTGCACCGCCGCCATCCGGAACGCGCCGAGATCATGATCCTGTCCAGCGAGGACCGCGACGAGCTCGGCGATGGCGGCCGCATCGTGGTCGGCGCCGCCTGGCACACCGACGACAGCTTCATGGCGCTGCCGTGCTCGCTTACCATCCTGCACGGCATCGAGGTGCCGGAATCCGGCGGCGATACGCAGTTCGTCAACATGTACGCCGCCTATGAGGCGCTGCCGGACGCGATGCAGCGGCGCCTCACCGGCGTGCGCGTGGTGCATCGCTACGATTCATCGCGCAAGGGCAACCGTGTCGGCACCCGCAGCGCCGAAGAAGTGGCGCGCACGCCGGATGTCGACCACCCGATCGTGCGCACGCATCCTGAGACCGGGCGCAAGGCGCTCTACCTGAACCCCAACCGCATGGAGCAGGTGGTCGGCATGGACCGCGCGGAGAGCGACCAGCTGCTGGACCAGCTGATCGCCCACGCGACCGAGCCGCGCTTCCAGTACCGGCACAAATGGCATCGCGGCGATGTCCTGATCTGGGACAATCGCTGCACCATGCACAAGGCCAATGCCGACTACCCGGAGGGCAGCCGCCGGGTCATGCACCGCATCATCGTCGAGGGCACGCGGCCGGTCTGAGGTTTCAACTCCAGGCGGCCGCATCCTTGGCGATCACCGAGAAGCGGTCGGCGAGCTCGGTCAGCGCGGTGCGGTGGATCTGTTCCGCCTTCACGACGCCGCCGAGCGGGTCGGGCAGGTCGCGCGTGGCGCAGGCGCCGGCCACGACGGTGGCGCGATAGCCGTGGTCGAGCGCCGCCCGCGCCGTGGCCGAGACGCACATATGCGTCATGAAGCCGGCGATGATCAGCTCCTTGCGGCCGGTCGCCTTCAGCTTGTCGGCGAGGTCGGTGCCGGCGAAGGCGTTGGGCAGGCCCTTGCGCACGATGGTCTCGCCGGCCTGCGGCGTGAGCTCCGGCACGATCTGGCCGCCCGGGCCCTCCGGGTTGAAGGCGCCGCCGGGCTTGCCCTGATGCACCACGTGGATCACCGGCGTGCCCTTCGCGCGGGCGGCGTCGAGCAGCTTGCGCGTCTCGGCCACCGCCGCCTGGACGCCGGTGAGCGGCAGCATTCCGGTGGTGTATTCGTTTTGCGCGTCGATGATCACCAGCGCGGCCTGGTCCCAGGGGCTCGGATGCATCGGCGCGCCGGCCATCTGCAGCAATGTCTTGGGTTCGCTCATGGGGGATCACCTGTCTCAGGGGGCGACCCTACATACTGATTCACAGCCGTTATGGCTATGCCTGCCGGATCTTTAGGCGACCGCACCGGCGGCGCGCAGCGCTGCGATCTCGGCCGGGGAAGCGCCGATCTCGCGCAGGATCGCGTCCGTATGCTCCCCGAGCTTGGGCGCCGGCGCGGCCTGGCGCTGGTCGGCGAAGTCGAACCGGAGTGGGTTGGCGATGGTCCGCGGCATCGCCGGGCGGGCGGTGTCGCGGATGGCACCTGCCGCCACCGCCTGCTTGTCCCGGCCGGCATCCTCCAGCCGGTTGATGATGCCATAGGTGATGCCGGCCGCCTTCAGCAGCGCCTCCCATTCCGCCAGGCTGCGCGAGGCGAAGATGGGATCGAGAATGGCCGCCAGCTCCGCGCCATGGGCCCGGCGTGCCGGCGTGTCGGTGAAGCGGGGATCGTCGATCAGCTCCGGCCGGCCGATGGCGCGGGCGAAGAGCGGCCAGAGCTTCTCCTCCCGCGCCATGGCGAGACTGATCCAGCGGCCGTCCCGGGTCAGGTATTGGTTCACCAGGGCCGAGCGCGGGCGCGAGCGCGGCGGCCGGTGCGCGAGGAAGGCGTCGAGCAGCGCCGCCTGGCCGATGATGCCGTTGGCCCACCAACCGTTGGCGAGCAGCGAGGTGCCGACCTCGGCACCCTTGCCGGTCCGCTCGCGCCGCCACAGCGCCACCATGATGGCGGCGAACAGGGCGGTGGCGGTCGGGTGGTCGCCCATGCCGGGCACGGAGAAGGCGGGCGAGGCGCCCTCGTAGGTCATCGCGTCGAGCAGGCCCGAGCGAGCGAAATAGGCCGTCGCGTCATAGCCCGGCTGGTCGACATCCGGCCCCGTCTCGCCATAGCCGGTCAGCGAGGCATAGATCAGCCGGTCGTTCAGCGGCGCCATGTCCGCATAGGTGAGCCGGAGTCGCGTCCGCACCGGCGGCGGAAAATTTGTCACGAGGATATCCGCGGCCTGCACCAGCCGCGCGAAGACCGCATGTCCGGCTTCGCTCTTCAGGTCGATGGCGATCGAGCGCTTGTTGCGGCTGGTCAGCTCCCAACAGAAATTGACCGGGTGCTGCGGCACGCCATGCGAGGTGTGGAAGTTGCGGAACGGGTCGCCGCCCTCCGGAGCCTCGACCTTGATCACGTCGGCGCCGAAATCGCCGAGGATTGTGGCCGCCGCCGGTCCGGCGACGAAGCTCGACACGTCGAGCACCTTGAGGCCTTCGAAGGGCAGCGGTTCCTCCGCCATGTCGTTTCACTCCCGGACTCAACTGCTGCACCGGAGCGTAGGGGCGTTGTCCGGTCAGCGCCACCGGCGGCGCAATTCGTCCCGATGCAATTCCAGCCAGAGCAGCGCGATCACCGCGGGTCCGGCGAGGATCTGCCCGTCCTCGCGCATCCGCTTCGCTTCGGCAAAGGGAACCACGAAGACGCGGATATCCTCGCCCTCGTCGGCCAGCCCGTGCACGCCGCCGAGGCCGGCGCTGTCGCAGCGCCCGATGAAGACGTGGCAATGCTCCGACGTGCCGCCGGGACTGACATAGTGCTTGCCGACGAAGGCGAGGTCGGTAAGCCGGCAGTCGGCTTCCTCGATCGCCTCGCGCCGCGCCACATCCTCCGGCGTCTCGTCCGGCTCCACGATGCCCGCCACCGCCTCGACCAGCCAGGCCGGATCGCCGCCGAGATAGGCGCCGACGCGGAACTGCTCGATCAGCACCACTTTGTCCAGCGCCGGGTCGTAGGGCAGCGCGGCGACCGCGTGGCCGCGCTCCAGCACCTCGCGCTGGATCGGCTTGCCCCAGCCGCCGGCGAACAGGCGATGGCGCAAGCGATAGGTGTTGAGCCGGAACCAGCCCCTGAAGCTCTCCCGCTTTTCGATCAGCTCGACATCGGCCGTGTGGTCCATGCCGGCCTCAGGCCTTCAGATGGCGGGCGATGCGCGCGAGGAAGGCGGACTTTTCCTCGGCCACCCATTGCGCAAAATCCCAGGGCCGCGGATCGGGTTTGTAGATCGAGCCGGGGCGGAAGAAATGGACCAGTCGCACGCCTCCATCCTGGCTCACATCCACCGGCACGAGGTCGTATCCGTCGCCCTCGTAGCGGCGCAGCCGGGCGACATCCTCCGGGCCGAGCCGGTCGACGACAACACCGTCCACCGAGCCGGCGGGGTCGGCCAGGACAATGGGATAGGGCTGGCCCAGCGCCCGCGCCCGGCGCCAGCCGGCCAGGGTCGCGGGTTTCAGTCGGTCCTGGGCGAATGGCCGGCCGACCACGCCGCCCAGCACGTCGCGGTCCATCAGGGTGCCGTAGAAGAACAGGTCCATGGCACGGACATAGCGGCTCCGATTGTCGCCGTCACTTGCGTCGTCGCAGACGATTGTCGGCAAATGCCTCCCGGGCCTTCTATGATCCGGCCGGAGATCGGGTCGAGAGGTCGTTCTGGTGATCGATGATGCGGCGATGGAGGCGGTGGGGCGTGCGCTGCGCGAGGTGTCGGCGGCCGCGATCCTGCCGCGATTCCGCGCCCTGCTGCCCTCCGACCTGACCGAGAAGGAGGGGCCGCACGACCTCGTCACCGCGGCCGACCTGGAGAGCGAGCGCATGCTGGCCGAGCGCCTGGCCCACATCGATCCCGGCGCGCTCGTCGTCGGCGAGGAGGCGGCGGAGAGCGATCCCGGCCTGGTCGCACATCTCGGCCGCCCCGGCCGGGCCTGGATCATCGATCCGGTCGACGGCACGCTGAACTTCACCGTCGGCCTGCCGCTGTTCGGCGTCATAATTGCCTATGTGGTCGACGGCGTGACCGAGGCGGGCTGGCTCTACGACCCGCTGCGCGACCGACTGGTGACGGCGCGGCGCGGCCACGGCGCCTGGATCGACGGGCGACAGGCGCAGATCACCGTGCCGCGCTCGCTGCTCGCCATGCACGGCATTCTGAACAGCCGCAACGGCGACCGGAACCTTGTCGCCCGCATGACCTACCGCGCGAACCGCATCGGCTCGATGATGGTGCTGCGCTGCTGCGCCCAGGAATACATGGCGATGCTGGACGGCGCGATCAGCTTCGCCGTCTATCACCGCACCAAGCCCTGGGACCATGCGGCCGGCCTGTTGATCCATGCCGAGGCCGGCGGCTTCGCCGCGCGCATCGACGGCGAGGCCTATCGGCCCGACTGGCCGGTCCGACCGGCGCCGCTCCTCGTCGCGCCGGACCGTGCAAGCTGGGAGCAGATCCGCCAGACGCTGTTCGCCGAGGAAGCGGACTCGCCTTAAGGCAAGAAGGATCGACCGCCAAAGACGCTCAGAGCGCCAAGGAGCACGAAGATAGTATTCTCTTGGCGGCCCCTTGGCGTGCTTCGCGTCCTTGGCGGTCGACGACGATAGAGACGGAGGAAGCCAAGTTGAGCAATGCCGGATGGCGCGCCGTCGCCACGTTGTATCACCGTTATTTCACCGGCCTGCTGCTGTATGTGGTGACGCGCCGCGGCGCGCAGGATGCCGGCGAGCTGACCTATCGGCTGTTCCGCAAGCAGCACCATGAGAAATTCCTGTCGAGCCTCGCCAAGCTCGGCCTCGATGGCCTGCCCGATCCGGTGAAGGCGGCCGGCTATCACTACCTTTCCAACCGGATCGGCGGCGTGAAGGTGGAGTTCGTGCGCGAGAGCGACGCCAAGGCCTGGGTGCATTTCGTGCCGCCGCGCTGGATCTATGACGGCGTGGCGATCTGCGGCATTCCGTCGGAAGTGTCCCGCGGCGTGCTGCGCGGCTGGTACGCGCAGAACGGCGTCAGCCTGAAGAACCCGCGGCTCGGCTTCGTCTGCACCCAGCAGACCACCGACGGCCAGCCCGGCCTCTCCGGCTACTTCCTCGAACATGACCGCGAGCTCGGGCCCGAGGAGCGCCTGCGCTTCTCGCCGGGCGAGCTGCCGCCGCGCTTCGATCCGGCGGCTGCGCCGAAGCTCGACACCTCGGCCTGGACGGCGGAGCGGCTCGCCAAGGCGAACCGCAACTACGCTATGGAGTACATCCGCAACGCGCTGCCGATCCTGGCCGAAATCTTCGGGCCGGCCGAGGCGGCGCAGCTCGGCCGCAATGCGGCCAAGCTGATCGGCATGCAGTTCTATGACGAGATGGTCGCAACGCTCGGCCCGGTGACGCCGGATGCCGGCGGCTTCGCGCGGCTGTTCGCGGCGCTGGCAGCCGGGCAGGACGATGCCTGCGAGGTCGATATCGGGCAGCGCGGCGCGGTGATCCGGCAGACGAGCTGGCGGCTGATGCGTGGTACCCAGGCGGTGCCGGACAGTGCCTTCGCGGCGTGGAACGGATTGTTCGAAGGCCTGCTCGCGGTGCACGACCGCTTCCTCGTGCTCGATGTCCGCCGCCGCCTCGATCGCGGCGACGATGCCTTCGAATGGGAAGTGCGCCCGCGCGGACCGGCCCCCGCCTTCTAGGCCAATGCCACGCTGCGCCTGCCGATGATGGCGAAGCGGAGCTTGCCCGAGACCCAGTCGATCGCGGCCACGGCGATCAGAATCAGCACGATGATGAAGGCGACCTGGTGGAATTCGAGGGTGCGGATCTGCTCGGCCAGGTGCAGGCCGATGCCGCCGGCGCCGACGATGCCGATGATGGTGGCCGAGCGGGTGTTGCTCTCGAAGTAATAGAGCACCTGGCTCGCCATCACCGGGAAGACCTGCGGCAGCATGCCGAAACGGATGCGGTGCAGCGCGCCGCCGCCGGTGGAGACGACGCCCTCGACCGGCTTCTTGTCGGCCGCCTCGATGGCCTCGGAGAACAGCTTGCCGAAGGTGCCGAGATCGGAGGTCATGATGGCGAGCACGCCGGCAAACGGCCCAAGTCCGACCACGTTGATCCAGATCAGCGCGTAGATCAGGGTGTCGACACCGCGGATGGTATCGAGCGACCGTCGCGCGAGAAAATGCGCGATGCGGTTGGCGACGACGTTCTTGGCGGCGAGCAGGCCGAGGGGCAAGGCCAGGATCGCGGCGCCGAAGGTGCCGAGCAGGGCGAGCGCCACCGTCTCGCCAAGTGCATCGAGGAAGATCAGCGCCCGGCCCCAGCTATCGACATAGGGCGGGATCATCAGGGTCAGGATCTTGCCCATCTCGGCGATGCCGCCGAGCATCCGCCAGGGTGTGAATTCGAGATACCAGAGGCCAAGAGCGACCGAGACGGCGCCGACGGCGAGCGCGACCACCGAGCCATAGCGGGCGAGGAAGGATTGGCGGAACACGCCCGGATAGCGCGCGCGCAGGCCCTGGAGGTCGGCGTCGAGAACCTGGCTCATCGGCGCGCCTCCACTTCGATCAGGCGGTGCCGCACCTGCTCGGTCACCAGGTCGATCACGACCACGGTGGCGATGATCAGCAGCAGGATCGCCGAGACGTCGGAATAGTAGAACTTGCGGATCGCTTCGATCAGGTCCTGGCCGATGCCGCCGGCGCCGACGAAGCCCAGAATCGAGGCGCCGCGCACGTTGATCTCGAAGCGAAGCAGGGCATAGCTGACGAAATTGGCGGCGACCTGCGGCAGCGCGCCGAACCGCACCGCCACCGGCCAGCTCGCGCCGGTCGCGGTCACGCCCTCGACCGGCTTCATGTCGATGTTCTCCGCCACTTCGAAGAACTGCTTGCCGAGGGCGCCGAAGGTGTGGATCGCGATGGCGAGCAGGCCGGGAATCGGCCCGAGCCCGAAGGCGATGACGAAGATCAGGGCGAAGACCAGTTCGGGCACCGTGCGACAGAATTCGAGGAAGCGCCTCAGCGGCACGCGGATCCAGGCCTTGGGCATCAGGTTGGCCGCCGCGGCGAAGCAGACCAGCAGGGCGCCGGCGGCGCCGAGCGCGGTGCCGACATAGGCGATGATCAGGGTCTCGAGCAGCAGCCGCGACCACTTGCTGATGCCCCAGTACCATTCGCCGATATCGGCGAAGACCAGCCTTCCGTCATCCAGGTGAAAGATGCGGCCGAGATAGCTGGTGAAGTTGCCGATCTTGTCGGCGAGCTTGAGCAGGTCCACTTCGGCGGAGATCGCCGCCAGGATGACGGCGACGGCGAAGGCCGCTGCGAACAGCAGAGCCCGCCGGCGCTTGGCCCTGACCGCCGTCCGGTAGGCGGCGTCGAGGTGCTCGACGCGCCGTTGGGGAAGAGAAGACGCGGCCGTCACCACGGGGGTCTGTGGCTTGTAGGAGACGGCCGCGCCGGGCGACGTGGGAGACGCGCCCTGGCTCAGGAGCTCTTCTTGCGCAGAGTGTCGACGAAGCGGATCAGGTCCACCGTCGCCTCGAAGAACTTGTGGTCTACCTGCTTGAAGCCGCGGTCCTTGCCGTCCGACAGCTTGTCAAAGGCGGGCTTGGCCTTGGTCGGGGCTTCCATGAAAGCTTTGGTGATCGAGGCTTTCAGCTCGGGCGGCAGATCGGTCAAATAGGCGAAGGGCGAGTTGGCGATCTGGTCAGACTTGAAGATGACGCGCACGTCCTCCTTCTTCGCCAGGCCCTTGTTGACCATGCGGGTGAAGTTGGAATCGTCGTCCGAGTTCCACCAATTGGCCGCGACGTCGACCGTGCCCTGCTTCAGCGCGATCACGGCGTTCTCGTGGCTGCCGGTATAGACTACCTTGTTGAAGTAGACCTCCGGATCGATCTTCATCTTGTTCAAGGCGAAGCGCGGGACATTGTTGCCGGAGGTCGAGTTCGGGTCGACCAGGCCGAGATTCTTGCCCTTCAGATCCTCTATCTTCTTATAGGGGCTGTCGGCCTTCACGTAGAACACCGAGTAGTAGCCCTCGGAGCCGTCCTTGTTGACGGTGA
Organism: Desertibaculum subflavum; assembly: GCA_003576705.1. Taxonomy (GTDB): domain Bacteria; phylum Pseudomonadota; class Alphaproteobacteria; order Ferrovibrionales; family Ferrovibrionaceae; genus Desertibaculum; species Desertibaculum subflavum. The sequence goes on from QOZS01000001.1 coordinate 138,600, forward strand.
TGACGAAGGGCTCTGTCTTGGCACCGGTGATATAGGCGCGGGAATAGGAGGCCGGGCCGTAATAGGCGATGTGAATGTTGCCGGCGCGCTGGCCCTCGATCACCGCGGCGTAGTCGTTGGCGATGCGCAGAGTCACCTTGGTGCCGACCGTCTTCGCCAGGTAGTCGATGAACGGTCCGAAGCGCTCGGTGACGCCGGAGGCATTCTCGGCCGGCACCACGGCGAAGACCAGTTCGGGATATTTGGACTTCCAAGCCTGGGCCGCGGCATCGCCGGCGGCGGTCAGTGCAAGCAGGGCGGCGGTACCGGCGAGCACGGTACGACGGTCGAGCATCTGGTTCTCCCCTTGATGGATGTGTTGTGCCGTCACTGAAATGGCAGTCAGTGTGCCGAGGCGGCGCGGCGATCGGCCAGGCGCGCCGAGGCGACATGCGCCGGCACCTGGACCGGCATCGGCAGGTCGATGACCTCGCCCGCCTCGAGCCCGTACAGCTCGTGCGCCTCGCTCTCGGTGAGCGATTCGGGCCGGCCGTCGAACACCACCTTGCCGGCCGCCATGCCGACCAGGCGGTCGCAATAGGCCTTGGCGATGTCGAGGTCGTGCAGGTTGCACAGCACGGTGATGCCGAGCTCCTGATTGATGCGGCGCAGCGCGTCCATCACGGTGCGCGTGTTGCGCGGATCGAGGGAGGCGATCGGTTCGTCGGCCAGGATCACGTCCGGCTGCTGCACCAGCGCCCGGGCGATGGCGACGCGCTGCTGCTGGCCGCCGGAAAGCGTATCGGCGCGCTGCGCCGCGAGCAGGCCCATGTCGAACTGCTCCAGGGCGGAGAGCGCGATCGCCTTGTCCTGTTCGGCCCAGAGCTTGAGCAGTGCCCGCGGCGTGGCGACGGCGTAGGAACGGCCGAGCAGCACGTTGCCGAGCACGTCGAGCCGGCCGACCAGGTTGAACTGCTGGAAGATCATGGCGCAGCGCGCCCGCCAGCCGCGCAAGCCCCGGCCCTTGAGGGCCGAGACATCGAGGTCGCCGAACAGAACCCGTCCTTCGGTCGGGTCCTCCAACCGGTTGATCAGGCGGAGCATGGTGGATTTGCCCGCACCGGACCGGCCGATCACGCCGACCATCTGGCCCGGAGGCACGCTGAGGGTGACGCCGTCGACCGCGCGGACGGTGCCGAATTGCTTGGTAAGACCTTGGATCTGCAGCATGGCCCCAATGGCTATGGGGCCATGGGGACTCTTTTGTTAATCATCCGTGACGGAACGATGAAACAGCACGCTTATCCACAGCTAGCCGCCGCCCCGGCGGTGCGGGGCGGCGGTATCGCCGTCTGGATCGATCAGCCCGGATACGGGAAATCGAGCATGCGGGCCTGCATATAGGCGAGCTCGGTGATGCGCGAATAGCCGAGCACGCTCTTGCGGTACTTGAGATAGCTCTCGAGCACCGCCTTGGAGTTCGGATCCGCTTCGGCCATCACTTCCTGCATCACTTCGCCGGAGGCTTTGCCGAGCGCCAGCAACACGTCGCGCGGCACCTGGCGGAGCTGCACGCCGTGCTTGTTCACCAGCTCGCTGAGCGCGGTGACCGACGGGGCGAAATAGTCTGCGTAGATCTGCGTGTACTCCCACTCGCAGACCACCTTGATGATCTCCTGCAGGTCCTTGGGCAGGGCGTCGTATTTCGGCTTCGACACCATGACCTGGCCGGAGACCGACGGCTCCGACGTGCCGGGCCAGTAATAGTATTTGGCCAGCTTGTAGAAGCCGAGAGAAAGGTCGGCATAGGGCCCGACCCATTCGACCGTATCGATGGCGCCGGATTGCAGCGCGGCGAAGGTCTCGCCGGGCGGCAGGGTCACGACGGTGGCGCCGAGCTTCTGCAGCACCTTCACGCCGTACCCGGCGGTGCGCATCTTGAGGCCCTTCAGGTCGTCGACCGACTTGATCTCCTTCCTGAACCAGCCGAAGAACTGCTCGCCGGTCGGGCCCTGGATGAAGCCTTTGAGGCCGAATGGCGCATAGAGCTTGTCCCATAGCTCGTAGCCGCCGCCATGCGTCAGCCAGGCGTACATCTCATTGACGTTCATGCCGAAAGGCACGGCCGAATAGGCCGCGGCGCCGATGCACTTGCCGACATGGTAGTAGGGCGTGTCGTGCGCCATTTCGCAGGCGCCGCTGATGATGCCGTCCCAGCCGCCGAAAGCCGGCAGCAGCTCGCCGGCCGAGTAGACCTTCACGGTCATCCGGCCGTTGCTCATCGTCTCGATGCGCCTGGCGATACGCTCGGCGCCCTGGTGCACGGGGGGCAGGCCGCGCGGCCAGGCGGTGACCATGCGCCACTCGATCCGGTTCTGGCTGATGGCGAATTTCGGGAAGCTGGCGCTGGCAGCGGCCGTGGCCGCGGCGCCGATCGTCGCCTTCTTCAGAAATTGACGCCGCTTGATGCTCTGCTGTTTCATGCTGTGGTCCTCCCCACGGACACTGCGTTGCCTTGCTGGCGGTCCGACTGTGCCACCGTTCTCGCCATGACTGCAAATCTCGGGCGCGGTCCAGGGAGGGGAGGCGGTGCCGCGCTGCAGCATGACCGCCGCAAACGATCGGCCGGGCTGTTGCCGGCTTCGCGCCGATGTAGGTACACTCGCCGGGGTATCGCCGAACAAGGCAGACGTGACCGGAGGCGGCGCACCGGCGCAGAAATTGGGGGAGGGCGCAATTTGCAAGCGCTGATCGCGTTCGTGCGCGCTGCCGACGCCTGCACCACCACCGTCGGTCGTATCGTTCAGTGGTTCTCGGTCGGGACTGTGCTGGTTTGCGCCGCTGTCGTGGTGCTGCGCTACGGCTTCAGCATCGGCTTCGTGTGGATGCAGGAGCTCTATGTCTGGATCCACGCCGCCGTGTTCATTCTCGGCGCCGGCTATGTCCTGATGCGCGACGGTCATGTCCGGGTCGACATCTTCTATGCGCAATGGCGTCCCAGGACCAAGGCGGCCGTTGAGCTTGTCTCCTCCATCGTCTTCCTGGTGCCCTGGCTGGCGCTGCTCGGCTGGACCACCTGGCCCTTCATGATCCTCTCCTGGGAGGGGCGGGAGCCTTCCGACCAGCTCGGCGGCATGCCGGCGCTGTATCTGCTGAAGGCTTGCCTCATGCTGTTCGTCGTCTTCATGAGCTTGGCCATGCTGGCGGTGATGGCGCGCTGCATTCTCGTGCTGCTCGGGCGCGAGGAGTTCCTGCACGGCAAGCGCGAGGAGCAAGTGGCGGAAATCCCGAGGCCTGGCTCATTGTGACCCTGTTCGGCCTGACCCCCGGCGACATCCTCGCCATCCTTCTGTTCGTCAGCGTGCTCGCCAGCCTGCTGGTGGGCTACCCCATCGCCTTCTCGCTGGCCGGATCGTCGATCCTCTTCGGCCTGGTCGGCAACGCCTTGGGCGTCTTCGACTGGTCGTTCATGAGCGCGCTGCCGCCGCGCTATCTCGGCATCATGCGGAACGAGGTGCTGGTCGCGGTGCCGCTCTTCGTGTTCATGGGATTCATACTTGAACGATCCGGCATCGCCGAAGACCTGCTCATCACCATGGGCCAACTGTTCGGCAAGCTGCGCGGCGGGCTCGGCATCTCGGTGGTGATCGTCGGCGCCATGCTGGCGGCCTCGACCGGCGTGGTCGGGGCGACCGTCGTCACTATGGGCCTGATCAGCCTGCCGGCGATGCTACGGGCCAAGTACGATCCGCGGTTGGCGACCGGCGTGATCTGCGCCTCGGCCACCTTGTCGCAGATCATTCCACCTTCGACGATCCTGATCGTGCTCGGCGACCTGCTGGCCGGCGTCAACCAGCAGGCCCAGGCCAAGCTCGGGAACCTCGCGCCCGATCCGGTCTCGGTCGGCGATCTGTTCGCCGGGGCGCTGTTCCCAGGCCTCATTCTGGTCGGGCTCTACATGCTCTGGATGGTCTACAAGGCGGTGATGGAGCCGATGAGCTGCCCCGCCATCGCGCTCGTCGGCGAAGAGCTGCGCGGCCTGCCGCGCCGGGTGCTGCTCGCCATGGTGCCGCCCCTGCTGCTCATCGTCGCGGTGCTGGGCAGTATCCTCGGCGGCGTCGCCACCGCGACCGAGAGCGCATCGATCGGTGCGCTCGGTGCCGTGCTCCTGGCGGCGCTCAATCGGCGGCTCAGCCTCGATATGATCCGCCAGGCCAGCCACAACACCATGATGACGGCGGGCCTCGTCTTCGTCATTGTGCTCGCGGCCTCGCTGTTCAGCCTGACCTTCCGCGGCCTCGGCGGCGAGCATCTGGTGGAGCAAGCGTTGACCAACACGCCGGGCGGCCGGGTCGGCGCGCTGCTCATCGTCATGGCCGTGATGTTTCTGCTCGGCTTCTTTCTCGATACCTTCGAGATCATCCTGATTACCGTGCCGATCTGCGGCACGGCGCTGCTCCTGCTCGGCTACAACCCGGTCTGGCTCGGCGTGATGATCGGCATGAACCTGCAGACCAGCTTTCTCACGCCGCCCTTCGGCTACACGCTGTTCTATATGCGGGGCGTCGCCCCGGCTTCGGTAACGACGCCGCAGATCTGGTCCGGCGTCTTCCCGTGGATCACCTTGCAGGTCATCGGCATGCTGATGCTGTGGTTCTATCCGCAGATCGCGACCTGGCTGCCCGAGTACATCTTCCGGGAGGAGAGCGCGATTGTCGCGCCGCAATCACTCGATCAGCATGGCGTGCCGAAGGAAGACGACCTCACCGTGCCGTTCGAGGATCCCAAGGGCGAGGGCGAATACGAACTGCCGGGAACCCTGAAATGACGCAGCTCGGCGTCGACGCGATCGTTGCGGTGGTCGCGCTTGTGATCTGGGCGATCACGTTCCTGCCCGTGCGGCGCGCGGTCCGGCGGCTGGTGGGCGAGGATGGGCGCAGCGGCAGTCCGATGGCGGCGGAAGCCGTCATGCTGGTCCATCTGGCGACGCTGGTCGTGGCAATGATCGCCGCGCTCGATTTCGGCCTCGAACTCTGGCTGCACTGATAACGCACCGTCATCCGGGCGGCGTCGGCGCCGCGCGACTTCTTAACCATTCTCCATCGATTGCCGGGCGACCAAGGCAGGGCTTGCTCCGACAAACCTTTACGGCTAAGTGGCGCTACAAAGTCCGGCGCGGGAGGCGTGCCCGGACCGCAACACCGCGCGGAGCGGAGGAGACAGTAGAATGCAACGACGCAAATTTCTGAAAGGTGCCGGCGTGGGGGCGATCGGCGCCGGGGCGGCAACGTTCGCCGCGCCCGCCATCGCCCAGTCGATGCCGGAAGTGAAGTGGCGCTGCGCCTCGAGCTTCCCGAAGAGCCTCGACACCATCTTCGGTGCCGGCGAGATCATGACCAAGGCCTTGGCCGAGGCCACAGACAACAAGTTCCAGATCCGCATCTATGCCGGCGGCGAGATCGTGCCGGGCCTGCAGGTCGCCGACGCGGTGCAGGCCGGCACCGTCGAATGCGGCCATACCGCCTCCTACTACTATATCGGCAAGGACCCCACCTTCGCCTTCGACACGGCGGTGCCGTTCGGCCTCAATGCCCGCCAGCAGGACGCCTGGATGATACATGGTGGCGGCCGTCAGCTGATGAACGAGTTCTTCAAGGACTACAACATCCACGCGATCACCTGCGGCAATACGGGCGCCCAGATGGGCGGCTGGTTCCGCAAGGAGATCAAGTCGGTCGACGACCTGAAGGGCCTGAAGTTCCGCATCGGCGGCTTCGCCGGCCAGGTGCTCACCAAGCTCGGCGTCGTGCCGCAGCAGCTCGCCGGCGGCGACATCTATCCGGCGCTGGAGAAGGGCACGATCGATGCGGCCGAGTGGGTCGGCCCCTATGACGATCAGAAGCTCGGCTTCAACAAGGTGGCGCAGAACTACCTTTATCCGGGCTGGTGGGAAGGCGGGCCGCAGCTCTCCACCTTCGTCAACACCGCGAAGTGGGCCGAACTGCCGAAGGCCTATCAGGCGGCGCTGGAGAATGCCTGCGCCAAGGCGCATACCTGGATGGTCGCCAAGTACGATGCGCAGAACCCGAAGGCGCTGCGCGAGCTGGTCGGTGCCGGCACCAAGCTGGCGCCGTTCCCGACCGCGGTAATGGAAGCCTGCTACGCTGCGGCAGTCGAGCTCTACACGGAAACCGCGGCCAAGAACCCGAAGTTCAAGAAGGTCTACGATTCCTGGAAGGCGTTCCGGAACGAACAGGTGCTGTGGTTCCGGGTCGCCGAGAATACGTTCGACAACTTCATGGCGCGTACGTCGGCCCAGAACAAGCTCTGAGCCCAGGCACAGCCGGCTGCGAGGGCCCGCCGCAAGGCGGGCCCTTTCTTCTTGCGCGGCTTCTTCCTACTTGAACTGCACCGGGGGCGGTGGCGGCTCGTCCGAGAGGCCGCCCGGCATCGGCAGCTCGATCTTGACCTTGGAGGGATCGATCTTGGGGCCGCTGTCGAGACCGGCGGTGACCAGTCCCGGGAAGGCGATCACGATCGCCACCATGATCACCTGGATCACCACGAAGGGCACCGCGCCCCAATAGATCTGCGCCGTGCTGACGCCGTCGATCATGCGTCCGCTCGGCTTGTCGAAATAGGGTTTATCTGCCGCGACGCTGCGCAGGTAGAACAGCGCGAAGCCGAACGGCGGATGCATGAACGACGTCTGCATGTTGACGCCGAGCAGCACGCCGAACCAGATCAGGTCGATGCCGAGCTTGGCGGCGACGGGACCGAGCAGCGGCACGATGATGAAGGCGAGCTCGAAGAAATCGAGGAAGAAGGCGAGCACGAAGACCAGGATGTTGACGACGATCAGGAATCCGACCTCGCCGCCCGGCAGCCCCAGCAGCAGGTGCTCCACCCAGATGTCGCCGTTCACGCCATAGAAAGTCAGGCTGAAGACGCGGGCGCCGATCAGGATGAAGATGACGAAGCAGGACAGCTTCGCCGTCGAGTTCATCGCCTGGCGCAGCAGGTCGAAATTGAGCCGCCGATAGGCCATTGCCAGGATAAGCGCGCCCGTCGCCCCCATGGCGCCGCCCTCGGTCGGCGTCGCAACGCCGATGAAGATGGTGCCCAGCACGAGGAAGATCAGGGCCAGCGGCGGCATCATGACGATGACCACCTGCTGGCCGATGCGGCTGAGCAGGCCGAGGTTGAGGAGGCGGTTCGCCTGCGCCAGCACATAGGCGACGAGGCCGACAAAGGCAGCCGCCCATATGCCGTGCCAGTCCACCAGGTGGCTGAGCGCCAGGCCGCCGGCAATGCAGGCGGCGACCAGGACGCCGAGCGAGGTGTAGCCGGCGCTGCCGTCGTCCTCGCGAATGGTGCGGGCCTCGAGCGGCAGGGCCGGCGCGCTGGAGGGCTTCAGAACGGTTCGGCCGAGCACATAGCCGAGGTAGAGGGCGGTCAGCACCAGGCCGGGCAGCAGGGCGCCCTGGTACATGTCGCCGACCGACTTGCCGAGCTGGTCGGCGAGCACGATCAGCACCAGGCTCGGCGGGATGATCTGGGCGAGCGTGCCCGAGGCGGCGATGACGCCCGAGGCAAGCTGCCGGTCGTAGCCGTAGCGCAGCATGATCGGCAGCGAGATCAGGCCCATGGAGATGACCGAAGCCGCCACGACGCCGGTCGTGGCCGCGAGCAGCGCGCCGACCAGTACCACCGCATAGGCGAGGCCGCCCGGCAGCGGACCGAACAGCTGGCCCACGGTGTCCAGCAGATCCTCCGCCATGCCGCTGCGCTCGAGGATCAGCCCCATGAAGGTGAAGAACGGCACCGCCAGCAAGGTGTCGTTCTCCATGATGCCGAACAGCCGGTTCGGCAGCGCCTGGAACAGTGCGGGCTGCAACAGGCCGAGCTCAATGCCGATGATGCCGAACAGCAGGCCGCAGGCGGCGAGCGAGAATGCCACCGGATAGCCGAGCAGCAGGAACACCACCATCGAGGCGAACATGATCGGCGCCATCTCGGCGCGCAGGAACCCGGCGAGAGCGCCGTCCGAGTTGAAGATGGCGGTGCCCATGACGAGGGCGAAGGCCGCCAGAAGGGCGAAGAAGGCGCCCCGGCCGAAGCTCATTCTCTTTCCCCCGGATTTCTCAGTGCGGTCCCGATTTCTCGCCATGCGGGTCGGGAATCAGGCCGCGCATCACGGCCACCCGTTTGACCAGCTCCGACAGCCCCTGCGCCAGCAGCAGGCCGAAGCCGACGATCATCATCAGTTTCACCGGCCAGCGGATCAGGCCGCCGGCATTGCTCGACATCTCGCCGGTGACGAAGGCGTCCAGGAAATAGGGCCAACTCTCGTAGAGCATGATCACGCAGAGCGGGAGCAGGAAGAGAACCTGGCCGACCACCTCGATCCAATTGCGCGTGCCGCGGTCGAGATGCGAATTCACGATGTCGATGCGGATATGCTCATTGTTCAGCAGCACATATCCGGCGCAGCCCATGAAGATGGCGCTGAACAGGTACCACTGCAGTTCCAGCCAGGCATTGGAGCTGGAATCGAATACCTTGCGGATGACGGCATTGGTCGAACTGACCAGGACAACCACCAGGACCAGCCAGTAAATCAGCCGTCCGACGCGTCCGTTCACTTCATCTACAAAACGGGACGCGGACAATAGCAGCCCCATGGGAGCGCCTCCCAACCCAACGATTGTTGCCGGATTTCCCAGACGATGTCGGCGCGCAACCTAGTCGGGGCCGGCGCTCTCGGCAATCCGCTTCGGGCTGGTCGAACGGAGGCCGGTAGGGCCGTCGGCTCAGGCGGCGGCGCGGGCCGGGGTCGGGGTATCGAACGGTCGCCAGCCGTCGGGCCCGAGCCGCTCCAGCGGCCGGAACTTGGCCTTGTAGGCCATCTTGCGGCTCTCGGCGATCCAGTAGCCGAGATAGACGTAGCCGAACTGGCGCTCCTGCGCCGCCGACACATGCCAGAGGATGATGAAGGTACCGGGGCTCAGATGGGCGAAATCGGGATCGAAGAAGCTGTAGACCAGCGAGAAGCCGTCGCGCATGCGGTCGGTCAGGCAGATCGCGTAGAGCTGGCCGTCATCGCGCCGGAACTCGGCCAACACGCTGTCGACGGGGGTCTCTTCGATCATCGCCCGGTAATCGGCAAAGTCCATGTCGGCCATGCCGCCGCCGGCATGGCGCGCCTCCAGATAGCGCCGGAACAGGGCGAAATGCTCGCGCGTCGCGATCGCCGGCACCAGGCGCACGGTCATGCCCTCATGCCGTTTCAGGACGCGACGGTGGGGACGGCTGGTGGCGAAGTCGGGCACTGGGATGCGCACCGGCACGCAGGCATTGCAACCCTCGCAGGCCGGGCGATAGGCGAGGTCCTGGCTGCGGCGGAACCCGGCCTGGCTCAGCGCCTCGTGCAGCCGGTCGGGGTCTTCGCCGGCAAGTAAGGTTACGACCTTGCGCTCCAGCCGGTCGGGCAAGTAGGGGCACGGCGTCGGCGGTGTCGCGAAGAAGTGCCGCAGCGGAATTTGTACGCGTTGCTTCACCCGCACGCCTCCCCGTGCCGCAGGGATCCCACCCGGGCGAAGACTAGCCTGATTTGGGCCGGCCGTGAACCGCCGCGAATCGAAGCCTCATGCGGCCTCGAAATGGCCGAAATCCCAGCCTTTTCCGGGGGCGGCGGCCAGAAGCTCGCGGGTATAGGCATGGGCGGGATTGCTGAACACCTGGGCCACCGGACCGTACTCCACCACCTTGCCCTTCTGCATCACCGCGATGGTTTCGCAGACCTGCGCGGCGACCCGCAGATCGTGGGTGATGAACAGCATGGCGAGCTTCAGCTTCTCGCGGATGTCGTCCAGCAGGTTCAGCACCTGGGCCTGGACCGAGACGTCGAGCGCGGAGACCGCCTCGTCGGCGATCAGCAGCTCGGGCTCCATGGCCAGCGCCCGGGCGATGCAGATGCGCTGGCGCTGGCCGCCGGAGAACTGGTGGGGGTAGCGGTCGAGCGAATTGACATCGAGCCTGACCAGGTTGAACAGGTCGCGGGCGCGCGCCAGCGCCGCCTCGCGACCGAGGCCATAGTTCATCGGCCCTTCGATCACGCTGTCGCCCACCGTGCGCCGCGGATTGAGCGAGCGGTAAGGATCCTGGAACACGATCTGGATGCGGCGGCGGTGCTTGCGCAGCAGGCGGCTCGCCAGCGTCCCCACCTCGTCGGGCCCGAGAAACACCTTGCCACCGGTCGGGTCGATCAGCCGGGCGATGCAGCGGGCGACCGTCGACTTGCCGGAGCCGCTCTCGCCGACGATGCCGAGTGCTTCGCCCCGGCGGATCTCGATCTCCACATTGTCTGCAGCATGCACCGGCCGCGCCTTCTGGAAGAAGCTGCCGCCGCCATAGATCTTGGAGAGCTTCTCGGTGCGCAGCACGATCTGTGCTGCGGCGTCGCGGTCGCGGTGCTTCGGCACCATGCTCGGCACCGAGGCGATCAGCATGCGGGAATAGGGATGCGTCGGCCGGCGCAGCAGTCCTTCGGTCGGGCCCATCTCCACCAGGTCGCCGAGGCGCAGCACGGCGACGCGGTCGGCGATCTCCGACACCACGCCGAAATCGTGGGTGATGAACAGCACGCCCATGCCACGCTCGCGCTGCAGGTCGCGGATCAGCTCCAGGATCTGCGCCTGCGTGGTCACGTCGAGCGCCGTGGTGGGCTCGTCGGCGATCAGGAGGGCCGGCTCCAGGATCAGCGCCATGGCGATCATGATGCGCTGGCGCTGCCCGCCGGAGAGCTGATGCGGGTAGCTCGCATAGAGCCGCTCCGGATCGGGCATGCGCACCCGTTCCAGCATGGCGACGATTTTCTGCTTGCGTGTCGGCGCGTCGAGGCGGGTATGGGTGCGCAGCACCTCGTCGATCTGGTCGCCGCAGGTCATGACCGGGTTCAGCGCGGTCATCGGCTCCTGGAAGATCATCGACATGCGGGTGCAGCGCAGGTCGCGCAGCCGCGCCTCGTCGACCAGGCGCAGGTCCTCGCCGTCCAGCAGGATCTCGCCGGCGGTCACCTTGAGCGCCGGTGGCAACAGGCCCATCACCGCCTGCGCGATCACCGACTTGCCCGAGCCCGATTCACCGACCAGGCAGACGATCTCGCCCGGATCGACCTTGAGGTTCACGCTCTCGACGGCATGGCGCCGGTCGCCGCCGCGCGGCAGCGCGATGGCGAGGTTGCGAAGCTCGAGGACCGCCCGCATGTCAGATCCGCTTGCCGAGGCGGGGGTCCAGGCTGTCGCGCAGGCCGTCGCCCAGGATGTTCACCGCCAGCACCGTCACCGCCAGGAACAGGCCGGGGAACATGATCATGTGCGGGTGGATGCGAAAATAGCTGCGGCCCTCGGCCATGATGTTGCCCCAGGTCGGCACGTCGGGCGGGATGCCGATGCCGAGGAAGGACAGGATCGCTTCGACCAGCATGGCCGAGGCGCAGATGAAGGTGCCCTGCACGATCAGCGGTGCGAGCGTGTTCGGCAGGATGTGCCGGATCAGGATCAGCGGCGTCGACGTGCCGACGGAGATCGCGGCCTCGACATAGGGCTCCTCGCGGATCGACAGCACGACCGAGCGCACGAGCCGTACGACGCGTGGGATTTCCGGCACCACGATGGCGAAGATCACGGTCACGAGGCCGGCGCCCCAGAGCGAGACAAGGCCGATGGCGAGCAGGATCGCCGGTATGGCCATCATGCCGTCCATGAAACGCATGACGATGCCGTCGAGCCAGCGGATGTAGCCGGAGACGAGCCCTATCGTAAGCCCGATGGCGATACTGATCACCGCCACCGCGATGCCGACGATCAGCGAGACGCGGGCGCCGTAGAGCACGCGGCTGTAGATGTCGCGGCCCAGGCTGTCGGTACCCATCCAGAACTTGCGCGGCGCCATCTCGCCGGAAGCCTGCATGACGTTGCGCTCGATGCCGGGCTTGACGTTGCGCACGACCGGATTGATCGCCTTGGGGTCGACGGTGCCGAGCAGGGGCGCGGCGAGGCCGATCAGCATCATCAAGGCGACGATCACGGCGCCGATGGCGACGCTCTGGTTCTTCGCGACCCGGGAAAGCAAGCCCTGCTTGCGCGCGGCCGCGGCCGTCGCGGCGACGTCGATCTCGACCTGGTCTTCAACGCGGGCGGTCAATAGCGGATCCTCGGATCGAAGAAGCTGTAGGCGATGTCGATCACCAGGTTGATCAGCACGTAAACGAAGGAGAACATCAGGATCACCGCCTGGATCACCGGAAAGTCGCGCGCCAGCACGGCGTCGACCACCAGACGGCCGAGGCCGGGAATGTTGTAGACGCTCTCGGTCACGATGGCGCCGCCGATCAGCAGCGCGATGCCGATGCCGATCACGGTGACGATCGGCACGGCGGCGTTGCGCAGCGCGTGCCGCATCAGGACGACGCGGTCGGTCAGCCCCTTGGCGCGGGCGGTGCGGATGTAATCCTCGCCCAGCACCTCGATCACGCTGGCCCGGGTGATGCGGGCGATCAGCGCGACATAGATGATGGCGAGCGTGACGCTCGGCAGGATCATGCGCAGCAGGAACTCGCCCAGATCGTCGGTGAAAGACCGATATCCCTGTACCGGCAGCCAGTTGAGCTGCACGGCGAAGACATAGATCAGCAGATAGCCCACCACGAAGACCGGCACCGAGAAGCCGAGCACGGAAAAGCCCATCACCACGCGGTCGATCCAGCCGCCGCTCCGGTGCGCGGCCAGCACGCCGAGTGGAATGGCGATCAGGACGGCCAGCACGATGGTGCAGACCGACAGTGCGAGCGTCGGCTCGATGCGCTGCACGATCAGCTCAGCCACCGTCTTCTTGAAGAAGAAACTCTCGCCGAAATCGCCCTGCAGGCTCTTGGCCGACCAGATCACGAATTGCGAGATCAGCGGCCTGTTGAGGCCGAGCTTCTCGCGGATCTCCTCGACCTGCTCTGACGTGGCGCTGTCGCCGGCGATCACCGCTGCCGGGTCGCCGGGCGTCAGGCGCAGCATGAGAAAGACGAAGACCGCCACCATCGCGAGAACCGGGATGGTGGCGATCAGCCGTCTGGCGATGAAGATCAGCACGGGTTCCGACCGAACGTCGGTGCGGTCCCGGCTATTTCTTGGCGATGTTCCAGAACACCGTCACCGGCGCCTGCACCGCGCCGGAGAGCCGGTCCTTGCGCATCAGCTGCGGCAGGTACCACTGCCCGAGATAGGCATAGGTGCCGTAGTCGAGCGCGCGGAGCTGCACCTTCTCGGCGATCTGCTTCTTGGTGGCGTCGTCGGTCGCCATCGCGAAGTTGTCGCGCAGCTTCTCCATCTCGGGATCGCAGGGCCAGCCGAACAGCGCCTTCTCGCAGGACGAATTCAGGAAGGCGGTCATGACCGGGTTCAGGATGTCGGCAGCCACCCAGGAGGTGAGGAAGGCATTCCAGCCGCCGGCATTCGGCGCATCCCGCTTGGCCCGGCGCGCCACCAGGGTCTGCCAGTCCATCGACTGCATGTCGACCTTGAAGCCGCCCTTCTCCAGCAGGTCCTTGGCAACCGGCGCCAGGTTGTTGAGCACGAACAGATCGGTCGAATGCATCAGGACGACGGGTGTCCCGTCATAGCCCGCTTCCTTCAGCAGCGCCTTGGACTTGTTGAAGTCGGACTTGATCAGGATGTCCCCGCCCTTGTCGGTGGCCAGCGGCGTGCCGCACATGAACATGGCGGGGCACACCTTGTAGAAGTCCGGATCGCCGAACACCGCCTGCAGGAACGGCTCCTGCGAGAAGGCCGCGATCGCCGCCTGGCGGATCTTCTGGTTGTTGAACGGCGGGTGCAGGTGGTTGAAGCGGATGACGTACTGGTTGCCCAGCACGTTCGCGTTGAACATCTCGATGTTCTTGTCGTTTTTGACCAGCGGCAGCAGGTCGGCCTGCGGCGATTCGATCATGTCGATCTCGCCGTTGATCAGCGCGTTCATCGACGTCTGGTGGTCGGGGATGGCGACCCATTCGACGCGGTCGACCTTGACCACCTTGCCGCCTGCCAGCATGTCGGCCGGCTCGCTGCGCGGCTTGTACTTGGTGTTCTTGACGTAGACGGTCTTGTCGCCCGGCTTCCACTCGTCCTTCTTGAAGATGAAGGGGCCGGAGCCGGTATTGTCGGAGATCTGCTCGGTGCCCGGCGTCTCGGCGACGCGCTTCGGCATCATGAACGGCACGTTGGAGCTCGGCTTGCCCAGGCTCTCGAGCACGAGGCCATAGGGCACCTTGAGCACCAGCTTGAAGGACTTGGTGTCGACCGCCTCCAGCTTGTCGACCACGCCCATCAGCTTCTGGCCCATGGCGTCGCGGCTACCCCACCGCTTGATCGAGGCGATGCAGTCTTCCGCCGTCACCGGCTGGCCGTCGTGCCAGAGCAGGCCGTCGCGCAAGGTGAAGGTGTAGGTCAGCTTGTCGGCGCTGATATCCCACTTCTCCAGCATCTGCGGCTTCGGCGTCAGCTTGGAATCGTACGCGATCAGCGTGTCATAGATCATGTAGCCGTGATTGCGGACGATGTAGGCCGTGGTCCAGATCGGATCCAGGATCTTCAGGTCCGAATGCATCACGACGCGCAGCGTGCTCTCCGCCGCCGCGGGCGTCGCAACCGACGTCAGACCCGCACCTAGCGCCATGAGCGCGCCGGCAGTGAGGCCGACAAACTTCCCGTAAGACATATTTGCCCTCCCAGAGTGGCTTCGAAGACCGGGGCAGTACCCGCCTGCCAATGGCAAGGAACATGCCAGACGGTGCCCCTTTCGTCTCGCTGGGGCAGGTTAGCGCAAATCCTGGGCAACTAGAAATGCCCACCGTCGATGCTGGCCAATCACGCGGCATCCTGCCGCGATTTCAGGCGGGCAACACGGGAAGGTTGTGGCGCAGCAGGCGACAGATGGTGACCATCTTTCCGATCGGGTGCTCGACGAAGCGGGTGATCGCCTGGCACGCCGCCGCAGCAACCTCCGCGGGCGGCGGTGTCGGCTGCAGCCGGTCGGCCAGCAGCGTCGCCCGGTCGCGCGCCGTCGCCAGATTGGCCGCGATGGCGGGCGCCAGCCGCCCCTCCGCATCGAGGGGGGCGAGCAATGCCCAGATCAGGGCGAGGAAGCCCGGCCAATGGGCGAGATGGCGATACATGCTGGCGACGATACGCCCGTCGTCGCGCTCGCCGATCAGGTTCAGGCGCTGCACCAGCGCCGCGGTGGCGGGCGTCATTTCGCCCGCGGCGAGCAATCGGGGCAGGGGGCCGTCCAGGGTCGGCTCTGGCATTGCGGCAATCTCGCCGGGCATGCCGGCCTCGCCGTCCAGCCGCCGGAGCAGCGCCGACAGGGCGATCAGGTTGGTGGTGTTGCTGCGGTCATAGCTGGCCAGCACCGCGGCGATGCCGCGCTCGGCCGCGGCATCGATGCCGGCGGCGCCCAGCACCTCGCGCGGCACGCCGGGCAGCGCCGGCAGCGTCAGCTCGCGGCGATAGGCCGCGGCGAGCGCCGCCGCGCTGCCGTCGACATAGACCGGCCGCACCGCGCCCCAGGCCCAGGCCAGCGCGCCGGGAAAGGTGGCGAGGTGCCGCCAGACCAGGTTCACCACCGGCGTGCCCTGCGAGCGGCGGATGTCGTCGTAGAGCGCCGCGATCTCGCCGGTCGCCGCCGCCTCGGTGATCGCGGGGACCGGGTCGCCGCTCACGCCGCGAGCTGGTCCTGCCGTTTCAGCACCTTGCCGGGCCGGTTGCCGGTCGCCTTGCCGTCCTGCCAGACGGCGACGCCGTTCGCCATCACGAGATGCACGCCCCTGGCCGGCTGGATCGGCTTCTCGAAGGTCGCGGTGTCGATGATGGTCGCGGGATCGAACACGCAGATATCGGCGAAGGCGCCGGGCTTGAGGAAGCCGCGGTCCTTCAAGCCGAAATTGGTCGCCGAGAGGCCGGTCATGCGGCGCACCGCGTCCTCCAGCGGGAACAGGCCGAGGTCGCGGGAATAATGGCCGAGCACGCGCGGGAAGGTGCCCCAGAGCCTGGGATGCGGATGCGCGTCGCCCGGAATGCCGTCGGAGCCGACCATCGCCTTCTCGTGGCTCAGGATGCGGCGCACGTCGCCTTCATCCATCATGAAGTAGATGGCGCCGCCGGGGACCAGCCGCTTCGCCGCCTCGAGCGGCGTCATCTGCATCTCCCGCGCGAGTTCGGCAAGATCCCGGCCGCGGGCCTCCGGCATCACCTGCGAGCCGGTGATCAGCACCTTCTCGGCGCGCTCGATCATCTCCGGGCGCAGAATGGTGGAGCCGGCGATATAGGGATAGACGTCGAAACCGACCGGCTGGCTTCGCATCGCCGCCTCGATCTGCGCGAGCGTCTGCGGCGAGCGGCCGAAATTGACCCGGCCGTTGCACTTGTGGTGCGAGATGACGGTGCGCCCGCCGGCCGCGCGGCCGATGGCGAAGGCCTCCTCCAGCGCCTCGGTAATGTGCTCGCCCTCGTCGCGGATATGGGCGGTATAGACGCCCTTGGCGGGCCCCAGCGGCTCGACCAGCTCGATCAGCTCCTCGGTCTTGGCCGGCATGGCCGGCGGGTAGAACAGGCCGCTCGACATGCCGATGGCGCCGTCCTCCAGCGCGCCCTTCAGCATCGACTTCATCTGGCCGATCTCGTCGGCGCGGGCATGCCGGTTCAGGTCGTCGCCCATGACCGACATGCGAAGCGTGGAATGGCCGACCAGGAAGGCACCGTTGATCGCGGGCTGCGCCGCCTCCACCTTGCCGAGAAACTCGCCCATGGTGGCGCAGACCAGGCTCGTATCCTTGAACAAGAGGCCCAGCACCGAACCGATGCCGCGCGTCTTGTCGTAGGGCGCGGCGGAGGCGCCGCAATTGCCGCAGATGACAGTGGTGACGCCCTGGCTCGCCTTCATCTCCATGGCGGGCGTCTCGATCAGCGCCGCGTCGTCATGCGTGTGTACGTCGATGAAGCCGGGCGCGACTGCGAGGCCGCCGACATCCACCGTCTTCGCCGCCGCGCGGCCGGCAAGGTCGCCGATGGCGCTGATCCGCCCGGCCTTGATCGCCACATCGGCCTGGAAGCGCGGCGCTCCCGTGCCATCGAACACCGTGCCGCCGCGCAGAATCAGATCGTCACTCATCGCACCCTCCGAAATCCGGCGGCGATGCTAGCCGCTCAGCCGCGCAGACGCACCAGGCTGATGCCGTTGTGGCGCGATTGCCAGGTGGCCGGGGCAAGATCGGGCGCCGGCAGGCGCTCGGCGAGCAGCGCGCGGGCCGACAGCGCCTCCGCCGTCACCACATGATGGAACTTCCGGCCGCGATAGGTCCAGGCTATCTCGGTGCCGGGGGCGATCGCCGGGTCGGACAGCATGGCGGCGGTCGGCGCCGGCGGATCGCCAGTGACGAACATCGCCTCGGCCGGCACGTCGTCGTCCAGGATCACGGTGCGGAAGCCTCGTTGATGCGCCTCGCGCAGGCGCCGGGCATGGCTCACATGGTCGTCGAAGAAGACCAGGCTCTGCGGGCTCTCGGCGTTGAGGTCGCCGAACCCGGTCCAGTCGCCGAGCCGGTACTCGATGCCGGGCTCGCGATGCTCCAGGTTCTCGTGCTCGATATCGCAGGTGACGATGCGCGCCGCGGGCGCCGCCTGGCGGAACAGCCAGGCGGTGTGCCCCTTCCAGGTGCCGCATTCGACGATCAGCACCGGGTTCAGCGCCCGCGCCAGCGCGAACAGCACGAGCGAGCCGTTGAACGCGGTGCCGCCGGCATTGTCGCGCACCGGGCGGCGCGCATAGACGCCGAGGAACTCCTCGATCAGCGGCCGGGCGACAAGGCCGAGATGGGCCTCGCGCAGATAGGGATCGAGCAGCGCCGCCGTCCGGTCGATCAGCCGATCGCGGAACGGGCCCGGCAGCGGCAGGTCGTCGCCGCCCTTGTCCGACTTGCGCAGCACCAGCCGCCAGCGCGGCAGCACATGGCGGTTCAGCGTGCGGACGACACTCGCCTTGACGTTCACGTCTGGGCGAGCGCCTGGTCGAGGTCGCGGATCAGGTCGTCCACCGTCTCGATGCCGACGGAGAGGCGGACGACGTCGGGGCCTGCACCGGCGGCGGCAAGCTGGTCGGGGGCGAGCTGGCGGTGCGTGGTGGAGGCGGGGTGGATGATCAGGCTCCGCGTGTCGCCGATATTGGCGAGGTGGGAGAAGATCTCGACCTGCTCCACCAGCTTGACCCCGGCGTCGTAGCCGCCCTTGACGCCGAAAGTGAAGACGGCGCCGGCGCCCTTCGGCAGGTATTTCCGGGCGAGCCGGTGATACTTGTCGTCCTCGAGCCCCGCATAGGAGACCCAGGCGACCTTCGGATGGCTCTTCAGGAAGCGGGCGACGGCCAGCGCATTCTCACTGTGCCGCTGCATGCGGAGCGCCAGCGTCTCGATGCCGGTCAGGATCAGGAAGGCGTTCATCGGCGCCAAGGTCGGGCCGAGATCGCGCAGGCCCACGGCGCGACAGGCGACGGCAAAGCCGAGATTGCCGAAGGTCTCGTAGAAGCGGAGCCCGTGATAGCTCGGCGTCGGCTCGGTCAGTGCCGGGAACTTGCCCGGCACCTTGTTCCAGTCGAACTTGCCCGCCTCGACGATCATGCCGCCGAGCGAATTGCCATGCCCGCCGAGGAACTTGGTCAGCGAGTGCAGCACGATGTCGGCGCCCCATTCGAACGGCCGGCAGAGATAGGGCGAGGCCAGGGTGTTGTCGACGATCAGTGGCACATGCGCGTCCTGCGCGACCCGCGCGACCGCCTCGATGTCGCAGACCACGCCGCCCGGATTGGCCAGGCTCTCGATGAAGATCGCGCGTGTCTTCGGCGTGATGGCGCGCTTGAAGTTGTCCGGCTCGTCCGGGTCGACGAACACGCCCTTCCAGCCGAAGCGCTGGAAGCTGTAACCGATCTGGGTGATCGAGCCGCCATAGAGCTTGCGCGAGGCGATCAGCTCGTCGCCCGGCTGCATCAACGTGTGGAAGGCGAGCAGCTGCGCGCCGTGGCCGGAGGCCGCCGCGCAGGCCGCCGTGCCGCCCTCCAGCGTGGCGACGCGCTCCTCCAGCACCGAGACGGTCGGGTTGGTCAGCCGCGAATAGATGTTGCCGAAGACCTGCAGGTTGAACAGCGAGGCGGCGTGATCGACATCGTCGAACACATAAGCCGAAGTCTGGTAGATCGGCGTGATCCGCGCCCCCGTGGTCGGATCCGGCGAAGCCCCCGCATGCACCGCCATAGTCTCGAAGCCGGGCCTGGTGTTGGTCATGGTCGGCGTCTCCTCACGCACGAAATTCCTCCCCGCCGGGGGAAGACTTTTAGACTACCGCCCCACCGGCCGTTTGCGCTTGCTGGAGATCACGTTGGTCGTCACGCCCATCCAGCCGATCTCGCCGGAGAGGCGGCCGTATTCGATCTTCGGGCAGCGGTTCATCACCACCTTCAGCCCGGCTGCCTCGGCCCGTTTCGCCGCCGCTTCGTTGACCACGCCGAGCTGCAGCCACAGCACCTTGGCGCCGATCTCGATCGCCTCTTCGGCGATCGGCGGGATCGCCTCCGCGTTGCGGAAGCAATCGACCATGTCGACCTTGACCGGAATCTCCTTAAGCGAGGCATACACCTTCTCGCCCAGGATTTCCTGGTCGGCCGCGCCCGGGTTCACCGGGATGACCCGGAAGCCCTTCTCCTGCAGGTATTTCATGGCGAAGTAGCTCGGCCGATTCCAATTGGCCGAGGCGCCCACCATGGCGATGGCCTTGCAGGAATTGAGGATGCCGAGGATGTACTCGTTCGGGTAACTCGAGTGGTCCATCAGCAATCTTTCCCCGTCATCCGTCTTTCCACTGCGGGGTGCGCTTCTGCAGGAACGCGTCCACGCCTTCCGCCGCGTCGCGCGCCATCAGGTTCTCGGTCATCACACGGCTGGCATAGGCATAGGCCTCGTCGAGCGGCAGTTCGAGCTGGCGGTAGAACGCTTCCTTGCCGATCTTCAAGGTGTAGCTCGATTTGCTCGCGATCTGCGCTGCGAGCGCCGTCACCGCGCGGTCGAGCTCGGCTGCGGGCACCACGCGGTTCACCAGGCCGATGCGATGTGCAGTTGCCGCATCGGCGAGGTCGCCGGTCAGCAGCATCTCCATCGCGTGCTTGGGCGCGACATTGCGCGACAGCGCCACCATCGGCGTCGAGCAGAACAGGCCGATATTGACCCCCGGCGTGGCGAAGCTCGCGACATCGGCGGCGACCGCTAGGTCGCAGGAGGCGACCAGCTGGCAGCCGGCGGCGGTGGCGACGCCGTGCACGCGGGCGATCACCGGCTGCGGCAGGCGTACGATCGAGGTCATCATCGCGGCGCATTTGGCCAGCAGCCGCTCGTAGAAACCGCGGTCGACATTGCCGCGCACTTCCCTGAGGTCATGCCCGGCACAAAAGCCCGGGCCGGCGCCGGCGATCACCACCACGCGGGCCGATTTGTCGTCGCGGATGCGGGCGAGCTCGGCCTGAAGCGCATCGATCAGCGGCTCCGACAGCGCGTTGCGCGCCGCCGGGCGGTTCATGGTCAGAGTGACGATGCCGGCTTCGTCGCGGCGGAGCAGCAACGGCTCCGCCGGCTCTGGCGGCGGGGCGGGAACGGCGCTCATCGGTTCCTCCTTCGGACGCGGGGATCATAGCGCCGCGGTCTGCCGCGAACAGCCTGCCTGGCCCTGCGTCAACGGGACCTGGGCAATTCCACCTTTCGTTAACCAGCAGATGCGAAACCTGCGACCATAGTCTAAGCATTCGTACAGGCGGCTGGGGGGGGCGCCGCGGGGTGATTCTACAATGACGGTGGAAGGAAGCGGCGGAGCGGGGCGCATTCATTCGCGCCGGCGTCGTCTTGCCGTTCTGCTGGCAGGTTTCGGCCTCTCGCTGGCGCTGGCGGCGACCTTGTTCCACGTCACGCGGCGCGAGGAGCAGACCGAGCGCCAGGCTGCCACGCAATCGGTAGTTGCGGGCCTGCAATCCGCCCTGGAGCGGCAGATCACGTTCCTGGAGGCAATCCGCGGCTTTCTCGAGGCTTCCGACTTCGTCACCGCGGGCGAGTTCGACCATTTCGCCCGGCTGGATGGGCGCATCCGGGCCCAGGCCTGGTGGGCTGCGGTCGGCTGGGCGCCGAAGCTCGTCACCCCGGATGGCCGCCGCTACAGCTATCGGGACGAGAGCGGGACCTTCGAGGTCGAGAACGATCTCAGGCCGCCGGAAGGCGGCGACGCGGCTCCGGCCGGCAGCCATGCCTATCCCTCGGTCTATGTCGCGCCGTCGACCCGGCGTGGCCAGTATGCCGGCGTCAACCTGGCCGGACGCCCGGACTGGCGCGCGGCGATCGAACAGGCCGAGGCGTCCGAGCAGCCCGTCATCATCGAGCCGACGCGTGCGCGCATCGACGGCAAGGAGCGCGCGGCGCTGCTGGTCCTGGTGCCGACCCGCGGCACCGAAGTGCCACGGAGGTTCCAGGGCGTCGTGGTCGGCCTCTATGCCATCTCGGGGTTGATCGACGACTACCTCGCCGCGGCGGCCATCGGCTCGACTTACGATCTCGATCTCTACGAGGCCGACCGCCGCACCTTGCTGTTCAGCACCCGGGCCGGCGACAGCGTGACGGTGCCGCTCGGTCTGGGCACGATCGACGACGAGGCGGTGGTGCTCAAGCTCGGCGACAAGCGCTTCGTCGTCGCGGTGACGCCGGCCGGCGGGCAGGTGGATATCGCGTTGTGGTTCGGCGTCTCGGTGCTGCTGCTCGGCACCTCGCTCGCCTTCGCGCTGCACGCCTATCTTGCGCGGTCGGAAACCGAGTATCAGCGCATCCGCGCCGAGGTCGCGCGTGCCACGGCGGAGCTGAACCGCGCCAATGGCGAGCTCGCCACCCGCTCGCGCGCGCTGGAGCGGCTCGCCGCCGATCTCCGCCGCAAGACCCGCGATGCCGAGCTCGCCGACGCCGCGAAGACCATGTTTCTTGCCCATATGAGCCACGAGTTCCGCACGCCGCTCAACGCCATCCTCGGCTTTTCCGAGGTGATCGAGCGCCAGGCGCTCGGCCCGGGCGCGGCGAAGTACGTCGAGTACGCCGGCAATATCCATCGCAGCGGCGTCGAGCTGCTCGCCATCATCGAGGACCTGCTGGAGATGTCGCGGCTCGAGCTCGGCCAGGTTCGGCTGCGCGAGGAAGTGGCGCCGCTCGCCCGGCTGGTGACCGAGGCGACGGCCCAGCTCACGCATCTGCAGGCGGAGCACGAGGTCGGCATCGCCTTCCGCGGCATCGAGGCGCTGCCCGACATGCTGGTAGACCTGCGCGCCTTGCGCCAGGCCCTGGTCATCTTGCTGTCGGACGCGATCGGCCGCGCGGCGCCGCACACGACAGTGCCGGTGCAGGGTATGATCGGGACCGACGGCGACATCCGCATCGTCATTGCCGATCCGGACCGCGGGCCGCAGGAGGCGCTCGCGGCGGCGATCGGCCAGCCCGGGCCGTTCGATCCGTTCTGGCAGTCGCCGGCGCATCTCGCGCGGACCGAGCAGGGCCCCGGCCTTGGCCTCGTCATCGCGCGCCGCCTGATCGAGGCACATGGAGGCGTGATAGAGGCGGGCGGAAAGATCGAATCAGGCAAGGCGGAAGGCCGCGGGGGCAAGTCCGGCGCGGCCATCGTGCTGCGTCTGCCGGCTTCGCGCATCCGCCTCGCACCGCTCGCACCCTCCGCCGCGGGGGGCTAACCTTGCGGCGATGAGCACGCCGCCAACCGATCCCGATTGCCCGTTCTGTCGCATCGTCGCCGGCAGCCTGCCGTCGGCCCGCCTGTGGGAGGACGATCTCACCGTCGCCTTCCTCGACATCCGCCCGTTCAGCGAAGGCCACGCACTCGCGGTGGCGAAGGGCCACTGGCCCGATCTTCGCACGGTGCCTGCCCGGGTGATGGGTGCCGTGGCCGAAACGGCGCACCGTGTCGGCAACGCGGTCTGGCGTGTGGTCGGCGCCGACGGCTTCACTTTGATGCAGGCGAACGGCGAGGCGGCGAACCAGACGGTGCCGCATTTCCACATCCACCTGATGCCGCGCCGCGACGGCGATGGCGGCTTTCGCGCCTGGCGCGATGCCAAGCCCGCCGATCCGGCGTCGCTGCTGGCCCTGGCCGAAAGGATCCGCGCCGCGCTGCAGAGGTGAGGCGTGGGCCCGATTCGCTAGCTGCGCTTCTTCGCTCTCCTTTTCGCGGACGCGCCGAGCGGTTCCGTCTTCCGCTCCGGCGCCAGCAACGTCTTCAGCGCCGGCCGGTCGCGGCGCAGGCGCTGCAAGGCGGCGTCGCCCAGCGCGTCGACCATACAGCGGCCGAGGATGTCGGATCTGGCGCATTCCGCGGCCAGCAGTGCGAACACGCGGCTCTCGCTGCGGATCGCCTGGGTGTCGCCGAGATAGGTCTCGGCGGCGATCGCTTCGACATCGTCGCGGACGATGACGGCGAGGCGCCGTCCGGTGATCCGCTCCTCGGCCGCGGCGCCGAGCAGCGTCAGCTCATAGCTGTCGGGAATGCCGAGCGGAAAGCGGCCGCAGATCGCGACCTGTAGCTCGAGGCCGCGTGTTTTGGCCTGGCGGAGGGCCGGCGCCAGCGCGGCGAGCTGCGCGTCCCACAGCACCGCGATCAACCTGTGCTCGGCCCGGGCGATCAGCCGGCCCATCTGCTCCAGCACGTTGTCGGTGCCGTCGACGGTCCAGGTCAGCCCGGATGGCGGTGCTTCTGGCAGCGCTTCGAGCTCGGCTTCGACGGCGGCCAGCGTCTCCTCCGCCTGGTCGCGCAGCCGTGCCGTGAGGTCGCGATGGGGCAGTGCTGCATAGGTCACCGGCTGCGAGCGGCTGACCAGAACGGCGCCGCGGTTCGCGAGCTGGCCAAGGGTCTCGTAGATCTTCGACGTCGGCACCTGGGCGGCGCGGGCGATCTCATAGCCCTTGGCCGGCGCGCCAAGCTCGATCAGCGCCCGATAGGCCTTTGCCTCGTAGGCCGTGAAGCCCAGCGCCTGCAGTGCGGCGACGAGCCGGTTTGGCGCTCGGGCGGCGGATCTTCGGGCGGGGCGGGCGGCTTTCGGCATCAGCGGTCTCCACATCTGCGGCCGTTCCGTCGCAATTCCGGCATTGTTCGCGGAGCGTTCGGGTGTCGAGCCATGGCTATCGTAACGACTAAGGTAGTTATGCCAAGAAGCGGAATCGCCGTGGCTCCCCTCTGCCGGCATCGGCTGCCTTGTCGGTCGCAACAAATTGATTATAGCGCAAACTTATTGACGCGGCGCAGGCAAATTTGTATTCTTGGTTTGTTCTAAAGCGGGGTTTGCCAATGGACAAGGATACCGAAGCCGCCACCGAGGATGGCGGGATCAATGCCGAGATAATGCGTGAGATCGCCGCGCTCTCGTCCCTGTGGCTCGACGAGAAGAGCCTGCCCATCGAGATGCGCGCCCTGAGGGCGGCGCGGGAGCCGGATCTGTACGGCCAGGATCTGTCGCTGATGACCGCCCAGGAGGTGGCGCGGCTCGCGCCGGCCATCCAGGCGGAGACCGGAGTCGACCTGGTGGCCCTGCAGCAACAATTCGGCGGCCCCGCCGAGCCGAAGGCCGCCGCACCGGTGGCGCCGCCTGGGAAGCCGATCCGTGTGTCGGGCATGCGCGCGCCGCAACTGCCCTACCGGCACATTGCGCGCATGCTGGCCGAAGGCATGTCGGTGCAGCAGGCCGCTCGCCTGCTCGGTGTCAGGGCGCTGATGATCGAGCGCAACATCGGCCGCTCGGCCCGCTTCCGCGCCTGGATCGCCGCGGAGAAGCGCGCCATTGCGGACCGGGCCGACGCCGCCGCGAACTTCGCACGGGCGGAGGCCGCCGGTCAGTTGAAACGCGTGGCGCAGGCAGGCCAGCTCGCCCTGCATCCGCAGATCACTCGCCGAATTCTCGATTTCGGCGCCGGATCAAAGGGATGAGGCGCTCCGATACGGCAATGCGTGGGATGAAACTGGCTCGCACTGGCGAAAGCTGGTTCAAACTGGCGAAAGCCGGCATCGAACTGGCGCGAACTGCGTCGAACAGGAGAGAAGTGGAGCACTCTTGAACAAGCGAGCCCTGGCGATCCGCCACGTCGCCTTCGAGGATCTCGGCCTGCTGGCGCCGCTGCTCGCCGCGCGCGGCTATGCGGTCGAGTATCGCGAGGCGGGGATCGATGATCTCGGCGGGCCTGTCGTCCAGACGGCGGATCTGCTGGTCGTGCTGGGCGGGCCGATCGGCGTCTACGAGACCGGGAAATATCCGTTCCTGAGCGAGGAGATCGCCGCCATCGAACGCCGGCTCGCTGCCGGCCGCCCGATGCTCGGCTTCTGCCTCGGCGCCCAGTTGATGGCGCGGGCCCTCGATTGCCGCGTCTATCCGGGGCCTGCGAAGGAGATCGGCTTCGCGCCGCTCACGCTGACCGAGGCCGGGGCGGCCGGACCGCTCCGGCATCTGGGCGCGGAGCCGGTGTTGCACTGGCACGGGGACAACTTCGACCTGCCGCGGGAGGCGACCCGGCTCGCCTCGACACCGGTCTGCCGGAACCAGGCTTTTGCCCTCGGCACGAAGGCGCTGGCCCTGCAATTCCATGCCGAGGCCGATCTCGGCCGCATCGAGGCCTGGCTGATCGGCCACACGGCGGAGCTTGCCGCCGCCGGAATCGACGTGCCGACGCTCCGTGCCGAAGCGGCACGGGTCAGGACGGGCCTGCACACCCGTGGCCGCGCCATGCTGACCGCATGGCTGGACGCGGCGGGGCTGTGATGCTGGCTGCCCTCCGGCGCGGAGGATCAGGGCTGGACCCGGGTCACCGTCAGCCGGCGAACGATGCCGTCCCGGCTTTCCCAGTCGATGCTGTCGCCCTCGTTCATGCCGATCAGCGCCGCGCCGATCGGTGTCAGCACCGAGATGCGCCGGGCGCCGATATCAGCATCGGCCGGATAGACGAGGCGAACTGTCTGGTCCCGCCCCGAGGTCTCGTTGCGGAAGCTGACTTTCGAGCCGATGGCGACCACGGTTGGCGGCACCTGGTCGGGCTGACGGATCTCCGCCCGCTCGACTTCCTCCAGCAACTGGTGCGCCACGTCGGGCAGGCGGTACATGGTCTGCCGCGCCAGCGACTGAAGCCGCTCGTAGTCATCGGCGGCGATAATCAGACGGGGTCGGGCAAGACCGGTCGCGTCACCGCGTTGCGGCGCGAGGGCCATGTTCATGGGCGGATACCTCGTATTTGCGGCGGCCGGGCGAGGGTTCACTGTCGATGGCCCTGCCGGAGCACGGAATCAACGGTGGGGATGCGGCGCCCGATATCGGTGCGCTACGCAACCCAAGGATCGAAAGGGGTGGAGACGTCTGGTCCCCGGGCGGGGCGCGGTAAGCCTGCCGGCGCCCGGGGCAATCAGCCCGCGAGCAGCGATCCAGAATGATGCCGAAAACGGGCAAAGGTGGAAGCAGGCCGCATGATATGAAGAGATGGTGCCGGGGCGCAGGGTTGTCAAGGCAGGCCCGCGCGGCGCGTCGAACCGGACCGCTCCGTTCGGTGCTTGCTGCCCCTTGGGCGGCCTACCTAATATCGCGGCCGGTTGAGTGACGGGAGGAAACGCGGCGTGTTGCACCGCGACGAAGCATTCAAGCATCTCGCCGAGATCACGCGGCGGAATGCCGGCCTGCATGCCGGACGGACCGCCATTGTCTATGGCGAGGAGACGATAACCCATGCGGAGCTGCACGACCGCATCCTGCGCGTCGCCAACGGGCTGCTGGCCGAGGGCCTGAAGAAGGGCACCCGGTTCGGCTTGCTCGCCAAGAACGGGCCGGACTATTACGAGCTGTTCTTCGCCGGCGCGGAGACCGGCGCCGTGCTGGTGCCGGTGAACTTCCGCCTGGCCGGGCCGGAAGTCGCCTATGTGCTGAACGATGCCGGCGCCGAGGTGCTGTTCGTCGGCCGCGATTTCTACGACCTGATCGACGGCGTGCGCGACGAGCTCAAGACCGTGCGCCGCATCATCGCCATCGATGGCGGCCGGCGCGACTGGGAGCCGTTCGAGGACTGGCGCGGCCGGCAATCCAACACGCCGGTCGACGCGGCGATCGATCCATCGGATGTCGTCGTGCAGATGTACACCAGCGGCACGACCGGCCATCCCAAGGGCGTGCAGCTGATGCATTCCAACTTCCTGCACCTGACCGGCGACGCGGTGCGCAACTGGGGCAGCCCGTGGACGCCGGACGACGTCAACCTCGTCTGCATGCCGCTCTTCCATATCGGCGGCGGCGGCTGGGGCCTGGTCGGGCTCTATGCCGGCTGCGTCAACGTGATCGAGCGAGATTTCATTCCGGCCCGCATCCTCAAGGTGATCGAGAGCGAGAAGGTCACCAAGTCGCTGTTCGTGCCGGCCATGATCCTGTTCCTATGCGATGCGCCGGAATGCCGCGACACCGATTTCTCCTCGCTCGATATCGTCACATATGGCGCCTCGCCGATCCCGCTCGAGCTGTTGAAGCGCGCGGTGAAGACCTTTGCCTGCAAGTTCGCCCAGCTCTACGGGTTGACGGAGACGACCGGCGCCATCACCTACCTGCCGCCGGAGGACCACAGCGAGGCGGCTGGCGACCGCATGCGCGCCGCCGGCAAGCCGCTGCCCGGCTGCGAGGTTCGCGTTGTCGATGCCGCCGGCAACGACATGCCGCTCGGCGAAGTGGGGGAGATCGTCATCCGCTCGCCGCAGGTGATGAAGGGTTACTGGAATCTGCCGAAAGCGACGGAGCGCGCCATCCGCGGCGAGTGGTTCTACTCGGGCGATGCCGGCTTCCTCGACGCCGACGGCTATGTCTACATCCACGACCGGGTGAAGGACATGATCGTGTCGGGCGGCGAGAACATCTACCCGGCCGAGGTCGAGAGCGCGCTCTATGGCCATCCCAAGGTCGCCGACGTGGCGGTGATCGGCGTGCCGGACGAGCGCTGGGGCGAGAGCGTCAAGGCGATCGTGGTGACCAAGCCCGGCGAGACCTTGACGCCGGCCGAGATCATCGACTTCGCCAGGACGCGCATCGCCGGCTACAAGGTGCCGCGCTCGGTCGACTTCATCGAGGCTTTGCCGCGCAACCCGAGCGGCAAGATCCTCAAGCGCGAGTTGCGCAAGCCCTATTGGGCCAATCGAGAAAGGCAGGTGAACTGATGTCCGGACCCCTCACTGGCTACAAGATCGTCGAATTCGCCGGCATCGGGCCTGGCCCGTTCTGCTCCATGCTGCTCTCCGACATGGGCGCCGAGGTGCTGCGCCTCGACCGCACCGAGGATGCCGGGCTCGGCATCCCGTCCGACACCAAATACGCGCTGCTCAACCGCGGCCGCCGCTCGGTGGCGCTGAACCTGAAGAAGAAGGAAGCGGTGGAGACCGCGCTCAAGCTGATCGAGAAGGCCGACGGCCTGATCGAGGGGTTCCGTCCCGGCGTGATGGAGCGGCTCGGCCTGGGGCCGGATGTCTGCCTGAAGCGCAATCCAAAGCTCGTCTACGGCCGCATGACCGGCTTCGGCCAGGAAGGCCCGATCGCCCATGCCGCCGGCCACGACATCAACTACATCGCCATGGCCGGCGCGCTGCACATGATCGGCCGCGAAGGCTCGAAGCCCACGCCGCCGCTCAACCTGGTCGGCGATTTCGGCGGCGGCGCGCTCTATCTCGCCTTCGGCATGGTCTGCGGCCTGCTCGAGGCACAGAAGTCGGGCAAGGGCCAGGTGGTCGACACCGCGATGGTCGACGGCGCGGCGCATCTCACCACCTTCGCCTACGGCATGCTGCCGACCGGGCGCTGGGACGCGGAGAAGCGCGGCAGCAACATCCTCGACAGCGGCGCCCCTTGGTACGACGTCTATGAGACCAAGGACGGCAAGTACGTCTCGATCGGATCGATCGAGACCAAGTTCTATGCCGAGCTGATGCGGCTCACCGGTCTCGACAACGAGGACCTGCCGAAGCAGTGGGACAAGGCCGGCTGGCCCAAGCTGCGCGCCCGCTTCACCGAGGTGTTCAAGCAGAAGACGCGCGACGAGTGGTGCGAGGTGATGGAAGGCAGCGATGTCTGCTTCGCGCCGGTGCTGTCGCCGCTGGAAGTGGCCAAGCACCCGCACAACAAGCTGCGCGGCACCTTCATCGAGGTCGAGGGCGTGGTGCAGCCCGGCCCCGCGCCACGCTTCAGCCGCACCAAGCCGGAAGTGCAGCGCCCGCCGGCCCGGCCGGGCCAGCATACCGACGAGGCGCTGAAGGACTGGGGCTTCGCGGCGAAGGACATCGAAGGCCTCCGCGCCGCCGGCGCGGTCGGCTGATGGCCGAACCCCGCCTCGCCGGCAAGGTCGCGCTGATCACCGGCGCGGCCTCCGGCATCGGCGCGGCGAGCGCGCGGTTGTTCGCGGCCGAGGGCGCGAAGCTCATCCTGACCGATGTCAACGAGGCGGGGGCCAAGGCGCTGGCAGCTGAGATCGGCGGCGGTGCTCTCGGCTTCGAGCACGACGTCACCAGCGAGGCCGCCTGGGACATGGTGATGGCCGAGACCAGCGTCGCCTTCGGCCGGCTCGACGTGCTGGTCAACAATGCCGGCATCGGCCGCGCCACGCCGATCCTGGAGACCAGCCTGGCCCAATGGCGCGAGGTCATCTCGGTCAACTTGGATGCCGTGTTCCTCGGCTGCCGGGCCGGCATCGCGGCGATGAAGGAGAAGGGCGGCTCGATCGTCAACCTGTCGTCGATCCTCGGCCTGGTCGGCTCGCCGCTGACGGCCGCCTATGCCGCCTCCAAGGGCGGCGTGAAGCTGATGACCAAGACCTTGGCGCTGGAGGTGGCGCAGAACGGCTGGAAGATCCGCATCAACTCGGTGCATCCCGGCTATATCGACACGCCGATGGTGGCCGGCGCGATTTCCCGGGCGCCGGATGCGGCGCAGCGCAAGGCCTACCTGATCTCGCAGCACCCCCTCGGCCGGCTGGGCCGGGCCGAGGAGATCGCCGCGGGCATTCTCTATCTCGCCTCCGACGCGTCGAGCTTCATGACGGGGTCGGAGCTGGTGATCGATGGCGGCTATACGGCCCGCTAAGCCCGAAAGAGCTAGGCCTTGGCCGCAATCGCCTCGATCTCGACCAGGTAATCCGGTGCCGCCAGGCCGGCGACCACCAGCAGAGTGGAGGCAGGGCGGTAGCCGTCGACCTGGTAGCGGCCGCGCACCTCGCGGGCGGCCGGGATATAGTCCTTGCTGGTCAGGAAGGTGGTCACCTTGACCACATCCTCCAGCCCCATGCCGGCGCCCTTCAGGATGGCGACGATGTTCTTCCAGGCCTGGTCGGCCTGGGCGGCGATGCCCTCGGCGATCTTGCCGTCCGGCGTCACGCCGACCTGGCCCGAGACAGTGAGCCAGCGGGCGCCGGGCGGCACCTCGATGCCGTGGCTGTACGAAGGGCTGACGGGACCGGCGATGCCGGCGGGACTATGGACCTTGTGCATGGTTCGCTGCTCCCCGGGGTTGCACCGCCATTCTGCCCTGCCGGGCGAGCTAGCCGAAAGGGCCTATACATTTGACGACCTGCCGATTGACGCGGGGCCAAGGCGGCTCGATCATCCGCGAATCGAGCCGGAAGTTTTTGCCGGAGGAGAGGGTTATGGCGCTGGCCGAAGATGTCCGTATGCCGTCGGTCGAGGCGCGCGCCGAACCGGCGCCCAAACCGCTGCGGTCGAGCGCTATGGAGCGCCGCCGCTCGTTCCTGTTGGTGGTCGGTTGGAGCTTCACCATCCTGTGGGCGATCGGCGCGGTCTATTGGATCCAGCAGACCTGGGACTGGGCCGGCTTCCGCCGGTTGATGCCGCATGAATTCGCCGCCCTGGTCGCCGGCATCTGCCTGCCGCCGACGCTCGCCTGGTCGCTGATCACCTTCTCGCTGATCGGCATGGAGCGCCGCCGGCAGGGCTATGCCCTCGCCAAGGTCTTGAACGACCTCAGCTATCCGACGCCGCAGGCAACCTCCCGGGTGCGCGACATCACCGAGACGCTGGAGCGCCACACCAAGGCGGTGCAGGCACTGTCCGAGACCGCGGTCGGCGCCGCTTCCGAGGTCAGCGGCGACCTCGCCCGCATCGCCGGCGAGCTGCGCCAGACCATGTTCGACGGCTCCGAGGGCCTGCACAAGGCGGCGCGGCGCCAGACCGCCGTGTTGGACGCAGCCAAGGTCGACCATACCCGGGCCATGGACGAAGTGGCGACGGCGCTGGAGCAGCGCGCCACCACGGTCGAGACCATGATGCGCTCCAAGGCCGAGGAGCTGACCCGCATCGCCTCGGCCGTGGTGCTTCAGGGCAACGCGATCCACGAGGCGGCCAAGAAGCAGGCCGACCTGATCGGCGAGGCGGCGCAGTCGGCGACGGCCAAGCTCGAACTGGTGCGCGAGGCGCTGCGCGAGCAGGCGAGCACCTTGAATCAGGCCTCCGACCGCGCCATCACGGCGTCGCGCATGACCGGTGACGCGCTGAGCAGTCACGCCGAGGAATTCGCCCGCGCTGCCGAGGGCGCCGCCGCGCGCACCAAGGAGGCGATGGAGAATCTGAGCGCCCAGGCGATCGTCGCCGATACCCGCGTCACCACCCTGGTCGAGCGGGTCGATTCCGCGAGCGAGGCGCTCAGGCGCCGCGCCGAGGAATCGGGTGCGATCTCCGAGATGGCGGTGACCCGCATCCGCGAGGCGGGTGCGGCGCTGACCCGGCAGTCGACCGAACTCGACGCCACCTCCGAGCGGGCCAGCCGACGCATCAACGAGACGGGCGCTGTGTTCGACCAGCGCGCCCATGTGCTGGCGCGCGACACCGAGGTTCTGGGCAACAAGATCCAGACCATCACCAGCCTGATCGACTCCGCGGAGACGCGGGCGATCACGGCCGGCAGCAGCGTCGGCGAAGCGGTGCGCCAGCTCGACGGCGTCGCGACCACGGCGGAGACGCGCGTCCGCGATTTCGCCGAGACGGCGAAGCGCGAGGCGGCATTGCTCGCCGCGATGAACGAGCGCGCCCGGCTCGAAGCGGCGAGTCTGGTGGAGAATTATCGCAGCAGCGCCGAGGCGCTGACCGGCGCTGCGGGCAATGCCGGCGCCAGCATCGACCGTGTGGCCGAGGTGCTGGTAGAGCGCCAGCATGCGATCGACCGGGTCGCCCGCGAGGCAAACCGCGTCGCCGAGGATATCGGCGAGATCCTGAAGCGCGGCGAAGAAGAACTGATGTCGGCGACCCGCCGGGCCGAAGAGCAGACCATGGACGCAGGTCTGCGGCTGCGCCGGCAAGCCGAGGCGATCGACGAGACATCGGGCCTGGTGCAGGCAAGGCTGCGGGATTCGCTCGAGACCAGCCGGCGCCAGAGCGTCGAGCTCGATGCCGCCGCCGAGCGGGCGGCGCAGCGCCTGCGCGAGCTGAGCGAGGCGAGCCGGGCCGAGCTCCGCGAGCTGGCGCTGGCCGGCGACCGGGCGGCTCAGGGCCTCAGCACGGCAGAGGTGGCGGCGCGCGAGCAGATCCTCGCCTTCAACGAAGCGGCCGACCAGGCGCAGCTCGGTATCCGGCAGGCCGGTGCCGCTGCCACCGATCAGACGCGCGAGCTTGCCGACTTCACCAAACAGGCGGCAAGCGAGCTCTATGCGCTGGGCGACGGTGCCCGCGAGCGGACCGAAGAGCTGCGCGCCGCCGGGGTGTCGGCGCAGGGCGCCTTCGACGGCTTCCGGGCCGCGGCCGACCGCGCGGCGGAGGCGGCGCAGGCCGCGCTCGCGGCGACCGCGCAGTCGGATACCAATTTCGGCGCCACCGCCGCCCGCACCACCCAGGAGGCGGAGCGGCTACGCGACATCCTGCAGGCCCAGGCCGATGCGCTGGCGCGGGTGGCGAGCCACCTCTCCAGCCAGGCGGCGAATATCGGCGACACGCTGCGCGCCCGCACCGGCGAGTTGACCGCCGCCGCCGATCGCGTTTCCGAGGGCACCGAGGTCGCTTCGGTCGCCTTCCAGCGGCAGACCTCGGTCTTCGCCCAGGCCGGCGAGGCGGCCGAGGCGCGGCTGCGCGAGCTTGGCACCGTGCTGGACGAACGCTCGCGCGAATTCGCCCGCGTCACCGAGGAGACCGAGGAGCGCATCATCAGGACCGGCGACACCCTGCGCGGCAAGCGGAGCGACATGCTGGAAGCCGGGCGGGCCGTCGAGGCCGGCATCAGTTCCGCGGTGCAGGCATTCGAGCGCCAGGCCCAGGCGATCGAGGCGCGCGCCAAGATCATCATCGACCGCGTCGAGCAGGTCGGCGACACGATCGACCGCCGCACCGTGCTGCTCGACACCGCGAGCGAGCAGAGCCTGACCAAGGTCGCCGCCACCGGCGAGGGTCTGCAGCGCCAGGTCGAGGAGCTGGCGACCGCCGCCGACCGCGCCGCCCGCCGGGCGCAGGATTCGATCGATCGCTTCAAGGAGCAGGCAGCGCAGTTGAACAAGGCCTCGGCCGAGGTTTCGGCGCAGGAGAAGGCCTTGCGCGATACCGCCTCGGGCCTCCGCGCGGAAGGCTTCCTCAAGGCCGCGGCCTTCCTGACCGACAGCCTCAACTCGCTGTCGATCGACCTGACCCGGCAGGTCGACCGCAATCTCGCCGAGGAGCTGTGGACCCGCTACGTCAAGGGTGAGCGCGGCGTGTTCACCCGCAAGCTCGCCAAGACCGGCGATCTCGACCGGATACGGGATCGCTATCGCACGGATCCCGACTTCCGCCGCTACGCCGAACTGTATCTCCGCGATTTCGACCGTCTGCTGGAGCGCGCGCGCGATGTCGAGCACGAGGAGGTGCTGACCGCGACCTTCCTCACCGCCGATGTCGGCAAGGTCTACCTGCTGCTGAAGGATTCGCTCGCCGCCAAGCCGCCGGCGAGCTGAGGCGCGCCGGCGGCTGGCCGTTCAGGCGGGCGACTTGCCTTGCCTCATTCCGGGATGGCGAGCTTGAGGTAGGCCGCGCTCGGCTTCTCGGACGGCCCGACGATCCCGGGCGCCTTGTTGTGCACCGGCGGCATGCTCTTGAGATAGGCCGCCAGGGCCTTCGCATCGGTGTCGGTCAGCTCGCCGTAGCTGTGATACGGCATGATTGGGACCAGCAGGCGTCCGTCCGGCCTGGCGCCGGTGCGTACCGCCTTGATGATCTCCGCCGCGCTCCAGTTGCCCAGCCCGGTCTCGCGGTCCGGCGTCAAGTTCGGCGGATAGAATATGCCGACACCTGGAATCTCGAAGCCGATTTCCGATCCGGCTAGATAACGTAGCTGGTCCGGCTTTCCCACCAGCGCGCCCGGCGTATGACAGCCGCCGCAATCCATGATCCTGGCGAGATAGGCGCCGCGCTTCTGCTCGGCCGTAGGGCCGGGCTTGCCCTGCGCGAAGGCCGCCGCCACGGCAAGTGCCGCATAGCCGAGCGCGAGCGCGCCGGCGAGCGCGCCGGCCGCCTGCCTCACGACCGGCCCTCCCGCCGCGCCCGCGCAAGGCCGAGCAGCAGGAGCCCGGTGCCGGCGATCAGCAGGGCGGAAGGCTCCGGCACCGCCGCCGGCGCCACTTCCAGCACCAGCTGGCGCGTATGGTCGGCGACGAAATCCACCATGGTGAAGCCGAACACATACTGGTCGAAGATGCCGGCGATGCTGGTCAGCGCGCCGCCCAGCAGAAAGTCGCCGCCCGCCGCGGCGTTGAGCGCCGCCAGTGCCGCCGCGTTGAGGTCGATCTCGATCACCGTGCCGTTGTCGGCGGCGCTGACGCTCCTGGTGCCGAACAGGATGCCGGTGCCGAGATCGGCGAAGCCGGCGACACCCGCAGTCCCATCCAGGAAGGCGGCGGCGAGCGTCGTCACGTCGTAGAAGGCGAGCGTTTCGCTCGCCTGCGGCGAGACATAGCCGTGCAGGAATTGCGAGACTTCGGGATTGAAGAGCCGAAGCTTCGCCGCCGTCACCGTGCCGGTGACGCCGGAGAGGTCGAAGGCAAGGTAGCTCCGCCGCACCGTCTGGCCGAGCTGCCCGGTCAGGAAATTCTCCGTTGTGCCGACACGCGCGCCGGCCGCGTTGTAGGCGCCGGAGGCGGTGGCATCCACCGCGATGGCCGCGGCATGGGCGCCTGTCGGTGCTGCCAGGAGAGCCAAGGCGAGACCGCCGGCTGCCCAGCTCCACTTCGTCAACGTCGGGCTTGCGCCGTCCCGGCCACGGCCCGGAAGCGCAGGCGAGGCCTCAATCTGGACATTCGAGATCATGATAAGTTCCCCTTTGCTGGCGCGCGGCGAAGTTCCCCGGCGCGCGCGTCCGGGTGCGGGCGCGTTCCGGCGCCCTGACTTCTCGTTCGGTCGATGTGGCGGTTGGGTTCGCCGGCGCTCAGTGCGCCGGCGAACCCGCAACGCGGTGCGGGAGTGAAGCTATGCCGCAGGTCTTTCCGCGGCTCTCGCCGGTGTTTGCCGGAACTTTCCGGGAAAGCCTCGCCGGGCGCTGTCAACCGGCGGCGTCTCGACGGCGAGGAGCGGGATTGAATGACGGGCAGTCGAGGCGGGATCGGCGTTGAGCTTCGGCATTTTCGGGCCCCCGGGATCTGGTGGCCGGTTAGTTAGACGCCGGGGAAGCCGGCCAACAGCCGAAGTCTTGCAGTTCCGCTCTGCATTCTTGCAGAATGGTTCGATGTTCGAGCCGGATGATCCGAGGCTCTTCCTCGCCGTCGCGCGGTCCGGCAGCACGCTGGCCGTGAACAGAAGCCTGGGCGTCAATCGGACCTAGAAGTGGCGGCGATCATGGACGGCAGGAAGCAGGTTGCGGCGGCGATCCGGGAATACATCGCGCAGGCGCGGTTGTCGCGCGAGCAGTTCGCGCATCGCACCCGGCTCGGCAAGTCGACCATCGACAAGCTCCTGATCGGCCTGTTCTCGGACAAGACCCTCGCCGTGGTCGAGAGCCACACGAAGCTCGCGTTGCGCGGCCTGCTGGAGCAGACCCCGACGGAAGCCGCTATCCCGAAACCCGAGGTACCGGCGCGCGGGATCGACAAGCCTTCGATCGCCGTCTTGCCGTTTGCCAATATGGGCGCCGGCCCGGATGAGGAATTCCTCGCCGATGGCATCACCGAGGACATCATCACGGCGCTGGCGCGTCTCAGCTGGCTGTTCGTCATCGCCCGCAATTCCACCTTCGTCTACAAGGGCAGGGCGGTCGACGTGCGTCAGGTCGCTCAGGACCTTGGCGTTCGCTATGTGCTCGAGGGCAGCGTGCGCAAGGTCGGCCAGCGCATCCGCATCACCGGCCAGCTGATCGATGCCGAGGCCGGCAACCACATCTGGGCGGCCAAATACGACCGCTCCTTGCCGGACCTGTTCGCCGTCAACGACGAGATCGTCGACCGCGTGGTGGCCGCGGTTGAGCCGCATCTCTATGCGGAGGAAGGGATCCGCGCATTCCAGCGGCCGCCGGACAACGTCGACGCCTGGGGGCTCGCGGTCAGGGCGCTGACCCTGATCAACAGGGTCGATCGCAAGCAGAACGAGGAAGCGCAGGCGCTGTTGCGATCGGCGATCGATCTGGCCCCTCGCTACGGTCGGGCGCACGCCCTGCTCGGCTGGGCCAAGTGGTGGGCGGCGCTCTGCTATTGGTTTCCCGATACGCGCGAAGGCTATCGGCAGGCAGCGGCATGCGCACAGGATGCGCTGTCGTTGGATCCGGGCGATCCGTGGGCTCGTATGGTCGCCGGCCTTTGCCACAGCACTGCCGGCGGACATGACCGCGCGCTCGGAGAGCTCACGACCGCCCTCAAACTGAACCCGAGCTTCGCGCTCGGTCACATGGCATTCGGCTGGGCCCTGTTGCGCGCAGGGCAGTTTGAGCGGGCGATCGCGGAGACGCGGCTGGCGCTGGAGCTGAGCCCGCTGGACAGCTTCTCCGGTTTCTACACCGCCATCCATGGCCTCGCCTTGCTGGGTGCGCGCCAGTTCGATGAGGCGCTGCCCTATCTGCGCAGCTCAGTCGCGGCTTTCGGCGAATACGCCGGCCATTACAACACGCTGATCAGCTGCTGCGGGCATCTCGGGTTGCTCGGCGAGGCGAAGGAGTACATTGCCGCCCGCAACCGGGTCGGACCGCCGCTGCGCCTGGATGTGCTGAGGACCAACTTGGCGCATTTCGCGCATCGGGATACGTTCATCGAGGGCCTGAAGATGGCAGGCATTTCCGAGTAGATGGTTTTGGCGAGCCTGAATTGAACCCACTCCGCGATCCGCTCGTCATGGCAGCGCTCGGCGCCGGCCTGCTCGGCTGCGCCTCGCAGGCCGGCCGGCTGCCGGCGGAGATGCGCGAAGCCGCCTGGCATTGGACGGGCACGGCGGCGCCGGCCGACACGGTCACCGTCGCCGATCCGACGCGCTATACGCTGGCCTTCGTGCAGGAAAGTCGCGTCCATCTGCGGGCCGACTGCAATCGGGGCAGCGGGCAGTACACCCACGGTGTCGGTCGGCGGATCGCTTTCGGCCCGATCGCTCTCACCCGCATGGCCTGCCCGTCGGGCTCGCTCTCGGATCGCTTCGTCCGCGATGTGGAGCGGGCCGAGCGCTATGCGCTGACGGACGGAATTCTGCTACTGACGCTTCCGGATGGCGCGGGCACCATGCGGTTCATGCGGGCAGAGTAGCCGCGCCGGACGCTTTCTCGCCCTTGCCGCCTTCGCGCGGCTGCACCACGTGCAGCCCGCAGGGCTGAGCGTGGTGGGCGGTGAAGGGCTCGAACCTCCGACATCCTCGGTGTAAACGAGGCGCTCTACCAACTGAGCTAACCGCCCTGTGATCGGGCCGACACCAAACCGGCCGCCTCGCTGCGGCGGCCGGCAATGTCAGGGCCGCAGCCGGCGCAGCGTCAGTTGACGCTGTCCTTCAGGCCCTTGCCGGCGCGGAACTTGGGCTGCTTGGAAGCGGGGATCTCGATCTGCTCGCCGGTGCGCGGATTGCGGCCGACGGAGGCGGCGCGCTTGCTGACATTGAAGGTGCCGAAGCCGACGAGCCGAACCTCATCGCCCTTCTTCAGCGCCTTGGTGATGATCTCGAACACGGAATCAACCGCCCTTGTCGCGTCGGTCTTCGAGAGTCCAGTCTCCTCTGCGACCTTCGCGATGAGATCGACCTTGTTCACGGGCAGCCCCCTTCATTTGTTCGGATTTTCGCGCGGCTTTCGGCACTCGGCACCACGGCAAGGCGGGCAGGATAGCCCTGGCCCGAAAGCGGCGTCAAAGAGAAATAAGCACGGTTTCGTAGGGTTTTTCAGGCTCTCGGGCGCGCTCGACGGAACGCGCCCGAGGCCTTCTGTCAATGCGTCGTCACACCCAGATCGGCGTCGACATCGACGGCCGGACGACGCTGCGCCTTGGCGAGCTCTTCCTCCTCGTTCCACTCGACCGGCGTCGGCTCGCGCGTCAGCGCGTGCTTCAGCACCTCGTCGAGGTTCGAGACGGGGATGATCTCCAGACCCTTCTTCACGTTGTCCGGAATCTCCGCCAGGTCCTTCTCGTTCTCCTTCGGGATCAGCACCGTCTTGAGCCCGCCGCGCAGCGCGGCGAGCAGCTTCTCCTTGAGGCCGCCGATGGCGAGCACGCGGCCGCGCAAGGTGATCTCGCCGGTCATGGCGAGGTCGCGGCGCACCGGTATCTGCGTCAGCACCGACACGATCGAGGTCACCATTCCTACGCCGGCCGAGGGGCCGTCCTTCGGGGTCGCGCCCTCCGGCACGTGGATATGGATGTCCTTGCGGTCGAAGACCGGCGGCTTGACACCGAGCTTGAGCGAGTTGGCGCGGACATAGGACTTGGCCGCCTGCACGCTCTCCTGCATCACGTCGCCGAGCTTGCCGGTGATGGTCATGCGCCCCTTGCCCGGCGACATCACGGATTCGATCAGCAGCAGCTCGCCGCCAACCTCGGTCCAGGCGAGGCCGGTGACGATGCCGACCATGTCCTCCGCCTCGATCTCGCCGTAGCGGTACTTTCTGACGCCGGCATACTTTTCGACATTGGCCCGGGTGACCTTCACCTTGTCGGCCTTGCCGGTCATGATCTCCTTGATCGCCTTGCGGGTCAGGCTGGCGATTTCCCGCTCGAGGTTACGGACGCCGGCTTCCCGCGTGTAGTAGCGGATCAGGTCGCGCAGCGCGTCGTCGGTGATCGACCACTCGCCCTTCTTCAGGCCGTGCGCCTTGAGCTGCTTGTCCATCAGATGGCGCTTGGCGATCTCGACCTTCTCGTCCTCGGTGTAACCGGAGAGGCGGATGATCTCCATGCGGTCGAGCAGGGGCTGCGGCATGCGCAGCGTGTTCGCCGTGCAGATGAACATCACGTCCGACAGGTCGTAATCGACCTCGAGATAGTGGTCGTTGAAGGTGTTGTTCTGCTCGGGGTCGAGCACTTCCAGCAGCGCCGATGACGGGTCACCGCGGAAGTCCTGGCCCATCTTGTCCACCTCGTCGAGGAGGAAGAGCGGGTTGGACGACTTCGACTTCTTCATCGACTGCAGGATCTTGCCCGGCATCGAGCCGATATAGGTGCGCCGGTGCCCGCGGATCTCGGCCTCGTCGCGCACGCCGCCGAGCGACATGCGGATGAAGTTGCGTCCCGTCGCCTTGGCGACCGACTTGCCGAGCGAGGTCTTGCCGACGCCCGGAGGGCCGACCAGGCAGAGGATCGGGCCCTTCACCTTGTTGGCGCGCGCCTGGACCGCGAGGTATTCGAGGATGCGCTCCTTGACCTTCTCGAGGCCGTAATGGTCCTCGTTCAGGACCTTCTCGGCGGCGACGATGTCCTTCTTGACCTTAGAGCGCTTGCCCCAGGGGAGCGTCAGCATCCAGTCGAGATAGTTGCGGACCACCGTCGCCTCGGCCGACATCGGGCTCATCGACCGGAGCTTCTTCACCTCGGCCATCGCCTTCTCGCGGGCCTCCTTGGAGAGCTTGGTCTTCTTGATGCGGTCCTCGAGCTCGGCCACCTCGTCGCGGCCTTCCTCGTTCTCGCCGAGCTCCTTCTGGATCGCCTTCAGCTGCTCGTTCAGATAGTACTCGCGCTGGGTCTTCTCCATCTGGCGCTTGACGCGCGAGCGGATGCGCTTCTCGACCTGCAGCACGCCGATCTCGCTCTCCATCAGAGCGTAGACGCGCTCCAGCCGCTCGCCGACGCTGTCGAGCTCGAGCAGCTCCTGCTTGTCGGAGATCTTGAGCTGGAGATGCGCCGCGATGGTGTCGGCGAGACGCGAGGGATTGTCGATCTGGTTGAGCGAAACCAGCACCTCCGGCGGGATCTTGCGGTTCAGCTTCACATACTGCTCGAACTGCGAGATCACGGTGCGCGACAGCGCCTCGAGCTCGGTGGTCTCCGGATCGCGGTCCTGCACCGGCTGGGCGTGCGCCTGGAAGAATTCCTGATTGTCGGTGTAGCGGTCGATGCGGGCGCGGCTGCCGCCTTCCACCAGGACCTTGACCGTGCCGTCCGGCAGCTTGAGCAGCTGCAGCACCGAGGCGATGGTGCCGACCGAATGGATGTCGGGCGGGGTGGGGTTGTCCTGCGCGGCGTTCTTCTGGGCGACCAGCAGGATCTGCTTGTCGTCCTTCATGACGTCTTCCAGCGCGCGCACCGACTTTTCGCGGCCGACGAAGAGCGGCACGATCATGTGGGGGAACACCACGATGTCCCGGAGAGGCAGAACGGGGTAGATCTGGGTGCCTACTGTGGGGACGGACATAGCGGATACTCCTCGGGCCGCGGGAGTGAACAGGGTGAGGGCAAATCGCGGCCGAATCCGGGCCGCCGGGATTGGCGGCACCCCTCGAAGATGGCGTTTCGCCGGCCCGGCTTCAAGCCGGTCGGCCGGCTTTGGTAAACGGCCGGGCGCCGGGCACTGGGATCAAGACCCGTCCGGTCAGCCGGCGGTGGCGTCTTTCTGCCGTTCGGCATGCACATAGAGCGGCTTGGCGCGGCCCTCGACCACCTCGCTCGAGATCACGACTTCCTCGACCCCGCGCAGCGAGGGGAGGTCGTACATGGTGTCGAGCAGGATCGCCTCCATGATCGAACGCAGGCCGCGGGCGCCAGTCTTGCGGGCCAGCGCCCGGCGGGCGATGGCGTGCATGGCGTCCTCGGACATAGTGAGACGGACATCCTCCATCTCAAACAGGCGCTGATACTGCTTGACCAGCGCGTTCTTCGGACGGGTCAGGATCTCGACCAGCGCTTCGGCGTCCAGGTCGTGCAAGGTGGCGATCACCGGCAGGCGGCCGACGAATTCCGGGATCAGGCCGAACTTCAGCAGATCCTCGGGCTCCACCTCCTGCAGGATCTGGCCGGTCGAGCGGTCGTCCGGCGTGCGCACATCGGCGCCGAAGCCCATCGACGTGCCCTTGCCGCGGCCGGCGATGATCTTCTCCAGGCCGGCGAAGGCGCCGCCGCAGATGAACAGGATGTTGGTGGTGTCGACCTGCAGGAATTCCTGCTGCGGGTGCTTGCGGCCGCCCTGCGGGGGCACGGAGGCGACCGTGCCTTCCATGATCTTCAGCAGGGCCTGCTGCACGCCTTCGCCCGACACGTCGCGGGTGATCGACGGGTTGTCGGACTTGCGGCTGATCTTGTCGACCTCGTCGATGTAGACGATGCCGCGCTGCGCCCGCTCGACGTTGTAGTCGGCCGATTGCAGCAGCTTCAGGATGATGTTCTCCACG
Organism: Desertibaculum subflavum; assembly: GCA_003576705.1. GTDB lineage: Bacteria > Pseudomonadota > Alphaproteobacteria > Ferrovibrionales > Ferrovibrionaceae > Desertibaculum > Desertibaculum subflavum. The sequence continues at coordinate 180,489 of QOZS01000001.1, forward strand.
TCCTCGCCGACATAGCCGGCCTCGGTCAGGGTCGTGGCATCGGCCATCGTGAACGGCACGTCGAGGATGCGCGCGAGCGTCTGGGCAAGCAGCGTCTTGCCCGAGCCGGTCGGGCCGACCAGCAGGATGTTCGACTTCGCCAGCTCGACGTCGTTGTTCTTCTGGCCGTGGTTTAGCCGCTTGTAGTGATTGTGGACGGCGACCGAGAGCACCTTCTTCGCATGGATCTGGCCGATGACGTAATCGTCCAGGACCTTGCGGATCTCCTGCGGGGAGGGAACGCCGTCACGCGTCTTGACCAGGGTCGACTTGTTCTCTTCACGGATGATGTCCATGCAGAGTTCGACGCACTCGTCGCAAATAAAGACGGTCGGGCCGGCGATGAGCTTCCTCACCTCGTGCTGGCTTTTGCCGCAGAACGAGCAGTAGAGGGTGTTCTTCGAATCGCCGCCGGAGAGCTTGGTCATTTCCGGGATGCTCCTAACCGCACCGCTTTATCCTAGTCGGCGCGCCGCAGGTGAGACAATGGCAATCGAGATAAGGGCAATTCCCGTACCACCTGGCCTGTTACACATGGCCCGTCCCCCTCGCGACGGCAAGGGGGACAGTGCGCCGCACCGGGTCAAGAAAGGTTTAACCGACCGTGGTGCCAGCGGGGTCAGGCCACGGATTTTGGCCGGTCTTTGGTGACTTCAGGCTCCGGCCGCTTGTCATAGACCTGGTCGATCAGGCCGAAGGCCTTGGCCTCTTCCGGGCTCATGAACCGGTCGCGCTCCATGGACTGCTCGATGGTCTCCAGCGGCTGTCCGGTATGCTTCACATAGATCTGATTGAGGCGGGCGCGGGTGGCCAGGATCTCGCGGGCATGGATCTCGATATCGGTGGCCTGGCCCTGGGCGCCGCCGGAGGGCTGGTGGATCATGATGCGGGAATGGGGCAGCGCATAGCGCATGCCCTTCTCGCCGGCCGCGAGGAGGAGCGAACCCATCGAGGCGGCCTGGCCGAAGCACACGGTCGCCACCTTGGGCCGGATGTACTGCATGGTGTCGTACATCGCGAGGCCGGAGGTGACGATGCCGCCCGGCGAGTTGATGTAGATCGAGATCTCCTTGCTCGGATTGTCGGCTTCCAGGAACAGGAGCTGGGCGCAGACCACGCTCGACACCGCGTCGTTGATGCCGCCGACGACGAAGATGATCCGCTCCTTGAGCAGGCGGGAATAGATGTCAAAGGCGCGCTCGCCGCGATGGGTGGTCTCGATCACCATCGGCACGAGGTAGTTGCTGTAGATCTCGATCGGGTCCTTCATCGCGGTTCCTCGAATGAGGCGGGGGGCCTCGGAAGGGGGGCAGGAGGATCAGACGGCGGAAACCGTTACGCGGCGGTTTCCTCGGGGTCCTTCATCAGCTCGTCCAGGCTGACCTTGCGCTCGGACACCTTGGCGAGCTCGAGCACGAAGTCGACCACCTTCTCCTCGTAGAGCGGGGCGCGCAGGCGCTGCTGCGCTTCCGGGTTCTTCTGATAGTACTCGAGCACCTGGCGCTCCTGGCCGGGGAAGCGGCGGGCCTCGTCCAGCACGGCGCGGGTCACCTCGTCGGGCGTCACCTCGATCTTCTGGCGTTGGCCGACCTCGGAGAGCAGCAGACCGAGACGGACGCGGCGCTCGGCGATCTTGCGGTATTCCGCCTTCACTTCGTCGACCGACTTGTTCTCCGATGCCGCGGCGGCGGCTTCCGAGCCGGCATCGCGCACCACTTGGTCCCAGATCTGGCCAAATTCAAGGTCGACCAGACCGGCCGGGACCGGGAAGTCGTAGCGCTTGGCGAGCTCGTCCAGCAGGGCGCGTTTGGTCCGGTTGCGCGACAGCTGGCCGTATTCCTGCTCGTACTGCTTCTTCAGCGCGTCCTTCAGCTCGTCCAGCGTCTGCAGGCCGAGCTTCTTGGCCAGCTCGTCGTCGATGGCGACCGCGTCGGCAACGCGGATCTCCTTCACCGTCGCCTCGAACTCGGCGGTCTTGCCGGCCAGCTTCTCGGCCCGGTAATCGGCCGGGAAGGCGACCGGGAATTTCTTGGTGTCGCCGGCGGACATGCCGACCAGCGCCGCCTCGAAATCCGGCAGCAGGGATCCGGCGCCGATCTCGATCTGCAGGTCCTTGCCCTCGCCGCCCTCGAACACCTCGCCGTCCAGCCGGCCGGTGAAGTCGACCACGACCACATCGCCCTTCTCGGCCGGGCGGGGCGTCTCGATCGGCTTGAACGCGCGCTGGCCCTTGGCGATGCGATCCAGGCCTTCGGTGATCTTGTCGTCGGTGACGTCGACCACCAGACGCTCGACCGCGACGCCGGAGAAATCGCCGGGCTCGACCTCCGGCAGGACCTCCAGCGACATCGTGTATTCGAGATCCTTGCCGTCCTCGAAGTTCTGGATGTCGATCTTGGGCTGCAAGGCAGGGCGGATCGAATGCTCCTGCATCGCCTTCTGCGCCACTTCGTTGACCGTCTCTTCCAGCACCTCGCCCAGCACCGCGCGGCCGTACTGCTTGCGCAGCAGGTTGAGCGGGACCTTGCCCGGCCGGAAGCCCGGCATGCGGACCTTCCGGTTCAGCTCTTCGAGCTTGTCATCGGCCTTCTTGTCGATATCGGCACGGCCGACCACGACCTTGAATTCGCGCTTCAGCCCTTCCGAGGCGGTGACGGTGACCTGGTGCATCATCGATCCGAGAGTTTCTTTGTCAGGCCAGAAAGTTGGCGGTTGGGAAGAACGGCCAAGGCCGGCGACGCCAGGTCCAGAACGGTGGTGCGGGCGGAGGGACTTGAACCCCCACGACATTGCTGCCACCAGGACCTAAACCTGGCGCGTCTGCCAATTCCGCCACGCCCGCCGGGGGCGCCCGTTACGGCTGGGCCGCCGGGCGGAGCCGCCCGCGGAGCGGGCCTCTATAGCATGGCGATTCGGCGGAATTCCAGGGCGAACACGACACGCGCGTTGGATGTGGCGGCCGCCCTTCTTTCCCTCGTCGCGCGAAACTCAGCGCAGCGCGGCCGCGATGTTGCCGCCGTCGACGGTGAGCACGGCAGCCGTGGTCTTCTGCGCCAGGGCGAGCTGGACGAAGGCCTGCGCCACGTCCTCCGCCCTGACCTCGCGGCCGAGCAGATTGCCGGACATGTAGTCCTTCTCGCTCAGGCCGCGCGCCTTGGAGCGCTTGGCGACCATGTCGTCGGTCAGCAGGCCGGAGCGGATGCGGTCGGCGTTCACCGCGTTGGCGCGGATGCCGGCGCCGCCATAGTCGAGCGCATATTGCCGCGACAGGAACAAGGTCGCCGCCTTGGGCAGGCCGTAGGGGCCGAAATCCGGTCCCGGGTTCACTGCCTGCTTGGACACATTGAACAGCAGGCAGCCGCCGGTGCCCTGTTCCAGCATGACGGCGACAGCCGCCTTGGCGACGTTCTGATGGGCGAAGAAGTTGAGCTCGAAGCTCTGCCGCAGCACGGCGTCTTCCACCTCGCCGATCTTGCCCTGCCAGGCCGCGCCGGCATTGGAGACCAGGATGTCGAGCCCGCCGAGCCCGGCGCGGATCTCGGCGAAGGCGGCGGCGACAGATTTCGCCGAGGTCACGTCGCAGGCGATGCCGATGCCGCCGACCGCCTTGGCGGCCTCGGCCGGCTTGGCCGCCGGCAGGTCGAGCAGCACCACCTCGGCGCCTTCGGCGCGGAAGGCGCGGGCCGTGGCAAGCCCGATGGCGCCGGCGCCGCCGGTGACGGCGACGATCTGGCCGGTCAGCGGCTTGTCGGCGGCCTTGCCGAGCTTGGCCTGTTCCAGCGACCAGTATTCGACATCGAACTGGTCGGCTTCCGGGATCGTCTCGTAGCGGCCGACCCGCTCGGCATCGGTGATCACGACCACGTTGGTCTCGGCGATGTCGGCGGCGATGGCTGCGTCCTTCGCCGTCTTGGCGACGCCGTAGAGGCCGAGCCCGCGCACCATCACCACGCGCGGATAGGGATCGAGCGGCTTCTTCTTCGGCTGCGCCTTGGCGTTGTGGCGCTCGAAATAGCCCGTGTAGTCGGCGATGTAGCTGTCGAGCGCGGCCTGGGCCGCTTCCTTGAACGCGTCGAGCTTGCCGGCCTCCGGCGCCGGCAGGATCAGCGGGCGCGGCTTGGTGCGGATCACGTGGTCCGGCGTCACCGTGCCGGCCAGCGCGACGCGCCAGATCTCGGCCGCGTTGACATAGTCCATCACCGCCGGACCGGCGCGGCGGTCGAGCACGACACGGCGCCAGGCGCCGGAATCCTTGTCGAGCGGCTGGGCCAGGAGGCCGCGGAGGATCGGCGCCACCTCGGCCGGATTGGCGAGGCGCTTCGGCACCGCGACCGACTTGAACACCTTCTTCCGGCCCTTGGCGATGCGCGCCTCGGCGAGGCCGACGAACTCGATATGCCGGTCATAGGCCTCGCGCGCCGTCGACCCCATGGTGAAGAAGCCGTGTCGGGCGAGGAGCAGGCCTTCGGCCTGCTGGTTGGCCTCGAACACCACCTTGGCGAGCTTGGCGAGGCCGAAGCCCGGCATCAGGTAGGGCACGATGGCGACCCGCTTGCCGAAAAGCTTGGCGCAGATCTCGTCGCCGTCCGGCTGGTCGCTCAGGGCCAGCACTGCGTTGGCATGCGTGTGGTCGATGAACTTGTGCGGCAGGAAGGCGTGCAGCAGCGCCTCGACGGAAGGGTTGGGGGCGTTGCTGTCGAGCAGCGCGGCGCGCTGCGCATTGACCATCGCCTCGTCCGAGAGGCTGTCGAGCTTGGCCAGCTTGCGCAGCGCATCGAGCCGCACGGCCGGCAGGCCCGGCGCCTCGATCGTGCCCATGTCCCAGCCGGATCCCTTGACGCAGAGCACGTCGACCATCTCGCCGGAGATGTCACGCATCTTCGTCTTCACCGAGGTATTGCCGCCGCCATGCTGCACCAGGCGCGGCTCGCCGCCGAGCAGGCGGGTGGTGTAGACGCGGAGCGCCAGATCCTCGCCGATGCTCTTGGCGGCATGAGCCTTGATGGCGGCCTTGGCGTCGCGATCCGACCAGAGATTCTGCATGTTCAGCGGGCGCGTTCGGGATAGAGGGAGAGGAGGCCGGCGCGACTGGCGGCGCAGACGCCGCGCTCGGTGATCAGCGCGGTGACCAGGCGCGCCGGCGTGACGTCGAAGGCCGGGTTGGCGGCGGCGCTGCCTTCCGGCGTGACTCGGATGGTGGCGATGCCGCCATCGGCGGTGGCCCCAGTCAGGTGCGTGACCTCTTCGGGCCCCCGCATCTCGATGGGGACGTCGCTGCCCTTGGCCATGTTCCAGTCGATGGTCGAATGCGGCAGCGCCACGTAGAACGGCACGCCGTTGTCTTGCGCGGCCAGTGCCTTGAGATAGGTGCCGATCTTGTTGCAGACATCGCCCTCGGCCGTGGTGCGGTCGGTGCCGACAATGCAGAGATCGACCTCGCCCTTCTGCATCAGCAGACCGCCGGCATTGTCGGCGATCACGGTATGCGGCACACCGTGCCGGCCGAGCTCCCAGGCGGTGAGCGAGGCGCCCTGGTTGCGCGGCCGCGTCTCGTCGACCCAGACATGCAGGGGAATGCCGGCATCATGGGCGCGGTAGATCGGCGCCAGCGCGGTGCCCCAGTCGACGGTGGCGAGCCAGCCGGCATTGCAATGGGTCAGCACATTGACGGCGGCGCCGGTCGGCTTCTTCCTGCCGGCCGCCGAAATCAGCTTGGCGCCATGGTCGCCGATGCCGCGGCAGGTGGCGACATCGTCATCGGCGATCTCGGCCGCGCGGGCATAGGCCGCCGCCACGCGCCCGGATTCGGGTAGCGGCAGCAGGCGGGCAAGAACGTCATCCACCGCCCACTTCAGGTTGACGGCCGTGGGCCGCGTCGCGATCAGCATCGCCGCGGCCTGGCGCAGCCCGGTATCGGTGGCATCGGCGCGGGCGGCCAGGCACAGGCCGTAGGCGCCGGTGGCGCCGATCAGCGGCGCGCCGCGCACCAGCATGGCCTTGATGGCATGCGCGGCTTCCGCGAGCGTGGTCAGGCGCACGGTCTCGAACCAGTGCGGCAGGCGGGTCTGATCGATGATCTCGACCGACCAGCCGTCCTTGGCCAGCCAGATGGTGCGATAGGGGATGCCGTCGACCTTCATGGCGGCGGAACCTAGCGCCCGGTTCCCGCGGATGCCAGCCGGTTTCCCTTTTCGCCAACAGCGGATCGGAAGGTATAACCGGATGGTTCAGCCATGGGGGGGACCATGAGGAAGAAGATCATGTCTGCCGTTTTTGCAACAGCAGCGCTGGCAGTTGCCGGCCCGGCACTCGCGCAAGACGTGTGCCGGCCGAATTCCGCGGTCTCCAGCCGCTACCAGCCGATCACCGTCCAGTTCGACACCGGCAGCACGGTGATCAACGCGACCGATCGCCAGCGCATTGCCGACATGGCCAAGGTCGCCAAGGCGAGCAAGATTCAGCAGATCTGCATCAAGGGCTTCGCCGACAAGCAGGGCGATCCGGCAATGAACAAGCGTCTGTCGCAGGCCCGCGCCGACGCGGTGGCGCAGGAATTCGGCAAGAACGGCATCGGCCGCGACTATCTCGCCATCGACAGCGCGGGTGAGCCGGGCGGCGGCGCGCTGTTCGGCGCCATGCAATCGGGCTCGCAGGCGGACCGCCGGGTCGAGATCCGGATCGCGCGCTAGACCCGATGCCGCTCGCCGTCATCTGCCGCGAAGTCGGGCCGCCGGAGCGACTGGCCCTGGAAGATGTGCCGCGGCGGCCGCTCGGCCCCGGCGAGCTGCGGATACGCCACCGTGCCGCCGGCGTGAACTTTCCGGATATTCTGATGTGCGCCGGCGGCTACCAGCACAAGCCGCCGCTGCCGTTCACGCCGGGCTTCGAGGCGGCGGGCGAGGTGATCGAGGCCGCGCCGGACGTGACACAGTTCAAGGTCGGCGATCCGGCGATGGTGCATTTCCGGACCGGCGGCTATGCGGAGGAGTCCGTGGTGCCGCTTGCCGGCGCCATGCCGATGCCGGCCGGGCTGGATTTCGCCGAAGCCGCCACCTTCGTCACCGCCAACGTCACCGCCTATGGCGCCCTGGTGCAACGCGGGCAGCTCAAGCCGGGCGAAGTGCTGCTGGTGCTCGGCGCGGCGGGTGGTGTCGGCCTGGCGGCGGTGGAAATGGGCAAATTGCTCGGCGCCACGGTGATCGCCGCGGCGTCGTCGCCCCAGAAGCGCGCGGTGGCGAAATCGCGCGGCGCCGACCATGTGATCGCGGCGGAGGCCGACGACCTGCGCCCGCAGCTGCGCGACATCCTGGGCGAGCGCGGCGTCGACATGGTCTACGACCCGGTCGGCGGCGACCTGTTCGAGCCGGCTCTGCGCGCGTTGGCCTGGGACGGCCGCTATCTGATCGTCGGCTTCGCCTCCGGCACCATCCCGAGCTTCCGCGCCAATCTCGCTTTGCTGAAGGGCGCACGGGTGATGGGCGTGCGCGCCGGCGAAATGGTGCGCCGCGACCCGAGCCTCTACGAGCCGCGCGTGAAGCAGCTCTACGGCTGGGCCGCGCAGGGCCACCTGAAGCCGCATATCGGCCACCGCTTCCCGCTCGCCGAGTTCCGCGCGGCGATGGAGACGGTGTCGGGCCGGCGCGCGCTCGGCCGCGTGGTCATCACCATGAACGACTAAGAACGAACAATCCGGAGGAGCGCTCGTGTTTCGGTCCGACCTGCTGAAGGGCAAGAAGATCCTGGTGACCGGCGGCGGCACCGGGCTTGGCAAGACCATGGCGACACGCTTCATGGAGTTGGGCGCCGAGGTCGCGATCTGTGGCCGCCGCAAGGCGGTGCTGGACGAGACGGCGGCCGAGCTCGCCGAGGCGACCGGCGGCAGGATCTCGACCCATGCCGTCGATATCCGCGTGCCGCAGGCGGTTGAGGAGATGATCGCCGAGATCTGGGCCTCAGGCCCGCTTGACGGCCTGGTCAACAACGCGGCCGGCAACTTCCTCTCGCGCACCGAGGATCTGAGCGCGCGCGCCTTCGACGCCATCGCCGGCATCGTGCTGCACGGTACGTTCTATGTCACCAGCGCCTGCGGCCGCCGCTGGCTTGCGGAAGGGCGGAAGGCCAGCGTGCTGTCGATCCTCACCACCTGGGTCTGGACCGGCTCGCCCTACACGGTGCCCTCGGCGATGTCGAAGGCCGGCGTCGCGGCGATGACCCAGAGCCTGGCGGTGGAATGGGGGCCGCGCGGCATTCGCTGCAACGCCATCGCGCCGGGGCCGTTCCCGACCGAGGGCGCCTGGGAGCGCCTGCGCATCGGCGGCCGCAAGGCCGAGAGCAAGGACGACTACGCGACCAATCCAATGCGCCGCGCCGGCGAGCAGCGCGAGCTCGGCAATTTCGCGGCCTTCCTGATGGCCGACGAATGCGCCTACATCAATGGCGAGGTCATCGCCATGGATGGCGGCGCCTGGCTCAACAACGCCGGCAACTATGCGCGGCTCTGGAGCCTCGGCGACGACGACTGGAAGCGCATGCGCGAGCAGGTGCAGAGCCAGAACGTGAAGGACAAGTCTCAGCGCAGCGTCTGACTGCTTCGCGGTTCAATCTTCCAGGTTCGTGCGGATGTCGCCGCCCGGCGCGTTCATCTTCGTCATCAGACGGATGGCGTCGTCGGAGGTGACGAGGTCGAGGAACAGCGTGCGCTCCAGGCCGAGATCGGCGGCGCTCGGCGGGTCCATCGTGCCGCGCACCAGCCGCTTGATATGCGCCACCGCCTTGGGCGGCTTCTTCGCCAGCTCTTCGGCGATGGCGAGGGCGCGGGCCACGGCGTCGTCCGCCACTTCGTGCACCAGGCCGATGCGAGCTGCTTCCTCGGGATCGACGGTGCGGCCGCGCAGCATCATCTCCAGCGCCCGCGGCATGCCGACCAGCCGGGCCAGCTTCTGCGTGCCGCCGCCACCGGGCAGCAGGCCGATATTCACTTCCGGCAGGCCAATGGAATAGGCGCCGCGGCCGGCGATCCGGATGTCGCAGGCCAGCGCGAACTCGCAGCCGCCGCCCATGGCGTGGCCGTTGATCGCGGCGATGGTCGGGATCGGCAGCTCTTCGATCCGCCGGGCGACCAGCGGGAAGCCGCGCTCCGGCGCTGGCCGGCTCTCCTCGAATGTCGCGCCTTTGGCCTGCAGGCTCTCGCCGAGGCGGACCAGTTCCTCGACCGAATAGTGCCGGATGAACACGCCCGGCACCGCGCCGGCGAAGACCAGCGCGCGGACGGCGGGCGTGGCCCGCACCTCGTCGACCAGCCGCTCGAGCTCGGCCACAGTGCCGGCATCCATGTAGCCCATCGGCGGGTTGTCGAACCGGATCAGCTGGACCGGGCCCAACGCTTCGCGGGTCAGTTGTGCCATCTGCTTTCCTCCCCGGTGCCGGCCCGCCGCCCGACAGCCTTCCGCTGTCGCTCACAGAACTGCAACATAAGCGCAACACGAGCCGCTTAGGCGTTATGATTCAAGTGATTCGCTGATCCAAGGGGAGGATGGCATTGCCCGCCCCACCGCTCCTGAAGGCCCTGCTCGCATCGGCCGCCCCGGTAGCGCTCGTGCTGGCTGTGCTGGTGTTGAGCGGCGAGCTCGCCGCCGGACCGGCCATCGCCGCCGGTCTCGGCATGCTGGTGCTGTTGTTGGGTGTGTTCTGGGCGCTGCTGCGCGATCTGCGGCGTCTTACTGCCGCCGTCAATCGCATGGCTGACGATCCGAGCGCGGCGCCGAGCCTCGCCGGCGGCAGCCCGCTGGGCGGCGAGCTGCTGGACGCCCTGCAGCGCCTGGTACGTGACCTGGGCGGCGAAAGGCGGGAACTGGTCGAGCGGGCGCAGGCGCTGGAAGCCATGCTCGACCGCGCGCCCGATCCGCTGCTCGTCGTCGATCTGGAGGGTATCGTGCGGGCGGCCAATGCGGCCGCACTGGAAGTGCTGGAGAACCAGCCGATCGGGCGCAACCTCGCAATCGTGCTGCGGCAGCCGGAACTGCTGGAGGCGGTCGATCTGCTGGTGGCGGGATTGCGGGCGCCGTCGATGGTGGAGTTCGAGATCGGCGGCCAGGTGCGGCGGCAGTTTCGCGCGTATCTGTCGCGGGTAGAGCCGGCCGAGCCGCAAGGCGTGGCGCCGCCGGCACCGGATGCGGGCGGCACGGGGAGACCGGGCGGCATTCTGATCGCCATGCAGGAGCTGACCGAGCTGAAACGTGCCGAGCGCATGCGGGCGGATTTCGTTGCCAATGCCAGTCACGAGCTGCGGACGCCGCTGGCGACCCTGGTCGGCTTCATCGAGACGCTGCAGGGTCCGGCGCGGGACGACACCGCGGCGCGCGAGCGCTTCCTCGCCATCATGCACGAGCAGGGGCAGCGCATGACCCGGCTGATCCGCGACCTGCTGTCGCTGTCGCGCATCGAGCTGAACGAACACACCCGGCCGGACGGCCGCGTCAACCTGCGGCAGGTGGTCGATTCGGTGGTCAAGATGGTCGAGCCGCTGGCCCAGGCCAAGAAGATGGCGATCGTCGTGGAGTCGCCGCCGAACGGCAATGCCGTCATGGGCGATCAGGATGAGCTGACGCAGGTGGTCCAGAACCTGGTCGACAATGCGATCAAATACGGCGATGCCGAGACGCCGGTAACGGTCCGGGTGCAGCCCGAAGGCAAGAACATCACGCTTGCGGTCGGCAATGAGGGCGAGGGCATCCCGCGTGAGCACCTGCCCCGGTTGACCGAGCGATTCTACCGGGTCGACAGCGCCCGCAGCCGGGCGCTCGGCGGCACCGGACTCGGGCTTGCCATCGTCAAGCACATCGTCAATCGGCATCGCGGCTCGCTGTCGATCGAGAGCGCCGAACGGCGGGGCGCCGTCTTCAAGATCGCGATTCCCGCTGCCCCGAGCGAACATCACGACCGGCAGCCGAACGCCGCCTAGATCGCGCAATTCTCTGTATTTGCAGGGAAACGGCGCGACGTACCGACAGGTTCGCCGCCTGTCGGGTTAATGTCATCGAACCGTCATCGAACTGTCGTAGACCTTTCATCGCGCTTTCTTACGGTCCCGCCGCGGTTCCGGCAGAGGCGCCCGAGCGGCGCGCCGGCCGCACCCGAAAGGGGACGAAATGCCACGGCAGGAGCGGAGAGACATGTTGAAGAAAACCCTTTTGCTTGCAGCACTTGCAAGCGTCGCGTTCGCCGGCACGGCGATGGCCCGCGACCAGATTCGCATCGTCGGATCGTCGACCGTATTTCCGTTCACCACCGCGACGGCCGAGCAGTTCGGCAAGGGCGGCAAGTTCAAGACGCCGATCGTCGAGAGCACCGGCACCGGCGGCGGCTTCAAGCTGTTCTGCGGCGGCGTCGGCGTCGGCCATCCCGACATGACGGGTGCGTCGCGCGCCATGACCAAGGGCGAGTTCGAATCCTGCAAGAAAGCGGGCGTCGACGGCATCACCGAGGTCAAGATCGGCTACGACGGCATCGTCTTCGCCAATTCGAAGGCAAACAAGCCCTCGCAGCTGACCAAGGAGCAGCTGTTCCTGGCGCTCGCGCACAAGGTGCCCAAGGACGGAAAGCTGGTCGACAATCCCTACACCACCTGGAACCAGATCGACCCGAAGCTGGCCAACAAGAAGATCGAAATCCTGGGTCCGCCGCCGACTTCCGGCACGCGCGACGCCTTCATCGAGCTGGTGATGGAGGAGGCCTGCAAGAGCTTCAAGGAGATCGAGGCGCTCAAGGCCGACAAGAAGGCCCATAAGGCGGCCTGCTCGGCGTTCCGCGAGGATGGCATCTTCATCGAGGCCGGCGAGAACGACAACCTGATCGTGCAGAAGCTGGTGGCCAATCCGGCGGCCTACGGCATCTTCGGCTTCAGCTTCCTGGACCAGAACACCGACAAGGTGCAGGGCGCGGAGATCAACGGCGTCGCCCCGACCTTCGACAACATTGCCTCCGGCAAGTACAGCGTGTCGCGGCCGCTTTTCGTCTACGCCAAGAACCAGCATGCCAGCGTGGTGCCCGGCATGAAGGAGTTCCTGGGCGAGCTGACCAGCACTAAGGCGGCCGGCAATGACGGCTACCTGAGCTCCAAGGGTCTGATCCCGCTGCCGGCGGCGGACCTGAAGAAGGTGCGCGACGCGTCGCTGGCGCTGACGCCGCTCAGCATGTGATGTGACCGAGCCTTCCGGCGGGCGAAAGCGCCTGCCGGAAGGCCGCGTCATCGCTGCGGGGTGGAGACGAACGTGCAACCATCGCCGCCCGATCAAGGGGAACAGCGTCGGTCATGACAGCAATATTCGCCGCCACCATCCTGCTGCTTGCGGCGTTCGGCTACCTGCTCGGCCGCGGCCGAGCCTTGGCGCTCGGCGGTCGAGCGACGGCAGGCTTCCGGCTGCATTCGCGACCGCAATATCACGGCATCTTCGTCGCCGTCTGGGCGGCGCTGCCGGCGCTGATCGTGGTCGTGCTGTGGGCCATTCTCGAGCCCTCGCTGCTGCGCTCCCTCATCTCCGATCGGTTGCCGGCGGAACTGGCGTCGATCCCCGCCGAGCAGATGCAGGTCCTGCTCGGCGATATCCGGGCACTTGCCCTGGGTCAGCCGATCTCGCGCCCGACAACCGACGCCATGCGGGCGATTGCCAGCGAATATTCCGGCATGCGTACCACCGGGCTGCTCGTCGTCGCCGGTGTCGCGGCCGCGCTGGCGCTCGGCGGGCTACACCTCTCGCGCCGCTCGGTGGCGCCGCATTTCCGCGCCCGCAACAAGGTCGAGATGCTGATCACGGCGCTGATGATCGTGGCCGCCAGCATCGCCATCCTGACCACCATCGGCATCATCCTCTCGCTCCTGTTCGAGACCTATCGGTTCTTCACCATGGTCCCGTTCCTGAGCTTCCTGTTCGGGCTGGAATGGAGCCCGCAGATCGCGATACGCGCCGATCAGGTCGGCTCTTCCGGCTCGTTCGGCGCCATCCCGCTGATCGCCGGCACCATGTTGATCAGTGCCATCGCCATGGCGGTGGCGATCCCGGTCGGCCTGATGAGCGCGGTCTACCTCGCCGAGTACGCCAATTCGCGCGTGCGCAACGTGGTCAAGCCGCTGCTGGAGATCCTGGCCGGCATTCCGACCGTCGTATACGGGTTCTTTGCCGCCCTCACCATGGCGCCGTTCATCCGCGACACCGGCGGCCTGATCGGCCTGGACGTGGCGTCGGAAAGTGCGCTCGCCGCGGGCCTGGTGATGGGCATCATGATCATCCCGTTCGTGTCGTCGCTGTCCGACGACGTGATCAACGCGGTGCCGCAATCGATGCGCGACGGCTCTTACGCGCTCGGCGCGACCAAGTCCGAGACGGTCAAGCGCGTGATCCTGCCGGCGGCCTTGCCCGGCATCGTCGGCGCCGTGCTGCTGGCGGTGAGCCGCGCCATCGGCGAGACCATGATCGTGGTGATGGCGGCGGGCCTCGCCGCCAACCTCACCATCAACCCGCTGGAAGCGGTGACGACGGTGACCGTGCAGATCGCCACCTTGCTCGTCGGCGACCAGGAATTCGACAGCCCGAAGACGCTGGCGGCCTTCGCACTCGGCCTGGCGCTGTTCACCATCACGCTCTGCCTCAACGTGATCGCGCTGCGCGTGGTCCGGAAATACCGAGAGCAATATGACTGACATTGCCCAGATCGACTTCCGCCCGCGCGCCATCTCCGTCGTCCTGGCCAGCGACGAAGGCCAGCGCCGCATCCAGCGCCGCTATGCGGCGGAGCGGCGGTTCCGCCTGTACGGCATCGGCGCGATCGGTCTCGCCATCGCCTTCCTGGTACTGATGCTCGGCACCGTCCTGAGCAACGGCATGACGGCCTTCTGGCAGACCCATGTCCGGCTCGACATCACCTTCGACAAGGAGCTTCTCGATCCCGACGGCAAGGGCGACCGGGCGACACTGGAGCAGGCGGATTATGCAGCGCTGATCCGGGCCGCGCTCGGCCGCGAATTCCCCGACGTCAGCGGCCGGTCCGACCGGCGCGACCTGTTCGAGCTGGTCAGCGGCGGCGCCACGTTCGAGCTGCGCCGCATGCTGCTCGACGATCCCTCGCTGCTCGGCCGCACGGTTCCGGTCTGGCTCACCTCGTCCGACGAGGTCGACATGCTGATCAAGGGCGTGTTCGACCGGACGGAGCCGGAGGCCGCGCGCAAGATCAAGGACAAGCAGATCAAGTGGGTCGACGCGCTGGCCGCCAAGGGCGCGGTGGAGCGGCAGTTCCACACCACCTTCTTCACCGCCGGCGACAGCCGCGAGCCGGAACAGGCCGGCATCTGGGGCGGCTTCGTCGGCTCGGTCTACACGCTGGGCCTTACGCTGCTTTTGTGCCTGCCGATCGGCGTCCTGGCAGCGGTGTATCTCGAGGAGTTCGCTCCGAAGAACCGCTGGACCGACCTGATCGAAGTCAACATCAACAATCTCGCCGCGGTACCGTCGATCGTGTTCGGCCTGCTCGGTCTTGCGGTCTTCCTCGGCTTCTTCGGCCTGCCGCGCTCGGCGCCGCTGGTCGGCGGCATGGTGCTGGCGCTGATCGTGCTGCCCACCATCATCATCGCCGGCCGCGCGGCGCTCAAAGCGGTGCCGCCCTCGATCCGCGAGGCGGCGCTCGGCGTCGGTGCGTCCCGACAGCAGGCGGTCTGGCATCACGTGCTGCCGCTCGCCATGCCGGGCGTCATGACCGGCTCGATCATCGGTATGGCGCACGCGCTGGGCGAGACGGCGCCGCTGCTGATGATCGGCATGGTGGCCTTCGTGGTCGACATTCCGACCGGCCCGACCAGTCCCGCGACGGTGCTGCCGGTCCAGGTCTTCATGTGGGCCGACAGCCCCGAACGTGCCTTCGTCGAGAAGACCTCGGCCGCCATCATCGTGCTGCTGGTGCTGCTCGGTCTGATGAACGCGGCGGCGATCTATCTCCGCAAGAAATTCGAACGCAGGTGGTGAGCATGAACGATTCTCTCGTCGCCCAGTCGGCGCCGGCCGAGAAGATGGATCCCGGCGGTCTCCTGACGGATCGCACGGTGAAGATGCGCACGCGCGACGTGCATGTTTTCTACGGTCCGAAGGAGGCGCTCAAAGGCATCGATCTGGATATCGGCGACCGTGAAGTGACCGCGCTGATCGGCCCGTCGGGCTGCGGCAAGTCCACCTATCTGCGCTGCCTCAACCGGATGAACGACTATATCGAGGGGATCCGGGTCGAGGGCAGGATCGAGCTCGACGGGCGCGACGTGTACGACAAGAGCCTGGATGTCGTGCAGCTGCGCGCGCAGATCGGCATGGTGTTCCAGAAGCCCAATCCGTTTCCGAAGCCGATCTACGAGAACGTCGCCTATGGGCCGCGCATCCACGGCCTGGCCAAGAACCGGGCCGAGCTCGACGAGATCGTCGAGGGCAGCCTGAGGAAGGCGGCGCTCTGGGAGGAGGTGAAGGATCGCCTCGACCAGCCTGGCACCGGCCTGTCCGGCGGCCAGCAGCAGCGCCTCTGCATCGCCCGCGCCATCGCGGTCAATCCCGAGGTGGTGCTGATGGACGAGCCTTGCTCGGCGCTCGATCCGATCGCCACCGCGAAGATCGAGGAGCTGATCGACGAGCTGCGCGCCAATTACACGATCGTGATCGTGACCCACAGCATGCAGCAGGCGGCGCGCGTGTCGCAGCGCACGGCGTTCTTCCACCTCGGCGATCTGGTCGAATGCGGCGAGACGGAACAGATCTTCACCACCCCGCGCGAGCAGCGGACGCAGGCCTATATCACCGGCCGGTTCGGCTGAGAGTCCAGGGCAGAAAAGATCGGATTACAGACATGCCTTCTGACCATACCGTCAAGTCGTTCGACGAGGAGCTGTCGGTCCTCGACAACAGCATCGCCCGCATGGGCGGGCTGGCCGAGGCGCAGTTCGCGGGCGCCATCACCGCGCTGGCCCGGCGCGATTCCGAGCTTGCCACCAGCGTCATCGCCGCCGATGCGAAGGTCGACGGGCTGCAGGGCGAGATCGACCAGAGGGCGCTCAAGGCGCTGGCGCTGCGCCAGCCGATGGCGAACGACCTGCGCACCATCGTCGGCTCGCTTCGCATCGCCGGCGAGCTCGAGCGGATCGCCGACTACGCCGCCAACCTGGCCAAGCGGTCTATCGCGCTGAACCAGGCGCCGGTGATGCCCTCGGTGACCACGGTCGCCAGGATGGGCGAGCTGGTGCGCGCGATGATCAAGGACGTTATCGACGCCTATCTGGAGCGGAGCGTCGAGAAGGCGCGCGAGGTGTGGCGCCGCGATGCGGATGTAGATGAGATCTACAACAGCCTGTTCCGCGAGCTCCTGACCTACATGATGGAAGATCCGAGGAACATATCGCCATGCACGCACCTACTCTTCATCGCCAAGAACATCGAGCGAATGGGCGACCACGCGACCAACATCGCGGAGCTGGTGGAATTTTCGGTGACCGGCATGCGGGTGAGAGAGGAGCGCCCGAAGCAGGACCGGACGGCCTTCGCAGTGGTCGAGCCGCCGGCAACTCGGGGCGGCAGGACGGGCTCGGCCTGATGCACCCGACGGTGTTGATCGTCGAGGACGAGCCCTCGCTGGTCGCTTTGCTGAGATACAACCTGGAGAAGTCGGGCTACCGCGTCGAGGAGGCGGTCGACGGCCAGGAAGCCATGCTGAAGGTTCAGGAGGAGAAGCCGGATCTCGTCCTGCTCGACTGGATGCTGCCGCAGATGTCCGGCCTCGAGGTCTGCCGGCAGATCCGCCGCAACCCCGCCACCCGCAATATCCCGATCATCATGCTGACGGCGCGGGGCGAGGAGGGGGACCGGGTGCGCGGTCTCGATGCCGGCGCCGACGACTACATCGCCAAGCCGTTCTCGCCCGGCGAGTTGCTCGCCCGCATGCGGGCCGTGCTGCGGCGCATCCGTCCGGCGCTGGCGGAGGAGATGCTGACCTGCGGCGACATCGTGATGGACATCGCGGCCCACAAGGTGACGCGCCAGGGCAAGGAGATCCGCCTCGGCCCGACCGAGTTCCGCCTGCTCCGCTATTTCATGGAGCATCCGGGCCGCGTGCTGTCGCGCGACCAGCTCTTGGACGGCGTCTGGGGCCGGGATGTTTATGTCGAGCAGCGCACCGTCGATGTGCATATCCGGCGGCTCCGCAAGGCGTTGAACGCGGAGACCGAGGACGATCCGATCCGTACCGTCCGCTCGGCTGGCTATTCGCTGGAGGTTTCGGCTTCCGGCGCCTGAGGGACGGCGCGCGAGGCTCAGTTCTCGCGCGCCTTCGCCTTCATGTTGTCGATCAGCACCTGCAGCTTGCCGTCGTGCTTTTGGATGAAGGCGGTGTATTCCTGCCGGTAGGTCAGCGCCATGCTGACGCCCTCGACGACGATGTCGGCAATGCGCCAGCCTTCGCCATTGCGGCGCACCTTCCAGTCGATCCTGAGCGGCGGGCCGTTCGGGCGCTCGATCAGCGACGGCACGAAATACTCGTCCTGGGCGGCGCCGGGCCGCGCGTCCTTCACCGTGAACTGCTCGCCGGAATACTGGCCGAAACGGGTGGCATAGGTCCTGACCGCCAGGTCCTCGAAGGCCTTGCGGAATTCGCGCCGCTGCTCATCGGTGGCCGAGCGCCAATGGCGGCCGAGGATGAACTTGATCACCTCCTCGGCGTCGAACGATTCGTTGAACATCTGGCGGAAGGACTGCTCCTTGTCGCTCGGGCTGGAGGCGTCGTCGGTGATCACCTTGATCACGTTGTCGCCCAGCCCGGCGATGAACTGGTCGGCGGAGCCGGCCTTCGCTCCGGCGGGCGCTGGCGGGCTGCCGGCCAGACAAAAAGCGGCAACGATGGCGAATGCAAAGCGCGCCAAGGTCATCGGTGACACTCCAGGCATGCGGCTGGCCGCCGCTCGGCAGAAAAGGCGGAATGGTTCGTGGGTTTACTTGGTAAATCCGGCGGCGTTACCGAAGCCCTAACCCCCTCGAACAGCACCGCCGTACCAAGAGGCAAAATCTTAACCGGGGCCGCCGCCTCCGGCAATCGGCGGCCGTCACATAGGCTCGCAAAAGTAAACCCGGCGCTTGTATCAAACATAAGGATATGTTTATATTCGCATCCAGAAGGATGAGCCATGGATGCCCTGCTCGAAGCCCTGCGCGCCGCGGCGGAGCCGACCCGTCTCCGCTTGCTCACCGTCTGCGCCCATGGCGAGCTGACGGTGACGGAACTGACCCAGATCCTGGGCCAGAGCCAGCCGCGCATCTCGCGCCACCTGAAGCTCCTCTGCGAGGCCGGCCTGCTGCAACGCCACCGCGAGGGCACCTCGGCCCTGTTCCGCGTCGCCGATCACGGCACCAGCGCCGGCCTTGCCCGCATCCTGGTCGACCTCGTGCCGGTGGAGGACGCGACGCTGGCGCGCGATCTGGAGCGGCTCGAAGCGGTCAAGGTGGCCCGGGCTGAATCGGCCCAGGCCTATTTCCGGGCCAATGCCGCGCAATGGGACCGGATCCGTTCGCTGCACGTGCCCGAGGCGGAGGTGGAGCGGGCCTTGCTCGACCTGCTCGGCGGCCGTGCCTTCGAGGACATGCTCGATATCGGCACCGGCACCGGCCGCATGCTCGAACTGTTCGGCGGCCGCATCCGCCACGGTGTCGGCATCGATTTGAACCGCGAGATGCTGGCGGTGGCGCGCGCCAACTTGGAGCGCTGCCAGCTTCGCAACTGCCAGGTCAGGCTGGGCGACATGTATCACTTGCCGTTCCCCCCCAAGAGCTTCGATGCCGTGACCGTGCATCAGGTACTGCATTTCGCCGAGGAGCCGGCCGCCGCGATCGGCGAGGCGGCGCGGGTGCTGAAGCCGGAAGGCGCGCTGGCGCTGGTCGACTTCCTGCCGCACGACCTCGAATATCTGCGCGAGGAGCACGCGCATCGCCGCCTCGGTTTTTCTCCGGACGAGGTCGCCCGCTGGTGCCACTCGGCCGGGCTCGCAGTCGAGGACGAGCGCGTGCTGAAGGGCAACCCGCTGTCGGTCGGGGTCTGGCGGGCACGGCCCGTGGGAGGCGCGGCATGACCGCACGCAACGGCAGCGAACAGGGCGGCATTGCCGTCTCCTTCGAGTTCTTCCCGCCGCGCACGCCGGAGATGGAAGAGGCGCTGTGGCGCGCGGTGAAGCGGTTGGAGCCGCTCAGTCCCCGCTTCGTCTCTGTGACCTACGGCGCCGGCGGCTCGACCCGCGAGCGCACGCACGCGACCGTGCTGCGCATCCGCCGCGAGACCGGGCTGGAACCGGCGGCGCACCTCACCTGCGTCGGTGCGGCGCGCGGCGAGGTCGACGATGTGGCGCGCGCCTATTGGGATGCCGGCATCCGCCACATCGTGGCGCTGCGCGGCGATCCGCCGGAAGGGCAGGCGGCGGATGTGCCGCACCCGGACGGTTATCGCTTTGCCGCCGAGCTGGTGGCCGGCCTCAAGCGTGTCGCCGATTTCGACATCTCGGTCGCCGCCTATCCCGAGATCCATCCGGAAGCGAGCTCGGCCCAAGCCGATCTCGACAACCTGAAGCGCAAGGTCGATGCCGGCGCGACGCGCGCGATCACCCAGTTCTTCTTCAACGTGGACGACTATCTCCGCTTCCGCGATCGCGTGCGGATGGCGGGGATCGCCGTGCCGCTGGTGCCCGGCATCCTGCCGGTCACGAACTATCGGCAGGTGGTGAAGTTCGCCGGTACCTGCGGCGCCGGCGTGCCGGCCTGGCTCGCGCATCATTTCGAGGGGCTCGACAACGATCCGGAGACGCGGAAGCTGGTCGCCGCCACCATCGCCGGCGACCAGTGCCGGCGGCTGTTCCGCGAGGGCGTGACCGACTTCCATTTCTACACGCTGAACCGGGCCGATCTCGCTTACGCCATCTGCCATCTCCTGGGCCTGCGTCCGCGCGCCGAGGTCGCCGCCCTGTGAGCGATCTTCTCGATGCCCTGCGCCAGCAGGTGCTGCTCTGCGACGGCTCCATGGGCGCGCGCACCCAGGCGCTCGACCTCGATGCCGACAGGGATTTCTGGGGCAAGGAGAACTGCACCGAGATTCTGACCCGCTCGCGCCCGGACGTGGTGCGCGATGTGCACATGTCGTATCTGCGCGCCGGCGCCGACATGCTGCAGACCAACACCTTCGGCGGCAGCCCGATCACCCTCGGCGAGTTCGGCCTGGAGGCCGAGGCCTTCGCCCTCAACAAGGAATCGGCGGAGATCGCGCGCGGCTGCTTCGAGGCCTTCTCGGACGGCCGGCCGCGCTGGGTGATCGGCTCGATCGGGCCGGGCACCAAGCTGCCCTCGCTCGGCCATGTCGATTACGACACACTCGAGGCGGCGCTCGCGGTGCAGTCGCGCGGCCTGATCGCCGGCGGCGTCGACGCCATCCTGATCGAAACCTGCCAGGACACCCTGCAGATCAAGGCGGCGGTAAGCGGCGCCAAGATCGCACGTCTTGAAGCAGGCAAGCCCCACTTGCCGATCTTCGTGCAGGTGACGGTCGAGACCACCGGCACGCTTCTGGTAGGCCCGGATATCGGCGCGGCAGCGACCGTCGTGCACGCGCTCGACGTTCCGCTGATGGGCCTCAACTGCGCCACCGGCCCGCAGGAGATGGCAGAGCATGTGAAATGGCTCGGCGAGAACTGGCCGGGCGTCATCTCGGTGCAGCCCAATGCCGGCCTGCCCGAGCTGGTCGAGGGCAAGACCCGCTATCCGCTGCAGCCGGAGGAGATGGCGCGCTGGTTGGAGCGCTTCATCCGCGACGACGGTGTGAACCTCATCGGCGGCTGCTGCGGCACCGACGACCGCCACATCGCGGCGCTCGACGCCATGCTGCGCCGCCTGGCGGCGGAGAGCGGCCGCAACACCGCGCGGCCGCTGCCGGTCGAGCGCACGCGCCACTGGGTGCCCTCGGTCGCCTCGCTCTACACCCCGGTGCCGTACCGGCAGGAGAATGCCTATCTCTCGATCGGCGAGCGCTGCAACGCCAACGGCTCGAAGAAATTCCGCGACCTGCAGGCGGCCGGCGACTGGGACGGCTGCGTCGCCATCGGCCGCGAGCAGATCAAGGAAGGCAGCCACACGCTGGACGTCTGCACCGCCTTCGTCGGCCGCAACGAAGTTGCCGACATGACCGAGGTGGTGACGCGGCTGCGCGGCGCCGCCAACGCGCCGCTGGTGCTCGATTCGACGGAGTATCCGGTGCTGGAGGCGGCGCTCAAGCTCTATGGCGGCAAGCCGATCATCAACTCGATCAATTTCGAGGACGGCGAGGTGCCGGCCGAGAAGCGGATGCAGCTCGCCCGCAAGTTCGGCACCGGCGTCGTTGCGCTGACCATCGACGAGATCGGCATGGCCAAGGAGGCGGAGAAAAAGCTCGAGATCGCCAAGCGTCTTTACGACTTCGCCTGCGTCAAGCACGGCCTGCCGCCTGAGGATCTGCTGTTCGACCCGCTGACCTTCACCATCGCCACCGGCAACGAGGACGATCGCAAGTTGGGCCTATGGACGCTCGAAGGCATCGAGATGATCGCCCGCGAGCTGCCGCGCTGCCAGATCATTCTCGGCCTCTCCAACATCTCCTTCGGCCTCAAGCCGGCGGCGCGCCACGTGCTCAATTCGGTCTTCCTGGACCATGCGCTGAAGCGCGGCATGACCGGCGCCATCGTGCATGTCTCCAAGATCCTGCCGCTGCACAAGCTGGCGCCGGAAGAGGTCGCCGCCGCCGAGGACCTGATCTTCGACCGCCGCCGGCCGGGCTACGACCCGCTGCAGGCCTTCATCGCCCTGTTCGAGGGTCGCGGCGAAGGCCCGAAGGCCGCCAAAGTCAGGGCCGAGAATGTCGAGGACCGGTTGAAGCAGCGCATCGTCGACGGCGACCGCAAGGGGCTCGAGGCCGATCTCGACGAGGGCCTGCAGAAGCACCGGCCGCTCGACATCATCAACAACATCCTGCTCGACGGCATGAAGGTGGTGGGCGAGCTGTTCGGTTCCGGCAAGATGCAGCTGCCCTTCGTGCTGCAATCGGCGGAGACGATGAAGGCCGCCGTCGCCTATCTGGAGCCGCATATGGAGCGGGTGGCGGGCCAGGAGAAGGGCATCATCGTGCTCGCCACCGTGAAGGGCGATGTGCACGACATCGGCAAGAACCTGGTCGACATCATCCTGACCAACAACGGCTACAAGGTCGTCAATCTCGGCATCAAGCAGCCGATCGCCTCCATCATGGCGGCGGCGCAGGAGCATGAGGCGCATGCCGTCGGTATGTCGGGTCTGCTGGTCAAGTCGACGGTCGTGATGCGGGAGAACCTGGAGGAGATGACGCGCGAGGGCATCGACCTGCCGGTCATCCTGGGCGGCGCCGCGCTGACGCGCCGCTATGTCGAGGAGGATTGCCGCGCCGCCTATGGCTCGCGCCGCGTCGCCTATGCCAACGACGCCTTCGCCGGGCTTGCGCTCATGGACACCATCGTCGGCGGCAGGATCGACGCCTATATCGAGGAGAACGAGGCCAAGCGCCGCGACCGGCCGCAATCGAGGAAGCGGATCGGCGAGCCGGCGCGCAACCGGACGGAGCGGCCGGTCGACTGGGACGAGGTCCGCTTCCGTCGCGCCGAGCTCGCCGCGAATACGGAGATTCCGGTGCCGCCCTTCTGGGGCCCGAAGGTGATCGAGAAGGTCGATCTCCGCGCCCTTGTGCCGTTCCTGAACGAGCGCATGCTCTATCAGTTCCAATGGGGCTTCCGCAAAGCCGGCAAGACCCTGGAAGAGTTCCGCGCCTGGGCCGATCTCGAGGTCAAGCCGATCCTCAAGCGCATGCTCGAGACCTGCGTGGCGGAGGACATTCTCAAGCCGCAAGCGGTCTACGGCTATTGGAAGGCGGCGTCGCAGGACAACGACGTCGTGCTGTTCGCCGAGGACGGCCGCACCGAGGTCGCGCGCTTCTCGCTGCCGCGGCAGAACCAGGAGGGCGGCCTCTGCATCGCCGATTTCGTGCGCGACATCAACGCGCCGGAGCGCGACGTGCTCGGCCTGCAAGTGGTGACGATGGGTGCCCGCGCCTCCGACGTGGCCCGCCAGTGGTTCGCCGACAACCGCTATCAGGACTATCTCTACCTGCACGGCCTCTCGGTCGAGATGGCGGAGGCGCTGGCGGAGTACACCCACAAGCGCATCCGCGCCGAGCTCGGCTTCGGCCACGAGGACGACCGCGACATGGAGGTGATGCTGAAGCAGGGCTATCGCGGCTCGCGCTATTCCTTCGGCTATCCGGCCTGCCCGAAGCTGGAGGACCAGCGCATGCTGCTCGACCTCTTGAAGGCCGAGCGCATCGGCCTCGCGCTGTCGGAAGAGTTCCAGCTCGAGCCGGAGCAATCCACCTCCGCCATCGTGCTGCATCACCCGCAAGCGAAGTATTTCTCGGTCTAGCGAGAAGCACGCCGCGTCCTGCTATGGTCGGCGCGCCATGACCGCCGCGCCCCGGAACGAAGTCGACCGTCTGCTCGACGATGCGGAGCAATCGGCCGACCGCGCCGCCAACAAGCTCCGCGTCATCGCCGCCATCGTGCTGCTGTGCACCGTGTTCCTGGTCGGTCTCACGGTCCCGCCGGACGACCGGCTGATCCAGGCGCAGGTTCTGGGCGGCAAGATCACGGTGGCGATCTGGCTGGTCGTCGGCCTCGCCGGCATGTGGCTCAACCGCATCGGCGTCCGGCATCCGTTGGTCGGTTACGCGCAGGCGACGTTCGACGCCCTTCTGGTCAGCACCAATCTCTATTTCGGCTTCGTGATCGGCGAGCTCGCCGGCAACTTCTGGCCGATCTTCCCGGCCGTCTGGCTGTTGCCGGTGCTGGTGGCGGGCACCGCACTGCGTTGGCGACCCGGCCTCACCATCTATTCCGGCGTGCTCGTGGTCGCGCTCCTGATCGGCATGGCCATTGTTGCCGGCACGGTCGACGAGCAGGAGCGAGCGACGCAGGTGACGACCACGGTCAGGCTGTTCGGCTGGCCGCCGAACTCGGTGCGCCTGGTGATGCTGTCGCTGCTGGTGACCGCCATTTGCTTCGTCACGATCCGCGGCCGGGCATTGATCCTGCGTGCCGCGGGCGAGGCGCAACAGCGCGAAGCGCTGGGTCGCCATCTGCCGCGTCAGGTGCTGCCGCTGATTCTCGATCCGGCGCTGGCGGAGCTGCGCCGCGGCAGCAAGCGCGAGCTCGCCGTCATGTTCGTCGACATCCGCGGCTCGACGGCGATTGCCGAGCGGCTCGATCCGGCGACCTTCGCCGGGCTGCTGACCGGCTTCCGACGCATCGTCGACGACACGGTTTCGGCCCATGGCGGCGTGGTCGACAAGTTCATCGGCGACGGTGCGCTGATCCTTTTCGGCGTGCTGCCGATCGAACGCGACGCCGCGCGGCGTGCCATCGAATGCGCCCGCATGCTGCTCGAACGGATGGCGGCATTCGAGCGGCGCCATCCGGAGGTCAGGATCGGCATCGGCATCCACTTCGGCCCGGTCTTCGTCGGCGTCGTGGGCGAGGGCGAGCGCGTCGAGTTCACGGCGCTCGGCGAGCCGGTCAACATCGCGGCCCGGATCGAAAAGGCGACCAAGGAACTCGCCTGTCGTCTGCTGGTGACGCAGGCCGCGCTCGATGCCGCCGGCGCGCGCCCGGCCGATTTCGGCCTGGCGGCCAGGGGCGAAATCAGGCTCGAAGGGTCCCGTGCGACGCAGCTGGTATTCGGCGAGGCGTGAGCCGGCGCCGGAGCAGCCTGGATCAGGCGGGAACCCGCCGCCGTTGCCGCAGCAGCAGGTTGCCGGCATAGACGAAGGCGACAAGGCCAAGGCCGATCAGATCTGTCGTCAGGCCCGGTTTCAGCAGCCCCGCCGCGCCGGCCAGCAGCACGATGCGCCACGGCCAGGAGAGGCGTCCCACACCATTGAGCCAGCCCTCCAGCGCCGCCGCCAGCATCCACACGGCGAACGCCGCCGTCGCCACGTCATGCGCGATGTCCCATGGCGAGCCGAACAGGATCAGCGTGGGATTGAGCACGAACAGGAACGGCACGACGAAGTTCACGCTGCCGAGGCGCATGGCCCAGATGCCGGTCTTCCAGGCATCCGCCTTGGCGATGCTGGCGGCGGCGATGGCGGCCAGCGCCACCGGCGGCGTGATGAAGCTGATCAGGCCCCAATAGAGGATGAAGAGGTGCGAGGCGACCGGATGCAGGCCACCATCCACCAGCGCCGGCGCCAGGGTGACGGCGAGGAAGATGTAGCAGGCGCTGGACGTCATCCCCATGCCGAGGATGAAGCTGGTCAGCGCGCCGAACAGCAGCAGCAGGTAGACGTTGCCGCCGGCGAACTGCAGCAGCTCGCGGGAGAACGCGCCGCCCACGCCGGTATAGGAGAGCGAGCCGACGATGAAGCCGACGC
Organism: Desertibaculum subflavum; assembly: GCA_003576705.1. Lineage (GTDB taxonomy): Bacteria > Pseudomonadota > Alphaproteobacteria > Ferrovibrionales > Ferrovibrionaceae > Desertibaculum > Desertibaculum subflavum. The sequence goes on from QOZS01000001.1 coordinate 206,055, forward strand.
CGGCCAGGATGGCGACGATGTTGAGGACGTTCCGCGTGGTGTCGATGGCGAGGTCGCGCAGTTCTGGCAGGCGGAACCGCTTGGTCCCGAACACCACCGAAGTGCCGACCAGCGCGGCGGTGGCGATATAGGGCGCCAGCGCCTCCTGCTTCATCACCAGCAGCAGATAGGTCAACAGGCCGAGGCTGAACAGAAAATGCCAGCCCTGCCTGAGCACGGGGCCGAGGCGCGGGATCTCTTCCGCCGGCTGGCCCTTGAGGCCGTTCTTGGCCGCATAGTTGTCGGCCTGCAGCAGCAGCGCGCCGTAATAGAGCAGCGCCGGCACCACGGCCGCGATCATCACCGTGCTGTACGGCACGTTCAGGAACTCGGCCATGATGAAGGCGACCGCGCCCATCACCGGCGGCATCAGCGCGCCGCCGGTCGAGGCGCAGGCCTCCACCGCGCCGGCATAATGCGGCGGATAGCCGATCCGCTTCATCGTGGGGATGGTGATCTGGCCGGTCGTCACCACGTTGGAGATGACGCTGCCGGAGAGCGAGCCGAAGAACCCGCTCGACAGCACGGCGACCTTGGCTGGGCCGCCGCGGCTGCGTCCCATCAGCGCCACCGCCAGCGCCATGAAGAACTCGCCGCCCCCGGTGACCACCAGCGCCGAGCCGAAGATCAGGAAGCCGACCAAGAGCGAGGCGACGGTGCGCAGCGGCACGCCGATGATGCTTTCGACGCCCATCGCATGGGCGCTGATCGTGCCGGCGAGGTCGCTGCCCGGTCCCCACAGGAAGCCCGGCATCTGCTCCGCGAACATCGGATAGAAGGCGAAGAGCAGGCACAGGCCGAACAGCACCATGCCGGCGGCGCGGCGCACCGCTTCGAGCGCGAGCGCGCAGATGATGCCGGCGACGACGATCGCAGGAGTCGGCGCGGCAAGGTCCCAGCCTTCCGCGACGATGCGCCCGCCGTTCCAGGCGAGATAGGCCGTGGTTGCGATGGTGAGGCCGAACAGACACCAATCGTACCAGGGGATCGACCGGCGATCGGCACTGCGCCCAGGATAGGCCAGAAACGCCAGCGAAAGGAAAAAGCCGAGCAGCAGATAGTAGAAGGAGGTATCGATAATCGGCTGCCCGATGATCTGCAGATTGAAGGTCTGGTTGACCGTCAGCAGCACGCCGAGTGACCCCATGACCAGCGCCAGCCAATAGGCCCCGCCGACCAGGCGGTCGCGCCCGCCATCCTCAGGTGCGAGATCGATGTCGATGGCGTCGGTGCTGGCCGCCATTCACTATCCTCCCCGTGATTCCATGTGCCTGTCGGCCCTGGAACCTTGATTGAAGTTTGACGATGGTGGTTGTTCTTGCCAATGTTTTCTCGGACCTGAAAAACACGAACATGGAGGAAAACGCAATGGGCCGATTGTGGGGCGTCACGGCCGGTATAGCCGCTTTGTTGCTGGCGAGCGCTGCGGCGCAGGCGCAGAAGCTGCCCGATAGCTCTGTCTGGACAGCCTACGACCTGGGCTCGTCCGGCTATGCCGAGGCTTCGGGCATCGCCGACGCGATCATGAAGAAGCACACGATCCGGGTGCGTATCGTGCCTTCGGGTACCTCGATCGGGCGCCTGCTGCCGATCACCCAGGGCAAGGCGACCTACGGATTCCTGGCGAACGAGCTCTTCTTCGCCGCCGAGGGCACCTACGACTTCGCGGTGCCGAGCTGGGGCCCGCAGGACGTGCGCGTCGTGCTGGCGCGCCCGGCGGCCAATGCGATGGCGACGGCCGGCGATATCGGCGTCAAGACCATGAAGGACCTGAAGGGCAAGCGCATCGGCTATGTGAAGGGCAATCCTTCGGTCAACGTGAAGACCGATGCCTATCTCGCCTTCGCCGGCCTGACCCGCAAGGATGTCGAGGTGGTCTGGTTCGGTAGCTACAACGCCATGAAGACGGCGGTGATCAACAATCAACTGGATTCGTTCTCGAGCGTCACCACCTCGGCCAATATGCGGGAGATCGAGGCGAGCCCGCGCGGCCTGGTCTGGCCGGAATTCCCGCCGGAGGACAAGGAAGGCTGGAAGCGCATCAGCCAGGTCGCCGATTTCTTCGAACCCTATGTCGAGACGGCGGGCGCCGGCATCTCGAAGGAGAAGCCGAAGAATCTGGTCGGCTATCGCTATCCGATCATCGCCACCTACGCCAAGACCAGCGCCGACGAGGTCTATGCCCTGGTCAAGGCGATCGACGAATCGATGGATCTGATCAAGGGCGTCACCGGCAGCGCGGCGAACTGGGATCCCAAGAAGTCCGGCAAGCCGCCGGCGGATGCGCCCTGGCATGACGGTTCCATCCGCTACCTGAAGGAAAAGGGGATCTGGACCGCCGACCATCAGGCCTGGCAGGACGCGCGCCTGGCACGCCTGAAGAAGCTGCAGGCCGGCTGGAAGGATGCCGAGGCCAAGTTCAAGGCTTCCGGCAAGTCCGGCGACGAGGCCTGGGTCGACTTCTGGGAGGACTACCGCGTCAAGACCATGGGCCTGCCCGCCAGCGGCTGAGCCCGCGACAGTACGACGAAGGCGAGGGGCCCGAAGGCGCTGCCTTCGGGCCCTTTTCATTTCAGACGGGCGCTTTCCAGCGGCGGGCGGCTGCAGTAACAAGGCCCGAACGGGTTCAGGCGCGTGGAGTGCGGCATGTATATCGACGGCGAATGGCGGCAGGCGGCCGGGGCCAAGACCTTCGAGGTGACCAATCCCGCCACCGGCGAGGTGATCGGCACCGTGCCGGATGGCGGGCGCGACGAGGCGCTCGCCGCGGTCGCCGCGGCCGACAAGGCCTTTGCGAGCTGGTCGCGCCTCACCGCCTATCAGCGCTCCGAGCAGCTCTACAAGGCCTGGAGCCTGATGATCGAGCGCAAGGAGCAGCTCGCCCGCACCATGACGGCGGAGCAGGGCAAGCCGCTCCGCGCCGCCCGCAACGAGGTGCAGTACGGCGCCGACTTCCTGCTCTGGTACGCGGAGGAGGCGAAGCGCGTCTATGGCGAGACCATCCCGGCGCCGCGCGGCGACCAGCGCTTCATCGTGGCGAAGCAGGCGGTCGGCCCGGTCGGCGCCATCACGCCGTGGAACTATCCGATCTCGATGATCACGCGGAAGGTCGCGCCCGCGCTCGCCGCCGGCTGCACCATCGTGCTGAAGCCGGCCGAGGCGACGCCGCTCTGCGCCGTCGAGATGTTCAAGCTGTTCCACGATGCGGGGATTCCGAAGGGTGTCGTCAACCTGGTGACCGCGCTCGACCCGGCGCCGGTCGGCGAGGTGCTGCTGACCGATCGCCGCATCCGCAAGCTCACTTTCACCGGCTCGACCGAGGTGGGCAAGATGATCGCCGCGCGCGCCGCACAGCAGATGAAGCGGGTCAGCCTCGAGCTCGGCGGACATGCCCCGTTCCTCGTCTTCGACGACGCCGATCCGATCCACGCCGCCAAGGGCGCCGCGCTGGTCAAGTTCCTCAATACCGGCCAGGCCTGCATCAGCCCGAACCGGATCTTCGTGCAGCGCTCGGTGGTCGAGCCCTTCGTCAAGGAGTTCACCTCGCGCGTCGCCGCCATGAAGGCCGGCAACGGCATGGAGGATGCGACCTCGATCGGCCCGCTGGTCGACGAAGGCGCGGTCGCGAAGGTCGACGCCCAGGTGAAGGACGCGGTGGCCAAGGGCGCCAAGCTGCTCTGCGGCGGCAACCGCCTGATCTCCAACGGGCTCGACCGCGGCACCTTCTACGCGCCGACGGTGCTCGCCGATGTGCGGCCCGACATGCTGATCTACCGCGAGGAGACCTTCGGCCCCGTCGCGCCTATTATCGCCTTCGACAAGGAGGACGAGGCGCTGGCCATGGCCAACGACACCGATTACGGCCTCGCGTCCTACGTCTATACGCGCGACATCGCCCGCGCCTTCCGCATCTTCGAGGGGCTGCGCTTCGGCATCGTCGGCATCAACGACATCAACCCGACCGCCGCCGCGGCGCCGTTCGGCGGATCGAAGGAAAGCGGGCTCGGCCGCGAAGGCGGCCATGACGGCATCGCCGAATATCTCGAAACCAAGCTCGGCGGCTTTTCGATCTGACCCGGGGCATCGGGGGGCGGCTTGCGCTGGCCTGCCGGCGCCTGCGGAATGATGTAGACTCCGCGGCGGAGGAATCTTGGCGAGGAAGGGGCCCGGACATGGGTCTCGATGAGCTGCTGTCCGGCTTGCGACAAGCGGATTCCGTCATATTCGTCGAAGCCTGGCGACGCTGGCGCGGCGGCGGCCTGCTGCCGCGGCGGGCCGACATGGATCTCCGCGACATCCGGCGGTGCCTGATGCACGTCATGCTGTGCGAAGTCCGCGGCCCCGACGAAGTGCTGGTCAGGGTGAGCGGGTCGCGCATCGCGGACTCGCTCGACTTCGAGCTGACCGGCAACAACTACAAGGATCGCACCGACCCGACGGACTGGCCGGAGCGCAGCCGGCATTTCATCGAGATGACGGCGCGACCCTGCGGCGGCTTCATGCAGTTCCGTGACGAGGTGCGACCGGGGCGCGTCAATGCATTCGAGACCGTCAGCCTTCCACTCGAGGCGGACGAGCCGGCCAGGCCGCGTCTCGTCCTGTCCCTCAACACGCCGCTCGACCGCGACTTCGAACGGCATGGGCGCGCTGGCGGCAGCGTCGTGGCCGCGCTGGATTTCATCTATGTTGACATCGGCGCGGGAGTGCCGAATTGACGGGCTGGTCTGTCGCTGCCGGCCGCATCCTGCGCGGGCGGCGGCCGCGCGGCGCACGGTCTGGCGGAGTGGTGCATGGCGAAGCCGGGGAAGATCCGCATTGGCATCGGCGGCTGGACTTTCGAGCCCTGGCGCGGCGTCTTCTATCCCGACGACCTGCCGCAGAAGCGCGAGCTTGAATTCGCCAGCCGTCAACTGACCTCGATCGAAATCAACGGCACCTACTACTCCACCTTCAAGCCGGCGAGCTGGATCAAGTGGCGCGAGGAGACGCCGCCGGGTTTCGTCTTCGCGGTCAAGGCCTCGCGCTTCTGCACCAACCGGCGCGAGCTTGCCGGCGCGGGTGATTCGGTCGCCAAGTTCCTGGGACAGGGGCTGACCGAGCTCAAGGACAAGCTTGGGCCCATCAATTGGCAGTTCATGGAGACCAAGAAGTTCGACGCCGACGACATGGCGGCGTTCCTGAAGCTGCTGCCGCGCGAGAAGGACGGCATCCGGCTGCGCCACGCGCTCGAAGTGCGCCATCCGAGCTTCAAGGACCCGAAGTTCTACGCGCTCGCGAAGCAGCACGCTGCCGCGATCGTCTTCGCCGATGACGACACCTTTCCGGAGATCGACGAGCCGACCGCCGACTTCACCTATGCCCGCCTGATGCGAACGCAGGACAAGCACGCGACCGGCTACGACAGGAAGGGTCTCGATCGCTGGGCCAAGCAGGCCGAAGCCTGGGCCCAGCGGGGCGATGCCTTCGTCTACGTCATCTCCGGCGCCAAGGTCCGCAATCCGGCCGCGGCCCAGGCGCTGATCGAGCGGGTGGGGCGGCCCTGACCGCTCAGATCTGTTTCACTTTCGGCCCGCGCTTCCAATAGCGCAGATTCCGGCAGGCAGCGACGAAGCCGGCCGAGTCAGCGGCGCGGCGCAGCGGTACCAGGCCATCATCGCCCTCCGGTTCCGCGCCGGCCCGCTCGAGCAGCGGTATCGCCGCCTCGGTGAAGCCGATGAACCTGAGGTGGGCATAGGCATCGGCGATGAAGTCGCGCGCCGTCGCCTCGTTGGCGAGGAGCTCCGCGCCCTCGTCGGAGACGAGCAAGGCGACCGCGTCGAACAGCACAGACGGTCCGCCGTCGACCTTCTCGTCCGCCTCGATCCAGCTGCCGTCGCTCGCCTCGACGCCGCCGACCATCGGCGCCACCAGCTTCAGCAGCACGCCTTCCTTCTTCAGGGCCTGACGGAGCGCCTTCAGCAGGCCGGCATCGACGCCGTCGGTGACCAGCGCGCCGACCTTGCGGCCCTTGAAATCCTTCGGGCCGTTCATGACGATGCTGAGCGCGGATGATTTCGGCAGCTTTGTGTTCGGCCGCTTGGCCGGCTCGGCCGGTGCCGGAAGCTCCCTGAGGCGCAAGCCCTCGGCCACCTTCTGCGCCAGCGCCTCGTCGACCTGCCTCAGATGCGCGACCATGCGGGCGCGGATCGCCGGCGTCTCGACCTTGCTGAGCTCGAAGGTGAAGGCGGCCGCGATATGGCCCTGCTCGATCTCGGTCTGGCTCAGGTAGAACTGCCGCGCCTGGCTGTAATGGTCGGCGAAGCTTTCGGGCCGGATCCGCCGCTTCTCGCCGTTCACCACCTCGGGAAAGCTGGTGAAGCCCTTCGTGGGATCTTCCCGCGGCCCGCCCTTCGGCCCCCAGGAATTTGGCTCGTAATTCGCCCGGCCCTTCGGGTTGTGGAAGGCCATGTGCCCGTCCTGCTGAAAATGGTGGAACGGACATTTCGGCGCGTTGACCGGCAGGTGGGTGAAGTTCGGGCCGCCGAGCCGCTTCAGCTGGGTGTCGAGATAGGAGAAGTTGCGGCCCTGCAGCAGCGGGTCGTTGGTGAAGTCGATGCCGGGCACGATGTTCTGCGTGCAGAAGGCGACCTGCTCGGTCTCGGCGAAGAAGTTGTCGACGCAACGGTCCAGCACCAGCCGGCCGACGCGGCGCACCGGAACCTCCTCCTCGGGGATGATCTTGGTCGGGTCGAGGATGTCGAATTCGAACTTGTCGGCGAATTTGTCGTCAAACAGCTGCAGGCCCAGCTCCCATTCCGGGAAATCGCCCATCTGGATGGCGTCCCACAGGTCGCGCCGGTGGAAATCCGGATCGGCGCCGTTGATCTTCACCGCCTCGTTCCACAGCACCGACTGCATGCCGAGCTTCGGCTTCCAGTGGAACTTGACGAAGGTCGAGTTGCCGGCCGAGTTGACCAGCCGGAACGTGTGTACGCCGAATCCTTCCATGAAGCGGAACGAGCGCGGGATCGTCCGGTCGGACATGATCCACAGCGCCATATTGATGCTTTCCGGCGTCAGCGAGATGAAATCCCAGAAATTGTCGTGTGCCGTCTGTGCCTGGGGAAAGCCGCGCTCGGGCTCCTGCTTCGCGGCATGGATGATGTCGGGAAACTTGATGGCATCCTGGATGAAGAACACCGGGATGTTGTTGCCGACGATGTCCCAGTTGCCTTCCTTGGTGTAAAGCTTGACCGCGAAGCCGCGCACGTCGCGCGCCAGGTCGGCCGAGCCCTTGTTGCCGGCCACGGTGGAGAAGCGCACGAAGGCCGGAATCTTCTCGCCGGCGCGCTGGAACAGGTCGGCCCGGGTGATCCTCGCCAGCGATTCATAGGTCTCGAAATAGCCATGCGCGCCAAAGCCGCGGGCGTGCACCACGCGCTCGGGGATGCGCTCGTGGTCGAAATGGAAGATCTTTTCCCGGAAGTGGAAGTCTTCCAGCGCGGTCGGTCCGCGGGCGCCGATCTTCAACGAGTTCTGGTCGTTGGCCACGGGCACGCCCTGCTGCGTCGTCAGCGCCGGAACGCCGCCGCCGGCGATCTGGTGCGTCTCACCACCTTCGCCGCGCAGAATCTCCTGCTCTCCCAGCCGGGCGGTCTTGGAACCGTTGCCGGACGCCTTCTTCGCCATGAACGCTCTCCCTCGAAAAATTCCAACGGTGCCGCCCGGAACAGGCGCTACCTAGTTTGGAACATCTCCAGGAAACTGCGCGATCACGCGAAGGTTCCGCGCTCGCTTGCGCCGGCCTATTTGGTGCCAGCCCTCGCGGGCCGGGAGGTCCGGCGGCTGCCTTGCGGATTCGGATTCCCGCCGCCTTTCAGCGTGCCGTTTGGCTCCGACTAGCGGCCTCGGCGGGGCGGGTCACCCGCGACGCCGCAGCAGCACGAAGATGCCGAGAGCCGCCAGCAGCAGCGGCAATCCCCCGGGCAGCGGAATTGCGGTGCCCGGCGGACCCGTGTCGGCGAGCGTACCGTCGACGGATAGGTGAGCCCGCTCGCCGCCGAGAATGATCGAGAAGTCCGACAACGCGGTCACGCCGGACGGATCGTCCGCCTCGAAGTGGAACCCGACCGAATTGCCCGGATCGGCGGTAGTCGTCGGTACCGGTGCCGAGGACCAGAACCCGGTGCCGTCGGTCAGCGCCAGGATGACGAAATAATCGTCTGCCGCGAGGCTCAGCCCGGAGAGCAGGGGAAAGCTTCCGGTGGCGCTGCCGAACGGCGTGACGGACGTATCGATGGCATAGCCGGTGACGATGTCGCCGATACTGGCGGTGGCGCCGATCTCGTTCCTGTGCAGGAAGATCGAACCGACGCAGGAGATGCAGAAGATGTCTGCGGCGATCTCGACGTTGTCATAATTGTTGCCGAGCGTGAAGCTGGCGGCAAAGACCTGCCTTGGTGCCGCGGGTCCGACCAGGAAGCCGGTCGAGCCGTCGCCGCCGCTGACCGAAAGAATGGTCGCGGCAGAGGCCGACGGGGCCAGGAGCGCCAGCGCCGCCGCCAGCAATCCGCCGATCGATTTCATGGCTATCGTCATCTCGGCACCTCGACAGTTTGCGGTTGCCCGGTTGTGGGGCGATGGTCAGGCCGTGGAGAAATTGGGATCTCCCACGATCTGCAGCGATTCGTTGAAGCCGGCCCAGGTGGCGCGGAAATCGCGGGCGTCGCGCCAGCGGATCGGCGCCGTGCTGTTCATCACCAGGTCGGTGATGGCTGGGGCGTCATCGGTATCGACCAGCCCGATGATGCCTTCGGTGATCATCATCACGCCCGCGACGAACCCGATGATTGCCGCCACGACCAGCAGCGCCGCGCCGTCGGTCAGGACCGCCGCGATCAGAACAATGACCAGGGTGACGATGGCGAGAACGTCCTGCGCGATCTTGATGCCGGGATCGATATCCAGCCAGTGGTTCACGTCCGGCGCCCGCGCAGGGACGAAGTTGAAGGTCTGCTCGCCCGACGGGCCGCTCTTCTTCTGCACGAGCTTGAGGCTCAACGCGTCGATCGTGTGACACATGGCGCGGATTCCCGGCGACACGTTCGTCCGGGTGATCACGTTCATCTGCAGTTCCTGGTCGACCAGCGTGACCTGCAGCGTCTCGACGAAGGCCGCATAGGTCTTGCCGTTCTTGCGGTCGTGCACCGCGAACTGGATGTCGTTGTGAGCGTTCTCGATCGACAGGCCGTCCGCACTCAGCTTGAAATCCCTGATCGACGATCCCGGAAACACCTGCGGCATCGACGGCAGCAGGATCTCCTCCATCACCCGCTGCGCCGAGATCAGAAAGCCGGCCTTGGCGCCCACCGGCACGATGTTGTTGGAAACCTGCTGGATCAGCCCGCTGGGCGACCGTCCGCCGGTCATGCTCAGCACGGCGAGAACGCCGTCCTGCTCCGTCTTCAGGTCGACATAGGCGTAGGAGGTCGTCGTCGGCTGCAGCCACTGATAGACCTTCGCCGCCTGGCGGTCGAGATTGACGGAAGCGAAGACATGGTCGAAGGCGCCGAGATTGCCGGCGAGCCAGGCGGTGATGAGCTCGCGGAAGGCCGCCTCCGCCAGAAAGCTCGGCTTCCCGCCGGCATAGTCGATCTTGCCCACCGTGACCGCCTGGTCGCCCGGCGGCGCGCCGTTCCAGATCACCAGCGCCTGGGCCCGGCCGGTGCTGAACGCGGCGGCCGAAGGGATGAGGTTCATCCTCACCGTCGCGGTGACGTCGACCTTGTCGATCGTCTCGGTCTGGCCGGTCGGCAGCGTGATCTTCACCAGCGGCACCGGCAGGCTCATGTTGATGAGCGAGTCCGATCCGCCGAGCGCCAGCGCCCAGGGGCCGAAGCTGCCGGCGGCCGCCAGCTGGTCCTTCGGGTCCGCGATGTCGAATTGCTTGGGATAGGATTCTGCGCGGGCGATGCAGGCATTGGCATCCGCGATGCGGATGCCGAATACCGTGTCCCAGCCCAAGGTCGGTGCGGCCCTGCCGCTTGCCCCGGCCATGTCCTCAGCTCTTGGCGTGATCGAGCCCGAAGATCAGCGCGCCTTGCAGGTAGGCTTCGCTGAGTTCGTAGTCGTGCGTGGAGGTGAACTTGACCACCTTGTCCATGGCGGTCTCGGTGAACTCCCGGATATCCGGCTTCGCCTTGGCGTCGCCGCCGGCGATGCCCCGCAAGATCTCGATGATGCCGACGGTCGTGCCGGAGACGAAGGCGGTCGCGACCGCGACCTTGACGACGGTCGCGATCCGTCCGGACAGCGTCGACACCGATTCGACGGTGCCCTTGATCATGCCGCGCGCGGCCGTTACGGCGATCTCGTCCGCTGCCGCGACCTCCTCGCCCGAAGACTCCGCGGCAGCGATGGCGGCGGCGTTCGCCGATTCCACGGCGGCATTTGCGGCTTTGACGAGCGCGCCACCGCCGGCCGATACGATCGCCGTGACGATCGAAACGACGCCGAGGGCGATCTGCAGAACATCGAGCACCTTCGAGGTTTCGACGTCTCCGCCGGCCGATTGGCGCACCATCGAAAGGTCCAAGGTGGTGCCGTCCGCGCTGAGGCCGAGCGACATCGCGTTGTCATAGTTGAGCTTCACCGTGATGCCCGGGCCGCCGGAGAACGTCATCTGCTGCGCGCTGACCTTGAGTTCGCGGCCATCGACCTCGATGTAGAACTGGCCCGCCGGCACGGTCGGTTCGATCGTCTTGCCGTTGTCGAGATGCAGCGGCGCCATCGTCAGCGCGGCATTGGTGATGATGCGGTTGCCGTCATTGTCGATGGTGAAGCTGGAGATCGGCGGTTCGTGGCCGACATCGCCGAACATGTAGGGCGTTGCCGGCAGGATCATGTGCTGCAGGAATTTTCGCGCCGCAACCGCCAGCCCGGCCTTCTTGTCCTCGGGTATGACGCCGAGGTCGATGTCGTAGGCGAGGTTGGCGATCAGCTTGTTCTTCTCGGCCTCCGACGACGGCTCGTCGACCAGTGCCAGCACGCCGAAGACGCTGTTCGCGAGGCTTGGATTGGATGACGGCTCGCTGCAGGCATAGCCGAGATACCAGGGCTTCATCCAGGACAGCGCGGGCGTGGTGGAGAAGTCGGCCTCGAGGTCGACCACCGCGAAGACATGGTTGAATTCGTTCAGGTTGGCGACCACCCATTGATTCAGCAGCTCCAGCAATACGGCCTGGACGACGCCGTTGCTCTGCGGCGGCGTCGGGTTGGACGCCTCCGCCTCGACCTCGCCGCCATCCGCCGTGCTGCTCAGCACGAGATCGCGCAGATTGGCGCCGGCCCCGCTCGGGCTGTGCGGTATGTACTGGGCGTAGACGGTGAAGATGGTCTGGGCGGAGGTGACCGTGTGGGTGTCGGTGCCGATGGTCACCGTGCCGCCGGTCAGCGGCACCAGGACATGGATGTCCGAGCCCGCGCCGCCGAGCGCCAGGCTCCAGGTGCCGCAGGTCACGTCCATGGACGCCGAATTGTCGGATGCGGTGAATTTCAGGCTGGTGGGGGAGGATCCGGCCGCGGCGATCGCCGCATTCGCGTCCTCATAGGTAATGCCGGTGGCGATGTCCCAGTTGTGCATGTCGATATTGTCGGCCATGGCGTCGCCCTCTGGGTGATCGGGTGGCACTCAAGACTTGCCCTGGATGTAGAACATCGTGGCCAGGCCGCCGGCGGTCGGCGTGAAGGCCGATACGCCGGACCACTTCACAACCGAGATCGCCGTCCTGGCGACGGCATCGCTGCTGATGACGCTGTTGATTCCGCTGGCCAGACCGCTGCCGACCGCGGCTGTGACCGCCTGCAGGATCGCCTCGGCGAGCAGGCCGGCGAGGTCGAACAGATGGTCGTACCAGGGGATGTGGACGTCGTGCGAGAAGGCCGGATGGCCCTTCAGGCCGAACGACAGGGTCTGCGTCGCCACCTCGAAGGCCGCGGTCACCACCGACGACGAGCTGAAGGTCATCGAGATGCCGAGCCCCAGATCGCAGGTGCCGGAGAGGCTGGTGTGGATCTCGTCGTCGTTGATCGTCGCCGATGCGGCGTGGACGACGGGATAATAGGTGATGAGGCCGCTCTTGATGCCCTTCAGCGTCACCGGCTTTCGCAGATGCAGAACCCCGGGCCCGCCGGCGGCGGCACGGCTGCCGAGCGCCGCCGCGAGCATCGCCTTCGCTTTGGGGTTCACGACAGCTTCGGCGCGATCGATCGCGGCGAACAGCCCGGCGGCGGTCGTCAGCGTGGTGTTGGCCGCCGACGTGTTCAGCGACTTGGCGAAGGCGGGGGCGAAGACGTGCTGCAGGAACAGGTCGCCGGAGATCGCCAGCCCGACCGTGGCGGCGTTCGACAGCAGGCTGGGATCGAGTTGCGTCGACAGGTGCTCGATCGGCCGATCGTCGCTGACGGCGAAGATCGCCATGAGCTGACGGCCGGTTCCGACCTCGGATACGTATGCATAGGCGCATTGCCGAGGCTGCAGCCAGCTGACGCCGCTATTCGCCATCGGCTCGATATGGGCGAGCACGAAGCTGAGCTTGGCCGCGTTGGCGACCAGGTCCTGGGCGACCGCCATCCCGATCATGGTCTGCTGGAAGGCGCTCAGGGGCGCCTTGCCGGGCGCCACGCTGACCGGCGTGATCGAGCCGTCCGCGCCACCGGCCGAGGTAAGATCGAAACGCAGATCGCGCCCTTGTCCCGACGGCGCGGGCAGAAACGTGAGGCGGGTCTTCAGGACGACCTTGGCGCCATCAAGCGCGATGGCCGCGCCGCTCCCGGCATCGAGGGTTCCGCTGTCCAGAGCGATCTGCAGGAAGACATACTCGCCGTCGCCGCCCTGGACGATGCTCCAGATGCCGAGCCTGGCGGTGACGCGCACATCCTGGATCTTGGCGTCGAGTACGGCGCCTTCGGCCTGGCTGAAGGCGGCAAGGGCCCGGTTGAGCACCGGGATCTCGGCGACGAATACTGAATCCCAGCCGGGCGCCTGCATCTCACCCGGTCCTGCGGCGGGCGCGTATGCGACAATCTTCTGATTGTGTCATATCGGCGCGCCCTCCCCAGGAGATCTTTTGGCGCCTGCCGGTCGTTGTCAATTAGGAAGTAGTTAAAATCAAATTACCACTGAATAGCTGGGGTATATCTTCGGGTATGATGCAAAAGTAGATTATTTGTAGAATCTGATAATGCCTTGCTGTTGATACACAACCGAGACGCACAATTAGCCGGAGAATATAAGTATTTTGGAATTGGACGGGATTGCATGGTGAAGATTGTGCCTGTGGATAAATATCGATCTCGCTCGCCAGCAAGAATTCGTCGTTGCCGGGGCGATCATTGCGAGGCGACCGAATTGCCCGCGCGCCACCCGGATTGAACCGCTGTCGTCGCAGTATTCGCTGGCGGAGAGGCCGGCGTTACTGCTCGCCGCGCCAGCCGGGTGGGTCGAGGATCATGCGACCGGCCAGGCGGGAAGCGGGTCCGTCATCGCTCTTCCAGGATCGCGAGTGCGACCAGCATCAGGACGATGGCGGGGCCGGTCTTGACCAGCGCGCCGAGCGGTTCGATCCACAGTTCGGGCGTGATCGCCGCCGCGCCCAGCATGTAGAACAGGGACACGCCGATGCCGGCGATCAGTCCGATCCGGCACGTGCGGCGGAAGGCGATACAGATGCCGATACCGATGTCGAGCAGGCTGCTCGCTACCGTCACGACTGCGGCCAGCTGCGGCGGAAAGCCGTGCGCGGTCAGGATGCCCGTTGCCGGTCCGAAGGCGACGGTCAAGGCGATCAGCCCCGATATCGCCCAGAACACGACCAGCGTCATGATCGCCAGGGCCTTGAGCAGATAGAGCCGGGCGAACCATTTCTCCTGCACCGTGGCCGCAAGCCGCTGCAACAGGGCAGGGAACGGGGTGGGGGCGATGCCGGTCGCCGCCATCCAGGGCGCAGGATCGCCGGTCACGCCGCGGCGCAGCTCGCGCAGCGCCGTGCTGCGCATGGGCGGCGACCAGCCGAGCCCTGCGGCGGCGTCGCCTGCGCCGGCGCCGCACCGGAGCAACCAGCCCGGCAGTGGACAATGTGGGTCCGGCCCACCGAGCCGGCGCCTCAGCCCGGCGACCACGTCGCCGACGGTGAGCGGCTCCGGTGTCATGACGTCCCAGGTGGCGTTCCAGCGCCGCTCGCCATCGGCCCAGCGCCGCGCGACGATGGCGATGGTGGCGGCGATGTTGTCGATGTCGGTGATGACGAAGGCCGAGGCGGCCTCCTTCCTCGGCAGCGCGACCGGCAGCATGGCGAGCGCCCGCATCAGGGCGCTGCCGCCATAGGCCGCTGCCGCCAGCACGAAGGCGGGCCGCAAGATGACGCAGGGGATGCCGGCATCGGCGATCGCCTGCTCCGCTGCCCGCTTGCTGCGGCTGAACGGCGTGGGATCGTCCTCCGGCCGGCCCGGCACGGAAAGGTGAACCAGCAGGCTGCCGCCCCGGCTCGCCAGCGCGGCGGCGAGCCGCGCGGCGAAGGCGCGATGCACCGCATCGGTGCCGCCGCGCGGACCGTCCTGCAGCACGCCGATGCAGTTGACGACGATATCGGCGCCGGCCGTCTCGATAAGGCGCGCCAGCGCGGCGCCGTCCAGATCGACGATCGGCTGTTCGAGAGCGGCGCTGCCGAACCGCTCGCGCTGCGACAGGGTGAAGCGCCGGGCGATCGCCACGACGGGAAAGCCCTCCGCCGCCAGCGTATCCGCGACCGCGCCGCCGATCAGGCCGGATGCGCCGAGCACGGCGATGGTCGGCAGCGTGCCGGCCATGGCGTCTAGAGATCCGGCTTGGCAATCATCAGCCAGATGATCGCCAGCACGGAGCCGAAGCCCGGAAAGCCGAAGGCGAACCAGAGCCGGAACAGGCGGTAATACGCCGCCGGCAAGGGTGCGTTCGTTGCCGCCGCGGCGCGCGCGAGGTCACGCATGCGCGCCTGCATCCACACCACCGGCAGCCAGAACGCGCCGGCGACCCCGTAGAGAACCAGCGCGGCGACCAGCCAGCTTTCGGTCCAGGCGAGCCCGGACTCGCGCAGCAGCAGATAGCCGGTCAGCGGCTGCACGGCGACCGCGGTCGCGGTGAACAGCAGGTCGGCGCGCACCACGACCTCGGCGGTGCGGGCAATGAAGGCGACGTCACCGCTGCGATGCGCCATCAGCATGAAGAAGGCGATGCCGCTGCCGGTGCCGAGAATCACCACAGCGCCGATCACGTGCAGGTATTTGAGAAGCAGGTAAGTCACGGAGGGGGTGCGGCGGAGCCGCGATTGACCATCACCGACAGCAGCCTACCAGAGTCGCCGGAGCTGCGGGGGCGAGGCGCGCGAAGGCTGGAAGTCCTGGTTGCACATTCGGCTGACGACCCGGGTGCCGCCCGGTGTCGTCATGGGCCGGTGTCGTCACGGCACCTTGTGCGCCGTCCACAGCATCGCGTTGACCGGATTGCAGACGGCCGCGGCGAGCGCCGCGCCGGTGCCGACATGCTGCAGACACCAGCCATGCGCGTTCTGCAGCAGGCCATGCAATGCCTTGCCGGTGTCGATCGTCGTCTGACGGGTCGGCACGAAGCGCCAGAGCTGGAACGGCTCCTTGGTGTCGCAGTTGTGCGGCGCCGGGCGCGCGCCCAGCTTGTTCGCCCCGGCCAGGCAGGCACCATTGCGAATGACCAGCTGTCCGGAACCAGCCCATTGCAGGCGTTGCAGGGCCGCTGCCGGCTTCGCCCGATTGCACGGCGACGCGAAGGCGGCCTGATCCTTGGCGCCCGCCTTGGCTGCGGTGAGACATTGCCCCCGGCTGGTCGATTCGCTCTCGAACACCACATGGCCGTTGTCGCTGCCGACGGCCGGCGCCAGCACCGGGATCCCGGCCTCGTATTTGCTCTGAAGCTCGCTCTCGGCGATGCAGGCGGGGTGGGGCGCGCCCTGATCCGCCTGGAAGCGGCAGACGGCATCGCGCGTGGTGAGCAGGTTGCGCGTGAACAGCTCGGTGCGCAGGTCGCCCTCGCTCAGGAAATGCTCGGCCGCGCCGCCGCCGGCGAATTGCAGCGGCAGCTCTGCCAGCAGGGCATAGGGGTGCACCAGGCGCGGCCCGGCGGTCAGCGTGCGCTTGAGCTCGTCGGTGGAGCCGCAGCCCTGCGGCTTCGCCTTGCCCGGGCGCCAGGTCATGCAGGCCTGTATCAGATTGTCGGCGGCCTGGCGCAGCGACTGCACCTTGACCTGCAGGTCGCCGAGCTGGGCGAGCGTGACGCCGCGATCCAGCAGCCAGACGCGCGCCGCCATGTCGCGATCGGCCAGAATGTCGTCGATGGTCTGCAGGATGGTGCCGTAGGCGCCGCGGAAATAGACGAGCTCCAGCAGATCCGGGCTTGGCGTCAGCGGCTGGTTCGGCCAGTTGCCGACCACCGATTTCGAATAGGGCAGGATCTGGAACGACACCTGGACGGCATCAGGCCCCTGGGCACGTTTCGCCACCGCGCCGGCCGAACCCTTGAGCGAGGCCCAGTCGCTCGGCGGCACGTCGCTGCCGCCTTTCTGGTTGTAGACGATCTCGGTGCGGCCCGACTTGCGGTACTCCTCGTACTTGCTGTCGGCACTGGCCGCGGCCGACCAGCCGACGCCCGACGCCTTCATCGACACGGCGATCTCGCGCCGCTTGTCGCGACTCTGCTCGTTGAAGCTCAGCAGGCCGAAGGCCTCGGCGCCGACATAGATGGCCGAGACGAAGCTGTCGCCGCAGCGCTCGCGGAATTCGTCTTCGCCCGTCTTCAGGAAGCCGAGCGCCTGGTCCGTCAGGTTGACGAAGCTCTTGCCCTTCTCCGGCACCAGGGTCTCGCCGGTACGGTCGGCCCGGGCATAGAGGGCGAAGCTCTGCCGGTTCTGCGTGACCTTGACCGAGGTGACGAACTTGCCCTTGCCGCTGGCGCCGACGCCGAACACCTTGCCCTGGGCCGACACGTCGATATCCAGCGCATTCATCAGGCTGTACTGGTCGGTCACTTCGACCAGGCGGATCGTCGTCTCCGGACCGCCGCCCGCGCCGGCGGTGAAATCGGTGAGGCAGCCGCCGGTGCCGACAAATTCGCCGGTCACGCTGTCGAAGGCGCGGCCCAGGGTGGCGACGTCCCGGTCGGCCGGAATGATGCGGGCGCCGCGCGTGGCGCCGAGCGGCATGGCGCCGGGGGCGGGCTTCGCCGCGACGGGCTCCTCCGCCGGCTTCGGCTTCCACGCGACATAGATGGCGGCGACGGCGGCCAGCAGCAGAATGGCGCCGACAACAAGCATACGAGATCGCATCGTCCCTCCCTCGACGATTGGGCCCTCGACGATCGGGCAGGAAGGCGGCCTGGCAGGCAACCGCAGGCGGCTGATTTTCTTGAGGCCGCCGCACGTCGCGCGGGCAGCCCAGATGTCGCCTGACGGTCTCGGCCGCCGGCTGCGGGAAGTTGGTTTCCCGACGATGTCACGCCTGCCGCAACCGTGGCCGAGCTTGGCTGTCGGGTCAACAATGTTGCGCCGCCATCGACCATTCGAGAGCTGGATAAAGAAAGAGCCAGACAGCACGCCGGCGCTGTCTGGCTCATGGTCTTCAGAACGCTTGGCGGCGGACGCCCGCCGATTGCCGCCGGGACCCTCTCCGGTCTAGCGCCGATCGAAACGGTCGGCGTCCATGACCTTCGCCCAGGCCGCGACAAAGTCCTGCGCGAACTTCGGCTTCGCATCGGCGGCCGCGTAGACCTCCGCGAAGGCGCGGAGCTGCGAATGCGAGCCGAAGATCAGGTCGACCCGCGTGCCGGTCCACCGCGGCTTGCCGGTTTTCCGGTCGTGGCCTTCATACTCGCCGTCGGTCTTGCCTGGCTGCCACTGCGTCTTCATGTCGAGCAGGTTGACGAAGAAGTCGTTGGTCAGCGTGCCCGGCTTGTCGGTGAAGACGCCGTGCTTTGACCCGCCGGTATTCGCGCCCAGAACCCGCAAGCCGCCGACCAGCACGGTCATCTCCGGCCCGGTCAGCCGCAACAGCTGCGCTCGGTCCACCAGCGCCTCCTCGGGCTTCATGAACTGGGTCCTGCCCCCGATATAGTTGCGGAAGCCGTCGGCCCGCGGCTCCAGCGGCGCGAAGGAGTCGACATCGGTCTGGTCCTGCGACGCGTCCATGCGGCCCGGCGTGAAGGGGACCTTCACGTCCAAGCCCGCGTCCTTGGCGGCCTTCTCGACCGCCGCGCCGCCGGCGAGGACGATCAGGTCGGCCAGCGACACCTTCTTGCCGCCGGTCGCGGAAGCGTTGAAGTCGTTCTGGATCGCCTCGAGCTTCTGCAGCACGGTCGCGAGCTGCGTCGGCTCGTTGACTTCCCAGTCCTTCTGCGGCGCCAGGCGGATGCGCGCGCCGTTCGCCCCGCCGCGCTTGTCGGAGCCGCGGAAGGTCGAAGCCGAGGCCCACGCAGTGGCGACGAGCTGCGCCACAGTGAGGCCCGACGCGAGCACCTTCGCCTTCAGTGCGGCCACATCCTTGTCGTCGACCAGCTGGTGATCGACGGCCGGGATCGGGTCCTGCCAGATCAGCACTTCCTTCGGCACCAGCGGGCCGAGATAGCGCGGACGCGGGCCCATGTCGCGATGCGTGAGCTTGTACCAGGCCCGCGCGAAGGCATCGTTGAACTGATCGGGGTTCTCGTAGAAGCGCCGCGAGATCTTCTCGTAGGCCGGATCGAAGCGCAGCGAGAGATCCGTCGTCAACATGGTCGGCACATGCTTCTTCGACTTGTCGAAGGCATCCGGGATATCGGCCGGTGCGTTCTTGGCCCGCCATTGCTTGGCGCCGGCCGGGCTCTGGGTCAGCTCCCATTCGTATTTGAACAGGTTGTCGAAGAAGTGGTTGCTCCACCTTGTCGGCGTCTGCGACCAGGTGACTTCCGGGCCGCCGGTGATGGCGTCGCAGCCGATGCCGGTCTTGTGCTTGCTCTTCCAGCCGAGGCCCTGGTCCTCGAGCGCGCCGCTCTCCGGGTCCGGCCCGACCAGCGAGGGGTCGCCCGCGCCGTGCGTCTTGCCGAGCGTGTGGCCGCCGGCGATCAGCGCGACGGTCTCCTCGTCGTTCATCGCCATGCGCCGGAACGTCTCGCGGATATCCTTCGCCGCCGCGACCGGGTCCGGATTGCCGTTCGGACCTTCCGGGTTCACGTAGATCAGGCCCATCTGCACCGCGCCGAGCGGCTCCGCCAGCTGGCGCTCGCCGCTATAGCGCTCGTCGCCCAGCCACGATCCTTCGGGGCCCCAGTAGAGCTCATCCGGCTCCCACACATCGGCGCGGCCGCCGGCGAAGCCGAAGGTCTTGAAGCCCATGGATTCCAGCGCGACGTTGCCGGCCAGGATCATCAGGTCGGCCCAGGAGAGCTTGCGGCCGTATTTCTGCTTGATCGGCCAGAGCAGGCGGCGCGCCTTGTCGAGGTTGGCGTTGTCCGGCCAGGAATTCAGCGGCGCGAAGCGCTGCTGCCCGGCGCCGGCGCCGCCGCGGCCGTCAGTGATGCGGTAGGTGCCCGCGCTGTGCCAGGCCATGCGGATCATCAGCCCGCCGTAATGGCCGAAATCGGCCGGCCACCAATCCTGCGAGGCCGTCATCAGCGCCGTCAGGTCCTTGATCACAGCGTCGAGGTCGAGGGTCTTGAACTCCTTGGCGTAGTCGAACTTCTCGCCCATCGGATCGGAGAGATCCGAATTGCGGTGCAGGACCGAGATGTCGAGCGCTTCCGGCCACCAGTCGCGGTTCCGGCGTCCGCTCGACACACTCGTGAACGGGCATTTGCCCGCGGTGTCGTCGGCTTTGGCGTTCATGGAGGAATCCTCCTGCAGTTCAGATTAGAATAATTCTAATGTAGAGCCGCAGCGGCAAGCTGGTCAATAGCGCCCGGGCAGCGGCTTCCCGTCGCAGACGGAACCATGCCGCGCATGATCACCGGCTGCGGCGCCAGCGCCTTGATCTGAAACAGCCGATGGCGGCAATGGCGTCGACCGGCTGTGGGCGATCTTACTCCGGGTTGGAGCGGGAAGCGCCCGGCGGGATCGGCTGAAAGCGCATTGAGGGCGCGCTGCTGGCGACCTGCGTCAGGTCCGGGCCGGACAGGATTTGGATGGTGGGCGGTGCAGGACTCGAACCTGCGACCCCATCGATGTGAACGATGTGCTCTACCAACTGAGCTAACCGCCCGCGCCTGGAAGCTGGGCCCCAGGGATCAGGGCGGTGGGTATAGGTGGGCCGCCCGGGGCCGTCAAGGTTGCGCCGAGGCGGGCACAAGGCCATCTATGGCCCATGCCTCTCCCCACCCGAATGACCATCTGCGGCATCCCGGAAATCGTCGGGCATTGTGATGCCGGTGTGACCCACGTCCTGTCGCTGCTCGACCCCCACGCCGAGCAGCCGCCGGTCGACCGCTGGCTCGCGCCCCGGCACTGGTCGGTGCTGCGCTTCCACGACGTGGTGAAGGACTACGCGGGATACGATCCGCCGGAAGTCAGCCATGTCATGGCCGTGCTGGCCTTCGGCGAGCGGGTAGAGGCGGATCGGCCGGAGATCGGCAAGATCCTGGTGCATTGCCATATGGGCATTTCGCGCTCGACCGCGGCGGCGGCCATCCTGATGGCGCAGCTCGCGCCGGGCAGCGAGCGGACCGCCTTCGCGGCCCTGCACCGGGTCCGGCCGCGTTGCTGGCCGAATTCTCGGATGGTCGCCTATGCCGACACACTGCTCGGCCGCAAGGGCGAACTGGTGGCGGCCCTCAGGGCGCATCAGCGAGAGATCCTGCAGCACCACCCCGACATCGCCGACCTCGTACGCAATGTCGGGCGCGGGGATGAATTGCCGGATTAGTCCCAATTTTCGGTTGGCGCCTTGCCAAAAATTGCGCTATGTGCTAACTTTGTTAAGTGAATACGATCCTACCACTCACACCTTTCCGCTGGCCCATAGGTACCCGGGTCAAGCCCGGGTACGACGACATGGCGGAACAGAAGCGCCGCGGAACAGAAGCGCCGCGGAACAGAAGCGCCGCGGAACAGAAGCGCCGCGGAACAGAAGCGCCGCGGAACAGAAGCGCCGCGGAACAGAAGCGCCGCGGAACAGATGCGCCGGTCCTTTGCCGTCGTGGCCGGGCTTGTCCCGGCCACCCACGCGCCTGCGGCAGCTCGGCCGACAGCCGTGGATGCCCGGGACAAGCCCGGGCACGACGAGGTGAGGGAACAGATGCGCCGCCGGTCGTTGTGCGCCGGCCGCCCCCAGCCAACCCTCCCCCATGCTTTGTGTTTGTCACGGGGGGAGGGCCGGAAGGGCGGAACAGATGCGCCGCGGGCAAGCGTCAGTCGCGGAAGCCGAGCTCGGCCAGGGCGGCGGGGAGGTCGGCGAAGTGATCGATGACGATGTCGGCGCCCAGTTCGCGGACCGGAATGGTGGTGTAGCCGAAGCTGACCAGCACCACCGGCAGGCCGGCGCCGCGCGCCGCCGCCACGTCGTTCCGCGAATCGCCGACCATGACGGCCGGGGCGCCGCTGCGGCCCAGGCGCTCCAGGGTCGCCGTCAGATGCGCCGGGTCGGGCTTGCGCACCGGGAGCGCATCGCCGCCCACCACGGCGCCGAAATGCTGGTCGATCGCGAGCTCTTCCAGCAGCGCCTCGGTCAGCGCCTGCGGCTTGTTGGTGCAGACGCCAAGCGCGGCGCCGGCCTCCTGCAGGCCGGCCAGCACCTCCTCGACCCCCTCGAAAGTGTGGCTGAGCCGCGCGACATTGGCGCCGTAATGGCGCAGGAAAAGCTGCATCGCCGCGTCCAGTTCGGCGCTTCCGAGCGGCCCGCCGGTGGCGGCGAAGCCGCGTTCCAGCATGGCCCGGGCGCCGTCGCCCACCATATGGCGGACATCTTCCAGGGTGACGGTCGGCCGGCCGCTCTGTTCCAGCACATGGACGAGGGCGCCGTGCAGGTCCGGCGCGGATTCCACCAGCGTTCCGTCCAGGTCGAACACAATGGCGCTACGGTTCAATCGCTTGATCATTCCGCCTCTCGTGGTCCATTAACTGGCTAATCCGCCGTTAACCGGCGGGGGACCATGCTCCGCCAGCGATCGAGATGCCCCCAATGAGCCATCAGCCCTTCGCTGCAATCATCCTAGCCGCAGGTCAAGGCACCCGCATGCGGTCTTCCCGGGCCAAAGTGCTGCACGCCCTGGCCGGGCGGCCGATGATCGCCCATGTCGGCGCTGCGGTCGGCGCGCTCGCGCCCGGCCGGATCGTCGTCGTCACCGCCAAGGGCATGGACCAGGTGGCCGCCGCCGTGCCCGGCGCGGTCGCCGCGGTGCAGGACCCGCCGCTCGGCACCGGCCACGCCGTGCTGGCGGCCAAGCCGGCGCTGCAGGGCTTCGACGGCGACGTGATGGTGCTGTTCGGCGACACGCCGCTGGTCACCACGGCGACGATGCAGGCGATGCTGGACGCACGGACCAAAGGGGCAGCCGTCGTCGTGCTTGGCTTCCGGCCGAAGGACCCGGCCGCCTATGGCCGCCTCGTGGTCGGGCCGGGTGGGCTCGAGCGCATCGTCGAGTTCAAGGATGCGAAGCCTGAGGAGCGCGCCATCGGCCTCTGCAATGCCGGCGTGATGCTGCTCGAAGGCGCCCATGCCTTCGCTCTGCTCGAGGCGATCCGGAACGACAACGCGCAGCGCGAATACTACCTGACCGACGTGGTCGGCATTGCCCGCGCGCGCGGCCTCGCCTGTGCCGTGGTCGAGGGCGATGCGGAGGAGGTGCTCGGCGTCGACAGCCGCGCCGCGCTCGCCGGCGCCGAGGCGATCCTGCAGCGCCGGCTGCGTGCCGCGGCCATGGCCGGCGGCGTCACCATGATCGATCCGGCGACGGTCTATCTCTCGCACGACACCCGGCTCGGCCGCGACGTGGTGATCGAACCGAACGTGTTCTTCGGCCCCGGCGTCAGCATCGGTGACGACGTGGTGATCCGCGCCTTCTCGCATCTGGAGAAGGCGACCGTCGCCAACGGCGCCACGATCGGCCCGTTCGCGCGGCTCCGTCCCGGCACGGTGCTGGGCGAGGAAGCGCATATCGGCAATTTCGTCGAGGTGAAGGCGGCGACCGTCGAGGCCGGCGCCAAGGTCAACCACCTCACCTATATCGGCGACGCTCGCGTCGGGCCCAAGGCCAATGTCGGCGCCGGCACCATCACCTGCAATTACGACGGCTTCGGCAAGTACCACACCGATATCGGCGCCGGCGCGTTCATCGGCTCCAACACCGCGCTGGTCGCGCCGGTCAAGGTCGGCGACGACGCCATCGTCGGTGCCGGCAGCACCGTGACCGAGGACGTGCCGCCCGGCGCGCTGACCGTGGTGCGCGGCGGCAAGACGGAAGTGCAGGGCGGGGCCGAGCGCTTCCGCGCCAAGGCGCGCGCCCGCAAGGCGGCGCAGCAGAAGAAGGGATAGGCGGCAGGCATGTGCGGCATCGTGGGGGTGATCGGCAAAGGCCCGGCAGTGCCGCGGCTGGTCGACGGGCTGAAGCGGCTGGAATATCGCGGCTATGACTCGTCGGGCGTCGCCACCCTGGTGGCGGACCGTATCCAGCGCCGGCGCGCCGAGGGCAAGATCGTCAACCTCGAGGCGCGATTGAGCCAGGAGCCGCTCGACGGCACCATCGGCATCGCCCATACCCGCTGGGCGACGCATGGCGTGCCGAACGAGCGCAACGCGCATCCGCACGCGACCGGCAAGGTCGCGCTGGTCCATAACGGCATCATCGAGAACTACCGCCAGCTGCGCGACGAGCTGACCCGCGCCGGCCACAAATTCGAGAGCGAGACCGACAGCGAGGTGATGGCGCAGCTCATCACCCATCTGCTCGACCAGGGGCTCTCGCCCGAGGACGCGACGGCCAAGGCCTTGAAGCGCGTCGAAGGCGCCTTCGCGCTCGGCATCCTGTTCGACGGGCATCCCGACCTGCTGATCGGCGCCCGCCGCGGCTCGCCGCTCGCCGTCGGTTGGGGCCAGGGCGAGATGTTTCTCGGCTCCGACGCCATGGCGCTGGCGCCGATGACCGACAAGATCTCCTACCTGGAAGAGGGCGATTGGGTCGTGCTGCGGCGCGACAACGCGGTGTTCCACGACGAGACGGACAAGGTGGTGAGCCGCGAGGTGCGCCTCACCGCGCTCTCCGGCGCGCTGATCGGCAAGGGCAATCATCGCCACTTCATGCTCAAGGAGATCTACGAGCAGCCGGCGGTGATCGGCGACACGCTCAACACGATGTTCAATCCGGCGACGCGCGAGATCGCGCTGCCGCAGCTTCCCTTCGACATCGCCAAGGTGCCGAAGATCACCATCATCGCCTGTGGCACCTCGTACTACTCGGCGCTGGTGGCGAAATACTGGTTCGAACGCGTGGCGCGCGTGGCGGTCGAGATCGATATCGCCTCCGAGTTCCGCTACCGCGAGGCGCCGATGCCGGAAGGCGGCCTTGCCATCTTCATCTCGCAATCCGGCGAGACCAGCGACACCTTGGCCGCTTTGCGCTACGCCAAGGCGCAGAAGCAGCATGTGCTCGCCGTGGTCAACGTGCCGGAAAGCGCCATGGCGCGCGAGGCGCATGCGGTGCTGCACACTCATGCGGGGCCGGAGATCGGCGTCGCCTCGACCAAGGCCTTCACCTGCCAGCTCACGGTGCTCGCCTGCCTCGCCATCGCGACGGCGCGGGCCCGCGGCGCCATCGACGCGGCGACCGAGGCGAAGCTGTCGGCCGCCATCGCCGAGGTGCCGTCGCGCGCCAACGAGGTGATGGGCCATGACGGGGCGATCCAGCAGCTCGCCCAGAAGGTGATGGAGGCGCGCGACATCCTGTTCATCGGCCGCGGCACCGGCTTCGCCATCGCCATGGAAGGCGCGCTGAAGCTGAAGGAGATCTCCTACATCCATGCCGAGGGCTATGCCGCCGGCGAGCTGAAGCACGGGCCGATCGCGCTGATCGACGAGACCGTGCCGGTGATCGTGATCGCGCCCTCCGACCACCTGTTCGAGAAGACCTATTCCAACATGCAGGAGGTGATGGCGCGCGGCGGCCGCGTCATCTTCCTGTCCGACAAGGAAGGTATCGCCCGCATCGGCGACGAGGCGGAGGCGACCATCGAGATCCCGAGCGTGGATCCCTTCGTCGCCCCGATCCTCTATGCCATCCCGGTCCAGCTGCTCGCCTATCACGTCGCGGTGCTGAAGGGCACCGACGTGGATCAGCCGCGCAACCTGGCGAAGTCGGTGACGGTGGAGTAGGGCGCTAGGTTCCGGCCGCGAAGAACAGGTCGCGGGTGATGGCGGTATAGTCCGCCTCGTGCGTCATCAGCCAGACGAAGACCAGCACCAGGACCGGCGGCAGCAGGATGGCGTAGGTCAGCGCCAGCCGCTCCCAGCGCATATGCATGAATATGGCGACGATCAGCCCCGCCTTGATCATCATGAAGATCAGGATCAGCGACCAGCGCAGCACGCCCTGCACGTGGAAATAGTCCACCAGGTAGGAGAACAGGCTGAACACGAACAGCGCGCCCCAGACCCAGAGATAGACCCCGATCGGGTGCTGCTGGCCTTCGGCATGCGCCGCTTGGGCGTGTGCCGTTTGGGCGGCCGGAGCGTGATGCGTCTCTGCGTGTGCCATGCCGCCCTCACCACAGATAGAAGAAAGCGAAGATGAAGACCCAGACCAGATCGACGAAGTGCCAGTAGAGGCCCATGATCTCCACCGCCTCGTACTGCCCCCTGCGGCTGGTGAAGAAGCCGGGCCGCCCGCGCTCGTAATCGCCGCGCCAGACCTTGCGGGCGATGATCAGCAGGAAGATCACGCCGATCGACACGTGGGTGCCGTGGAAGCCGGTGATCATGAAGAAGGTGGAGCCGAATTGCGGCGCGCCGAACGGATTGCTCCAGGGGCGCACGCCTTCCGAGATCAGCTTGCTCCACTCGAAGGCCTGCATGCCGACGAAGGTGGCGCCGAACAGCGCCGTCGCCAGCATCAGGTAGGTGCATATCTTCCGGTCGCGGCGATAGCCGAAATTGACCGCCATCGCCATGGTGCCGCTGCTCGAGATCAGCACGAAGGTCATGATGGCGATCAGGATCAGGGGCACGTCGGAACCGCCGATATGCAGCGAGAAGATCTGGCTCGCATTCGGCCAAGTATCCACCGTCGACATCCTGACCGTCATGTACGACAGCAGGAAGATGCTGAAGATGAAGGTGTCGCTGAGCAGGAAGATCCACATCATCGCCTTGCCCCAGGGGACGTCCTTGAACGCCCGCTGGTCCGAGGCCCAGTCGGTAGCGATGCCGTTCCAGCCTTCGCGTCTTGTGACGCTCTCCGCCATGCTCCCGCCCTCTCTCTACCGGATGCCGCAGAACACCAGGATCGCCTGCAGGTTGTCGTTGCCCGAGAACAGCAGGGCGAACAGCACCAGCCAGACCACCAGCAGGAAGTGCCAGTAGGATGCGCAGAGCTCGACGCTGAGCCTGAGGCGCATTACGTCGAGGCCGCGCCAGAGCTTCACCGCCGCCCGGCCCCAGGCGACCATGCCGCCGACCATGTGCAGGCCGTGCAGGCCGGTGATCAGGTAGAAGAAGCCGATCGCCGGGCTCATCACATCGAAGGTCGGAACCATCTCGAGCTGGCGCCAGGCCTGCAGCTGGCCGGCCAGGAAGGCGATGGTGCAGATGCCGCCGCCGAGCAGGCCGATCGCCAGGTTGTCGCGGTCGCCCCGCCGTGCCGCCCACCGCGCCCACTGCATACCGGCGCTGGCGAGCAGCAGCATGATGGTGTTGAACCAGAGCAGGCCCAACTGCGGCGCCGGGCGCCAGTCCTCGAACGCCATCCGCGTGCCATAGGCCGTGATCAGCAGCGAGAACACCACCGTGATCACCGCGAAGAACACGCGGAGCCCCAGCGTCGCCGCCGGCAGGTAGAACGTGCTGCCGTCGCGCAGCGCGACCACCGGCCCCGGCGACGGCAGCCAGGGCTTCTCGCGCAGCTGCTGCAGCAGGTTCACGCGTGTCCTCCCGCGGCGGCCTTGTGGCGCTTCTCCTCCTCGGGCAGTTCGTCGACGCGCGCGAGGTCGGGCGGCACGTTCTGCGGCAGGTAGTCCTGCGGCGCGCCGGGAATGCCATAGGCATAGGCCCAGCGATAAACGATCGGCAGCCGGTCGCCGAAATTGCCGTGCCCCGGCGGCATCTCGGGCGTCTGCCATTCCAGCGTCGTGGCCTTCCACGGATTGCGCTCGGCCGCCTTGCCCCAGAACGTGCTCCAGACCAGGTTGAAGATGAAGACCAGCTGGCTGAAGCCGACGATCAGCGCCATCACGGTGACGAACTCGTTCAGGGTCGCCGCGGAAGGCGGGATGAAGCTGGTCTCGCCCATCTCGAAATAGCGCCGCGGCACGCCGAGCAGGCCGAGATAGTGCAGCGGCAGGAAGATCGCATAGGCGCCGAGGAAGGTGATCCAGAAATGCACCTTGCCGAGGCGGTCGTCGTACATCCGGCCGGTCATCAGCGGGAACCAGTGATAGATCGCGCCCATGATGACCAGGATCGGCGCCACGCCCATCACCATGTGGAAATGGGCGACCACGAACATGGTGTCGGAAAGCGGCACGTCGACCACGGCGTTGCCGAGGAACAGGCCGGTGATGCCGCCGTTGACGAAGGTGATGATGAAGCCGATGGCGAACAGCATCGGCACCGTGAGGTGGATGTTGCCGCGCCACAGGGTCAGCACCCAGTTGTAGACCTTGAGCGCCGTGGGCACGGCGATGATCAGCGTCGTGGTGGCGAAGAAGAAGCCGAAATAGGGGTGCATGCCGCTCACATACATGTGGTGCGCCCAGACGATGAAGCTGAGCCCCCCGATGATCACGATTGCCCACACCATCATGCGGTAGCCGAAGATGTTGCGGCGGGCATGCACGCTGATCAGGTCGGAGACGATGCCGAAGGCGGGCAGGGCGACGATGTAGACCTCCGGGTGGCCGAAGAACCAGAACAGGTGCTGGAACAGGATCGGGCTGCCGCCGCCGTATTTCAGCTGCGCGCCCATCTCCACGATGGCGGGCATGAAGAAGCTGGTGCCGAGCAGCTTGTCGAAGCCCATCATCACCGCCGCGACGAACAGGGCGGGGAAGGCGAGCAGCGCCAGGATGGTGGCGACGAAGATGCCCCACACGGTCAGCGGCATGCGCATCAGGGTCATGCCGCGGGTGCGCGCCTGCAGCACGGTCACCACGTAGTTCAGGCCGCCCATGGTGAAGCCGATGATGAAGAGGGCGAGCGAGGCCAGCATGATGATGATGCCCCACTCGGCGCCGCCCGGCGTGCCGGAGAGGATCGCCTGCGGCGGATACAGCGTCCAGCCCGCGCCGGTCGGCCCGCCGGGCACGAAGAAGCTCGACACGAGCACCAGCACGGCGAGCAGATAGATCCAGTAGCTCAGCATGTTGACGTAGGGAAACACCATGTCCCGCGCGCCGACCATCAGCGGGATCAGGTAGTTGCCGAAGCCGCCCAGGAACAGCGCGGTCAGCAGGTAGATCACCATGATCATGCCGTGCATGGTGATGAACTGGTAATAGGCCTGCGCGTCGATGAAGTCGAAGGCCTCGGGGAAGCCGAGCTGCAGGCGCATCAGCCAGGACAGCACCAGCGCGACCATGCCGATGGCGAGGGCGGTCAGCGAGTACTGGATCGCGATCACCTTGGCGTCCTGGCAGAACACCCACCTCGTGATCCAGCTATGCGCGTGATAGAGTTCGACTTCGCCGAGCTCGGCCGGCGGCACGTCTTCGGGTGCGGTCGGGATGAAATAAGCCATCAGATCACCCTCTTCGCTGGTCCGGTCACGCCTCCTGTCACTCCGCGGCCTGCGCCAGCATGCGCGCGAACGTGGGCTGCTGCGTCAGCCAGGCCTGGTACTTGCCGTCATCTTCGACGACGACCTTGACGCGCATCGCGTAGTGGCCGATGCCGCACAGTTCGAAGCAGAGCGCGTCGAATGTTCCGGTCCGGGTGGGCGTGAACCAGTAGTACGTGATCATGCCCGGCACCATGTCCATCTTGGCGCGGAACTCCGGCACGTAGAAATTGTGCAGCACGTCGATCGAGCGCAGCAGCACCTTGACCGGCTTGTTGATCGGCAGGTGCAGCTCGGCGCCTTCGATCAGCACGTCGTCATGCCCGCGCGGGTCGCTGCGATTCAGGCCGAACGGATTCTCCGGCGTGATGTTGCGGGCGTCGGAGGTGCCCAGCACGCCGTCCTTGCCGGGCAGGCGGAAGGCGAATTCCCACTGCCGGGCCAGCACCTCGACCTCGGTGGCGTCTTCCGGCACGGTGACGAACTGGTTCCAGACGAACAGGCCCGGCGTCAGCATGCCGGCGACGCCCACGGCGGTCAGGCCGGTGAGCCACCATTCCAGCTTCTTGTTCTCCGGCTCGTAGGCGGCGCGCCGGTCGTCGCGATGCCAGTAGCGGAACACGCAATAGGCCATGAACAGCACGATGGCGACGAAGACGACGCCGGTGATCCAGAAGGTGACGATGATGGTGTCGTCGACATAGCCCCAGTTGGAAGCGATCGGCGTCCACCACCACGGGCTCAGGAAGTGAAAGCCGACCGTGCCGGCGCCGACCAGGATGATCGCCAGCGCGACCATGTTCTTGGTCGCGCGGCCTGCTGCCCGCCGCCGCAGCGCCGATACATGCCGATCCCCCTCCACCTCGTCGAAATAGCGCTTGAGCAGGTAGAAGTTGGCGAGGACGCCGACGGCGAACAGGGCGAGGCCGGCATCGTGCAGGCGCGGGCTTTGCGGCCCGCTGCCGGCGGCGACGAACAGGCCGCCCAGACCGATGGCGCCGGCGACGCTGCCCAGCACGGCGTAGCGCGTGCCTCGGGAGCCGCGGCCGATGGTGCAGAAGCCGATGCACAAGGCCAGCAGGATCAGGATGTAGCCGATCAGCGCGACCGTCATGGCGCGGCCCCCCCTCGCCAGTTGAGCGAAGCAGCGATTGCGTGATGGAAGGATCTGCGGGTGGCTGCGGGCACAGCGCACCACCCCGTGCGGATCGGCGGCAGCGTCCCTGTCGCTGCGATCCGGCTCTCAAGGCGCAGGCAGCCGCTTCGGCTGCCGCCTGACGGGTCCTGACCTCGCATGCGCCCCCCCGGATCGTCTACCGAAGGACTGACCTCACGCTGACACGTGATAAGCCTGTAAGCAGCCTGCTCGTCCGAACTTTGTCCCGTACACCATACCCGGTTCTGCGGATTCGAGATATGATGAAAATTGTCTCACCTGACCAGGGACGCGATCAGTCGCGACAGGGCGGGAGGCCATCTGGGGATGTCGATCGACGCCGCCAGCGCAGTTCAGGTCTTGGCCCGGTCCGCCCGCGCCCGGCTCAGGGACTATGTGGCCCTGCTCAAGCCGCGGGTGATGTCGCTGGTGGTGTTCACCGGTTTCGCCGGCCTTGTGGTGGCGCCGGGCGAACTCGGCTTTGCGCGGGCGACGATGGCGGTGCTCTGCATCGCGCTCGGCGCCGGCGCCGCCGCCGCGATCAACATGTGGTACGACCGCGATATCGACGCGGTGATGGAGCGGACGCGCCGGCGGCCGATTCCGTCCGGCCGGGTGGCGCCGGAGCGAGCGCTGGCGCTCGGCATCGGGCTCAGCGCGCTCTCGATCCCGCTGATGGGCATGGCCGTCAACTGGACCGCGGCGGCTCTTCTCGCCCTCACCATCGCCTTCTACGTCTTCGTCTACACCATCTGGCTGAAGCGCCGCACGCCGCAGAACATCGTCATCGGCGGCGCGGCGGGCGCCTTTCCGCCGATGATCGGCTGGGCCGCGGTGACCGGGACGGTGAGCCTTGAATCGCTGGCGCTGTTCCTGATCATCTTCATGTGGACGCCGCCGCATTTCTGGGCGCTGTCGCTGTGCCGCACCGACGACTACGCGAAGGCCGGCGTGCCGATGCTGCCGGTGGTCGCCGGCAAGGCGGAGACGCGGCGCCAGATCATGATCTACGCCGCGCTGCTGGTCCCGCTCAGTCTTGCGCCTGCGGCGCTGGGCACGGTGGGGATGATCTACGGCACGACTGCCGCCGTCGCGGGCACCTGGCTTCTGGCGCTCGCGATCCAGGTCTTCCGGGAACAGACTGCCCGCGCGGCGCGGCGCCTGTTCCAGTACTCGATCCTCTACCTCTTCGCGCTCTTCGCCGCGTTGATTCTCGACTGGGCCGTGACGGCGGCCTGACGGCCGTCGTCACCCTTCGATGCGGTCCGCCGGCTGCGCCGGCCATCCCACCACATGCCGATAGAGGTGCCAGGTGGCGTGGCCGAGCACCGGCACCACCACGATCAGGCCGAGGAAGGCCGGGAGCATGCCGAGCGCCAAGCTGCCGGCGACGATCAGGCCCCAGATCGCCATGGTCCGCGGATTCTCCCGTACGGCGCGGACCGAGGTGATCACCGCATTGGCCAGGCCGACATCGCGGTCGAGCAGCATCGGGAACGACACCACGCTGGTCGCGAGCACGATGAGGGCGAAGCAGAAGCCGATGCCCATGCCGGACAGGATCATCGCCCAGCCCGCCGGCGTGGTGAGCACGTCGCCGACGAAGCCGAGGATAGAGGCGGGCGGCTCGGGCCCCAATGTCAGCGAGTAGATCGCGTAGGCGGCGCCGAGCCAGACCAGGAAGATGATGCCGAGCCAGGCGGCCAGCATCACGATGGCGCCGAAGGCCTCGGAGCGAACGACGTTGAAGGCATCCCACCACGTGATGTCCTCGCCGCGCTCGTGCCGGCGGCTCATCTCGTAGAGGCCGACCGCCGCGACCGGGCCGATCAGGGCGAAGCCGGAGGCGAGCGGGAACAGCAGCGGCAGCATCTTGTTGCCGAAGACCAGCTGCGACAGGACCAGGCCCGCAAGGGGATAGATCAGGCAGATGAACAGGACGTCGGTGCGGAAGGCGCCGAAATCCTCGAAGCCGCGCCGGAGCGCCTGCTTCAGGTCGGCAACTTCGATACGGCGGATCTCCGGCGCCACCGTCTCGACAGGCTCGTCCTCCACATGCAGCGCATGGGCGGTCGAGGCGACAGCCCGGCCGACGCCCCGGAAGCCATCCAGGAACCACTCGAAGGGATTACGTATCAGATCGCCGCTGGCCATAGTTCATCCTCCCGGAAACCGGGGGATCGCAGGACTGCTCGTCCGCCAGCGTTAACGACGGTTACGAGACGCCCGCAACCCGCCAACGCCGCCACGATACGCCGATTGGGGGCCCGCGCCTACTCCCCCTGCTGCAGCAGCAATCCGCGCTGCCGGGCCTGGCGGAAGAACAGCAGGAAGGCGACCACGCCGGCCCCCACATAGAGGGCGTCCAGCGCGAAGGCGGCGGCGAGATGGTCGTAGCGCACCACGCCGTCGGTCAGGATCGCCCGCATGCCCTCGAAGACATGGGCGGAGGGCAGGGCGAGCGAGAGGGGCTGCAGCCAGCTGGGCAGCACGCTGATCGGGTAGTAGACGCCGGAGAGCGGCGTGAAGGCGAAGATCAGGCCCCAGGCCAGGCTCTCGACGCCCTGGCCGTAGCGCATGACCAGGCCGCAGATCACGAAGCCGATGGCCCAGCCCATCACCATCAGCAGCATGACGAACAGCGCGAAGCTGATGCCGAGGGCGGCGACCGACCAGCCGAAGAACCAGGTCGCCAGGATCATGCAGGGCGCCACGCCGACGATGGTGCGGATCAGGCTCATGGTGCCGAGCGCGATCGCCATCTCGTAGGGCCGGAGCGGGCTCACGAAGAGGTGACCGAGATTGCGCGACCACACTTCCTCGAAGAAGCAGATCGAGACGCCGAGCTGGCTGCGGAACAGGATCTCCCACAGCAGCACGCCGGAGAGCAGGATGCCGAAGGCATTGGCGACATAGCTGGTCTGCGTCGCCAGGAACTGGGTCATGAAGCCCCAGAGCAGCATGTTCACCGTCGGCCAGTAGGCGAGCTCGATCATGCGCGCGGTGGAGCTGCGCAGCAGGTACCAGTAGCGCAGCACCAGAGCCGCCACGCGGGCCGGGCTGAAGGCCGGGTTCGGACGCAGGTGATTGCTCATGCGATTCAGGCGGCTTTCGCTGCCTTGCCGCGCTGGCGCGCGATGTCGAGGAATACTTCCTCCAGGTTCTGCCGGCCGTAGCGGTCGATCAGCGCGCGTGGGCTCCCGTGATCGACGATCTTGCCGGCGCGCATCATCAGCACGTCGTCGCAGAGCCGTTCCACCTCGCCCATGTTGTGCGAGGCGAGGAGGAGGGTCGCGCCGGTGTCGCGGCGATAGCGGTCGAGATAGCCGCGCACCCAGTCGGCGGTGTCGGGGTCGAGCGAGGCCGTCGGCTCGTCGAGCAGCAGCAGCGAGGGCCGGTTGACCAGCGACTTGGCGAGCGCGACGCGCGTCTTCTGGCCGGCCGAGAGCTTGCCGTAGGGACGGTCGAGGAAGCTCGCGATGTCGAGATCCTGGGCCAGGCCCTCGATCCGCGCCTTGGCCTTCGGCACGCGGTAGAGCGCGGCGTAGACCGAGAGGTTCTCGCGCACCGTCAGGCGGTGCGGCAGGTCGACATAGGGCGAGGAGAAGTTGAGCTCGGGCAGGGCGCGGTGGCGCTCGCGCGTCATGTCGACGCCGAGCACGCGCACGCTGCCCTCGGTCGGCAGCAGCAGGCCGAGCAGCATGGAGATGGTGGTGGTCTTGCCGGCGCCGTTGCCGCCGAGCAGGGCCGTGCAGCTGCCCCGGGGCACGCTGAACGACACGCCGTCGACCGCCGCGACCTCCTTGAACCGTTTGACGAGGCCGCGCGCCTCGATCGCTATATCGGACATGGCCGGCAATATGGCGCCCGGCGGCCGGATAGGCCAGCCGGGCAGGGTTGCGGTGCGCTCAGCCCCGGTATTTCTCCAGGTCGACCCGGTTCATGCCGACCTTGGCGCCGGCTTCCAGCATCTCGCCCCAGGTGGTCGGGTCGATCGGCACGCCCTGGGCACGGCGATGCGCGCGCATCTTCCGCTCGGGGTCGCCTGGCACCATCACTTTGTCCACGCCGGCGGCCGGCGGCGAGGCGATGACCCAGCCGAGCGCGCGCTCGATCTCGGCCAGCACCGCCGCCCGGTCGCCGATCTTCCCGGGATCGACCAGGAAGGTGAACATGTTGTTGATGGTCGCGCCGCGCTCCATCGTCGCCGGATGCATGGTGCCGGTGCCGAAGGCGCCGGCCAGCAGCTCGCAGGCGAGCGCCATGCCGTAGCCCTTGTGCTCGCCGAAGGTGAGGATGGCGCCCATCGGGTCCTGGAACATCACGCCGGGATCGGTGGTGGGATTGCCGTGCCGGTCGATCAGCGCGCCTTCGAACAGCGGTTTCTTCCGGTTATGCGCGACCCGCACCTTGCCCTGGGCCACGCGCGAGGTGGCGAAGTCGAGGATGAAAGGCGGCTGGTCGCCGCGCGGGATGGCGCAGCAATAGGGGTTGGTGGAGAACCGCGCATCGGCGCCGCCGAACGGCGCCACATAGGGTTTGTGGCCGATCACGTTGACATAGTGGGTCGAGATCAGGCCCGCGGTCGCCGCCATCTCGCCCCAATGGCCGATCCGGCCGATATGCGAGCAGTTGCGCAGCGCCATGGCGCAGACGCCATGCATCTTGGTCCGCTCGATGGCGATCTGCATCGCCTCGAAGGCGGCCACCTGGCCGATGCCGGCATTGCCGTCGACGACGAGAAGGCCGCCGGCATCCAGCACCACCTGCGCATGCCGGTTCAGCGGCGTGAGGCCGGCTTTGATGTTGATGACATAGCGCGGGATCATGCCGACGCCGTGGCTGTCATGGCCGGAGAGGTTGGCCATCACCAGGTGATCGGCGATCAGCTTCGCCTCGCGCTCCTCGCTGCCGGCATGGCGGAACAGGTCCACCGTCAGGGCATGCAGCTGCTTCTCGTCGACGACGATATCGTCGGGATGGCGGTCATCCAGGCCGGCCACGGTCGTTTCCTTCCCTTGTCTGCGCGCAAACGAAACGCGCCGGGGGATTGGCCCCGGCGCGTTGAACTATGCCAGCAGGGCTGACGGAGTCGAGGGCTTCAGTCGGCGCCGGCCGGCATGGTCGCTGCCGTCGTTGCGGCGGGGGCGGTGACTTTGGCCGGCTTGAACAGCGTGACGCCGGCGAAGGCATTGAGCGTCGCGGTGATGACCGCCGCCACGCAGGGCAGCGACTGCGCCCACATGACCAGCGACCAGAGCCGCGCCTCCGGATCGTCGTAGCCATAGACGAACCAGATCGCCGCGCCCGAGAGCCAGAGCAGGGCGGCCAGCGACGCTTCCTCCCAGGCCATGGCAATGGCCTGGACCATGGCCGGCTGGTTCTCGCATTTCGGCGTGCGCATGAACGGCAGCTTGGAGGTGAAGATGCCGTAGAGCATCGCCTTGGCCACGCTGTAGGTGAGCGCCAGGCCGGCGATGCCGGCGCCGATCCGCTGCCTCAGGCCGCAATCGACGCGGGCCCGGTAGAGGCCGAGGAACTGCACCACCTTGACCAGGAACACGGCGAGCGTCGGCACGATGAACAGCGTGTGCGGGAACTCGAAATAGCGCGGCAGGGCCAGCACGCCGATGGTCCAGATGATGCTGGCATAGGCGAAGACCAGGCCCAGCGCGTCGGCGAACCATGGCGCCCAGCCGGCGACGAAGTGGTACTTCTGGGACCAGGTGAGCCGCTTGTCCCAGGGCAGCAGCGCGCGCCAGTGGCCCTTTAGGATCTGCACCGCGCCATAGGCCCAGCGGAAGCGCTGCTTCTTGTAGCCGGTGAAGCTGTCCGGGGTCAGGCCCCAGCCGAAGCGCTGGCGGCAATAGACCGATTGCCAGCCGGCTTCCATCAGCTTCATGCCGAGCTCGGCATCCTCGCAAATGCACCATTCCGACCAGTCGCCGACCTGGGAGAGGGCGGCCTTGCGGATCAAGGTCATCGTGCCGTGCTGGATGATCGCATCGGCCTCATTCCGCTGCACCATGCCGATGTCGAAGAAGCCGGCATATTCCCAGTTGATCATCTCCTTGAAGGCGCTGTCGGGCGCGTCGCGATGATCCTGCGGCGCCTGTACGAAGCCGACTTCCGGCCGCTCGAAATAGGGCACCAGCGATTTCAGCCAGTTCGGCGCCACCATGTAGTCGCTGTCGATCACGCCGATCACCTCGGCATCAGGGGCGGTGCGGGCGAGCGCGTAGTTGAGCGCGCCGGCCTTGAAGCCCTTCAGCGTGTCCTCGTGGAAGAAGCGGAACCGCGGCCCAAGCTTCTCGCAGTGTTCCCTGACCGGCTGCCAGACCTTCGGGTCCTTGGTGTTGTTGTCGATCACCAGGACCTCGAAATCGGGGTAGTCGAGCGCCGCCAGCGAGTTCAGCGTGAGCTTCACCATCTCCGGCGGCTCGTTGCAGATCGGCAGGTGCAGCGAGACCTTGGGCAGCGGCTTCGAGGTGGGGCTGGCATAGGGCAGGAAGCGCCGGCGCAGCTGGGTGCCGAACAGCACCTCGGTCGCCTCGATGCCCTCGGTCAGCAGCAGCGCGAGCAGCACGACCAGCAGCGGCAGCAGCACCGCCCACATGACCGCCATGCCGGGCGAGAAATACTGGTGCAGGCCGACATAGGCGGTCCAGACCAGGACCGACGCCACGGCCTGGATGGCGAGCAGGAAGGTGGCCCGGCCGGCGAAGGTCAGGCTCGACCAGCGGCGCAGGAACCACAGCATCAAGGGCGCCGCGAGCAGGCTGGCGCCGAGGGCGAACCAGGGCGCCTGCGGCACGCTGGAGAAGCTGCCGGTCAGCGGGAACTTGGCCTGGCGGTCGGCGGTGAAGACGCCCCAATAGCCGCCGACCGAACCCTCGATGTTGCGCTTCCAAGGCTGGTCGAAGGCTTCCATGATGAAGAAGTCGATGCCGCGCTTGTCCGCCTCGTTGAGGAAGGTGCGGATCACTTGGCCCTGCGCGCCGACCGAAGGGTCGGCGCCGCGCCGCATGCGGCCCTCCGACGGCCAGCCGAACTCGGTGATCACCACCGGCTTGGTCGGGAAGGCGTTCTTGACCTGCTGATAGCGGTCCATCGCATAGGCGACCGCCTTGTCGGACGGCAGGCCCTCCCAATAGGGCAGCGTGTGGATGGCGATGAAATCGACTTCCGCGGCGAGCTCGGGATGGGCGATCCAGACATGCCAGGGCTCGGCGGTCGAGATCGGCACCGAGACCTGGGTGCGCACGCGGCGGATATAGGAGAGCAGCTGGTTGACCGAGATGTCGTCGCGCAGCAGCACCTCGTTGCCGACCAGGATGCGAGTCACCGCCTTGGAGCTGCGCGCCATGGCGGCGACGTTGGCGATCTCGCGCTCGTTGCGGTCCATGTGACTGTCGATCCAGGCGCCGGCGGTGACCTTCAGCCCGTACTGCCCGGCGTAATAGGGGATCGCCTCGTGCCCGTCGGTCGCCGTGTAGGTGCGGATGCGCTGGGTCTTGTCGGCGAGGAAGGCCATGTCCTCGGCGATCTGGATGGCGGAGACGCGATCGCCCTTCTGCGGATCCTGCCCCTCGCGGTACGGCGAGTAGGAGAGGCCGGAGAACGGCTTGTCATAGGCCGGGGCCTGGCGCGGCGGGTTCAAGCCAACCCAGGCGGCCACGTTGGCGGCCACCACCAGGATCATCGCAAACACGCTCGAAGCGCGCATGGCTCTCGACTGACCTTTTCGTCTCGGGGTTACTGGATCTCGACTGATGGGAAACCGGGGCGGAACGCAGCCGGCTTTGCCGTCGCAAGAGCCATGCCAGCGTGTAAACGCACGACATCGCCCTCCGGTTCAAACCGACGGTCGTTTCGCTCTGCCGCACCGCCTTGGTTGGGCGGACGATCCTCTTGTGGGCTGTCGTTCCCCTTGCCGGCTTTGATCGTTGCGATGCCGTGAGGCATCGCGGCCCGTTTAGGCCGGCCAAGTGAACATATAATGAGCAGCGTCTCCATTGCCAGCGGACAATTGCCGGCCTTTGCGGCGGAATTGGGATCACGCCAAGGCGAAGAGGTGCCATTTCAGATAGGCGCTCTCCGGCAGCAGCGGATGCACCGGGTGGTCGGGTCCGGCCGTGCCCGAGAAAATCAGCCGGGAATCCCGCCGGGCGCTTGCGATTCCAGTCGCCGAGGCGGCCAGGAACTCCGCCGCCGGCACGTGATGGGCGCAGCAGGCGATGAAAAGGAGCCCCCCTGCGGCAACCCGTCGCGCCGCCGCCTCTGCCAGCCGGCGATGCGCCGCCAGGGCGGGCGCCAGATCCTTGCGCGACTTGGCGAAGGCAGGGGGATCGGCCACCACGATGTCGAACCGCTCGCCCGCCTTGTCCAGCCGTTCCAGCGCCTCGGCGGCGTCGCGCCGTTCGAACCGGCAGGCTGTGGCAAGCCCGGCCGCCGCCGCGGCCGCCTCGGCCAGCTCCAGCGCCGGTTTCGACCGGTCGACCGCCAGTACCTGGGCACCGGCCCGGGCCGCCAGCAGCGCGAAGGCGCCGGTATGGCAGTAGAGATCGAGCATCCGCATGCCCGGCCGGGCGTGACGGGCGACCAGCGCGCGCGCCTCCCTGAGGTCGAAGAACCAGCCGGTCTTCTGCCCGCCCATCGGGTCGGCCAGATAGGTGAGGCCGTTCTCTTCGATGGCGACCCGGCCCGGCGCCTCGCCGGCGAGCAGGGTCACCTCGGTCGGCAGGCCCTCCTGGTGGCGCACGCCGGAATCGTTGCGCCCGACGATGGCGCGGGGTTGCAGACGCTCCTGCAGCGCGCCGACGACATCCGGCAACAGCCGGTCGGCGGTGGCGGTGTTGGCCTGCACCACCAGCACGTCGCCATAGCGGTCGACCACAAGGCCGGGCAGTCCGTCCGCTTCCGCGTGGATCAGCCGGTAGTGGCTGCCGCCGACCAGCCGTTCGCGCCAACCCTGCGCCTCCGCGATCCGGGCGGCGAGGAAGGCCCGGTCGATGGGCTGCTGCGGGTCGCGGGCGAGCACGCGCGCGGCGATCAGGGAATGCACGTTGAACCCGGCCACCGCGAAGGCATGGCCGCGGGCATCGGCCAACCGGACCGGCGCGCCCGGCGGGATCGCCCGTGCCGCCTGGTCGATCACCAGCTCGTTGGCGAAGGCCCAGGGATAGCCGTCGCGCAGCCGCCGGTCCTTGCCGGGCTGCAGGCGTAACAGGGGATAGGCATCGGACATCGGGCCAAGCCTTTCGCCTACCGGCGGGGCTTCGTCAACATGCCGGACTGGCGGTTGGGCGGGTTTCGGGTGGGTTTCGTTGACAGTCGGGCCGGGGGGCCTCTACAACCACCCCCGCATACGCCGTGATGCAAGGCCCTCGAGGCTGGAGGGGTGGCCGAGTGGCTGAAGGCGGCGGTTTGCTAAACCGTTATAGGGGCTTAAACCCCTATCGTGGGTTCGAATCCCATCCCCTCCGCCACCCCCGCTTGATTTCATTGGCAGAATTCAAGCGGGGGTGGTTTATCCCCTCCTGTATCCCCTCCACTTGGCGGGCATGCAGCCTCGGAGCGGCGAGTGACCGGCAACGACCAGTTCATCAAGCCTCCGCCTCTGGCACCATCGCGTTTTTATGATTCGCCGGGCCGTTGCATCTATTGCCCGGAGGATGCTCACACGAACATCCTCGGGGATGAACACATCATTCCCGAGGCGCTCGGCGGCACCTTTGTGCTGCGACGGGCCAGCTGCAAGAAACATGAGGGCATCACTTCGCGGGCCGAACGCTTCGTACTTAGGGATCTGCTGATCCAGGCACGAACGCATTTGAAGCTGCCGACCAAGCGGCCAAAGAATCGCCCGACAGAGTTCCCCGTCACCGTGGTGGTGGACGACGATACGCAGCGGCAAATGCTGGTGCCGGCGGACGACTGTCCGATAACCCTAGGTTTGCTTGCTTTCGTCAATCCCAGGATCTTCCTCGATCTTCCACCAGATGACAGCCATCCTACGGGTCCCGCACCGCTGCAAAGTTGGTTCTGCGTCTGGTATCCGAAACCGGGAATGTCAGGCGGCAACTATTTTGGCGGCAAGGGCCACGTAGCCGATTTGAAGTTGGGCTGGGGGCAGTTCGCCAAGATGCTTGCGAAGATAGGGCACGCCTTCGCCACAGCCGAGCTAGGACATGGCAACTTCCGTCCGCTCCTTCTAGACATCATCCATGCTCCGGATGGCCAGTTCTTTGGTTTTAGCCATCTCATCGGTGGCGAGTGCCAACCGGTTGCTCCGGGAACTGAGTTGCATGAGATCTCGCTCATCACACACAGGACACCGAAAGGGCAGATGCTCCATGTTGTGCGCGTCCGCCTGTTTTCGTATTTGGGCGCGCCGATTTACTACGCCGTAGCGGGAACTGCGGTTTGAAACGCTGGCGCCTCGGCATGGGGGTTACGCCGAGTCACGCTGGAGTTCGATGGTCGAAATAGGCCAGAACACGGGTCCAGCCAAGGATTGCGAGCAAACACATTGTGCGCAGGCGAGTTGGTAGCATCGGGGCCGCAGAGTTGCACCGATGCAGGGCGCGAGTGTCACCGTGACGAGTCACGCAAGTCCCTCAATACAGAATGTCTGGGATGGTCGCGAAGGTGGCGGAGTTGTCATCCGAGCCAATATGAGGGGAGCGCGATGCAGAACATCGATGAGGAGAAGATTGCAGGACACGCCCGCTGGGTGATCGAATTCCGGGAAGGCAACGACGTTGATGTCCACCACGATGCCGCGCTCAGATGGAATGCTGAACACGCTGCGCTGCAGACGGCCTATCTGCGCCGAGTATCAACCACCTTGATAGACATCCGGTGGCTCTTGTACGTCTTAGTTGTCCTCGCTGCAGGCATCCTCGCCAGCGTGCAAAGATGGATTTAGCCCCGGTGCGCCAATCCATTTAGCGCCGCGGCCGGGCGCTTCAGGTTCCTTAGCAGTCGCTGCCGGGGCCGATAAGCTTAACCAGTAGCATGCGTGCAATCGCCGCCCGGCGCTTCAGGTCCGATTGCGCCTGGGACCACCTTCCGGCCCTGTAGTTCGGATTTTTCGGTCCGTTTGGTGCACCGGAGGCCTTGCCCCCGTGGAATCGGCATCGCCCATTTGCCATCGCGACCTGCCCGCACCTGCCGCCGCCCCTATTACTGGCGCCGCACTTCGGCAGTTCGGTGAAGGCCACGCCGCGTCCGCCGTTTCGCAGACGACCAGCACGCGGGCCATGGGGTTGATCGCTCATTTCGGCGTTGCCCCCTTCCCGCGATGTCGTCCCCGCCCCGTGCGCAGAGCGCCGGCCACCACCGCCTGACCACCCCCGTTGACGTTGACGTGCTGCACCACAATCGTCTGCTTGCCGTGCGACCTTATGCGTTGAAGTGTCAGCAGGCCCCGCTGGTACGCATCGAACATCCGGGCCGATGCCGCCGCCAGTCGCGCGCCCTCGATGCTCGACACTTGCTGCCGGCCCTGCGGGTTCCAAGACGAAACATGACTCAGAAAGTGCCCCGCCTTGGCCGCCAGTTCCATGCCCAGCTTGTGCGTCACGGCCAGTTGGTGCGCCAGCATCTTTTCGAGTGAATTGCGACCGCGCACGGTTTCCGCCGCGTCGAGCGCCAAGTTCGTCGCGCCCGACTCTCCCGCCAGCTTCATGCGGTCGAGCGAGGCATTCGCGGTCAAAAGATCGGGGCGATCGCGCACCGTCTCGACCAAGCCCGGCAGGCTGTCGGCATCGTCGCCGACCGGGACAATCTCGCCGCCGCGACCGACGATCAAGCCCTCGGGCGCGAGGGGCGCGGCATCGAGCAATTCGGCCGCGCGCCGTTCCATGTCGGCGGCTTCCAATCGTTCCCATCGCGCGCCGGTCGGGTCGGCATGCTGTTCGGCAAGGATGTTGGCGACCACGCGCTTGCGCCGCGCGCCGGCCTGCAACTGCACCGCATCGGCCGGAGTGCTGGCCTGTCCAGGTTTCATCGGCTTGATCCTTTCCTTATTCGAGATTGCCCAGGTCGAACGGATCTACCGGCACCGTTGGAGATGGATATGGGCGCGCAGCGTTCCCAGCGTTCGCAGTGCCCGCAGCGTTCACGGCTCGGACCGGAACCGAGGCGCCGTTCTGCGAACGGGATGCTTCCTCGCGGACGCTGGCCACGCTCGGAACGCTGGGAACGCTGATCGGGGATTCCTTCTCAAGTCGAATGATCCGCGCGCGGTCGCGCCCTTCGCTGCGCCCGTCGAGATCGATACGGTATCCGAGCGCCCGCAGGTTCGGCGCGGCCCGGCGCAATCGGTTGGACAGACGCGTGGCGTCCTTTGGCCAGCTCCGTTCCCGTCGTACGTCTTCGGGCGCGATGGCCAAAAGTCGGTTCAGCAGTTCGGTCGCCGTGCCGCTCCATCTGCCCTCGCGGTCGATCAGCTCGCGCGCTTGAATGGCGACGGCGTCGGCGTCGACCGACTCCGACACCGCCGCGTCGCGGTTGGACTGATAGGCGTCGAGAAACTCCCCTTCGGCCCAGCCGAATGCCGGTGCCGCCGCCTCGACGAAGGTGGCGAAGTCCGCCATCCGGGGCGTGCGCGAGAGCATCACGGTCGGCAGTCGGCGGAGCGCGGTGGCGACGCCATCGAGCAGAGCGCCCAGGATGCCCGGCGACGCCATGTTGAACGCGGCCCAGAACTGCGCTTCGGTCTGGCGCCGTCGGGCATCCACCGGCGGCAGGTTCAAGACGATGGCGCGGTCGGCAAGGTCCGGGCGGGTCGCGAGGCTGGGAATGCCGTTGGCGAGTACCGGACGGCTTGCCTGTATCAGTTCCTCAGCGGAATCCGAGTAGAGCTTGCGCTTGCCGAGGGCCGCGCCGGTCGCCAGCCGGCAGAGGGCGTCCGCCATCTCGGACGAAACCACCGACAAGTTGTCATAGGCGACGATCCACGAGTTCTTCGCCGCGATGATGATGTCGCCCTCGTCACGTGGCGGTGCCCGCAGCTCCGCCACGTTGGGATCGATCAGCCGGCGCAGAATACGGCAGGCGGTGCTTTTGCAGCTTCCCTGCTCGCCGTTCAGGATCAGCGGCACGAACGGCCCCTCGGGACGTAGCGCGGCGACCAGCCACGCCGTTACAAGCATTCGATCCGCGTCGCTCGCCACGTTCAGGAACGGCGCGAGATCGGAGATGCCGCCGCCGCGCTGGGGGCACGGAAGCGGGCGCATGCCATTGGCGCGCAGGAACGGCACCGGTGACTCCTGGAGCACCTCCCAGCCGTTCTGATCGATGCGAACCACGCGCCAGTCGGCCGAGCCGAGATCGAGATAGATCGCATCGTTATGCCGGCCGAGCCGCACCGCCGGCATGCGCTCCGGCTTCTGCGTCGCCGCCGCTTCGATGCTCTGCAGGGCGTCGGCGATCGCCTGGTTGCCCGGCGCGGACGGGGTGTCCCGGCCGCCCGGCAGTCGCGTCCGGTGGCGCTCGCCGAACTTGGAGATCAGCCACCGCCGGAAAGCTGTTCCGCGCACGGGATGGTTCTCGTTGTGGCTGTCGACCGGGATGGTGGCGTAGGCGTTGAAGTCGGCGTCCCGCCACAGCCTCGCTTCCAGGCCGATGGCGATCAGCTTGTCGCGCTGGGGCGTGCGGCGGCTTCCTTCGTCGGCCGACTCCTCGCAGATGGGATCGGCGCGGTCCCAGTCGGCTTCGCAGTCACGCGACATGGCGCACCTCCACCTTCCGGATCCTGTATCGGCGCGGATTCAGGGCGGCGTCCAGGCGGCGCGCCAGGGCGGTATCGTCGACCATCAGACGGCGCGGCAGATCGGACGGTGGATCGTCTGGGAACAGGACCACCGCGCCCGTGCCGCCACTCACTAGCCAGTGCCAGGGGCAGGCGTGCAGATGCAGGGGCGAATCTCGCCTCTGTGCCCGCGTCATTTCGGCCGCGCCAAGAATGACGCCGTGACCGAGCCGCAGGTACCACCGGCCCAGGTCGTCGATCGGCACGCCGACCAAGTCGACAACGTCTTGGCCC
Organism: Desertibaculum subflavum; assembly: GCA_003576705.1. GTDB lineage: Bacteria > Pseudomonadota > Alphaproteobacteria > Ferrovibrionales > Ferrovibrionaceae > Desertibaculum > Desertibaculum subflavum. The sequence continues at coordinate 250,287 of QOZS01000001.1, forward strand.
TCGATGACCGGGATCACCACGGCCTCCGTGCCGGCCTCGGTCGGCGTGTAGAAGTCGCCGTCCTCGACCGGCGTGATCAGGGCGACGCCGAAGGGAGCTTCGGCCGCGATCATCAGCATCATCAGCCTCACAAAATTTGCGGGAGTCAGCCCGGCCCGGCGGAGCCGCGCGAGATGACGCGGCTGGACCGCGCGGGCGGCGAGCACGAGTTCGAGGTTCAGGTCGATGCGCTCGGTCATGGCCGCGCCTCGGCGAACAGTTCCGCCGCCACCAACGCTGCCGCTGTCGGCGTCAGGCCCAGTTGTCGGGCGAGCCGCCGAGCCGGCCAGCACATGCGCTGCCGCTGGTCCTGATCGGCAAGCCAGAGAAACAGGTCGAGTTGGTGCGACGCGCTGCTGGCGCGCGAGTTTGATGTCCGGTATTGCATGTGTGTCTTACCTGTTGGGCGATTTGGTGCCGGCCCGGCCGTCGCAGCGGCTGGGCTTCTTCTTCAGCCCGCCGCGCCTAGCCTTGGCAGGCGGTCGGCCAGCGCGGCGATGCTGGCGGTGTCGACCAGCGTCCGGGTGCCAAGGCGCCTAGCCTCGACCTCGCCAGCGGCAAGCAACTCGTAGAACTTCGTTCGGCCGATACCGAGAAGCTTTGCGGCCTCGGTCGGCGAGACGAAGAGCGGCGCGCCAGCCTCGCGGAGGCGTTGGTGGGTGGGAAATGTCATCAGTGCTCCGTTCATGATGGTGCCCACGGGATCGGGCGGGAACGGAGACAATCAATCAATCGCTCGTCGCCTTCGTAATGGCCGAACCGGATTTGTTTTTGCGACGGTTCGACCGCTTCGGCTCTTGCCGCCTGAGCCGGGCTCGCATCGCCTCGGGATCGATGGTCAAGCCGAGCAGTTCGGCTGCAGCCACCACGAACTTGCAGAACCGTCCGCTTGGTGTGGGCACCGCCTGATAGATATCGAGGTAGATGCCGCGAAGAGAAGCAATCCATTCGTTCAGGGCCTTGTCCGCTGGCCCGACGTTCTCCACCGTTCCCTTCCGCCGCGCTGCGCGGGCCGATGCCTTCTGCGACCACCGGGAGAGTCGCCTCACTCCCTCCACTGACTTCCGGACCAGCTCCGGCCCGCCCCAGTTGATATATTCATTGGGGCCTCCCCTCATGCCGAACGGAAGCGGCCGAACGTCGTCAAAGCCCCCTCGCGCTTGCGCCTCAAAGATCGCTTGCCCTTGCAGGGCGTAACGCGCTTCCGACGTCAGTCGGTCCTCTTCGGGGGCATTCGCCCTCAATGCGACGAGCAGCCGATCGGCTGCCGCGCGTATGTCGTCCAGCCGCCCAACCAGTTCGCTCGGCGAAGGGCGGTCGCTTGTCTTTGCATGAAATTCGTAATGCAGTGCGGCGGTCTCAAGCCGCTCTTTCAACGCGACGATGCGGGGTACCCTGACCACAACTTCTTTGGCATCGTCGTCGTAGCGCCAGTGCTCGCAATCGGTGTCCGGCAGCGGGCCCGTGGTTTCGACGATGGTGCGAATCTGGGTGTCCAAGTATTTCACGATGCCCCGCCCGGCGTGCTGTCCCCGTTCGGCAGTTGCGAGGTTGCAGGAACGGCAGACGTGGTCCGCGCTCCCGCTGCCTGCACTTCGACCGCGAGGATTTTACGCGTGCGCCCCGGGTCGCCGGAAGCTGCGGGCGACCGTCGCCGTTCGCTTTTCGGAGCCGTTCGATAGGGCAGGGGGAATCGACGCCGCCGCGACCTACCTGCTCCGGCGGCTCGGGGCTGGCGTACATGCCTGTCCCGGCGGTAATAGTTGTCGTGGTGGCGTGGCTGGCGGCATAGGGAAACGAAGTCGCGGCTAAGGGCTCCGCTCGGATTGCACGACGTTGACCGATGACCCTTCTTCTCGGTTTGCATGCAGGTCGCTATCTGCTCCAGACAGCGGACCGCCGCCTGACCTACGACGATGGCGGCGTGCATGACGACGCGTCGAATAAGCAAATCGTATATCGGCTTAAGGACGGACTGTTTCTTCTCGCCTATACCGGCGACGCCGGTATTCGGGGAATACCCACCGACTGCTGGATTGTTGAACAGCTCCTCCAGCACCGCTTTTCGCGCGAGGGCTTGATTGGCATCCGTGGAAGGAACTCGCTACGCGGCGGCTACGGGCAGCATTTCATCCGGCTGCGAGACGCCCTCACCGCCGAGTTGAACAGGAGTATGGCATTTCGACGCGGTGGGATCGAGATCGTCGGCTTGGGGATGGTCGGGCGCAATGGGTGGTGGGCCCCCGTCTGCTTCGAGTTGGCGCGCCGGGGCGCACACTACGCAATCAATTGGTCTATGGACCGGGATTGGCGGCTGAGAGCGAAATGGCTTCGGGATCGAGGACCGGGTTCGTTTACCTGTGTCTTTGCCCCCAGCTCCAACGCCAATTCACTGAGCGGACAACTTCGACGCGAGCTGCGTGCTCATCATCAGTTTGACATGGACGGGATGGAGAAGTCGCTCGTAGAGACGACGCGGAGCACGTCACAAGTTGACCCTCGTGTCGGGAAGGACGTCCTCGCCGTCGCGGTATGCCTGCCGCTCGAACAGATGGGCATAAGAATCCGATTCTATCCTGGCGAAACTGAGTCGCTGGGCGCCGGAGAACGACCTGCACTCTATGGACCTTGGATGGTGGGGCTTAGTTTCATCTGGGCTCCTCAGGTTCTCAACGTCCCGCAGAAGTGGACCTTTGAGGGCATTCAGCTGCGTTATGAAACCATGTCCCCTCGTGCACATCTTCTGCCCAACCAGCCTTTCGAGTTGTCCAGTTTGCCACGCAAGCCCTTGCCCGCGTAAGGCGAACGGCCGGATAACCATAACCGACCGCCGCCGTTCGCATTCTTCTCGCAACCGTCCGATAGGGGAGAGGGAATAGTCGCCATCGAAAGCCACCCGCACCGGCGCCGGATGGGGGGTCTGGTGTTTGTTGGGCGGCCTTGGTTTACGCCGACGATTGAAAATCGACTCTCCGGCGACGGCTCATGCCGTGACCGGCCGGTGGTCGCCGAGGCGCAGGACCGTCGCCGGCACCGTGGCCAGGAAGGCGGCCCAATCATCCATCAGCACGCGCCGCTTCTGGAACAGGTCGCCGCGCGCATATGCCTGTTCCACCTTGTCGCCGAGCCGGTGCGCCAGCGCCGCCTCGACCACCTCGCGCGGATGCGCTGTCGTCTCGCCGGCCCAGTCGCGGAAAGTCGATCGCATGCCATGAACCGTCAGGTCATCGCGGCCCATCCGCCGCAACGTCATCGCCATGGCCATGTTGGAGAGATGCGCGCCCCGATATCGGCCGGGAAACACAGCCGTGTTCTCGCCGGACTTGAACGGCAGCATGGCCCGCAGGACGGCCAGCGCAGCCTCGGAGAGCGGCACGCGATGTTCCTTGCCTGCCTTCATGCGTCCGGCAGGGATTGTCCACACGGCCTCGCCCATGTCGATCTCGGGCCAGAGCGCGCCCAGCGTCTCGCCGGTCCGCGCGGCGCAGACGATGGTGAACTCCAGCGCGCGGGCCGGCGCGCCGTCGATCGCGCGCAGGTCGGCCATGAATCCGCCGATCTCCTGCCAGCGAAGCGCCGCGTGGTGCTCGACCGGCGACACCTTGGAGCGGCGCGGAAACACGTGATCAAGGTTGCCGCGCCACCGCGCCGGGTTCTCGCCTTCGCGCCATCCCTGGACGCGGGCGAAATCCAGCACCGCTTCGATTCGACCGCGCAGCCGCGATGCCGTCTCGGGCTTGGCTTCCCAGATCGGCGTCAGCGCCTTCTGCACGTCCGATACGTCGATCCGGCCGACCGGCTTGGCGCCCATATGCGGGCCGGCATAGTCGGTCAGCGTGTTGCGCCACTGCGCCCGATGCTTGGGGTTGCGCCAGCCGGCTTCGCGCCCGGCAAGGAAGCTATCAACGGCTTGCTTGAAGGTGACGGCGCCGGCCTGTGCCGCCGCCGCTGCCGCCGCCTGTGCCTCCCGCTCGGCATCCCGGGCTACCAGCGGATCGATCCCATTCCTGACTTGTCGGAGCGCGGCGCCCGCCTTCTCGCGCGCCTCGGCCAGCGTCACGGCGCCTTTTCCGTCGGCAACGCCCAGGCCCATCTCCCGCATGCGGCGCCCATCCCGCTTGCTGGCGTCGGCGACCCTATAGCGAAATAGCCATGAGCGCCGACCATCCTCCCGTACCAAAAGGAACAGCCCGCCGCCGTCGCCATAGCGCCCCGGCTTAGCCGTCTTCACCTTCGCCGCGCTCAATCCCGCCGCCCGCTTTGGCATCTCGTATCCCCTCCAATGGCCCCTCCAAATTAGCCCGAACGGGAACGGACGGCAACGTGCGCCTACGGGCAGAGCACCATAGAAATATCGCGGAATCATACGCTTCCGTGGAATCTGAGCGGATACGTGCGGTCGGCCGGAAACGGGAAATAGGCGGACATCCCCTCCGCCACCTCTTTTTCTGACATGAATTGGAAGTCCTGCTCCGGCAGGGCTTCTATTCCTGTGTCCGGGAGCACGGGCTTCAGCCCGGTTCCTTCCGGTAGGACAGCTGGCGCGGGCTGCCGCCGGCCGTCAGGGCGGTGCGCGGCGCCGGGGTTTCGGCGATCACCTCGCCGGCACGGATCACCTTCAGCCGGGCGGCCCTGAGCCGGATCGCCTCGACCGGGTCGGCCGCGTCGAGCAGCACCATGTCGGCCCGGCAGCCGGGGGCGAGGCCATAGCCGTCGAGCTGCATCAGCCGCGCGGCGTTGGCGGTCACCGCCTGGAAACAACTCGCCATGGCATCGAGGCCGGTCATCTGGCCGACATGCACCGCCATATGGGCGACATCCAGCATGTCGCCGCTGCCGAGCCCGTACCAGGGGTCCATCACGCTGTCATGGCCGAAGGCGACGGTCAGCCCGGCCGCCATCAGCTCCGGCACGCGGGTCATGCCGCGCCGCTTCGGATAGGTGTCGTGCCGGCCCTGCAGCACGATATTGGCGAAAGGATTGGCGATGACGCCGAGATCGGCCTCCGCCATCAGCGGGATCAGCTTGGAGACGTAGTAGTTGTCCATGCTGTGCATCGAGGTGAGATGCGAGCCGGCGACGCGGCCCTGGAGGCCCAGGCGTATCGTCTCCGCCGCCAAGGTCTCGACATGGCGCGACATCGGGTCGTCGGTCTCGTCGCAATGCATGTCGACCATCAGGCCCTGTGCGGCGGCGATCTCGCAGAGCGCGATGACCGAGGCGCGGCCCTCCTCCATCGTGCGCTCGAAATGCGGGATGCCGCCGACCACGTCGACGCCGCGCTTGAGCGCCTCCTTCAACAGCTCCATGGCGCCGGGCGAGCGGTAGACGCCGTCCTGCGGAAAGGCGACGAGCTGCAGGTCGATGAACGGCGCCACCTGCTTCTTGACCTGGAGCAGGGCGTCGACGGCGAGCAGGCGCGGATCGCAGATATCGACATGGCTGCGGATGGCGAGCAGGCCGCGCCCGATCGCCCAGTCGCAGTAGTCGAGCGCGCGCTTGGCGATGGCCTCCTGGGTCAAGAGCGGCTTGAGTTCGCCCCAGAGCTGAATGCCTTCCAGCAGGGTGCCACTCCGGTTTCGGCGCGGCAGGCCGACCGAGAGCGTCGCATCCAGGTGGAAATGGGAATCGACGAAGGGCGGCGTGACGAGGTTGCCGCGGGCATCGATGCTCCGGCCCGCTTCGGCCTTGAGCGTCGGTTCTACGGCGACGATGCGGCCGTCCCGCACGCCGATATCGATGCCGCGGCGGCCATCCGGCAAGGCGGCATTGCGCAGGATCAGGTCAAGCATCGGTCGGCCCCTCCATCCATCGCCCGCGGCAGCAGCAAGATCAGGGCCAGCCGCCGCGACGGCAAGAAGCTTGCTTGGCGAGCCGCGACACCAATGGAGTCTCGCCATGCCGCTGCCGGGCCTCGGCCGCATCACCGACATCGCGCTCTGCGTCGCCGATATCGAGCGCGCCGTCGCCTTCTACCGCGACAAGCTGGCGCTGGAGCTGAAGCGGCGCGATACCGGCTTCGCCGAGTTCTGGACCGAGGGCGCGATCCTGGCGCTGTGGGAAGTCGGCGACCTGCGGCGCGCGCTCGCGCTGCCGGACCGGGTGCGGGTCGGCGGCCCGCACACCATGGTCGCCATGCGGCTGGAGACAGGGGAGGCGGTGGATGCCGCCCATGCCGCGCTCGTGGCGCGCGGCGTCGAGTTCCGCCAGCCGCCGGAGACATTTCCCTGGGGCGCGCGCGCCGTCTACTTCACCGACCCCGACGACAATCTGTGGGAGATCTATTGCTGGGTGGCGCCGCCGCGCACCCTTTGAGCGCTTGGCACAGCGCTTGTAGGCGAGGGCACGAGGCTTCCCACGCCGGAGAGCGCAACAATGCCCAAAGCAGACAAGATCATCATCCGCGGCGGCTGTCTGATCGACGTCGACCGCCATGCAGCCCCGCCAACCGACATCCTGGTGATCGGCGACAGCATCGCCGAGATCGGCCCGCCGGGCATGCCCGCGCCGTCGGATGCCAAATTGCTCGATGCCACGAACCGGTTGCTGCATCCCGGCCTGATCAACGCGCATACCCATGGCATGGGCAATCTCAGCAAGGGCAGCGCCGATCGCTGGACGCTGGAACTGCTCTGGGTCGGCGCGCCCGGCTTCATGGCCAACCAGAGCCTCGAGTACAAGTACCTCAACACCTATCTCGGCGCCGTCGAGATGCTGCTCAAAGGATGCACGGCTGCCTACGATTTGACCTTCGGCTATCCGACCGCGTCGGTTGATGAAATAAGTGCCATCGGCAAGGCCTATATGGATGTCGGGATGCGCGCCGTGGTGGCGCCGATGCTGGCCGACTTCTCGTTCTACCAGGCGATCCCCGGTCTGCTCGAGGCATTGCCCGAGCGCCTGCAGCGCGAGGTCGCGGCCTATCAGGAGGCGCCGCACGAGAGCACCCTGAAGATGATGCGGGAGAGCCTGCACGGCTGGAGCCATGACCGTGAGCGGGTGCGGCTCGGCGTGGCGCCGATCATCCCGCTCCATTGCTCCGACGCGCTGATCGCAGGCTCGGCCCATCTCGCCCGCGATTACGGCGTGGTGCTGCACAGCCACGTGGCGGAGTCCAAGGTGCAGGCCGTCTCCGCCTTCAAGCGCTACGGCAAGACCCTGACCGCGCATGTCGACGGTCTCGGCCTGCTCGGACCGGACTTCACCGTGGCCCACGGCGTGTGGCTGGATGACGACGACATGCGCCGGCTGGCCGATCACGGCGCCTCGGTCGCCCATAATCCGGGCAGCAACATGCGGCTCGGCTCCGGCATCGCCGATGCGCGCCGCATGCTGGAGCTCGGCGTCAATCTCGGCATCGGCACCGATTCCGCCAACTGCTCCGACAACCAGAACATGTACGAGGCGATGCACTGCGCCTCGATGGTGTCGAACGTCCGCGGGCCGGACTACACCCGCTGGCTGGGTGCGGAAGAGGTGCTGAACGCGGCGACGATCGGCAGCGCCCGCGCCCTCGGCTTCGACAAGATCGGCCGCATCGCGCCGGGCTACAAGGCCGATATCGTGTTCCTCGACCTGCACAAGGTGAACTGGATCCCGGTCAACGATCCGACCAACCAGCTGGTGCTGACCGAGGACGGCACCAGCGTCGACGCGGTGATGGTGGGCGGGCGCATGGTGGTGCAGGGCGGCCGGCTGATTGGCTGTGATATGGGCAAGCTGGCGCGTGAGGCGGAAGCGGCGCGGGCCCGGCTTGCCGAGCTCAACGGGCCCGCGAAGGCGCTGGGTGCCCAATTGGAGGGCATCGTCGGCAGCTTCTGCACCGGCCTGTCCAATGCGCCGTACCACATTCACCGCTACGGGCACGCGCACTGAGCCTCGCGCGCCCTGGCACGCAACTTGAATTGGCAAGTAATCGTCCGGCTGGCCTGTCGCGCGGCATCGCGCGATGCGCCGTGACCGGCGGTCGACAGGAGGCGGAATTGGCAAGAAAAGATCGGAGCGACGCTCCTTCCACGCCGCGCGTCGTTGCGGCAACCCGTCAGCAGGCATCGCGCCGCGGATTTCTTGGTGGCGCGGCGGCAACCGGCGTCGTCGCCTGGAGCAACCTCACCATCTTCAGCCGGACGGCGGACGCGGCCGGCAAGATGCGCGTGCTGTGCTGGCCCGGCTACGAGGAGAAGCCGGTCGTCGAGGAGTTCGAGCAGAAGAACAACTGCAAGGTCGAATTCAAGACCTATATCGGCGGCGAGCAGATGCTGCAGTTCTATGCCCAGTCGCCGAAGGGCACGTTCGACGCCATCATCTCGGATGCGGAATACGTGCAGAAGCTGACGGCGCAGAAGGCGATCGATCCGCTCGACCCCAAGGACTATCCGAACCTCGCCGACTATCACCCGAAATACCGCGATTTCGCGCCGCTGCGCGCGCCCGGCGGCAAGATCTGGGCGGTCGGCACCCGGTTCAGCTTCTACGGCCTCTCCTACAACACCAAGTACATGTCGGAGGAGGAGGCGAAGACCTGGAGCTCGCTGTTCCTGCCGAAGTACAAGGGCAAGGTGGCGCTGTTCGACTGGTACCTGCCGAACATGAGCAATGCGAGCCTCGCGGTCTCGCCCAACAACCAGACGCCCTACGACATTCCGGACGCGCAGCTCGCCAAGGTGAAGGAGTGGCTGTTCAAGCTGCGCCCGCAGGTCAGCGTGTTCAGCGAGCAGAACCAGGGCCTGGTCAACGCGCTGATCAACGAGGACGCCTGGGTCACGCCGACCGGCGACATGGAGATCACCCTGATCGGCGCCGGCCACAAGAACTTCGCCTCCACCGTGCCGGACGAGGGCTCGATCCGCTGGACCGAGGCCGCCGCGCTCTGCGCCGACAGCCGGAACAAGGAGCTGGCGCTGAAATGGATCGAGTACATGAGCGGCGCCCGCGTGCAGTCCGAGCTCGTCTACACCAAGGGCTTCAAGGCGCGCGCGCCCAACATGAAGGTGACCAAATACTGGAACGAGGAACAGACCAAGCTGATGAGCTATGTCCCGGATCCGAAGAACCCGGGCAAGATGCTGGTCGAGACCCTGATCGACAAGAGCGTGCCGCGCGGCCTGCCGGTGCAGCAGCCCGACAAGGCCTGGATCGCCATCTACAACGAGTTCAAGACCAGCAAGGGCTGAGCGTGATCGGGCCGGCTGCCCGCCTGTTCGGGCGCCGGTCCGGTCCGCGCTGGATGAGAGGATGAACATCGCTTCCGCGCCGCCGCCCTTCGACCTCGAATTGCGGGGTATCGCCAAGAGCTTCGGCGATTTCGTCGTGCTGGAGCAGGTCGACCTGTCGATCGATCGCGGCGAGTTCGTCGCCATCATGGGGCCGAGCGGCTGCGGCAAGACCACGCTTCTCCGCATCGTCGCCGGCCTCGAGGCGATGTCCTCGGGCCAGCTTCTGCTGCGCGGGCAGGACATTTCGGCCCTGCCGGTGCACAAGCGCAGCACCCGCCTGGTGTGGCAGAACTTCGCTTTGTTCCCGCATCTCAACGTGCGCCAGAACATCGCCTTCGGCCTGACCCTGAAGCGGCACGACAGGGCCGAGGTGAAGGCCAAGGTCGAGCAGATCGCCGAGATGGTGCAGCTCGGACCCTTCCTCGACCGGCGCATCGGCCAGCTTTCCGGCGGTCAGAAGCAGCGCGTCGCCATCGCCCGCGCGCTGGTGACGGAGCCCGAGATCCTGCTGCTCGACGAGCCGCTGAGCGCGCTCGACGCCCATCTGCGCATCCGCATGCAGAGCGAGATGAAGCGCCTGCAGCAGCGCCTCGGCATCTCCTTCATCTACGTCACGCATAATCAGTCGGAAGCCTTCTCGATGGCCGACCGCGTGGTGGTGATGAACAAGGGGCGGGTCGAGCAGATCGGCCCACCGGAAGAGATCTACACCCGCCCGCAGACGCATTTCGTCGCCGAGTTCGTCGGCAGCAACAACATCTTCGACGGTCGTGTGGTGGCGGTGGAGCGCGGCCTGGTCGCGGTCGAATGCCCGCAAGGCGTGATCCATGCTGCCGCCGGAGAGCGGCCGCCGGGCAAAGGCTCCACCGTCTCGCTGGTGGTGCAGGCCGACAAGCTGCGCAGCCGCCCGACGGGCGTGGCGGGCGAGAACGGCATCCGTGCCGTTCTCTCGGGCCGCGAGTTCACCGGTTCGCAGGTCATCTATCACCTGGAGACGCCGGATGGCGGCGAGGTGAAGATGGTGGCGCAGGAGCCGTTCAGCCAGACCGAAGGCGCCGGCACCAGCCCGGAGATGCTGCTCTACTGGTCGCCGGCCGATACGGTGATCCTGCGGCCCAATATCGTGCCGGGGCCGGAGAACGTGCCGGGCGGCCGGTCCTTCGTGGCGCTGGGGACCTGACGATGGTGGTCGCCGCGCTTGGGCGAGCGGATGCCGACACGGCCGAGGTGCGGGATCGGCTCAATCCGCTCAAGCTGGCGAGCATCGGCCTGCCGCTGCTCTACTCGGCGGCGTTTTTCGTCGCGCCGCTCGGCTTCCTCATCCTGCTCGGCTTCTGGCGGGTCGAGGACTACCAGGTCGTGCCGGCGCTTTCGCTCGAGAACTATCTCGACATCGCCGCCAACATGTTCGCGCAGTCGACCTATGCGCTGGCGATCGCCCAGTCGCTCTGGGTCGCGCTGACCACGGCCTTCTTCGCCGTACTGGTCTGCTATCCGCTGGTGCTGGCGATCGTCTATGTGGCGCCGGCCAATCGCCAGCGGCTGTTCCTGGTGCTGGCGGTGGCGCCGTTCTGGAGCAGCTATGTGCTGCGCCTGTTTTCCTGGCAGATCCTGCTGGCCAAGAAGGGCATCATCAATTCGGCGCTGATCTGGATCGGGCTGGACGGCTTGCAGGTCGAGCTGATCTACACCCAGACGGCGACGCGGATCGGCCTGATCCACTACCTCGCGCCGATCCTGATCGTGGTGCTCTACGTCACCGTGGCCAATATCGACCGCAGCCTGATCCAGGCCGCGCGCGATCTCGGCTGCACGCAGGGCCAAGCCTTCCGTCGCGTCATCCTGCCGATGAGCCGGACCGGCATCGTGGTGGCGGCAAGCTTCGCCGCGATCGTCAGCTTCGGCGACGTGCTCTCCGGCGCGCTGCTCGGCGGCGGCGCCGGGACCTCGATCCTCGGCTCGGTGCCGCTGTTCTCCAACATGATCATGACGGAATATGCGAGCTCGACCAACCTGCCGCGCACCTCGGCGCTGGCGATGATCCTGGTCCTGCTGATGGTGGCGATCCTCGCCGCGGGCGCCGCCCTCGCCGAGCGCGGGAAGATCGAGGCCGGTTGACATGCAAGGCTCCGCCGCCGCCCGTTTGGCCGCCGATGGGCGCTGGTGGCGCATCGCGGGCCGCTTCTACCTTGTGATCGGCTACCTGTTCCTGGTGCTGCCGATCGCCACCATGATCGTGTTCTCGTTCCAGAAGGGGCAGTTCGCCTCGATCCCGGGCCAGGGCTGGACCTTCGGCTGGTACGGCAAGCTGTTCGAAGACGGCAGTCTGATCGAGGCGCTGCAGAACAGCCTGATCGTCTCGCCGCTGGCTGCGACCGGCGCCTGCGTCATCGGCTTCTTCGCCGCCTATGCGGTGAACCGCTACCGGTTCCGCTTCCGCGGCGCCTTCACGGTCCTGCTGGTGCTGCCGATCCTGATTCCGCCGTTGATTCTCGGCGTCGGCTTCCTCGGCCTGCTGGCGCGCATCGGCCTGCAGGGGCAACTCTTGAGCGTGCTGCTCACCCACATGGTCATCATCGCGGCGCCGGCCATGGCGGTGATCCAGCTTCGCCTCGGCCAGATGCCGCCGGCGCTGGAGGAGGCGGCCTGGGATCTCGGCGCGACCGAGTTCCAGACGCTTTACAAGGTGGTGCTGCCCTTCGCGTTTCCGGGCATTGCCGGCGGCTGGCTGCTCGCCTTCACCTTCTCCTTCGACGAGTTCATCATCGCCTGGTTCGTCTCCGGCTTCGATCCGACCTTGCCGGTGGCGGTCTATGCCTACATGGTCGGGTCGATCGATCCCTCGCTGAATGCGGTCGGCAGCATCGTCTTCGCCATCTCGCTCTTGTCGCTGATCGGCGTCGAGCTCCTGCTGCTGCCGCTCCTGCTGTCGCGCCGCAAGGAAGCCGATTAGTCCCTCGGCCGGTTGTGGCCCTTCCAGGCCGGCATGTCGCTGCCATAGCGGTTGATGCCGACATCCATGCTGGTGCAGCGCTGGTGGATGGCGGCGAAGGCGGGATGGAACGCCTTGTTCTGCTGTTCGATCGCCGTGTGCACGGGGCGGTAGGCGGCCCATTCCTCGCGCAGCTCGGCCAGCAGATCGGCCTCGTTCACCCGGGTCAGCTTGCCGTCTTTGACCACGACCTCGCCATTGACCATCACGGTCTCGATCGAGCTGCCGTTCTCGCAATAGACGAGGTGGTTGCGCAGGTCGTTGCGCGGGGTGAACTGCGCCGTGTTGAGGTCGAGGATGACGAGATCGGCCTTCTTGCCGGCCTCCAAGGATCCGGTCTGGCCGTCGAGCAGCGCGCTTCTGGCCCCCTTGATGGTGGCGCATTCCAGCACCTCGTGGGCGCTGATCCAGGTGTCGTAGTCGGGCGTCGAGATCGAATGCAGCAGGCCGGCGGCGTGCATCACGTCGAACATGCGCGGCGTGTCGTTGCTGCAGATGCCGTCCGATCCCAGCGCGACGTTGACGCCGCCGTCGAGCAGCTTGCGCAGCGGCGCGATGCCAGCGCCGAGCTTCTGGTTGGAGATCACGTTGTGCACGATGGAGCAGCCGGCATCGCCCATCAGCGCGATGTCGTCGTCGGTCACCCAGATCGAATGCGCGATGGTCGTGCCGGCATGCAGCAATCCCAGGTCGTGCATGTAGCGGATCAGGGTCTTGCCGTGGAATTCGGGACCCGTGACCGCCTGGGTCTTGGTCTCCAGGATATGGGTATGGAAGGGCGAGCCGATGGAGCGGGCGAATTCGTCCGCCGCCTGCATCAGCGGCTCGGTGCAGCGCTGCGGGGCCGAGGGCGCGATCATGAAGCGGAGCCGCCCGGCCCGGTCGTGGAAGCGCGCCGTCGCCGCCTTGCAGAAGGCGAGATAGTCGTCGAGCTTCGGGGTCGGCAGGGCGCCTGCCTTGGCCTTCAGCTCGGCCGGCACCATCTCGTGCGCGAAGGGAATGGTGTCCAGGAAGGGCCGGTCCATGATGTGGCCGGAGATGTTGGCCCGGATGCCGGCATCGTCATAGGCCTGGAACACGGCGGCGAGCTGCTCCATCGACTGGCCGCCGAGCTCATAGACGTCGTCCACCACCGTGGTGACGCCGTTCTTCAGCGATTCCATGGCGCAGATCATGGACCGCAGATAGATCAGCCGGTCGCCCGGCGGCGTGTCGCCCAGGATCGGGTAGCAGTAGAGCATCCACAGTTCGAGCGGCATGTTGTCGTAACGGCCCTTGAACAGTGCCTCGCCGGAATGCAGGTGCCCGTTGACCAGGCCCGGCATGACCAGGCGGTCGCGCCCGTCGATCACGGTGGCGCCGGGCTGGGGCCCGAGATCGGGGCCGATCGCCGCGATCCGGTCGCCCTCGATCAGGATGTCGCCGGTGAAGGGCATGCTGCCATGCGTCTTGTCCATGGCGATGATGCTGGCCTGGCGGATGAGTGTGGGCATGACTGTCTCCTAGAGGCGGCGTTCCGGGCGGGTCATCAGCTTGGCGGCCTCGCCGCTATCGACCCATTGCTTGATGACGTCGAAGGCTTCCTTGGCGAGCAGCTGGCGGGCCGGGGCCGAGCGCTCGCCGATCGGGCGGCGGATATCCTGAGTCAAGCCGTCGATCGGCATCAGGTGGTTCGTGTCGGCAAGGGCGTTGGCGTAGAACACGCGGTCGAGCCTGGCCCACCAGATCGCCGCCACGCACATCTCGCAGGGCTCGCAGCTGGTGTAGATGTCGCAACCGGAAAGATCGAAGGTGCCGAGCCGCTTGCAGGCATCGCGGATGGCCGCCACCTCGCCGTGCAGCGTCGGATCGTGGTCGGCCAGCACCGTGTTGACGCCTTCGCCGACGATCTCGCCGTCCCTGACGATAACGGCGGCGAAGGGCGCGGCGCCGATCTCCTGCATCTTCCGGCGGCTGAGCTCGATCGCGTAGCGCATGAAGTCGGTCTCGGTCATCCAGCACCTCCCCGGCGGCGCCCGGATGACCAGCAAGCAGCGTGCCATGGCGCGCCGCTTGCATCGCCTTCGGGCCGTAACCTGGCCGGAGGCTGCGCGCGATGACCTCAACCCCGGTTCCTGTGCTCGATATCTCGCCGTTCCGCCAGGGAGCCGCTGCCCGACGGACCCTGGCCGGAGAAGTGGACCGGACCTGCCGTGAAATCGGCTTCATGGTCATTGCGGGGCACGGCGTCGAGCCGCAGCTGATCGACGCGGTGGAGGCGGTCAGCCGGGAATTCTTCGACCTGCCGCTGGCGGAGAAGATGCGCATCGTTCGCCCGGCGCCGGATGTCACGCGCGGCTACATGCCGTTCAAGGCCGAGGTGCTGGTCAGCAGCCGCGGCGGCGACGCGCCCGGCGACCTGAACGAGAGCCTGATGGTCGGCCCGATCGACGTGACCGACGCGCCGTACTACACCGCGGCCGCGGCCGGCCGGCATTTCGCGCCCAATATGTGGCCGGACCGCCCCCGCGGCCTACGCCCGCTCTACGAGGCCTATTACCGCGCCATGGACGCGCTGGCGACCGACCTGATGGCCTTGTTCGCGCTGGCGCTCGACCTGCCGGAGGATTTCTTCCGCGCCAGCATCGACCGCAATATCAGCCGGCTTCGCATCCGCAACTATCCGGCGCCGCTGGTGCCGCCGGAGCCGGGCCAGCTCCGCGCCGGGGCGCATAGCGATTACGGCAGCCTGACCATCCTCAAGACCGAAGACCGGCCGGGCGGCCTGCAGGTTCAGGACAAGAGCGGCGCCTGGTTCGACGTGCCGCATGTGCCGGGCTGCTTCGTGGTCAATATCGGCGACATGATGGCGCGCTGGACCAACGACCGCTGGGTATCGACCCTGCACCGGGTGGTCAATCCGCCGCCGGACCGCGCGGCGGAGAGCCGGCGTCAGTCCATCGTGTTCTTCCACAACCCGAATTACGACGCGCGCGTCGCCTGCCTGCCGAGCTGCACCGATGCCGGCAATCCGCCGCGCTACGCGCCGACCACGTCGGGTGAGCATCTGCGCGAGAAGTTCGTGGCGACCCAGCGCAGCGTCGCCTACGCGGACTGACGAAAAAATTTCTTGCGGCGGGCCGCCGCCTGGAACCAAGCGCCATCGGGCGCGTTGGCATGGCAGCGGGCGCCCATCCCCCCGGGCATCCCGCCACCCTGCCGGGCGTTGCTTCCCCCCAAGCAGCGTCCGGCATTTCTTTTGCCCTGGAAGGGCTTGGCCCCGTCAGCTGCGACGCTGATCGACGCCTTCAATCGCCATCGATGAAATCCAGCACCGCCTTGGCGAAGCCGGGCGGGTCCTGGTCCATCATCCCGTGGGTGGTGTCCAGCAGCACGGTGCGTGAGCCCCGGACATGGGCGGCGAGCGCCCGCAGCACGATCGGCAGCGCGCCCGCGGTCTTCGCACCCAGAATGAACAAGGTCGGTGTCCGGATCGCCTCGGCATCGGCGCGGCTAAACGGCCGGCGCTGCTCGTTCATCTGGCCGAGCAGGGTGAGGGCGTTGTCGCGCACGCGCTGGCGGCCCACCGGGCCCCGGCGCTCCCAGGCGCCCGGCCCGTCGATGCCCTCCATGAAGCTCTCGAGGCCGGCTTCGATGTCGCCGGACCGGATCCGGTCGGCGGCGGCGATCGTGCGCTCGCGCCGGCTCTGATCCGGCGGCGGCGCGCCGGCGGGCTGCAGCGAGGCATCGAGGTCGCCGCCGGGCTCCGCCAGGACAAGCCGGCGCAGCAATTCGGGCCGCTGCTGCGCGATGCGGAAGGCGATATGGCCGCCGCGCGAATGTCCCACCAGATCGACCGGGCCGAGCTTCAGGCCTTCGATGAAGCCGATCATGTCGGCGATGTGCTGGTCCATGGTGAAGTCGCCGCCGCGCCCGTCCCAGTGTTCGGGGAAGAAATGGCGCAGGCTGGGTGCGATCACCCGGTGCCGCGCGCTGAGCGGCCCCAGCACCGGCGCCCAGGAACGGAAATCGCCGACCGTGCCGTGAATGCAGACAAGCGGCCTGCCCTGGCCAAGATCGAGATAGGCCATGTCGTAGCCGTTGACGGCGAGTTGCTTCATCGGACGCTTTCCTCTCTGCGGCGGGCGTCTACTTGCCGCCCTTCTCCTGATACTGCAGCGTGATCGAGGCGACCAGCAGCATGTCGACCTCGTTCCCGTCATTGGACAATGGCAGCACCAGCCGCTCCCAGCGGTACAGCATCATCTCGTCATCGACCTGGATCTCGTCGTAGCGCGACTGCCGGGTGGCGACGACCTCGCGATAGCCGGGCGCGATCTTGGCGTAGAAATGTGGGCGATAGGCGCTGATCGATTTCCCTGTCATCTCGCCCCGATAGGCGCTGGCGATGCTGGAGCCGTACAGACGAAAGCGGAAATCCGCGCCGCCATCGATCACGTCCAGTATGGCAATGCGGCCCATCAGCGGGCGCAGGTCGTCCAGGCTGAAATCGCCCTGCGCCGGCAAGCGACCCTCAGGCCGCTTAGCCTGCCAGAGGCGGTAGAGGTCGATCAGGCGATTGTCGTGCGGTCGGAACGGCGCTTCGTCCATCGGGCGGTATCCCGCTGCCGGCAGGCATGCCGAATCAGAACCGATTGTTCGGGCCTTGCATAGTGGCGATTCCGAAGGCCGGTCCGGCGAGGCCCGGCCGGCGGAAATGCGGTATCTTCGAGCCGGCGTTCGAAGGGTGGGAGCATGCAGGATCGCCAGCCACGGCAATATCCTCAAGGTCGGCAGGGCGGCTCGACATTGCCTCTGATCATGCTGGGGGTTGCGGCGCTCACTCTGGTGGCGGGCGGCGCCTATCTCTATGTGCGGCTCAGTGCGGCGCCGGTCCCGTCGCCGGTCCCGTCGCCGGTCGCGATCGCCGAGCCTCAGCCGCTGCCGGCGCCGCCGGTGAGCGCCGATGCGGTGCCGGTCCCGGCGCCCGCAGTGCCGACACCAGCGCGGGATCCGGCTCCGCCGCCGGTTGCCGCCGATGCGGTGCCGCCGAAGCCGGACGAGCCTGCGCCGCCGGTCGCGCAGGCGCCCGTCGTTCAGCCGCCGATCAGTTCGCCGCCGGTCGCGCC
>QOZS01000010.1 GCA_003576705.1 Desertibaculum subflavum
AGCGCTCCGCCGGCAGCAGCACCGGCTGGTCGTCGCCGAGGCGGCGGGCGCGCACCCAACCGCGCGAGGCGGCCGGCCAGGCGCCCGGCTCGCAGCCGGGAAACGGGTCGATGCGCGGCAGGTCCGGCGGCGCCTCGGCGAGCACCTCGCCCGGCGCCTCGAACTGCGACAGATATTCGACGCCCTCGCCGATGCAGGATTCGAAGGCCGCGCGCAGGCTGGTGCCGGAGCCGGCGAGGCTGCCGACCGGCGCACCGGCATAGGCCGGGCCGAGCGCCGCGGGATCGGCCTCGCCGCCCAGGAACACCAGGCCCGGCGCGGCGCGCGGATGCAGCGCGAAGACGCGCTTGAGCCGCGCAGCGGCGCGGAGCAGCGCGGCCTGGCGGTCGATCTCCGCTGCCGGCGCCGTCGTCGCGGCATCGTCGCCGAGATAGTCGAGCCGCACCAGCAGCCGCCGCGCTTCCGGCTCCGCCGCGGCATCGGCGGGACGTCCCGCCAGCAGGTCGGCGGCGACGGCGAAAAGCTGTTGCGCGGAGATCGTCATGGCCGTCCCAGGCTACGCCAGGACGGCAGCGGCGGTCATATGATTCGATGGCTCACTGCGCGAAGCCGAGCAGGCGCGGCAGGAACAGCGTGAGCTCGGGCAGCACCGCGATCAGCAGCAGCACGACGACGATGGCGGCGAGGAACGGCAGCAGCGGCTTGACCAGCTTCTCCATCGGCAGGCCTGAGATCGCCATGCCGACGAACAGGCAGAGCCCGACCGGCGGGGTGATATGGCCGATCGCCGAGGCGATGACGCAGACCAGGCCGAAATGGATCGGATCGACGCCGGAGGCCTGGGCGACCGGCAGCAGCACCGGAACGCTGACCAGGATGATCTCCGACGGCGTCAGGAAGGTGCCGAGCAGGATGTAGAGCGCGATCACCATGAAGATGAACAGGGTCCAGTGCGGCGCGATGGCGGCGATCGCCTCGGCCACCTGATGCGGGAATTTGGAGTAGGTCAGCACCCAGCCGAAGGCGCCGACGAAGCCGATGATCAGCCCGATCACGCCGGAGAGCCGGGCGGAATCGGCGAAGATCTGCGGCAGCTCGCGCAAGGCCGGCTGGCGGTAGAAGATCGGCGGCACGATCAGCGCATAGACGACCGCCACCGCTGCGGCCTCGGTCGGCGTGAACAGGCCGAAGATGATGCCGCCCATGATGATCACCGGGATCATCAGCGCCGGCGCGGCCGCCCACAGCACGCGCATGAATTCCGGCAGGCTCGGCGGCGGCTCCTTCGGGTAGTTGCGCTTGCGGGCGATGACGAAGACCGGCACCGCCATGCCGATGCCGATCAGGAACCCCGGGATGACGCCCGCGGCGAACATCGCCGCCACCGACTGGTCGGCCATCCAGGCATAGATCACCGCGATGATCGAGGGCGGGATGATCGGCGCCACGACAGCGGTGGCGATGGTCAGGGCGGTGGCGAAGTCGCGGTCATAGCCCTTGCGCTCCATCTGCGGGATCAGGAAGGTGCCGAGCGCCGAGACGTCGGCCACCGCGGAGCCGGAGATGCCGCCGAAGAACATGCTGTCGGCAACGTTCACATAGGCCAGGCCGCCGCGGAACCGGCCGACCAGGGCGGTCGCCAGATCGATGATCACCCGCGCCACGCCGCCGCGCGCCGCGATATTGCCGGCCAGGATGAACAGCGGCGCCGCCAGCAGCAGGTAGGAATCCGAGATCAGGCCGACGAAGCGGGTCGGGATGATGATCGGGTTCAGCGCCGGATAGAGCATGGCGGAAGCCAGCGCGCCGACGCCCAGCGCGATGCTGATCGGCATGCCGAGCAGGATGAAGACGACGAAGACGATCAGGAGCGTTTCTGCCACAGGCTCCTCACGGCGGCGACCAGCTGGCGGAGCATGGGCAGGATGATCAGCACGGCGCCGACCGGAATGGCGGCGAACACATAGCCGAGCGGCAGTTCCAGACCGGCGCTGGTCTGCAGCTGCGCGTTCGGCACCAGGACGAAGCTGAGCTTGATCAGATAGACGAAGAGGGCGATGCCGACCACGGTGGTGAAGGCGATCACCAGCGCCCGCGAGCGCGGCCCGAGCAGGTTGATGAAGAAGTCGAGCACCGTGTGCTCGCCGCGCTGCATCGCCGCCGCGGCGCCGATCATGATCAGCCAGACGAACAGATAACGCGGCACCTCCTCCAGCCCGTCGATGCCGGTCCGGCCGAGGAAGCGCAGCACCACCTGGATGAAGACCGCCGCGGTCATGACGGCGAGAATGATCCCGCCGACATGGCCGAGGCCGTCATAGGCGCGGCCCCAGATGCCGCCCCGTTCAGGTTCGGCCGGGCCCTCCGGATCGGCCGCCATGCGGCGCTATTTCACCGCCAGGATGAAGTCGACCATCTTCTTGGCGTCCTTGCCGGCGGGCGTGGCGTAGAACTCCTCGTAGACGCTCTTGGTCGCGTCGCGGAACGGGCCCGCATCCGGCTTGGTGATGGTGACGCCCTTGGCCTTCACCTGATCCTGGATCGACTTGTCCTCGTCCAGGATGAACTTGCGATTGAACGTGCGTGCCTGCATCCAGGCGTCGTTGATCGCCTTCTGCCCGGCCGCGTCCTGCTTCGCCCACGACGCCTTCGACATGACCAGCGCCACCGCCTGATGCGTGTGCCGCACATCGGCGACGTACTTCACGATGTCGTAGAACTTGTTGTGGTAGAAGGTGTTGACGCCGCCCTCGGCGAACTCGATCACCTTGGTCTGCAGCGCCGTCGCGACCTCGGGGAAGGCGATCGGCGTCGAGATCATGCCGAGCGCCTTGAAGGTGGCGACCAGGATCTTGTCCTCCTGCACCCGCACCTTCTTGCCCTTCACGTCGGCGATGCTGTTGATCGGGTGATGGCCGTAGATGCCGCGATAGCCGGCGGCGATGAAGCCGACCAGCTTGAAGCCCTTCTTGTCCAGCACGCCGGCGTAATAGCCGGTCAGCGTGTCGGAACCGTCCAGCGCTTTGAACACGTGGTCGTAGTCGCGGAAGATATAGGGCAGCTGGAACACCGACAGCTCCGGCACCAGGGTCGAGAGCGGCGCCGTGGTGATCGGGCCGAAATCGACCGCGCCGAGCTGGATCTGCTGCGCCACCTCGCGCTCGCCGCCGAGCGCGCCGGAATGGTGGTGCGTCACCTTGATCTTGCCGCCCGAGGCCTGGCCGAGCTTGTCGATGAATTCCTGCGCGGCGAGCGAGGTGCCGTGCTTCGGCGGATTGACATTGCCCATCGTCATGTCGGCGGCCTGGGCGGTGAACTGGGCCGTGAAGGCCGTGGCGAGCGACATGGCGAGCCCGATGGCGAGCGGGCGCAACGAATGGATCGTGGTCATGACCATCTCCCCCCTGTGCTTCGGCTGCTGCTGACGCACTCGACAGCTGCCGACAGACGGCGCCATCGCCTTTTATGCTTCGGCCACACCGGTGGCCGCGGTCGCTTGATCGACGGGGCATCATCCTCGTGGATGGCGCGGCCTCCGGTCAAGGGTGTTATCGATAATGCCCATCGCTGCAATGCCCGGCTAATACTCTTGAAACATGCGCGCGAGCTCCGCCTTGTCCTGCGTGCACGTCAGGCCCAGCATCAGCAGGATGCGCGCCTTCTGCGGCGTCAGGCTGTCGGCGCCGAGCATGCCCTTCGAGCGCAGGTAGTTGCGCGGGGTGACGCGGCCGCTGCCGACCCGGCTCGACTGCACCACCACGATGTCCTTCGCCGCCGCTTCCAGCGCCGCGCGCTCCAGCACCGTCGGCATGCCCGGCGCGAAGCCGGCGGAGACGATGCCCTTGGCGCCGACGGCGATCGCCGCATTGACCATCGTCGCATCCGCCCCGGCATAGGAGAGCACGATATCGACCCGCGGCAGCTCCGCGATCCCGGCGAGGTCGAACTCGGTGTCCGGCGCATGCCGGCGTGTCGGCGCGCGGTAGAAGAACACGCCATCGCCGTCGACATGGCCGAGCGCGCCGAAATCCGGGCTACGGAAGGTTTGCAGGCGCAGGGTTGACGTTTTCGCGACGTCCCGCGCGGACTGGATCTCGTCGTTCAGGCAGACCAGCACGCCCTTGCCCCGCGCCGCCGCACTGCCGGCGACGCGCAGCGCGCCGACCAGATTCATGCCGGCATCGGTGCCGAGCGCCGAGGCCGGCCGCTGCGCGCCGACCAGCACGACGGGCAAATCGATCTTCAGCGCGAGGTGCAGGAAATAGGCGGTCTCCTCCAATGTCGCGGTGCCGTGGGTGACGACGAAGCCGGCAAGGTCCGGCTCGCGCGCCGCCGTGTCGTGGATCAGCTTGAGCAGTTCCAGCCATTGCTTCGGCCCGATCGCCGGGCTCGGCACCGCCGAATAGCGGATCGGCAGAACGTCGGCGACCGATGCGCACTCCGGGAAGCGCGCCACCAGCGCGTCGGACTCCATCTTCTTGCCGGTGTCCGAATAGTTCAGCACATCCAGACTGTCATGCCCGATGGAGGAGATGGTGCCGCCGGTGCCGATCACCGCGACGCGGGGAAGCTTTGCCATGCCCGAGAGATCCAGTTGTTCAATGCCAGGTGATTATAGCCTGCGCTGACGGCGCGGGTCGCGCCTGCTACACAGGAACATCGGAGAACAGGGCGGAACGCATGCTGATCGAGGTCATCTGCACCGGCGACGAGATCCTCACCGGCAAGACCATCAACACCAATTACAGCCACACGGCGCGCCGGCTCGGCGATCTCGACCTCGAAGTGCGCTGGGGCACCACGGTGGGCGACGACCGCGAGACGCTTCTGGCCGCGTTCCGCCAGGCCGCCACGCGCGCCGATGCGGTGATCGTCAATGGCGGCCTCGGGCCGACGGTCGACGACCTGTCGCAGGAGATCGCCGCCCAGGCCGCCGGCGTCGAGCTCGTGCTGCACGAAGGCTGGCATGCCCGCATGCTGGAATTCTACCAGCGCCGCGGCCGCGTCATGCCGCCCAACAACCGGAAGCAGGCCATGCTGCCCGAGGGCGCGGAGATGATCGACAACCCGATCGGCACCGCTTGCGGCTTCGCGGTGACGATCGGCAAGACGCGGTTCTTCTTCACCCCCGGCGTGCCGCGCGAGCTGCGCCGCATGCTGGACGAGCAGGTGATCCCGCGCCTGCTCGCGCAGAGCGGCCGCAAGAGCGTGACGCGCCTCAAGCGCTTCCACACTTTCGGCATCGGCGAGAGCCGCGCCGACGAGATGCTGTCGGGCGTCGAGGCATTGGCACCAGGCGGCGGCGTCAAGCTCGGCTTCCAGGCGCATTACCCGCAGCTCGAGACCAAGCTCGCCGCCCGCGGCGCCGACCAGGCCGGCCTCGACCGCGATCTCGCGCCGGTGGAGGCGGCGGTGCGCCAGCGCCTCGGCAATTTCATCATCGCCGAGGACGAGCAGACCCTCGAAGGCAACCTGCTCGCGAGCCTGGCGAAGCTGCAGGGCTCGCTCGCCGTGGCGGAGATGTTCACCGGCGGCACCGTCGCCGCGCGCATCGCGCCGCTCGACGGCGCCGAGCGCGTGTTCCGCCGCGGCGTGGTGGCGCGCGACCTGGACGAGCTCTGCCGCAGCACCGGCGCGCCTTCGCATTCGGCGGCGACGCCGGAGGCTGCCATCGCCGTCGCCCGCGCGCTGCGGGCGTCGAGCGACGCGAGCCACGCCCTCGCCGTGCTGATCGATCTCGACCAGGGCGCCGACCGGCTCGAATTCGGCGGCAATATCTGCATCGGCATCGCCGACGCCGCCACCGCCCTCGCCCGCCCGGCCCGCCTGCTCGGCGGCCGCGACTGGGTCCGCATCGGCGCCGCCGAACTCGCCCTCGACGCGCTCAGGCGCCATCTCGCCGGCCTGCCGGTCGACGAGCGGATCGATTTCGAGCGGCGGTGAGGCAGTGAAAGCCCTCTCTGCCCCTCAGGGGCGGAGAGGGTTTGGGAGAGGTGGGGCGTGCCGCTTCTCGACGATCTCGGCTCCCAATCGCCCGATCAGCCGACCACGCGCTCGATCTCCTGCACCACGCCGTCCAGGTTCGTCAGGATGTCGTAGTTCCAGAATCGAATGACCAGCCAGCCTCGCGACATCAGATCCTGCGTGCGCCGCTCGTCGGCGGCACGTTTTTCTTCGGCGTGCTGTCCGCCATCGATCTCGATGACGAGCCGTGCGCCAGGACAGGCAAGATCGGCGACATAGGGGCCGATCGGGTGTTGCCGGCGAAACTTGTGACCGTTGAGCATCTTCCGCCGCAGCAGATTCCATAGCAGCGTTTCGGCTTCCGTCGCATCGCGCCGGAGTTTCTGTGCGCGGCGTGTTCGGCCTCGAGGTTGCGGCATTGGAGGATGATATCTCGTCTCCGCGGCGGTCGTCGGAAGTCAGCCGTTCTGCCGGCGGATGGCCCACCTCCCCTAAATCCCCTCCGCCCTAAGGGCAGAGGGGGCTTTAGTCTCTGACGGCTAATATTGCTTCTGGTGCATATTTATTGTATCATACGTCATTTCATAATGGAAGCCGCCATGTCCGATGCCCATATTCCCCGGAAGCGCTCGCTGGCCGAGTGGTCCTACCTCTACCGCCGGGAGCATGTGCTCCGCGCCGTGCGCCATCCCGCCCTCACCCCGGCGGCCAAGCAGGTGCTGGTCGCGCTCAGCGTCGCGGCGGACGATCCGTTCATCCTGCCGGAGCGGCCGCCGGTCCGGGCGCTGGCGCGGCACCTGGCCTTGGCCGAGCGGACGGTGCGGCAGGCGATCGCCGAACTGGTCGAGCAGCTCTGCCTGACCTTGCGGCCGAACGGGCATTTCTTCCGCCCCGGCGAGGGGCCGCCAACAGATCCCGCCGAGCAGCCCGAGCTCGCCCGCGAATGGGCCTTCCTCGCCGAGGCCCGCGCCGACCCGAGCCGGGCGGAGCATGTCGCCATGCTGGCGAGCCTGCGCGACCGGGCGGTGGCGGCCAAGCGGATCGCCACCGCCGTCTCGGCCGAGCGGGCGCTGGGGCGGGTGTTGGCGGAACAGATGCGCCGCGGCGAGGCGCTGACGACCGAGGAACAGATGCGCCGCACGCCATCCGCCGCCGATGAGGACGAGGCCTCGCTCGGCATGCCCGAGACGGCCACCCTGATCCTGGTCGCCAAGGTCAATGCCGACCGCGCGCTCGGCCCCGCCGCGCGGCATGCCCTGATCGAGGTGATGCTCGACCGCGCCGACGACCCGGTCGATTTCCCCGAGGACGACCGCGACAAGAGCTGGTCCTACCGCATATCCCGCCGCCACGGCATCACGGTGCGGGGCGCCCGCAAGGCGCTGGCCGAGCTCGAGGATCTCCGCCTGATCGCCCAGGCCAACGGCGATGTCTGCGTCTATGAGAGCCGGCTCGAGGAACGGATGCGCCGCGGAACCGATGCGCCGTCGCGGATGCCGCTCTGCGAAGGCCTCGACCCGCTGCGCGCGCATCGCTACCGGCTGGAGCGCCTGCGCGACCTCGCGCTGGAGCAGGGCCTCGTCTCCACCGCCCTCGTCGCCCAGCGCGCCATCGGCCGCGCGCTCGACCTCTCCGAGGCGATGACGGAAACGGCGCAGCAAGCGGCGGCGCCGATCGCAGAGCCGGCCCCCAAGCCCGCACCACAGCCGGCGCCACCGCGCATCGATGTGCTCGGCTTCGTCCGCCACCTGCTCGACATCGATCCCGCAATGGGCCCGGCGATCGCCGACGTCATGGCCGAGATCCGCAACCTGCCGCAGCCCGAACCTGCAATGGCACAGGCCGCCGAGTGAAGCCCTCCCTCGGCGAAGCCGGGGGAGGGTTTGGGTGGGGGTTTTTGTGTTTTTCCTCAGCCCTCGCGCCACGGATGAGCAAAACACAAAAACCCCCTCCCAGCCTCCCCCAACAAGTTGGGGGAGGAGCTGTCTCCGCGTGCCTCCGTGCTCTCCGTGTCCTCCGTGGTGAAACGAGACTGCCTACACGAAGGTCAGCAGCCGGCGCGGATTGCGCACCAGGATGGCGTCCACCTCGTCGTCGGTGAAGCCGCGGCGGCGCATCATCGGCACCACGTTGCGGAAGATGTGGCCGTAGCCATGGCCGCCGAACCGGGTGAGCCGCGTGAGGTAGCAGATGTCGTGCGAGATGACGACGCGATCCAGGTGGCCGTGGTCGATGAGGGAACGGATATGCCGCAGCCGATGCGCGTCGTTCGGCATGTCGATGTCGGAGAGCGCGTAGAACGAGTTCTCCTGCCCGAACAGGTCGAACTCGATGGTCACGCCGGTATCGGCGAGCTTCAGCAAACGATCGGTGTCGAAGATGGTGCGGTCGATATGGCTGATCACCACGCGGTCGAGATCGCGGCCCTGGCCGCGGATGAAATCCGCCACTTCCTGCGGCTGGTCGGGATCGCGGCCGGGATGCACGTTGATGGCGGCGCCGGTCTCGGCCTGCGCGATCAGCGCGCCCTGCATCACCCGGCGCTCCAGCGCCGTCCACGGCGCGCTGCAGCCGATCTCGCCGATCATGCCGGCGCGGACCGGGGTGCCCCAGGCGCCGGTCATCACCTGGCCGATCATCTCGCTCGCGAAGTCGTCGACCGAGCGGTCGTGATTGCGCGGGTCCTGGTACGGCTCGACATAATGGCCGCAGCCCATGACGATGTTGACGCCGGTGCCTTCGGAGACGGCCATCAGGCCGAGCGGATCGGGGCGCAAGCCCCCGCAGGTCAGCTCCACGATGGCGCCGCCGCCGACATCGCGCATGCGCGCAACCTCGTCGATGGCGACGGCCACGTCTTCCAAGTGATAGTTCCGCGGATGGCTGATCTCGCCGTAATTGTACTGCCAGACGTTGTCGAGGCTGATCTCCGGCCCCTGGTCGTTGCTGCCCCGCATCTTCGGGCGGGTGATGTCCCACAGCACGTGCTCGTGCATCAGGGTCGCGCCGAGCTTCGCGGGCTCGATCGGCCCGCGCACCGTCATGATCCTGCCGCGGATCGCATCCCGTCCTGGCATCGCTTCACTCCCCTACACACCCACGCAAATCCTAGCCCAAACGAAGAAGGGCCGCCCCTGCGGGCGGCCCTTCCATTGTCAGACCTCGCGGCCCTCGAACAGGACCGGAGCGTCGCTCAGGCGGAGTGGAACTCCGCGGCGACAATCCAGGTCCCGGCAAGCGATGGCCGCAGATGACAATGAGACACTGGATCACCTCCTTTCCTTGTTGAAGACGACGTCACACTATAGGCAACTCGGAATCCGCCCCACAAGTCCCAAGACAGCGCCCCGGGGCCAATATGAACAACTTTTCACCTGAGGAAGCGCATGACCCAACCGCTTAAGGGCATCAAGGTTCTGGAGATCGGCCAGGCCTATGCCGGCCCGCTGGCCGGGGCCATCCTCGGCGATATGGGCGCCGAGGTGGTGAAGGTGGAAAAGCCGGATGGCGGCGACGACGCCCGCCTCTGGGGCCCGCCCTTCATCGACGGCGACAGCCTGATGTTCCGCGCCAACAACCGGAACAAGAAGTCGGTCACGCTCGACATCAAGTCCAAGGCCGATATCGCGCGCATCAAGGCGCTGGCGGCCGAGAGCGACATTCTGATCCAGAACCTGCGCCCCGGCATCGTCGAGGAATGCGGCATCGGGCCGGAGGCGCTGCTGGCAGCGAACCCGCGGCTGATCTACTGCTCGATCTGGGCCTTCGGCTATCAGGGGCCCTTGCGTATGGCGCCCGGCTTCGATCCCCTGCTGCAGGCCTATTCCGGCCTGCTGCTGATGAACGGGCGCGAGGGCGATCCGCCCACCTTCGCCGCGCCGGCGATCAACGACGCCGCCACCGGCATGTGGTGCGTGATCGGCGCGCTCGCCGGCCTGCAACAGCGCAACTCCACCGGCCGGGGCTGCGTCATCGACACCTCCCTGTTCGAGACGGCGGCGAGCTGGGTCTCCGGCGGGCTGCACAGCTATTTCCTCAACGGCACGGTGCCGAAGCGGCACGGCGTGGCGAGCGCGGTGCTGACGCCCTATCAGACCTTCGACACCGCCGACCGGCCGATCTGCATCGCCGCCGGCAACGACCGTCTGTTCGTCAAATTGGCCCAGGTGCTGGGCCATCCGGAATGGTGCCAGGACCCGCGCTTCGCCGACGGGCGCAAGCGCACCGAGAACCGCGCCGCCATGGTCGCCACCATGCAGCCGGTGCTGAAGCAACGCACGCGCGCCGAATGGATGGCCCTGATCGAGAAGGCCGGCGTGCCCTGCGCGCCGGTCAACGACGTCGGCGAGCTCGCACAGTCGGAGCAGCTGAAGGCGATGGACGTGATGCGCACCCTGCCGAAGAGCGGCGCCAAGGTGGTGGGCCTGCCGATCTCCTTCGATCGCCAGCGGCCGGTGCCGCGGATGGATTCACCGAAGCTCGGCGAGCACAATGACGAGATCTTGAGTGCGGTGGACGCGCGATTGACCAAGGACGCAAGCCGAACCAGATAGCTCGCGAGGCATTTCTAACCGAGGGGAGAGCACATGATCGAGCTGCACTACTGGCCGACGCCGAACGGCAAGAAGGTGACCATCCTGCTGGAAGAGCTGGGCATGCCCTACAAGATCGTGCCGGTGAACATCCAGCAGGGCGCCCAGTTCGAGACGCCGTTCCTCAAGATGAACCCGAACCACCGCATGCCGGTGATGGTGGATACGGAGCCGAAGGGCGGCGGCGCGCCGATCAGCGTGTTCGAGTCGGGCGCCATCATGATGTACCTGGCCGAGAAGGCCGGGAAGTTCTGGCCGCAGGATCCGCGCGGCAAGTACGAAGTCACGCAATGGGTGATGTGGCAGATGGCCAACCAGGGCCCGAAGCTCGGCGAGGTCGGCCACTTCCTACGCCTCGGCGATCGCGAGGGCGATCAGACCTATGCCAACCGGCGCTTCGGCGACGAGGCGAACCGCCTCTACGGCGTGCTGAACTACCGCCTCGCCGACCGCCGCTATCTCGCCGGCGACGAGTACACCATCGCCGACATGATCTGTTACCCCTGGACGGTGAACTGGAAATTCCAGGGCCAGAACATCGAGGAGTTCAAGCACTTCAAGCGCTGGTTCGAGGAGCTCGGCGCGCGGCCCGCGGTGCAGAAGGGCATGGCGGTCGGCAGCGACCTCTCGGTCGACGTGACCAAGCTGCCGCCCGAGGAACAGGCCCGCATCCGCAAGCGCATGTACAACCAGCGCGCCATTCCCGCGCCGGCGTAAGCAGCTCCCCTCTCTCTCAACGAAGGAGAGGGCTCAACGAAAAGAAGTGGGGGGAAACGCGCGATGGAGGAGTTCGACTATGTGATCGTCGGCGCCGGCTCGGCGGGCGCGGTGCTGGCCCACCGTCTGACCGAGGACGGCAAGGCCAAGGTGCTGCTGGTCGAAGCCGGCAAGGCAAGCCATCCCTATTCACGGCTGCCGGCGAGCTTCGGCCTCTTGATCGACCATCCCGGCGCCAACTGGCGCTTCCTCTCCGACCCGGAGCCGGGCACCGGCAACCGGCAGATCCCGGTGCCGCGCGGCAAGCTGCTCGGCGGGTCGAGCGCGATCAACGGCCTGGTCTTCGTGCGCGGCCAGCCGCTCGACTACGACACCTGGGCGCAGATGGGCAATCGCGGCTGGAGCTATGACGACGTGCTGCCGCTGTTCCGCCGCATGGAGACCTATGAGAGCGGATCGGGCGAGCATCGCGGGACCGGCGGGCCCTTGCGGGTGAGCGTGGTGCCGGACCAGAACCCGCTCTACGACGCCCTCTTCGCCGCGGCCGGCCATGCCGGCTTCCGCCGCAACGACGACTATAACGGCCGCGACCAGGAAGGCATCGCCAAGACCCAGGCGACCATCTCGCGCGGCCGCCGCATGAGCACTGCCTTCACCTATCTCAAGCCGGCGATGCAGCGTCCCAATCTCAAGGTGGTGACCGAGGCGCTGACCCTCGGCGTCACGCTCGACGGCCGGCGCTGCACCGGCATCCGCTACGAGCAGGGCGGGCAGGTGACGGAAGTGCGCGCCCGCCGCGAGGTGCTGCTCTGCGCCGGCG
The DNA here is from genome assembly GCA_003576705.1 of Desertibaculum subflavum. Classification (GTDB taxonomy): domain Bacteria; phylum Pseudomonadota; class Alphaproteobacteria; order Ferrovibrionales; family Ferrovibrionaceae; genus Desertibaculum; species Desertibaculum subflavum. Next base: position 12,094 of record QOZS01000010.1, read on the forward strand.
GCGTCTCCTCGCCGCAGATCCTGGAGCTTTCCGGCATCGGCAATCCGGAGCTGCTGGCCCGCCACGGCATCGCGGTGCGCCACGCGCTGCCGGCGGTCGGCGAGAACTTCCGCGATCACATCGCCGCCCGCATCATCTGGAAGGTGAAGGTGCCGGAGGTGTCCTACAACCATCGTGCCCGCGGCCTCAGGCTGCTACGCGAGGTGGCGCATTACCTCGCTTCCGGCGGCGGCTTCCTCAGCCTGCCTTCGGCGCCGCTGGTCGCCTTCCTGAAGACGCGGTCGGAGCTCGCCTCGCCCGACATCCAGCTGCATCTCGTGCCCTATTCGGTGAAGGACCCGAAGCGGCGCAAGCTGCAGACCTTCCCGTCGATGACCGTCGCCTGCTATCAGCTCCGCCCGGAGAGCCTGGGCTCGATCCACATCCGCTCATCCGACCCCAAGGCGCAGCCGGCGATCCGCTTCAACTTCCTGTCGGATCCGATCGACCGCCGCACCATGGCCGACGGCTTCCGCATCATGCGCCGCATCGTGGAATCGCCGCCGATGGACCCCTACCGCGCCGAGGAATTCTCGCCCGGCAAGGAGGTCTCGACCGACGAGGAGATCATCGCCTGGATGCGCGCGAAGTCGGAGACCGCCTATCACCCGATCGGCACCTGCCGCATGGGACCGGGCCCGAACGCCGTGGTAGACGAGCGTCTCAAGGTGCACGGCATCGAGGGCCTGCGCGTCGCCGACGGCTCGATCATGCCGACCATGGCTTCCGGCAACACCAACGCCGCCTGCATCATGATCGGCGAGAAGGCCGCCGACCTGGTGCGTGCGGCATGAGCTTCGCGCCCTACGCCGCGCTCGCCAGCGCGCTCCTGCCGCAGGTGCAGGCGGCGACCGACGGCGCGCACGATCTCGCCCATCTGCAGCGCGTATGGGGGAACGTCCGCGCCATCAGCGCCGAAGAAGGCGGCGACGGCGAGATCCTGGCGGCGGCAAAGTTGCTGCACGACTGTGTCGGCGTCGAGAAGGATTCGCCGCTGCGCGCTCAGGCCTCGCGGCTCGCCGCTGCGCGCGCGGCCGATCTGTTGCGTGCGCGCGAATGGCCGGAAGATCGCGTGGCGGCGGTCGCGCATGCGATCGAGGCGCATAGCTTCTCGGCCGGCATCGCGCCGACGACGCCGGAGGCCCGCATCCTGCAGGATGCCGACCGTCTGGACGCGATCGGCATGGTCGGCGTCGCACGCTGCTTCTACATCGCGGGCCGGATGGGCAGCGCGCTCTACGATGCCGCCGATCCTGAGGCGCGCCATCGCTCCTATGACGACACGCGCTTCGCCATCGACCACTTCCAGACCAAGCTCCTCGGCCTCGCCGCCGGATTTCAAACCCGTTCGGGCGCCAGGCTCGCCGCCGAGCGGCACGCCCGGCTCCGCCGTTTCCTCGACGAATTCATGCAGGAGGTCGGCTGTGCGGCATAGTGCTTGCAGCGCCCTCCCACGGCCTTACCTTTCGGCATGCTCTGCATCGTCGCCCCGTCGTGAACCCGCTCGCCATCGCCGTCATCGCCATGCTGGTGCAGCAGGCCTTCTCCTATATGGCGGGCCTGATCATGCCGGTCTCGGCGCCGGTGGTGGCGCGCGAGCTCGGCCTGAATCCCGCACTGGTCGGCGCCTTCACCGGCATCACCTTTGCCGCCGGCGCCTGCTCGCAGCTCGCCTGCGGACCGTTCATCCAACGGCACGGCCCGCTCCGCATCAGCCAGGTCTGCCTCGCGACGATGGCCGCCGGATTGCTGCTGATCACCAGCGGCGCGCTCGGCCTGATCGCCGTGGCGGCAATCATGATCGGCCTCAGCGCCGCGCCGGCCACCCCGGCCAGCTCGCAGATCCTGGCGCGGCTCAGCCCGCCGCATCTGGCGCCGCTGCTGTTCTCGATCAAGCAGACCGGCGTGCCGGTCGGCGCCATGCTCGCCGGTGCGATCGTGCCGCTGGCGGTGGCATGGCTCGGCTGGCGCGGCGGCTTCATCGTCGGCGCCGCGATCTGCCTCGCGCTTGCCGCGGCGCTGCAGCCGCTGCGCGCCGGCTTCGACAAGGAGCGCGACCCGACGGCGCGGTTCTCCGGCCATGCCGTGCTGGAGACGCTGCGCGAGGTGCTGCGCACGAGCGAGCTGCGGGTGCTCGCCATCACCGCCTTCGCCTTCGTCGGGCTGCAGTCGGTGTTCGCCTCGTTCTTCGTGATCTACCTGACCGGCCCGCTCGGCCATGACCTCGCCACCGCCGGCCTCGCCTTCTCGGTGGCGCAGGGCATCGCCATCCCGGCCCGCATTTTCTGGGGCTGGATCGGCAGCCGCATCGCACCGCGCTTCGTCCTCGCGGGGCTCGGCATCGGCATGATCCTGTCCTCGATCGTGCTCGGCCTGACCGGCGCCGCCTGGTCGCTCACCGCCGTGATCCTTGTCGGCTGCGCCTATACCGCGACCGCGGTCAGCTGGCACGGCGTGCTGCTGTCGGAGGTGGCGCGCCTCGCGCCGCGCGAGCGGATCAGCAACACGACCGGCGGCGTCTTGTCTTTCGGCAGCGCCGGTATGGCGCTGTTCCCGCTCGGCTTCGGCGCCATCCTGGGCGCGACCGGCACCTATTCCTGGGGCTTCTTCCTGGCAGCGCTGCCGGCGACGATCGCGACCGGCCTGCTGCTCAGGCCGCCGCGCGCGCCTTGAGCTCGTCGCTCGGCCTGATGTCCTTGGAGCGGCTGTACACCGCGACCGCGACCACCAGCACCACGGCCAACACGCCAAACAGGGTGCGGTACGCGATCTCCGGCCGGGCGCCGCCGGGCAGCCGCTCGAAGGCGCCGATGATGAAGCCGGAGACCGACTGCATGCAGGCCACGCCGAGCATGACCGATGTGTTGAGGGTGGCGATGCCGCGGCCGACCAGCCGGTCGGCGAAGGTGGCGCGGCCATGCGCCAGCACCATGGTGCTGGACGGACTGATCAGCCCGATGCCGACGATCACGCCCACGGCGAGCCAGAGCGGCGGCGCCGGGGTGAGCGCCATCACCGCGTTCATGCCGGCGATGACCAGGGTGCCGATGATGGCGATGCGCTTGCGGGTGTCGAACACCCGGTCAAGCGGCCCGATCACCAGCTGGCCGATCATGTAGGCCACCACGGCGGCGAGCAGCACGTTGCCGAACGCCGTCTTGGTAAGGCCGTGCACCTCCTGCAGATACGGCCCGCCCCACAGCCCCTGGATGGTGAAGGTGCAGGCGTAGTTGCAGAAGTTGAGCGCCATGATGAAGGGGAGCTGCGGGTTGCGGAACACCTCGGTGAGGCCGCGCGCGACGCTCGCGATCGACTCCCGCTCGCGGGCGAGGAAGGGATGGCCGGGCGGCGCGTCGCGCACGATCAGCCAGACCGCGATGGCGGCGATGGCGGTGAACACCACCATGCCGGCGAAGGCGGTGCGCCAGCCCACCGTCTCGCTCGCCAGCGCCAGCGGCGTGGTGGCGATCAGGTTGCCGACCAGGCCGATCGACAGCACCATCGAGGACAGCGTGGCGAAGCGGTCGGACGGGAACCAGCGCGAGATCACCACCATGCTGCCGATCAGCATGACGCCGAAGCCGGCCCCCATCAGCGCCCGGCCGACCAGCAGCGTCGTCGGATCGCGCGCGAGGGTGAACACGGTGCCGCCGGCGATGGCGATCAGCAGCATGGCGAACACCGTGCGGCGCGGGCCGTAGCGGTCGAACAGGATGCCGCAGGGAATCTGCATCGCCGAGAAGCCGAAGAAGAAGGCGCCCGTCAGGGCGCCCAAGGCTTCCGGGCCGATGCCGATATCGCGCATCAGGTCGAGGCCGATGGTCGCGTTGGCGGCGCGGAAGAAGTGGCTGGCAACGTAAGCCGTGGCGAGCGTCGCGACGATGACGATCGCCTGGCGCCGCAGCGTGGGCGTCAGCATGCTGCTGGGTATTCTGTCTTGTTAGGCCAGCGTGTCCGGCTTGGCGCAGGCGACGGTGCCCATATCGGCCGGTACCGAGAGCTCCAGGATTTCGAGATCGTCGGAGGTCGCGATCTCGTTGTGCCGGAGCCCGCCGGGAATGAACAGCGACTCGCCCTCAGCGAGGCGGATCGTCTCCCCGGTCTCGAACTCCAGGTCGACCCAGCCCTTCAGCGCGTAGACGAACTGGCCCTCGCAGGTGTGATAGTGCCAGCCGGTCGGCTCGGTCATGCCCTCGATCGCCGTCATGGTCTGGGCGCGCAGTTTGCCCTGGCTCGCGGCGCCGACGCCGAGATCGCGATAGGTGAAGAAGCGCCGCCGGCCCGGCACGGAAGGCGCCGAGGCGGCGGTCGCATGCGCCAGCTGCATCGCCGGCCTGGTCATGGTTGTCATGTTCCCTCCGTTTATTCTGGTCAGGCGACGGCGAAGCCCTCGTAGCCGTTCGCCACCACGTCCTGGCATTTCTGCACATAGGCCGGGAAGCCGCCGATATAGGGCATGAAGATGCGCGGCTTGCCGGGGATGTTGGCGCCGACATACCAGGAACTGCAGGTCGAGCGCAGCGTCACACCGGCGACCTCGCGAACATGGCCGACCCAGGCCTCCTCCGCATCGACCGTCGCCTCAAGCTCGCGGCGGCCCTGGGCGCGAAGATGGGCCAGACAGTCGGCGATCCATTCCACATGCTGCTCGATCGAGGGCAGCATGTTGGTCAGCACCGACGGGCTGCCCGGGCCGGTGATGGTGAAGAGGTTGGGAAAGCCCGCGATGGTGAGGCCGAGATAGCTGCGCGGCCCTTCCGCCCACTTGTCCTTCAGCGGGCGCCCGCCGCGGCCGCGGATATCGATGCGGAGCAGCGCGCCGGTCATGGCGTCGAAGCCGGTGGCGAAGACGATGGCATCGACCTCGTAGTCGCGCCCCGCAACGCGGAGTCCGGTCGGCGTGATCTCCTCGATCGGCGTCTCGCTAACATCGACGAGGGTGACGTTCGGCCGGTTGAAGGTGGCGTAATAGTCGGTATCGACGCAGAGCCGCTTGCAGCCGATCACGTTCTTGGGCGACAGCAACTCGGCCACCTTCGGGTCCTTGACGATCGCGCGGATCTTGTCGCGCACGAAGTTTGCCGCCAGCTCGTTCGCCTCCGCCTTCAGCAGCAGGTCGATATAGGAACCCATGAAGGGGATGCCGCCTTCCGCCCAGCGCCGCTCGAACTCTTGCTGGCGCTCCTCCTCCGACACTCCCAGCGCCGAGCGCATGTTGATGCGGAGATCGATGCCGGCGGGCAAGGTCTTGGCGCGTGCGCGCATGGCGGGATAGTCCGCCTTCACGGCGCGCTTGTATTCGGGATCAAGCGGGCGGTTACGCGCCGGCACGGTGTAGTTCGGCGTGCGCTGGAACACGTAGAGGTGCTTCGCCTGCTCGGCGACGATCGGGATCGACTGGATGGCGGAAGAGCCGGTGCCGATCACCGCGACGCGCTGGTCGGAAAAGTCGACGCCTTCATGCGGCCAATGGCCGGTGTGGTAGGTCGCGCCTTTGAAGCTGTCGATGCCCTTGATGCCGGGCTTGTTGGAGGCCGAGAGGCAGCCGGTCGCCATGACCACGAAGCCGGCCGAGACGCGATCGCCCTGGTCGGTCGTGACGGTCCAACGCGCCGTGCCTTCGTCGTAATGCGCCGCGGTCACGCGGGTGTTGAAACGGATGTCGCGCTTCAGGTCGAAGCGATCGGCGACGTGATTGGCATAGGCGAGGATCTCGGGCTGCGGCGCGTAGCGCTCGGTCCATTCCCAGTCCTGCTGCAGCTCGGGCGAGAACTGGAAGGAGTACTGCATGCTCTCGACGTCGCAGCGCGCGCCGGGATAGCGGTTCCAGTACCAGGTGCCGCCGACGCCGCTGCCGGTCTCGAACACGCGCACTGTAAAGCCCATGCCGCGCAGGCGATGCAGCATGTACATGCCGGCGAAGCCGGCGCCGACCACCACCACGTCGACCGTCTGCGTCGCGCCGTTCACGGCTTCCTTGTTGTCTGACGCCTGCATATTTCCTCCGTCACTTTCTTGCTTGTACGAACTCAGCCGGCCTTCTTCGCGTCCTCCGCCGAGGGAACGACGCCGGGACGCCACCCGCCGCCCTGCGCCTGATTCTGCATCTGCTGCATGGTGACGGCCATCGCGGCTTCCGCCGTCGCGTTGCCCTTGACCGCGGCGACGATGGAGGCGACGCGGCCGGTCATCAGCTCCTGCTTGTTGGCGGCGAGGTATTCGGCCGAGGCCTTCTGGTTCTGCGTATAGCCGTTCAGCTCCGGCACGACATAGCGGGCGAACAGCTCCCAGGAGCGCAGGGTCGCCTCGCGGTTGGCCCAGTCATGCGCGAAGCCCATGACGACGCCAAAGCCGCCCGTGACTTTCTGCAGATCGCGGATCGCCTTCACCAGGTCATCCGGCGTGCCGATCACCGAGGCGCCGACGCCGCTGCCGCGGGCGCCGTTCACCTGGGCCAGCAGCTCGTGCTTGTCGTCCACCGCGGTCGCGCCGGGCCGGCCGAGCACGCGGACATTGTACTCGTTGTGCCACCATTGCAGCCCGTCGATCGCCTCGCGCTCCGCCTGCTCGCGCGATTCCGCGAGGTGCCAGGACATCAGGACGCGCCAGTTGCGCCGGTCGACCGTCTTGCCGTGCTTCTTCGCCGCTTCCTCGGCAAAGCCCCACTGCACCGGCAAGGCCTGCAAGCCCTCGGTCGAGGTCGAGGCGATGGAGAGCACGCCCATGCCGTATTTGCCGGCGAGCTGCATGCCGGAGGGGCTGATCGACGAGGCGGCCGCCATCGGGATCTCCTCCTGCAGCGGGAGAAGCTGAAGCTGGGCGTCGTTGATCTGGAACCAGTCGCACTTGTAGCTGAGCCGCTCGCCGGAGAAGAGGCGCACGATGATGCCGAGCGCCTCGTCCTGGCGGTCGCGCAACAGGGTCTGGTCGATGCCGAATGTACGCGCATCCGAAGGCAGGGCGCCCGGGCCGGAGCCGAACAGCACGCGACCGCCGGTCATGTAATCGAGCTGGACGATGCGCTGCGCCACGTTGAACGGGTGGTGATAGGGCAACGAGACCACGCCGGTGCCGAGGCGGATGCGCTGCGTGCGCTGCGCCGCCGCCGCGAGGAACATCTCCGGCGAGGCGATCATCTCCCAGCCGGAGGAATGGTGCTCGCCGCACCAGAACTCGTCGAAGCCGAGCCGGTCGAGATGCGCGACGAAGTCCAGGTCGCGCTGGAACTGCAGGGCCGGATGCTCGCCGACCGGATGGTGCGGGGCCAGAAAGGCCCCGAACTTGAGACGCTTCACGGGCATTCCTCCTTGGCCCTTACCGGCCTTGGCCCAGATTAGGGAGCGCGGCGACGCTCCTGTCCAGATGCATCCGCCGCCCTCAGCCGACCGGCCAGCCGGTGGGCGCCCAGGTGGCGAGCCAGTGCACCAGCGCCCGGTTCACTTCGAGCGGCTTTTCCTGTGCCATCCAATGGCCGGAATTGATCACGACCCTTGTCAGGTCGCTGCATTTCTCGCCCATCGGCTCGGCCAGGCGGGAGGCGACCGCCTCGCAGACGTAATCGTAGCGCGCGGCGAGGAACAGGACCGGAATGTCCAGCCGGCCGTCGTTCAGCGCCTTGGCGGTATAGGCGGCATTGGCCTCGTGGTTCATGTACCAGGAATCCGGCCCGAAGAAGCCGTTGCGCTCCAGCGCCGCGGCATAGGTGCGAAGATCCTGCTCGGTCACCACATCGGCGTCGCGCGGCACGTCCGGCGCCGCGCCCTTGCCGCCGAACCAGCCGCTGTTCTTGCGCACATAGGCGGTCAGCGCGGGGCGCAACTGGCCTTCCCAATTGCCCTTGCGGAAGATCGCCTTGACGGTGTTGTAGGGATTGGCCTCGAAACCCTTGGTCGCCTTCTCGAAGCTCTCCTCGTAGAAGCGCATGTATTCCCACTGGCCGGCCGGAAACTCCGCTTCCGGATAGATCGCGCGATCGATCAGCGGCAGCACGGCGTCGAGGCCGCGCTCGAGAGTCCAGTACGGCACGCAGAGCGAGGCGACCGCGGTGCAGAGCTCCGGATGGTGGCTCGCCAGGCTCCACACCACCGGGCTGCCCCAATCGTGCCCGACCCAGACGGCGCGCTCGCGCCCGAGATGGGCCAGCAGCTCGCGCATATCCTCGACGATCGGCTCCAGCGCATAGTCTTCGTGCCGGGCGTAGACGCTGGAGCGGCCATAGCCCCGCATGTCCGGCGCGATGGCGCGGAAGCCGAGGGCGGCGAAGGCCGGCAACTGGTGCCGCCAGCTGAGCGAAAGCTCGGGCCAGCCATGCACGAAAATGATGAGCGGCCCGTCCTCGAGCCCGGCCGCCAGATAAAAGGTGGTGTGGCGCGACGACTTCGCCACATGCTCGGTCACGGCAATCGGATGCATGGCACTCGCTCTCCCGGCAAGAGTCGGGGCAGAGATTGAAGGCTGATGCGCGCGGATGCCAGCCTGACGGCTTCCCGCGGCGGGCCGGGTGGGGCATATTGGCGTCATGCACAAAACCAAAGGCTGGACTCTTTTGCTGGCGCTGGCGGCGCTGCTCGCGCTGTCGTTGCCGGGCGCGGCGGACGCGCGCTGCGGCGAGGTGCTGCAGATCAGCGGGGATGGCGGCGACAGCTTCCGCGCCGCACTTGCAGTACCTGAAAATGCTGCCCCGGTAGCGGCGCTGATTTTGCTGCCGGGCGGGGCCGGTGCGGTGCGGCTGGACGACGAAGGCTGCCCGCGCAGCCTGGCCGGCAACTCGCTCGTCCGTTCGATACCGCTGTTCCGCGCCGCCGGCGCCGCCACCGCGCTGGCCGACGCGCCCGCCGAGTTTCAAGGCCGCGACGGGCTGGGCGGCCACCGCATCGAGCCGCGCCATGCAGCGGCGATCGCCGCCCTGGTGCGCGAGCTGCGCCGACGGATCGACGCGCCGGTCTGGATCGTCGGCACCAGCCGGGGCGCCATCTCGGCGGCCAATGCGGCAAGCCGCCTTGCCGGCGATGCGGCGGCGGACGGCGTGGTGCTGACCTCGCCGGTGACGGTGGGATCGCGCGGGGCGCTGCCCTGGACCTCGCAGTCGGTGTTCGACCTGCCGCTGGAGCGCATTCGCCTGCCCTTGCTGGTGGTGGGCCACGAGGGCGACAAATGCCTGCGCTCCCCGTCCTCGAACCTGGCCCGCATCGCCGCCGCCGCGTCGAGCCCGCGCAAGCAGGTGGCGGTGGTGACCGGCGGCCCCGGCTCGCGCTTCGCCACGCCCGATCTCGGTGCCTGCGAGGGCCGTGAGCCGCACGGCTTCGTCGAGCAGGAAGCCGCCCTGGCCGCCGGCATCCTGCGCTTCGTACGCGGCGGGAATTTCTGACCTCACCTCAGCGCGGCGGGAACGGCATCAGCCGCCCACCGTTAGCCCCGCATGCACGGCAAGCACGGGGCAGGTGAGGCATGACAAAGGCCCGCGCAGCGGCCGAGCAGGTGCGGGAGCGGCCCGCCCGGTCGCGACCCGGCAAGCTCGGCACCATCATCGTCACCGGCAGCGGGGGCTTCCTCGGCAATGCCATCATCGAGCGGCTGGCCGGCCGCTTCGACGTCGTGGGCCTGGACTTCAAAGTGCCGCCCCGCGCCGCGCCGGAGCTCGAGACGATCCGCACCGATCTTTCCGATCCGGGCAGCGTCAACGCTGCGGTCGACCGGATCCGCGTCTCGCGCGGGCCGCGGATCGTCGCCGTCATCCATCTCGCCGCCTATTACGACCTCTCCGGCGACCCGAATCCGATGTACGGCAAGGTGACGGTCGAGGGCACGCGCAATCTGGTGCGCGCGCTGCGCGGGATGCAGGTGGAGCAGTTCGTCTACGCCAGCACCATCCTGGTGCATGCGCCGACCGAGCCCGGCCGGCCGATCGACGAGGACTGGCCAATCGATCCCGCCACGCCCTACCCGCAATCGAAAGCCGAGGCGGAAGACGTGCTGCGCGAGGAGCGCGGCGACATGCCGGTCGTCATCATGCGCTGTGCCGGTGTCTACAGCGACGACGGCGGCGCCGCCTTCCTGGCGCAGCAGATCGCCAACATCTTCGAGCAACGGATGATAAGCCGGCTCTATCCGGGCAAGCTGGAAAGCGGCCAGCCCTACCTGCATATCGACGACCTGGTGACGGCCATCGCCCAGGCAGTGGAGCGGCGTGCCGAGCTGCCGCCCGCGACCACCTTGCTGATCGGCGAGCCGGAGACGCTGTCCTATGGCGAGCTGCAGGCGCGGATCGGCGAGCTGATCCACGGGCAGCCCTGGGACACGCGCGAGATCCCGCCGGAATTCGCCGAGTTGGGGCAGTGGCTGCAGGAAGACGTGCTGGACCTGGATCCCTTCGTGCAGCCCTGGATGATCGACCAGGCGAGCTATCACCTGGAGCTCGACATCGCGCGCGCCAGGAAGCTGCTCGGCTGGACGCCGAAGCATTCGCTGCGCGAGACGCTGCCGACGATGATCGCGCGGCTGAAGGAAGATCCCGCTGGCTGGTACCGGCGCAACAAGTTGAACCCGGCGGCCGTCGCGGCGGCGCGGATCGACCGGCGCGAAAGCGGAAGGTCGGACGAGGCGCAGCAGCGCCGCGCCGAGCGAAAGATGCGCGAGGCGGATGCGCGGTCGCGCTGGGCCGCACTCGCCAATGCCGGGCTGGGCCTGTGGCTAATCGGCAGCCCCTTCGTGTTCGGCCTGTTCGGCGCCGCGGCCCCGGGCGACCGCCTGACAGGATGGAACGAGCTCGCCTGCGGCGCTCTGCTGGCGGCGCTGGCCGTACTCGCGCTCGACGAGCGGCGGCGCTGGCTCGATTGGGCGATCGCTCTGCTCGGCACCTGGCTGATGACGGCACCGCTGGTGTTCTGGACCACCAGTGCGGCCGCCTATGCGAATGACAGCGCCGCCGGCGCCCTGGCGGTGCTGTTCGCCGTGGTGCTGCGCCGGCCGCCCGGCATCGCGCCGGAAGCGCTCGCCGCGGCGAGCGACATGCCGGCGGGATGGACCTATTCGCCCTCGCTCTATTCGCAGCGCCTGCCGATCGTGGCGCTGGCCCTGATCGGCTTCCTCGTCTCGCGCTATCTGGCGGCGTTCCAGCTCGGCCATATCGACGCCGTGTGGGATCCGTTCTTCGGCCAGGGGACAGAGCGCATCATCACCTCCTATGTCTCGGAGGCCTGGCCCATCCCGGATGCCGGCGTCGGCGCGGTGACCTACCTGATCGAGGCGATGACCGGCCTGATCGGCGACCGCCGGCGCTGGCGCACCATGCCGTGGCTGGTGCTGGCCTTCGGCCTGATGATCGTGCCGCTCGGCGGTGTCAGCATCTTCTTCATCATGATCCAGCCGGTGCTGCTCGGCGACTGGTGCACGATCTGCCTCGCCACCGCGGCAATCAGCGTGATCATGATCCCCTATTCGCTGGACGAGCTGCTGGCCACGGCGCAGTTCCTGCTGCGCGCCCGCCGCGCCGGGCTGCCGTTCTGGCGCACCTTCTGGCGCGGCGGCGTCCTGCCCGGCGAGCCGAGCGACCCTTCGCCCGATATCGATGCGCCGGCGGGCCAGGTGGTGCGCGATTTTCTGGTCGGCGGCGTCATGTTTCCGCCGAACCTGGTGGCCTGCATCGCGATCGGCGTCCTGCTGATGCTGACCCGCATGCTGACCGGGGCCGAGGGCGCGCTGGCCGATAGCGACCATCTGGTCGGCTGCTTCGTCATCACCCTGACGGTGGTCGCGCTGGCCGGCATGGCGCGGGCAGTGCGGTTCGCGAACCTGCCGCTTGGCGCCTGGCTGATCGCCTCGCCCTTCCTGCTGAGCGGGGGCAGCACATCGGCCATGGCGTTCGACATCGTGGCCGGTCTTCTGCTCATCGCGCTGAGCCTGCCGCGGGGCGACCTCGGCGGCGATCACTATGGCGGATGGGACAGAGCGGTCGTGTGATGGTCACAAACGAAAGGCCGGCCGCCCTTGCGGACGGCCGGCCTGCTGCTGGGTTGGACCGCGCTCAGCCGCTCACTTCGCGCACGGCGCCGGTGCGGGCATCGATCTCCACCACGACCATCCTGCCGTCGCGCGTGGCACGGCCGCGATAGGTATCGCCGGTACGGACCAGACCTAGGACATTGCTGTAGCCGCGCGATTGCAAGGCGGTGCTGGCTTCCGAAGGCGTGTTGACCGGCCCGCTGGCGCGTGGCTGGGTGGTGCCGGGCGAGGTCGTGCCCGGTGACGTGGTGCCCGGCGAAGCGCCATCGGTGCCGCGCGGGCTGTTCTGCAGCGCGCCGCCCGGCGCCGGCTGCGTTCCCATGCCGGGATTGGTGCCGGGGCCGGATGGCGCGCCGGAACCGCTGCCCCCGCCGGCGCCGCCGCTGCTGCCGGCACCTGCCGCGAAGGCGGCCGGCGCCGCGCCCAACATCAAGGCAACCACGGAAAGTGCTGCAAATCGCTTCATCATGAGACTACTCCACTGAATTGAACGATCGGGCGATGCACGACGGCCACAGCCGCCCGCCGCCGCGACCGCTCAATGAACGCTGCAATGCTTCGTTCCTACGGCCGTGCCAGGGCCACGACGTGGTCACACCGCTCTCACGGCGGAGGTTCAGGCCGCCGGCGCGATGAGGGCGAGGCCGCTTTCCGGATCGTGCTTCTTGCGGAGATGCACGGGCGATTCGGTGAGGATCACTTCCAGCGTGGGGCGCACATGTGCCTCGGCCAGGTGGCCGGCCATGGCCGTGCCGTCGCGCCGGCCGACCACGAGGTGGATATGCACGGCCGGCTTGCCGTCCGGGCCCAGCGCCACGTCGCCGATCAGGGACGCGACCTCGACCTGCTCACGCACGGGGATGTGCTGGTACTGCTTGGCCTGCCAGTCGAAATAGGCGAGCACGACATCGCTGAGCGCGCCGATGGCGGTGATCTGCGCCGCCGACAGGCGCTCGCGCGCGGCGAAATCCCTCAGGGTGCTCATCACCTCGTCGCCGGTCTGCATGATCACGGCGAAGGTGCGCTGGCCTTCATCCTGGTGCAGCAGCTTGGTCTGCATGGCTGGCTCTCCCGCGGCTGAGCCAGAGTCAACGCGAGGCGGCGGGGGTGGTTCCCGGGTCAGCCCTCGCGGCCGTCGGCGCGCGGGCCGACCAGGACGGGGAAATAGACGATGGCGAAGAGCAGAAAGCCGAGCGCCCAGAGCGCGGCGGCCGCCACGGTCGCCACGAGATAGCTTTCGCCGGGCGCCAGCGCGCTCAGCACCCGGCCCAGCGCGCCGGCGATCACCAGCAGATAGATCGCGACGATGGCGGGCGAGGATTGCAGCAGCCTTCCGGTATGCCCGAGCGAGGCGCGCGTCATCACTGCCACGATCATGGTGGCCATGGCGCCGGCGGTGATGGCATGCAGGCCGGCCGCCGCCGGCACCAGGCCCAACGCGCCGGCCGCGCGCAGCGCCAGGCCGGCCACCAGCCAGAGATAGGCGACGTGCAGCACCCAGACCAGCGGCAGCCGCCAGGCAAGCCAGCCTTGCCAGCGCAACAGCCGGGCGGCGTGAATCGCGACGGCGACGCAGAGAATGGCGGCCGCGAATTGGCCATCGAGCCCGATCAGATCGACCGCGACCACCGCCATGATCGACAGGATGGCGGCGCGATCGAGCCAGGGCGCCGCCGCGATGGTGACCATGTTGCCGGCCATGCGCAGGCCCGATTGGGTGAAGCCCGGCACGATGCGGCCGCCGATCACCGTCAGCGCCACGAGCATCAGGTCGATCGCCACATGCAGGGCGGCCAGGCCGTCGATGTCGAAGCCGAGCGCGGCGGCATGATAGGCGGCGTTGGCGGCGGCGAAGGCGAGCGGCAGCACGATGAAGGCGCCGTTGCGGGCGCGCGAGCGGGTGAAGACCGGCAGCCCGATGGCGAGCGCCAGCGCCGGCAGGAAGGCGAGGTCCACTGCCGCCTGTGCCACCGGCGGCACCAGGTCCGGCAGCCACATGACGACGCGGCCGGCGAGCCAGAGCGCGAACAGGCCGGCGAGCGGCGCGCCGTGCAGCCGCGTGGTGCCGGTCCAGTTCGGCACCGCGGTCAGCAGGAAGCCGGCGAACGCCGCGGCCAGAAAGCCGAACATCATCTCGTGGCCGTGCCAGAGCATCGGCTGGTCGCCGCCGACCGACCACCATCCGGCGAAGCTGCCGATCCAGGCCATGAGCGCGACCGGCGGGTAGATCCCGGCCGCGAGGAAAAACGGCCGGAAGCCATAGGCGAACAGCATGAAGCCGGACGTGGGCGCGAGGCGCCGGCCCTGCGGCAGCGGCTCTTCAATGCGGATGGTGGCCATGCCTCAGTCCTCCTTCGCGGCGACGCCGCGGCGCCGCGCCATGGCGCGCGACAGGCGGCGCAGATCGCCGCGACCGAGCCTGGCACGGGCGAGCGGCAGCACCATGTCGGTCTCCGCCAACAGGTCGCGGCGCTGCACGGCGATGAACGATGCCACCGCGGCCGCGAAGCGGTCGCCGAGCGACTTCCGCGCGACAGCAAGCTCCGATAGCTCGCCGGCGATGCCGCTCGCCATTCCCAGGCCGGTGGCATGCGCCTCACGCAGCGCGGCACAGACGGGCGCAATGCCGTCCTCAGGCATACAGCGCCGGCCGAGCAGCGGCAGCAGATCCTTGTCCAGATCGTCGACGTGATCGCGCAGATCGATGGCAAGGTATTGCCGGAGCGCGGGCGCAAGCCGGGCCCGCGCCTGCGCCGGCAGGCCCCGGATGAACGATTCGAGCTGGGCCAGGACGACACGACGGCGGTTGTTCTCGGCCTCGATATAGTCGAGCGGGCTCGCCAGCAGCGCGGGATCGATCCGGCCGATGGCCGGCACCGTGTCCTGCGTTCCCGTGCCGCCGCACATGCCGGGCTACTGCACCAGCGGCGTCTCGGCGCCGCCCAGATCGATGCCTTCGACGCGGGCCTGGCCGGCCAGGATCTGCACGTACTGCGCCACGCCGCGCCGCCAGGCGGTTTCCGCCAGATAGGCGGCGATGCGCTGATGCACCGCCGCGAACGGCAGCTCTTCGCCGCCCGACCGGCCGGTCAGCCGCACCACATGGAAGCCGTAGCGCGTCTCCACCGGGCGCGGGCAGATCTCGCCGGGATCGAGGCTCATCAGGAAGGTCTCGAATTCCGGCACCGTGCTGCCGCGGCCGATGCGCCCGAGCCGGCCGCCCTCGTCGCGCGAGGGGCAGGCCGAGTGGTCGCGGGCGAGCTCGGCGAAGCGCTCCGGTGCCGCATCAAGCGCCGCGATGGCGGCGGCGCAGGCGGCCTTGGCCGCGTCGCGGCCTTCCCGGTCGTCGGGCGCCGCGGCGAACAGGATGTGCTCGGCCTCGAACAATTCGGGGGCGCGGAAGCGCTTGCGGTTGTTATCGTAGTAGCGGCGGCAAACCGCCTCGTCGGCGCTCGGCACCGCCACCGCTTCGGCCAGCAGACGGCGGATCGCCGCCTCCTCCGGCAGCTCGTCGGCTTCCGGCGCGTCTTCGATCGCGAGCCGGCGGGCCTCCTGCAGCAGCAGCTCGCGCACGACCAGCGCTTCCAGCGCCTGCCGGAACGCGCCCTCGCGGCTCGGCGCGGGGTGGTGCTGCATCTCGGCCAGCACCGCCGCTTCGGCGATCTCGACGCCGTTGACCTGGGCCAGCATCACTCACCCCCGATCGGCAATGTGCGGCCGGAACCGCGCCGGCGCACCACCTGCGGCTTCCGCAGCACGTACCAGACCGGCGCGCTCCAGATATGCACCAGCCGGCTGAACGGGAAGACCAGGAAGATGGTGAGGCCGAAGAAGAGATGCAGCTTGAACGGCCAGTCGACGCCGAGGATCAGATCGGCCGCGCCGCCACGGAAGGTGACGATCCGCTGCGCCCATTCCGACAGCGCCAGCATGACCGAGCCGTCGGAATGCGACAGCGAGAACGGCAGGGTCACCATGCCGAGCACCAGCTGGATCCAGAGCAGGAACAGGATCGCGATATCCATGGGCGAGCTGGTGGCGCGGATGCGGGCATCGAACAGCCGCCGATGCAGCAGCATGGTGAGCCCGATGAAGCACACCGTGCCGGCGATGCCGCCGGAGACCACGGCCATCAGCTGCTTTGCCTGCGCGGTGATGACAAGCTCGTAGACGACATGCGGCGTCAGCAGGCCGACGAAATGCCCGGCGAACAGGAACAGGATGCCGATATGGAACAGGTTCGAGCCCCAGCGCAGCTGGCGCGCGCGCAGCAGCTGGCTCGATCCGGAGCGCCACGTGTACTGCTCGCGGTCGAACCGGACCAGGCTGCCGATCAGGAAGGCCGACAGGCAGATATAGGGATAGATGCCGAAGAAGAACTGGTGGAGATAGCCGGCCATCGGTGCCTCCCTCGCTCAGGTCGTGTGCATGCGGCGGAGGATCTCCGCCGCCTTGCCGCAGCCATCGGCAGCGCCCGCGCCTTGCGGCGCCGCGGCGGGACCGAACAGCACCTCGGCATCCTCCCAGGCGCGGTCAATCGCCGCGAAGTCGTCCGGATCGACATCCTCGGTGACCGGCGCCGGCGCCGGGAGGTGATCGGCCAGCGCGAGCAGCGCGTCGAACAGCGCGGCATAGGCGCTGCCCCGCTTCAGCAGGCGGTCGCGCAGCGCCTGCGTGATATGGGCGACCTCGCCGAGCAGCTGCTTCGCCTCCGCCCGGTCGACGACCGAAAGGTATTCGAGGAAGAGCGGCAGATAGTCCGGCAGCTCGTTGCCGGCGATCATCAGCCCGTGGTCGAGATAGGTCTTGGCGAGCTCGACCATGGCCGGCCCGCGCTCGCGGCCGTCGCCGTGCACATGCTCGAACAGGTGCAGCGAGAGCGTGCGGGTGCGGTCGAACAGACCGACATAGCGCTCCTGCACGTCGAGCAGGTCGTCGACCTCGAGCTCGCGGATCAGCCGGCCGACGGCCGCGCAGCGGGTCGGGTCCAGGACCCGTTCGGTCTCGAGCACGTAGCGGATCTCCGGCAGCGCTTCGATGGTCGCCGCCTCCGGATAGGCCATCAGCGCGGCCAGCGCCTTGAGGGTTCGCATCACACTTTCTCCAGCGATTTGGTGCCGGCGGGCTTCTTCGAGCCGAACAGGCTCGGCTTGCTGGCGCCGTCGGAGCAGCCGTTGCCGAAGCTGAAGCCGCAGGACGAGCGCAGATCGAAGGCGTTCTCGGCGTATTCGCGATGCGTGGTCGGGATGACGAAGCGATCCTCGTAATTGGCGATCGCCATCGTCTTGTACATGTCCTCGATATGGGCAGCCGTGAGGCCGACCTGATCGAGAACCTTGCTGTTCACGCGGCCTTCGACATGGCGGTCGCGCATGAAGACGCGCATCGCCATCATGCGGTTCAGCGCCCGCTCGACCGAAGGCTCGTCGCCGGCGGTGAGCAGGTTGGCGAGATAGCGGACGGGGATGCGCAGCTTCTTGATGTCCGGCAACTCGCCGTCGAAGCCGATCGTACCCGCCTCCGCAGCCGACTGGATCGGCGAGAGCGGCGGCACGTACCAGACCATCGGCAGGGTGCGGTATTCCGGGTGCAGCGGCAGCGCCACCTTCCAGTCGATCGCCATCTTGTAGGTCGGCGAGTTGCGCGCGGCCTCGAGCCAGTTCTCCGGCACGCCGTCCTTGCGCGCCTGCTCGATCACCTTCGGATCATGCGGGTCGAGGAACAGCGAGAGCTGAGCCGGGTAGAGGTCCTTCTCATCGGCGACGGAAGCGACTTCCTCGATGCGGTCGGCGTCGTACAGCAGCACGCCAAGATAGCGGATACGGCCGACGCAGGTCTCCGAGCACACGGTCGGCTCGCCCACCTCGATGCGCGGGTAGCAGAAGATGCACTTCTCCGCCTTACCCGATTGCCAGTTGTAATAGATTTTCTTGTACGGGCAGGCCGAGACGCACATGCGCCAGCCGCGGCACTTGTCCTGGTCGATCAGGACGATGCCGTCCTCTTCGCGCTTGTAGATCGAGCCGGACGGGCAGGCGGCGACGCAGGCCGGGTTGAGGCAGTGCTCGCAGAGCCGGGGCAGGTAGAACATGAAGGTGTTCTCGAACTGCCCGTAGATCTCCTTCTGGATGTTGTCGAAGTTCTTGTCCTTCGAGCGCTTGGCGAATTCGGTGCCGAGGATCTCTTCCCAGTTCGGCCCCCATTCGATCTTTTCCATGCGCTGGCCGGTGATCAGCGAGATCGGACGCGCCACCGGCATGGCCTGGCTCTCGGGCGCCGTCTGCAGGTGCTCGTAATCGAAGGTGAAGGGCTCGTAGTAGTCGTCGATCTCCGGCATCTGCGGGTTGGCGAAGATGTTGGCGAGCACGCGCCACTTGCCGCCGATGCGCGGCTGGATGCGGCCGTTGCGCTTGCGCTCCCAGCCGCCCTTCCACTTCGCCTGGTTCTCCCATTCCTTGGGATAGCCGATGCCGGGCTTGGTCTCGACGTTGTTGAACCAGGCGTATTCGACGCCGTCGCGGTTGGTCCAGACGTTCTTGCAGGTGACCGAGCAGGTGTGACACCCGATGCACTTGTCGAGGTTCAGCACCATCGCGATCTGGGCACGGATCTTCATGGGATGACCCTCCTCACTCGGCGGCCGCGGGGATATCCCGCGCCGGCCCGTCCAGCCAATCGACCTTCGCCATCTTGCGGACGATGACGAACTCGTCGCGGTTGGTGCCGATCGTGCCGTGATAGTTGAAGCCGTAGGATTGCTGCGCGTAGCCGCCGATCATGTGGGTCGGCTTCAGGCAGGCGCGGGTGACCGAGTTGTGGATGCCGCCGCGGGCATGGGTGATCTCGCTGCCCGGCACGTTCACGATCTTCTCCTGCGCGTGGTACATCAGCACCATGCCCTTAGGCACGCGCTGGCTGACCACGGCGCGGGCGACCAGCGCGCCGTTCAGGTTGAAGGCCTCGATCCAATCGTTGTCCTCGATGCCGATCGACTGGGCATCGATCTCGCTGAGCCAGACGATCGGCCCGCCGCGCGACAAGGTCAGCATCATCAGGTTGTCGGTATAGGTGGAGTGGATGCCCCACTTCTGATGCGGCGTGATGAAGTTGAGCGCGATCTCCTTGTTGCCGTTGCTGCGCTTGCCCAGCATCGGCGTGGTCGCCTTGGTGTCGATCGGCGGCCGGTAGACGCAGAGGCCTTCGCCGAAGGCCAGCATCCAGGGATGGTCCTGGTAGAGCTGCTGCCGGCCGGTGAGCGTGCGCCAGGGGATCAGCTCATGCACGTTGGTGTAGGAGGCGGTGTAGCTCACCTTCTCCGATTCCAGGCCCGACCAGGTCGGCGAGGAGATGATCTTCCTCGGCTGCGCCTGCACGTCACGGAAACGGATCTTGTCGTCCTCGCGGGGCAGCGCGAGATGCGTGTGGTCGATGCCGGTCGCTTTGCCCAGCGCCTGCCAGGCCTTGACCGCGACATGGCCGTTGGTCTCCGGCGCGAGCGTCAGGATCACCTCGGCCGCGTCGATATCGCTGTCGATCCGCGGCAGGCCCTTGGTCGGGCCTTCCTCGGCCACGGTGCCGTTCAGCTCGCCGAGGAACCTGACCTCGTCCTCGGTCTTCCAGCTGATGCCCTTGCCGCCATTGCCGATCCTGGTCATCAGCGGCCCGAGGGCGGTGAAACGCTTGTAGGTGTTCGGGTAGTCGCGCTCGACCACGGTGAGCGACGGCATGGTCTTGCCGGGGATCGGGTCGCACTCGCCCTTGGTCCAGTCCTTCACCGCGAAGGGCTGGCCAAGCTCGCCGGGGCTGTCATGCATCGACGGGTTGAGCACGAGGTCCTTCTCGACGCCGAGATGGCCCGGTGCCGCCGCCGAGAAGGCCTTGGCGATGCCCTTGAAGATCTCCCAGTCGCTGCGCGCCTGCCAGGCCGGGTCCACCGCCGCCGAGAGCGGGTGGATGAAGGGATGCATGTCCGAGGTGTTGAGGTCGTGCTTCTCGTACCAGGTGGCGGTGGGCAGCACGATGTCGGAATACATGCAGGTGGTCGACATGCGGAAGTCGATGGTCACCAGCAGGTCGAGCTTCCCTTCGGCGCCGTGCTCGTGCCAGACCACCTCCTGCGGCTTGGCACGGCCTTCGACGCCGAGATCCTTGCCCTGCACGCCGTGCTGGGCGCCCAGCATGTATTTCAGGAAGTACTCGTGCCCCTTGCCCGACGAGCCGAGCAGGTTGGAGCGCCAGACGAACATATTGCGCGGGAAGTTCTTCGGGTTGTCCGGATCGGTGCAGGAAAGCTTGATGCCGCCGGACTTCAGCTGCTTGACCAGATAGGGGCCGGGTTCCTCGCCCGCCTTGGCGGCGTCCCTGGTCACCTGCAGCGGGTTGACCTCGAGTTGCGGCGCGGAAGGCAGCCAGCCCATCCGCTCGGCCCGCACGTTGAAATCGATCAGGCTGCCCTGCATGGATGTCTTGTCAGCGGTCGGCGACAGGATCTCCTCGACGCCGAGCGTCTCGTGCCGCCACTGGCTGGTATGGGCGTAGAAGAACGAGGTGGAGTTCTGCTGCCGCGGTGGCCGCACCCAGTCGAGCGCGAAGGCGAGCGGGGTCCAGCCGGTCTGCGGGCGCAGCTTCTCCTGGCCGACATAATGCGACCAGCCGCCGCCCGACTGGCCGACGCAGCCGCACATCACCAGGAGGTTGATGATGCCGCGGTAGATCATGTCGCCGTGGTACCAGTGGTTCACCGCGGCGCCGAGGATCACCATCGACTTGCCGTTGGTCTGCGCGGCGTTGTCAGCGAAGGCGCGGGCGGTGGCGATGACGCGCTCGCGCGGCACGCCGGTGATTTTCTCCTGCCAGGCCGGCGTATAAGGCGCGTCATCGTCGTAGGACCTGGCGATGTTCTCGCCGCCCAGGCCGCGGTCGACGCCGTAATTGGCCATGAACAGGTCGTAGACGGTGGCGACCAGGGTCTCGCCGTCGGCCAGCTGCAGCTTCTTCACCGGCACGTTGCGCATCAGCACGTCGGGATGCGGCGAATGCGGGAAGTGCTCGTGCGTCTGGCCGCCGAAATAGGGGAAACCGACCGGCACGACGTCGTCGCGCGCGTCGATCAGCGAGAGGCGCGGCTTGATGGCAGCGCCATCGGCCGCCTTCTCCTCCAGGTTCCACTTGCCCTGCTCGCCCCAGCGGAAGCCGATCGAGCCCTGCGGCGGCACGATCTTGCCGGTATTCTCGTCGATGCAGACCGTCTTCCAGTCCGGATTGTTCGCCTGATCGAGCTTGTCCGCAAAGTCGGAGGCGCGCACCAGGCGGTCAGCGACATAGCGGCCGTCGCGCTGCACCAAGCGCACCAGGTGCGGCATGTCGGTGTATTGCCGGCAATAATCGGCGAAGTATGGCACCGTCTTGTCGGCGTGGAACTCCTTCAGGATGACGTGGCCCATGGCCATAGCCATGGCCGCATCCGTGCCCTGCTTCGGCGCCAGCCAGACATCGGCGAATTTCGACGCCTCGCTGTAATCCGGCGTCACCACTACGACCTTGGCGCCCTTGTAGCGGACCTCGGTCATGAAATGCGCGTCGGGCGTCCGCGTCTGCGGCACGTTGGAGCCCCAGAGCATCAGGAAGTTCGAGTTGTACCAGTCGGCCGATTCCGGCACGTCGGTCTGCTCGCCCCAGGTCTGCGGACTCGACGGCGGTAGGTCGCAATACCAGTCGTAGAACGACATGCAGACGCCGCCGATCAGCGACAGATAGCGCGAGCCGGCGGCATAGGAGACCATCGACATGGCCGGGATCGGCGAGAAGCCGATGATGCGGTCGGGGCCATAGGACTTCGCGGTGTAGACATTGGCCGCGCCGATAATCTCGTTGACCTCGTCCCAGGTGGAGCGGACGAAGCCGCCGCGGCCGCGGATCGCCTTGTAGGATTGCGTCTTCGCCGGATCCTCGACGATCGAGGCCCAGGCCAGAACCGGATCCTTGTGCTGCACCTTGGCCGACCGCCACATGCGGATCAGCCGGCCGCGCACCATCGGGTACTTCAGTCGGTTGGCGCTGTACAGGTACCAGGAGTAACTCGCGCCGCGCGAGCAGCCACGCGGCTCGTGGTTCGGCAGGTCGGGCCGGGTGCGCGGATAGTCGGTCTGCTGCGTCTCCCAGGTGACGATGCCGCCCTTGACGTAAATCTTCCACGAGCAGGAACCGGTGCAGTTGGCGCCGTGGGTCGAGCGCACGATACGGTCATGCGCCCAGCGGTTCCGGTAGGCGTCTTCCCAGGAGCGGTCCTCGTTGGTGACCACGCCATGGCCGTTGGAGAAGCTGTCGACGTTCTTGCGGAAGAACAGCAGCCGGTCGAGAAAGTGGCTCATGATGCGCTCCTATTCTTCGCTTACTGGGCAGGGGCCGGATGCGGCGCGGGCGGCGCCTTGCCGCGCTCGACGTCGTAGAGCAGGCCGCCGCGGCGCGTATAGGCCCACCAGGTCAGCGCGACGCAGCTCGCATAGAAGACGAGGAAGCCCCACAGCGCCGCCTCCGGCCCGCCGGTCATCGAGATCGAGGTGCCGTAGCTGCGCGGGATGAAGAAGGCGCCGTAGGCGGCGATCGCCGAAGTGAAGCCGATGATGGCCGCCGATTCCTTCTCGGCCTGGCGGACCTGATCGACCGGCGACATGCCGGGTTCGAGCCGGGGGATCTCCTTCCGCATGATCGCGGGGATCATCTGGAAGGTGGAGGCGTTGCCGACGCCGGTCGCCGCGAAGAGCAGCAGGAACATGACGAGGAAGCCCCAGAAGGCATACGCCTGGTCCTTGATGCCGAGGAAGTACAGCACGCCCAGGACGCCCAGCATCATGGTGACGAACACCCAGAAGGTGACGCGCCCGCCGCCATACTTGTCGGACAGCCACCCCGTCGCCGCCCGCGAGAAGGCGCCGACCAGGGGGCCGAGGAACGCGTAATGCAGCGGATCGACACTGGGGAACTGGGTCTTGGTCAGCAGCGGAAAGCCCGCCGAGTAGCCGATGAACGACCCGAAGGTGCCGACATAGAGCCAGCACATGTACCAATTGTGCCGACGGGTGAAGATCACCGATTGCTCGGCGAAGGACGCCTTCATCGAGGCGATATCGTTCATGCCGAACCATGCGGCGATGCTGGACACCAGGATGAACGGCACCCAGATGAAGCCCGCGTTCTGCAGGTAGAGCGATGCCTGGCCCGCCGCCTGCGGCGCACCGCCGATCGCGCCGAACACCCCCAAGGTGATCACGAGCGGAACCACGAACTGCACCACGCTGACACCGAGATTGCCGAGGCCGGCATTGAGCGCGAGCGCGTTGCCCTTCTCCGCCTTGGGGAAGAAGAAGGAGATGTTCGACATCGAGGAGGCGAAGTTGCCGCCGCCGAAGCCGCAGAGCAGCGCGAGAGCGAGGAACATCCAGTAAGGCGTCGTCGGATCCTGCACCGCGAAGCCGATGCCGACCGCCGGAATCAACAGCGAGGCGGTCGACAGCGTCGTCCACAGCCGCCCCCCGAAAATCGGCACGATGAAGGAGTAGAAGATGCGGAGTGTCGCGCCCGAGAGGCCAGGCAACGCCGCAAGCCAGAAGAGCTGGTCCGTCGTGAACTTGAAGCCGACCGAAGGCAGCTTGGCGACCACGACCGACCACACCATCCAGACCGCGAAGGCGAGCAGGAGGCAGGGGATGGAAATCCAGAGATTGCGCCGGGCGATGGCACGGCCCGTGGTCTGCCAGAAGGTCGCATCCTCGGGCCGCCAGTCAGCGAGCACATGGGCGCCGAGGGCACCGACATGCTTCGGCTCGTGGATCGGCGCCATTTCCGGCAGCTCGGGCAGCTTGCGCAACACCTCGCCCGCCGCCTCGCGCTCCATCTGCCGGATCGCAACGTGCATCCACACCAGCGCGCCGGCGACCAGGAAGAACAGCAGCATGAAGCAGCTCTGCCAGACGCCGGTCAGGTCGTTGAGCAGGCCGAAGGCGATCGGCAGCACGAAGCCGCCGAGCCCGCCGATCAGGCCGACCAGACCGCCGACGGCGCCGACATGGCCCGGGTAGTAGACCGGGATGTGCTTGTAGACCGCCGCCTTGCCGAGCGACATGAAGAAGCCGAGCACGAAGACGACGACGGTGAAGCCGACCACGCCCATTTCGAGCGTGAAGGTCATCGGGCCCTTGATGCCCTTCACCACGTAATCGGTCGGCGGATAGGAAAGCAGGAACGTGCAGATGACCGAGACGAAGAACGTCCAGTACATCACCCGCCGGGCGCCGAACTGGTCGGACAGCTTACCGCCATAGGCGCGGAAGATGCTGGCCGGGATCGAATAGGCGGCGCCGATCATGCCGGCGGTCTTGATGTCGAGGCCGTAGACGCCGATCAGGTAGCGCGGCAGCCACAGCGCCAGCGCCACGAAGGCGCCGAACACGAAGAAGTAGTAGAGCGAGAAGCGCCAGACCTGGACGTTCTTCAACGGGGCGAGCTGGGCGAAGAAGGGCTCGGGCTTGGCCTTCGTCCGCCGGCGCTCGGCCAGCGAGGGATCGTCCTTGGTGGTGAAGAAGAACACCGCCGCCATGACCAGCAGCGCCAGCGCCCAGACCTGCGCCACGGCGGTCCAGCCATAGGCGACCATCACGAAGGGGGCGACGAACTTGGTCACCGCGGCGCCGACATTGCCCATGCCGAAGATGCCGAGCGCGGTGCCCTGGCGCTCCCTCGGATACCACTTCGAGACATAGGCGACGCCGACCGCAAAGGAGCCGCCGGCAAGGCCGACGCCGAGCGCGGCGAGCAGGAAGGTCGGATAGTCGTAGGCGAAGGTCAGCAGCCAGGTCGCGATCGCCGCCGCCACCATGACCACCGTGTAGACGATGCGGCCGCCATACTGATCGGTCCAGATGCCGAGCGCGAGGCGCACCAGCGAGCCGGTCAGGATCGGCGTCCCGACCAGAAGGCCGAACTGGAACTCGTTGAGGCCGAGATCCTGCTTTATCTGAATGCCGATGATGGAGAAGATCGTCCATACTGCGAAGCAGACGGTGAAGGCGACGGTGGAAAGCGTCAGTGCCTGGGTCTGGTCGCTGCCGGTCGGGGCGGCGGAAGTGGGCATGGAACCTGTCCTCGCGGCTCTGCCGGCGGATCTGTGGCCGGCGATCACGCAAGGATTTCAAGGAAGCGAGCGCCGCCCTCGTTGACTCAGGTCAAGTTCCCGGCGGTCGCGCGAGTAAAATGCGACGGGATTGTCGAATTCCATTTCCTATTCTGACATTTGACCTGTCCACAATTGATATTTGTCAATTTTATCCGACGCGCATTCATCGGCTATGAAGGGTGCCATGCCGGGCTTCGGCATCGGGGAGGGGCGGTGCGGTCAGAAGATCTCGAACAGCTGCGTCACGCGAAACTGTTCGCGGGCCTGATGACGGAGGACATCACCCGCATCACGCGGGGCGCCTTCGTCCAGACCCTGCCGAAGGGGGCCGAGCTTTTTCACCGGGGCGATGCGCCGGATTTCCTGCATGTGATCCTAACCGGCCGCGTGGCCCTGACCGGCAATCTCACCGGTTCCACGGAGGTCGTGGTCGATTTCTTCAGCGCCGGCGACACCATCATCGCGCCGGCGGTGATGCTGGAAGCGCCCTACCTGATGTCGGCCCGCATCGTCACCGATGCGCGGATCCTGATGCTGCCGGCCGAGAGCTTCCGCAATCAGCTGGCCGGCGATGTGAAGCTGGCGCATGCCACGGCAATGATGCTGGCACGCTATTGGCGGCGCCTCGTGCGCCAGATCATGGAGCTGAAGCTGCGCTCGGCGCCGGAACGGCTCGCCGCCTATCTGCTGGCCCTGACGCGAAGATCCGAAGGCGCGGCGACCGTGACCCTGGTCGAAGAGCGCCGGCTGATCGCCGGCCGGCTCGGCATCACGCCCGAGAGCCTGTCGCGCGCCTTCGCCACGCTGAAAAGCCAGGGCGTGACGGGACGGGGCAACGAGGTCCGCATCGCCGATGTCGCGCAGCTGCGCGGCTACAGCCGCGCCGACGAGTTCATCGACGAGCGCGAGGACGGCCTCGCCTGACGGCCGAGCCATGCCGCCGCGCCGAGGCCCGCGGCGCGGCCGCCGGCGAAGCAGGCGGTGAGCAGGTAGCCGCCGGTCGGCGCCTCCCAGTCCAGCATCTCGCCAGCGCAAAACACGCCGGGAAGCGCGCGGAGCATCAGCCGCTCGTCGAGTGCCTCGAAGGCGACGCCGCCGGCGGTGCTGATCGCCTCGGCGAGCGGGCGCGGGCGCAGCAGGCGGAGCGGCAGCGACTTGATCGCTTTGGCGATGCGCGCCGGCGACGCCAAGTCCTCGGGCTTCGCCAGCTCGCGCAACAGGCCCGCTTTGGCGCCGGTGAGGCCGATGGTCTTGCGCAGATGGTTGGCGAGGGAGGCGTTGCCGCGCGGGCGCGACAGAGCCTCGGCGAGACGCGCCGGCTCGCGCTCCGGCACGAGGTCGAGCGCAACGGTCACGCTGCCCTCCGCCTCGATGGCGTCGCGTAATCCGGCCGAAAGAGCATAGACGAGGCTGCCCTCGACACCGGCCGCGGTGACCACGAACTCGCCCTGCCGGCCGTCGATGGCGACGCGCTTGACCGGCTGGCCGGCGAAGCGAGTGCGGAAATGCTCGCTCCAATCGGTATCGAAGCCGCAATTGGCCGGCCGCAGCGGCGCGATGGCGATGCCGAGCGATTGCAGCACCGGCAGCCAGGCGGCGTCGGCGCCGAGCTTGGGCCAGCTGCCGCCGCCGAGCGCGAGCACCACCACATCGGCGCGCGCCTCTTTATCTCCCTCCGGCGTCGCGAAGCTGAGCCGAATGCCGTGATCGGCCTGCTCCAGCCCTTGCCAGCGATGCCGCATGTGAAAGCGAACGCCTGCGCCGCGCAGCCGGTGCAGCCAGGCACGCAGCAACGGCGCCGCTTTCATCTCCGCTGGGAACACCCGCCCCGACGTGCCGACGAAGGTCTTGATGCCGAGACGGTGAACCCAGGCGCGCAGTTCGTCGGGGCCGAAGCCCGCCAGCAACGGCGCGATCCGCGGCGCGCGCGCGCCATAGCGGGCGAGGAACTTCTCCGGCGGATCGGTATGCGTGATGTTGAGGCCTCCGCGGCCGGCCATCAGGAACTTGCGGCCGGCCGAGGGCATGGCGTCATAGAGATCGACGCTGATCCCGTGCTCCGCCAGCATCTCCGCGGCCATCAGGCCGGCGGGGCCGCCGCCGATCACCGCCGCCGAAGGCGCGCTCAGCGGCCGGCCTCGATGAAGCCGACAACGCGGTCGAGCATGGCGACGTCCTGCGCGATCAGGCGATGGCCGAGCCCGTCGGCCAGCGCGAGCTTCGCGCCCGGCCACAGGCCGCGCAGCGCCTCGGCATCCTCGACCGGGCATTGCTCGTCGTCCACCGCGTGCAGGAACAAGGCGGCGGCCGTCATCTTCGCCGCGGCGGCCTGCAGATCGAAGGGCGGCGCCGCCGCGTCCGGCCGCTGCGCATAGAGTTCGGCCGCGCGCGCGATCACCTCCTCCGGCACGCCGGCGCGGCGGGCGCGGTTCCAGCGGTTTCCCGGCTTCGGCACCGGGCTCGCGATGAAGGCCGCCCGCCGGATGTCGAGCCCCCCCGCCATTGCCTGCATGGCGACGGCGCAGCCGAAGGAATGGCCGACCACCGCGTCGATCGGCCCGAGCGCCGCCGCCACGGCGCGCACGCCAGCGACCGCCGATCCCGCCGACGGATCTTCCGCCCGCGAGAAGCCGTGGCCCGGCAGGTCGAGCGCGACGACCGGCCGGCCAACCTCGCCGAACTTGTCGATCAGCGGGCCCCAGAGGCAGTTGTCGTCATCCCAGCCGTGGATCAGCAGCACGGCAGGCCCCTTGCCCAGGCGCCAGGCGCGCACCGGGCCGGACGGCGTGTCCACGTCATGCTCCGAGGCGGCGCGCAACGGCTCTGCAAGGCGCGGGCGGACCCGGCGCTTCGGGATGGTCAGCGCGTCGATCAGCTCTTCCGCCTCGGCGTCGAGCTCGCTCTGCTCCGGACTGCTCATGTTTCCTGACCCTTTTTTGTCGCTGCCGGCCGATGCATGAGGCGCGGGCGCATCGCTATCATGCCGCGGAATTCAACATGGTGCGCGCTCCGATGAGGCAGGCAGGTCACGGCGGATTTCTCGACAGGTGGCGTTTTTACCGGCCGACAGGGGACCGGCAGCGCCAGGCCGTCATTGCCGAGGAGCAGGCCGGCCGCGCGGTGGCGTTCCGGGCGCGCGGCTTCGCCGTCGCCGCCGTCATGCTGTGCCTGCCGCTGCTGACCGTGCCGCCGCGCCTATGGTACTACCTCGCCGCCGCGGCCCTGTTCTTCCTGCTCGGCCTGGTGCCGCATCTGCTGCGCCGGCATCGATATGCCGCGGCGATCCAGGCGGTGTTCGTCGTGCTGGATGCGGCGCTCATCACCACCGTCATCATCATGCCGCCACCCGGTGGCCTCGATATCGGCTGGCCGGTACAGACGCGGCTGCGCTCCTCGGAGTTCCTCTATCTCATCGTGCTGCTGGTCGGCGCCGCCCTCTCCTATTCGCCCTGGCAGGTGATCTGGACCGGCATCAGCATCATCGCGACCTGGAGCGCCGGCGTGGCCGCGGTCTACTGGCGCGCCGACACGCTGCACTATGACGGCGGGCTGGAGAGCATGCCGGTGGACGCCGCGATGAAAGTGTTCCTCGACCCCCATTTCGTCAGCGGCGGCACCCTGCTGAACCAGGTGATCCTGACCGCGATCGCGACCGGCGTGCTGGCCGCCGCCGTGCATCGCTCGCGCCTGATGCTGCTGCGCCATACGCGGGCCGAGATCGCCCGCTCCGCCCTCGCCCGCTACGTCTCGGCCGATCTTGCCGATGCCATCCTGCGGTCGGAGCGGCGCTTCGACACGCCGGCGACCCGCGAGGTGGCGGTGCTGTTCGCCGATATCGTCGGCTTCACCGGCCTGTCGGAGCGCACGCCGCCGGAACGCATCGTGGCTCTGCTGAAGAGCTTTCACGAGCGCTGCTGCCGCGTGGTGTTCCGCCATGGCGGATCGCTCGACAAATATATCGGCGACGGCTTTCTCGCCACCTTCGGCGCCATCGGCGACATGCCGGATGCCGCGGCACGCGCGCTGCGCTGTGCCGTCGAGCTGCAGCAGGAGATCGACCGCTGGAACGGCAAGCGCGCCGCCCGCGGCGCCGCCGGCATACCGCTGTCGATCGGTCTCCATTTCGGGCCGGCGGTGGTCGGCAATACCGGCACCGAGGAGCGGCTGGAATTCACCGTCATCGGCGACACGGTCAACATCGCCAGCCGTCTGGAAGGATTTACGCGGGAAGCGCGTTGCCGCATCGCGGCGTCCGAGGCCTGCCTTGCCGCGGCCCACGCCGCCGGCGGCACATTGCCCGCCTTTCGCCATTTCGGACCGGTCGCCGTGCGCGGCCGGGGGGAACCGGTCGATGTCCATATCTGGCCGGCGGCCCCGATCGGCGCACCATAAGCGGAACGTGCCCCACAAATGTCACTCTAATATTACAGTCGATACATGGACTCTCCCTTCAAGAGAGAATGTAATCGCAGCTGGGCCGTGGGGACGGTACAGGTAATTACAATCCGGCATCTACCCCATATAGGGTATTCCCGATCTCGACCATCAGGCAGCATCGCAAGATTGGCGCCAGGATTTTATTATTTTCGCCGAAGCGACGAAGATGTTTTTCGACTCCGAAGTAATTTCGCCATGAAATTGTAGCGGAAATCTTGGCCGCCTCCCCCGGCCCTCTTGCTTGGCGACATGCCAAGGGGGAATGCCATGGCCACCAAGGGGAAGAAGGGCGGCGAGTCGGCCGCGGGGAAATCCGGCAAGACCGCATCGCGGAACGCCAAGACGGCGGCGAAAGCCCCGGCCGCGCGTGCGGCGGCGGCCAAAGCGGCGACGGCGAAGCCGGCGGCGGCGACAACCCGCACGGCCGCGGCAACCGTGGTCGCCGCCACCGATCGGGTCAGCGCCGTCGCTGCGGTCGGCGGCGTCACCGCCGGGCCGCTCGACCGAGGCACGATCGTCACTGGCCCGATCGTCACTGGCCCGACCGTCACCGGGCCCATCGTCGCGGGCCCGATTACCGACGGCCCGATCATCGCCATCCCGGTGCTGGACTTCACCGGCAACCTGTTCGAGGCCGGGCGGCCGGGCACAGCCGTGGTGCGGCCGGACGATCTGCTGGCGCTCCGGGTGGAGCGGCGCAACCTGAACATCGTGCCGGGCACGCCGCCGCGCCTGGTCAAGGCCGGCAGCGGCAGCGCCTTCCTGATCCTGCATTTCCCGCCGCAGGCGATCACCGAGGAGACCTTCTTCGAGGCGGCGCCGCCGGCGGTGAGCAACCCGCCGCCGCAGCGCCCCGACGAGCCGGCCAAGCCCGATCCGCCGGGCGGCACCGAGGACCCGCGGGTGCCGCCGATCCGCGCCCGCATCGCCGGCGAATCGCGCGTCGCCTTCCAGGTGCCGGACGGGTTCGACATTCCCTACACCTTGGAAGGCGTGCTGGAGGCCTGCCGCACGTTGGCGCTCAGCGTCGCGGCCAATGCACGTCTACCAGGGCCGACCATCTCGGTCGTGCAGGTCAGCGATCTGTTCAATGTCAGCGCGGTGAAGGCGCTGAAGCCGCAGCAACGCGCGGCGCTTTCGAGCTTCGCCGCGCGCAGCGTGCAGATCGGCGCGATCCAGGGCGACAGCGCGACCCTGCGCATGCGGCAGTTCACGGCGGGGCCGGCGACCAGGGCATTCGCCGTTCAGGTGGGGCGCATTCCGGATCTGAGCATAAGGCCGAATCCGCCGCGGCCGGCCTTGCCCGCTTCGACCGCGACATCGATCGAGTTCCCCTGGCGGCTGATCCTGTCGCCGCATGCCGACGAGCGCTGGCATCATGCATCAGCGCCCGCCACCTCGCCGGCGACGGGACGGACCGAGCTCTGGCATTCCCGGCTGGTCGCGCCGAACAGCAAGGGTGAGGTGATCGAGCCGCCCTATCCCGACCCGCAGCGCACGGTGCGGGCAATCTGGGCGCTGACCGGCGAGAGCTC
This sequence comes from Desertibaculum subflavum, assembly GCA_003576705.1. GTDB lineage: Bacteria > Pseudomonadota > Alphaproteobacteria > Ferrovibrionales > Ferrovibrionaceae > Desertibaculum > Desertibaculum subflavum. The sequence goes on from QOZS01000010.1 coordinate 43,276, forward strand.
GACCAGGAACATGCAGAGCGCCTGGCCGGACCCGTCGGCGGATCTGCCGCCGCCGAGCACCAGCCCGTTCCGCATGCCGATGGACGATTTCGACCGCTTCCAGATCGCCCATCTGTCCTCGAACTTCTCGGTCTCGGGCTATTCGCCGAATGCGGTCAACACCGACCTGATGATGCTGTCCTCGCTCGGCGCCTGGCTCGATTCGCGCGGCGTCTGGGACCCGCCGGGCCTGTCGGTCGAGGAATGGGTGCACCGCGCCAGCATGGCGCGCGACCACTACGTGCGTATCGTCTATCGCGGCTTCCTGTACCCGTTCGGCCACCGCGTCTCGTTGGTCAAGGTGAGCGAGCGCAAGTTCCACAACGGCAAGGCGACGACCGAGCAGAAGCCCGGCAACCCCGCCTATCTGCGCCAGCGCCTGTTCATAATCGTGCGCGAGCGCGAGCGGATGTTCGACGACCCGCGCTACCAGAACATTCGCGACATGGCGGGCAACGTCTTCTACATCCGCCAGTTCCCGTTCTCGAGCGTGCGCATCCTCACCCAGGTGACGCCCAACCTGGACCAGCCGAATGTCGGGCCGTCCAAGATTGACAATTTCGGCCAGCTGATGTTCTGGCCGCATGTCGGCGGCCAGCCGTTCAAGTTCCAGTGCGTCGCCACCGATCTCGACGGGCACCGCATCGCCTTCGACCTGCCCATGATCTTCATGGACAACACGCTGGCCTGCCCGCGCAGCTTCAATCCCACGACCAAGAAGCTGGAGCCGCAATTCGCCGCCGCCGAGACCAACGCGATCGCGGCTCGCAACGCATTCGACGCCGGCGGCGGCAAGAACATCGCCGGCATCAAGCAGCAGCGCGTCGCCCTGGCGACCAGCCTGAAGCCCGGCGACACCTCGGTGCAGGTGGAGAACATCATCTTCGGCGGCGAGGCGGAGCAGAACAATACATTCCTGCGGAACATCAGCGACGACCTGTCGCGGCCGGTCTTCTTCCCCAAGATTCGCGAGACACGCGCCCGCATCGGCGCGCTGGCGCATCTGACCGGCAGCGCGAAATCGAACAAGCTGCTCTGGAACGCGCATTACCTGAAGCACGGCTTCGACACGAACAAGGGCCAGGTCTTCGTCGACGTGGCGAACGAATCGGGCATGGCGACGCTCGACTTCTCCGCCCAGGGCGACCGCTCCGGCGGCTATGTGCAGCCGAATATGAAGCCGAACGCGCTGTCGCGCTTCGCCGGCCCGGTCATGGGCGATGTCGGCCAGTTCATCGCCGGCACGGTGCCGGATGGCGGCGGCTTCCCCACCTCGATCAGCGATTTGCCGCTGCCGCTGCTGTTCGGCTGCATCCCGCTCGGCGAGCTGATCAAGGCGGTCGTCGACCTGGTGGACGCACCGGACAAGATCCCGAAATTCGGCAGCGAGGCGGCGAACCAGGTCGAGAGCTTCATCAATGGCCTGGCGCGGCTCTACGGCTTCGTCATCGATCTCGCCGCCAAGCCCGGCAGCATCGCCGATGCCGCCATGGCGGCGTTCAAGGCGACGCTGACCGATCTGCTGCAGCAGGGGCAGGCCTATGCGGCGGCGCAGATGGCGCCGGTGCAAGCGGCGGCGAACCAGCTGACCGCAGCGCTGAACGACGTCATCGCCAAGGTGCAGCCGCTGATCGACGCGGCGATCGACGGCGCGCCGGCGTTGCCCGCGCTCGGCCAGCTGCCGGCCTCGATCACCCAGGCGCGCGCCCGCGTGGCGGACCTGAAGAACGCTGCCAACGCCAATGTCGGCGGCGCGACACTGCCTTCGGGCCTGCGCCAATCGATCCTGAGCTTCGCGCAAGGCCTGGATGGCTTCCTGGCCGACCTGCAGGCCTTCCCGACCCTGGTCACGCAAGGCAAGGCGCTGTTCGACGCGCTGGACGCCATCGTCGGCCAGCCGGACCAGATCGGCACCCTGTTCTCCGATCCCGGCGCCTTGCAGACGCGTGTCGAGGCCGTCGCCAACGCCATCGGCCCGCTGAAGACGACGGTCGGCGGGATCAAGCTGCTCGACGGCGCGCCGCGCAAGGCGATCGTCGAGGCGATGAGCGCGGTGGAGCAGGTGCTGGGCGGCGTCGCCGACCTGCTGCAGCTGGTCGAGATGCTGACCGGCGAGGAGCTGACCATCCGCTTCGACTGGAATCCGCAGATCGACAATTGGTGGCTGCCCGGCGTCAGCCACTCGGAAGACCCGATCTTCCGCGCCAACGACAAGCGCGGCTTCCTGGTCGCGGTCGAGGCCAAGGTGAAGAAGACCGGCGGCTCGACGCCGAAGATCAACGTCACCTGCGGGCTGAAGCATTTCGACCTGATCCTGATCGCGCCGGCGAGCTTCATGGAGCTGAACTTCGAGAAGATCGAATTCACCGTCGACAGCGCGGCGAAGATGGATGTCGACGTGCTGCTGAGCGACATCAAGTTCGTCGGCCCGCTTTCCTTCGTCGAGACCTTGCGCGACCTGATCCCGCTCGACGGGTTCAGCGACCCGCCCTTCCTCGACATCTCGCCGCAGGGCATCGATGCCGGCTTCAACATTGCGCTGCCGGGCATCACCGTCGGCGTGATGAGCCTGACCAATCTCAGCCTCGGCGCCGGCTTCACCATTCCCTTCATCGGCCAGCCGCTCAGCGTCCGCTTCAACTTCTGCACCCGCGAGCAGCCGTTCTGCCTCACCGTCTACATGTTCGGCGGCGGCGGCTTCTTCGGCGTCACCATCGATCCGCACGGCGTGCAGATCCTGGAAGCCTCGTTCGAGTTCGGCGCCTCGATCTCGATCGACCTGGGCGTGGCATCCGGCGGCGTCTATGTGATGGCCGGCCTCTATTTCCGTATGGAGCAGGATGCCGCCTCGCTGACCGGCTATTTCCGGCTGGGCGGCCATGTCGACGTGCTCGGCATCATCACCGCCTCGCTCGAGCTCTATCTGGAGCTGCGCTTCGAGTTCGAGAGCGGCAAGTGCGTCGGCAAGGCGAGCCTGACCATCGAGATTTCGGTCTTCATCTTCTCCGGCAGCGTCACCGTCACCTGCGAGCGCAAGTTCGCCGGCGCCAACGGCGATCCGAGCCTGCGGCAGATGCTGGGCTTCCAGCCGGAGCTGCCGCTGGATGACGAGCTGGCATTGATCGACGCGAACACCGACTACGCGTGGCGCGAACACTGCGAGGCATTCGCCTAAGGGGGGCGCAGACCATGGCCAAGCAGACAATCCTCTGGACGGTGCTGCCGCACGGACGGGTCGAGGAAGGCCCGATGAAGGGCCGGCGCCGGGTCAGCGTGGTGGTGTCGCCGCGGCTGACGCCGCAGGCCGCCGACGAGCAGGTGCTGAAGGCCTTTCCGGAATTCCTCGACTGGCCGGCGACGCTCGCCGCGGCGAAGTTCCGCCTGGTGCTGGGTCCCGTCACTGTCGGCCTGATTCCACTCAACGGCGGCGATTCCACATTGTGGGGCAAGCTGTTCGATGCCGACACGCCGGTCGCCGGCTTCCAGTTCAAGGATATGAGCAAGGTCAACCTGCGCAGCTTCCAGGTGCGCAACGTGCTCGGCTTCCTGCGTCGGCATTACGGCCGGCTGGCGGTGCAATCGACCGCGAACCACCCGACCTTGCTGCCCTGGCGCAACGCACATCCCGACCTGAAGGGCATGCTGGGCGCGCTGGGCACGCGCACGCAGAAGTTCAATTTCGGCGACCGCAGCGTGGAGGTGGCGCTGCCCGGCTTCTCGCGCTTCTTCAACGACGATGCGCGGGACTCGATCGAAGGCCGGCTCAAGCGCCAGGTCTTCGCCGCCGAGGGACTTTATCGCGTGCCGGTTCCCGCGATCGATGCGCCGGAAGCGGGCTCGCCGCCCCAGGCCGGCGATGCCGTGCTGCGCGTATTGCCGGCGGATTGGCACGACCCGGCGGGCGGCGGGCCCGATGCCGGCCTGATGAGCCAGTTCGCCGGCGCCGACGAATACGCCTTCTACCAGGCCGACCGGTTCTACCGCCGCGAGCCGCCGAGCGACGCGCAGCGCAAGATGCGGCGCCCATCGTATCAGGACATCCCGGCGCCGCCGAAAGTGCCGGACTACGACTTCCACCGCACCGTCGCATCCTATGCGGACTATCCGCTGCTGCTGCGCGCGCTCGGCCTGATCGTCGATTGCGCGCTGGAGGATGACGGACCGATCGACGCCAAGGTCGCGGCCGGCGGCGGCACCGGCAAAGGCCTGATCTCGCTGCAGATCGGCTGGGCCAGCAACCACAACCCGGCCGACGACACCACGCCGCGCACCGCCTGGACCGCCGACAAGGAGCGATTCTTCACCCGCCCGCGCCGCAACGAGTTCGACCGTGGCCTGCTGCGGCTGGAACAATCCGACGACGGCTGGGGCGTGAAGGGCAAGGACAAGCCCGGCCTGTTCGACATCTATCAGGTCGATCCGGACGGCGCCTCGCTGAAGACCGTCGGCTTCACCTTGTCGGCGCAGAACCTGGTCGCCAAGAGCCTGAGCCTGCGCCAGATCGACGGCGAGGTGACCTATACGACCGGCGACAAGCAGCCGGTGGCCGCCTTGCGCTCCGGCGGGCTCGGCGTGTCGAAGCACGGCCGGGCGACCCAGGTGGCGCAGGATGCCGCCGCCGCCGCGCTGAAGAACCACGTGGTGGATCAGGGCAATGGCGGCAACGTCGTGTTCTTCGCCGAGGACGTGCTGCGCGGCTATCGCATCGACGTCGCGCCGGTGCCGGACCCCGCCGCGCCCGGCAAGTGGCTGACGCTCTGCGCCCGGGCCGGCAATTACCGCCTGATCGAGGCGAACGAGATCCTGAGCCTGCCGCCGGACGAGGGCTATGTCTCCGGCGCCTCGACCTCCAGCACGGCGAGCGCCAATGTCGACCCCGACGACCACTACCTGCACGAATCGCTGTTCCGCTGGACCGGCTGGAGCCTGTGCACGCCGAGGCCCGGCCTGGTGCTGCGCGCGAAGCCGGTCGACGACACCCAGCTGCAAGCCGAGGAACCGACCCAGGTGAAGGACGAGGCGGCGAACGGCAATGGCCTCGCCGTCGAGTTCAAGGCGCTGAAGGGAACCTTGCCGCGGCTGCGCTTCGGCCAGCTCTATCGGTTCCGGGCGCGCGTGGTCGATCTCGCCGGCAACAGCCTGTCGAAGGACGACCCAACCTTGGGCGATCTGGAGCAGGCGAGCGATGCGGTCGGCTATTGGCGATTCGAGCCGGTCGACCCGCCGGCCATGGTGCAGCGCGGACGGCTGAGCGAGGGCGAATCGCTCGAGCGCCTGGTGATCCGCAGCAATTACGACGCCGACACCGCGAACTATCCGGCGACGGCGGATTTCGCCGCCGCCATCGCCCTGCCGGCTTCGCAGGATTTCGAATATCCGCCGGAGAACGAACGCCACCTGGTGCCGCCGAAATCCTCGCAGCAGCAATGCGAGGGCCACGGCATGTTCGATCCCTTCTTCGCCGATCCGCTGACCATCAAGGACGGCTATGCCATCGCGGCGCGCGAGGCGGGGACGCTTTACGATCCGACGCCGGGCGCGCAGGTCGAGCTGGTGACGCCGGCCTCCCTCACCGAGGTCGCGACCACGGCGGCGGTGCCGCCGGCCCTGCCGGCGCCGGACAACCCGGTCGGCGACCGGCTGCGCGGCGGGCAATACGTCATCCACCGCGAGGAGCTGATCGAGACGCCCTATCTGCCGGATGCCGCCGCCGGTGGCATCGCGCTACGCGCCGCGCCGGGCCATGCCATCCCCGGTGTCGCCGGCGAGATGGTGCTGGGGCCGAGCTGCGTGATCCGCTTCGCGCCGAACCAGGAACTGGTGCTGCTGGTCTCGCACCGGAACGACTGGCCGAAATCGCAAGGCTTCCGCCTGATCCTGGCCGAGCGCCAGGCGGCGCTGGTTGATCTGCCCTGCGCCGAGACCTTCACTGACGCCGGCGCACCGGTCTGGGACGAGGACGCACGCACACTGACGCTGTTCGTCGCCAAGGGGCGCATCGTGCGCCTGGTCTATTCGAGCTTCGCCCATCCGGCGCTGATCAAGACCTTCGGCGTGCCGCACTGGACCCAGAACGATGCCGAGCGCGAATTCGTCATGGGCATGGCGGTGATGGGCGCGAGCTGGATGCTGACGCCGTTCCGCCACCTCACCCTGGTGCATACGACGCAGCAGCCTATCTGCCTGCCGGAACTGCTGTTCCTGTCGGCGCCGCGCGAGATCGGGGCACATCACACCGACCTGTTCTGCCGCATCGTGCGCCTGCACGGGCCATCGACCGGCAAGTTCGAGATCGAGGCCGACTGGCACGAGTGGACCGACGACCTGGACAAGGACGCGCCCGAGCGCATCCCGCATAAGGGCCAGCTCGGCGAGATCCAGCTCGCCGAGAACCATGTCAACGAGTTCAACCTGGGCGCTGCCGTCGAGGCCTCGCGCATCGCCGACGACGACAATCCGCAGGGCTTCAACCAGGAGCGCCAGCGCGCCCGCGGCGACCGGCACGATTTCGGCGATACCCGCTTCCGCCTGGTGCATTACCGCGTGCGGGCGACGACGCGGTTCCGCGAGTACCTGTCGCGCGCCCTCTATGCGCAACGGGACCTGGTCACCCGGCTCGGCCCCGTCGCGCTCGGCGAGCGGGTGAAATTCGGCGCCGAGGACGATCCCGGCGCGCCGGTGCTGACCGATCCGACCGGCGGCGAGGAACAGACCCTGGTGCGGGCGACCGCGCCGCCGGACGATCCGCGCGTGCTCTACATCGTGCCGACCTTCCGCTGGCAGCGGAGCGACAGCGCCGATACGCGCCAGGTCACACGCTTCGGCAACGGCCTGCGCGTCTGGCTCGATCGGCCGTGGTTCAGCTCCGGGGATGGCGAGCTGCTCGGCGTCGTCCTGTTCGGCGACGGCGCGCGCTTTACCGACGTGCCGCCACATATGCAGGCGCTGGTCACGCAATGGGGCCTGGACCCGCTGTGGGACACCGCGCTGCCGAAATCGAAGACCAGCATCGCCGATTTCGCGGCGCGCGTGCGGGCCGAGGCGGTTCCGCTGCAGGAGCGGCCGAACGATCCCTTGGTCCAGGTGGTCGGGCATCGCGTGCACTGGGATGCTGGCCGCAAGCTCTGGTATTGCGATATCGAGCTCGATCCGGGCACCACGTACATGCCGTTCGTGAGGCTGGCCCTGGTGCGCTATCAGCCGAACGCGCTGCCGAACGCCAAGGTCTCCAAGGTGGTGCTGGCGGAGTTCGCCCAGGTGCTGCCGCGCCGGCGCGCCGTGCTGAAGCGCCAGGGCGCCGCGACCGGCATCACCCTGCACGGCGCCGTGCCGCATTTCGGGCCGATGAAGTTCCCGGTCGATTCCGAATATCAGGACATCTCCTTCATCCAGGGCGCGCACGAGACCGGGCGCAACCGGGTCGAGCTGGTGCTGCAGACCCGCGACCCGGCAATCGACAGCGACCTCGCCTGGAGCGACACGGCGACGCTCGGCAATGCCATCGTCGGCGAGGGCGACAGCGGCACCAATCCCGGCGGCATCTTCGCCGAACCGTTCGTTGCCGCCGCGGCGACCCGCGTGGTGCAGCCCCGCGCCGGCAGCGCCGTCCGGCTTGCTTCGGAAGTGGAGCTGCAGGCGGCGGTCGGCATCCGCGACCGCGTCGCCGGCGGCCCCGTCGTCGCCGGACCGATCGTCACCGGGCCGATCGTCACGCTCGACCCGCCGATCTGGACCGCGACGGTGACGGTGCCGGGCACCGGCGGCAAGCCGGGCCGCCTGGTGCTGCGCGAATTCGAACGCTACTACACCGATCGCACGGTGCCGGAGAACCGCGCAGGCGCCGTTCGCCGCCGCCGCGTCATCGAGGAGCGGCTGGTCTATGCGGCGATCTTCGACCTGCCGGTCTAGATTCAGTTCTCGCGCAGCGCGCGGTTCATCGAGTCGCTGATCGGGCGGAACAGATAGGCGAACAGGGTCTGCGATCCGGTGCGGACCATGGCCTCCACGGGCATGCCGGGATAGAGGTCCTGCCCCGCGGGCAGCGCCGCGCGCTCTACCACGACGATGCGCAGCAGATAAAACGACGCGCCGGTGCGCGGATCGCTCACCCGGTCGGGTGACACCTTGAGCACGCGTCCTTCGACGGGGCGGGTGCTGCGCTGGTTGAACGCGGTGAAGTGCAGCTCGACTGGCAGGCCCGGCTGCACCAGGTCGATATCGCCGGTCGACATCTGCGCCTCGACGATCAGCTGCTCCTCCGCCGGCACGATCTCCATGATCGCCTCGCGCGGCGGTACGACGCCGCCGACCGTATGCACCTTCAGCCCCTGGATGCGGCCGGAGACCGGTGCGCGGATCTCGGTGCGCCGGAGCACGTCCTCGGCGGCATAGATCTTCTCCCGCGTGTCGAGAATGCGCGCCTCCTCGTCGCGCAATTTCTGTGTCGCCTCCGACAAGAGCTGCGCCTTCAGGTCCAGGGCGCGCATCTCGTTCTCGCCGATCAGCTGCCGGCCGCGGGCGATGCGGGCGACGTTCTGCGCCCGCCGGCCTTCGATATCGGCCGCCGTGCGTTGCAGCGCCAGCAGGCGCGGCCGCCGCTCCAGGCCCTTGGCCATCAAGGTCTCCACGTCCTCGGTCTCCTCGCGGATCAGCCTGATCTGGCGGTCCTGCGCCCTGATCTCGTCGGCGAGACCGCGCAACTCCTCGTGCACCTGGGCCGTGCGCTGGCCGAGAATGCGGATCTGCCCGTCGATCTGCTCGCGGCGCGCCTCGAAGATGCGCTGCTCCGCATGCATCAGGTCGGCCACCGCCGGATCGCCCGCCGCTCGCGTCAGCTCGACGGGAAAGGCGATCGCCGCCGCCCCGTCGCGCTCGGCCCGCAGGCGGGCCTGCAGGGCGAGCGCGGCGTTGAGCTGGCCGCGCAGCCGGTCGACGGCCGACTGCACGATGGTCTGGTCGAGCGCCACCAGAAGCTGGCCGCTCTGCACCTCGTCGCCCTCCCGCACCAGCAGGCGGCCGACGACGCCCCCTTCCAGGTGCTGGACGGCCTTGCGGTTGGTATCGACCACCACGGTGCCGGGGGCGATGGCCGCGCTTTCGAGTGGCGCCAGCGCCGACCAGGCGCACATGCCGCCGAAGAAAGCCGCCGCTGTCGCCGAAGCCAGCAGCAGGGGCCGTGCCACACCGACCGCGCGCCGCATCTCCATCCGATTCGATTCGTCGGACATCACTCACCTCCTGCCGCGGCACGGGCGCCGGCGGCAACCATCCGATTGGCCGGCACGCGCAGCACGCGGCCGCGTTCGTCCGCCGCGGCCAGCACGGCGTCGCGCGGACCGAAGGCCTCGACACGGCCGTCACGCAGCTTGAGCACGAGATCGACCAGGGCGAGCACCGAGAGCCGCTGCGCCACCAGCACGACGGTGACCGCGCGCTCCTTGAGGGCGCGCATCGCCGCTTGCAGCGCCTGCTCGCCTTCGGCGTCGAGATGCGCGTTCGGTTCGTCGAGCACCACCAGGCGCGGATCGCCGAACAGCGCCCGCGCCAAGCCGATGCGCTGGCGCTGGCCGCCGGAGAGCGCGACCCCGCCGGGCCCGACGATGGTGGCGTAGCCCTGAGGCAGGCGAAGGATCATCTCATGCGCGCCGGCGAGCTGGGCTGCCTGCACCACCTCCTCGTCCGAGGCGTCGGTAAAGCGGGCGATATTGTCGCGCACGCTGGCGTTGAACAGCTCCACGTCCTGCGGCAGGTAGCCGATATGGCGCTGCTTGTCGGCTTCGGCCCACTCCGCCACCGCGCCACCGTCGAGGCGCACCTGCCCCGCCAGCGGCACCAGGCTGCCGACCAGCAGTCGCAGCAAGGTGGTCTTGCCGGCGCCGGAGGGGCCGAGGATGGCGAGGGCCTGCCCGGGCTCCAGCGCAAAGGAAGCCTGGCGGACGATCGGCGCCGTGCCGGGGCCCGCGCCGAAACTCGCGCGCTCGACCGTCAGCCTGCCGGCCGGACGCGGCAGCCGCATGCGCTCCGGGCCGTTGCCGGCGGCATTCAGCAGCTGGCAGACCCGCGACCAGGCCGCCTGCCCGGTGACGATCGAGCGCCAGGCGACGATCGATTGCTCCAGCGGGGCGACGGCGCGGGCGACGATGATCGAGGCCGCCACCATGGCGCCCGGGCTGAGCTCGGCCCGGACGGCGAGATAGGCGCCGAGACCCAGCGTCGCCACCTGCAGGCCGAGCCGCACGGCCTTGGCCACCGCGCCGAGCAGCGCCGACCGGTGGCCGGCGCAGAGGAGGTGCGCCAGCGCCCCGTCGCTTGCCGCCGACCAGCGGCGGAGGAAGCTCGGCAGCAGGCCCATGGCCAGCATGGCATCGGCATTGCGGATCGCCGCATCGGCCTCGCCGAGGGCGCCGGCGCTCTTCTGGCCGGCCGCCTTCAATTGCCGCCGGCTCGCCAGCTCGTTGGCGCCGGCGACGGCGAGCAGCAGAAGACCGCCGGCAACGGCGCACCAGCCGAGCCAGGGATGGATCAGGAAGACGACGCCGTAGAACAGCAGGCTCCACGGCGCGTCGAGCACGGGCCAGAGCGCACCGCCGGCGAGCATGCCGCGGACATTGGCAAGATCGCGCAAGGCCGGCACGCCGCGGCCGCCGCCCGATGCTTGCGCGATCCCGGCCGTCGCGGCGACGACCGGCGCCGCCAGGCGGCGCTCCAGCCAGGCGCCGAGGCGAATGCCCACCACGGAGCGCACGCCTTCCAGCACGCCATAGACGGCGAGCGCCGCCGCCGCCATCAGCGTCAGATAGAGCAGCGTGTCGAGATGGCGCGCCGCGATGACCCGGTCATAGACCTGCAGCATGTAGAGCGGGCCGGTCAGCATCAGCAGGTTGATTCCTGCGCTGACCGCGAAGGCCGAGAGCAGCACGGCGCGCGCCGTGCGCCGCGCGCCGCCGAGCAGCCGATCGGAAGACGATGGCATTTCCGGTTCTCCCCCTGGCCTGCGGCCGGCACCGGCTCGCCGGTGCCGGCCGCGGCGTTCGCTAGATCAGGAAGCTGTCGGCCTGCAGCGAGGCGAGGGAGTGGTCGGCGATCGTCATCTTGGTGCCGTCGTCGAAATCGATGACGATGTCGCTGCCGATCTCCTTCGCCAGAGCCAGCAGGGCGGCATAGTCGCCGATATCCTTGCCGCGCAGGTCGATCAGGTCCTCGCCGACGGTGAAGCCCTGGATCTCGATGTCATCGCCTTCGCCGCCATCGATGATGTCGATGCCGAGCCCGCCGAGCAGCACATCGTGGCCGGCACCGCCGATCAGGATATCGTTGCCGTCGCTGCCGATCAGCACGTCGTCGCCATCGCCGCCATTGAGGGTAAGGCCGATCGCGCCGACCGCGACCCCGGAGGCTTCGATCACATCGTCGCCGTCGCCGGCGTTGATGACGAGGCGGTCGTTGGCCGCCTCGGCGCCGGTGATGTTCAGCTGCGCGGCGAGACCCAGCACGCTGACCCCGCCCGCATCGCCGACCACCAGGATCACGTCGTCGGCATTCGTCGCGTTCGCGGTCACCGTATCCGGCTGCGCGTCCCCGAGGCCGTTCGACGCCGCCAGGTTGACGTTGACCTCGGTAACATCGGTGCCGGTGAGGTCGTTCATGACGATGTTGTCGGCGCCGCCGAGGGCATCGAAGTCGATGCTCTCGACGTCGTTCAGGTCCATGGTGACAGTGGCGACGTTGCGGAAGAAGATTGCCCGACCGCCATTGGCCGAGATGGTGATGTTCTCCGCCACGTTGGCGCCGTTGAAGTCCATCGTGTCGAAGCCGTCCTGGCCTTCGAGCGTGTCGTTGTCGTCGCCGGGGTTCCAGGTGAAGCGGTCGTCGCCGGCGCCCATCAGGGCAAGGTCGTTGCCGTCGCCGCCGGTGAACAGGTCGCCGCCCTCGCCGCCGATGAGAACGTCGTCACCGAGGCCGCCGTTCATGGTGAGCTGGATGCCGTCGGCCTCCAGGCTGGTCGCGTCGATCACGTCGTCGCCGCCGAGCCCGTTGAGGGTCAGCCGGTCGTTCGCCACTTCGGCGAAGAAGGCATTCACCGTGGCCTGCAGCCCGAAGACAGTGATGCCGCCGGCATCGCCGGCAACGCCGAACACGTCGTCGCCGTTGGTACCGTTGGCCGTGATGGTGTCGGCCGCGCCGTCGCCGCCGCCATTGGGCCCGCGGAGATCGATGCCGATCTGGGTGACGTCGGTGCCGGAGAGATCGCCGATGACGATGTTGTCGGCACCGCCAAGGGCCCGGAACTCGATGTTCTCGACGTCATTCAGGTCCATGGTGACGTTGGCGACGTCGCGGAGGAACAGCGCGCGCCCGCCATTGGCCACGAGGTTGATGGCCTCGCTGGCATTGCTGCCGAAGAACAGCATGGTGTCGGTGCCGGCCTGGCCTTCGATGACATCGCTGCCGTCGCCCGGGTCCCACTGGAACACGTCGTTGCCGGATCCCAGCAGGGCCACGTCGTTGCCGTTATCGCCGAACACGAAGTCGTTGCCGCTGCCGCCGAGGATCACATCGGCGCCCTGGCTGCCGAGGATGGTGTCGTTGCCGGCGCCGCCGTCGAGCGTCAGCTTGATGACGCCTGCCGGCATGGTGGTCGCGGTGATCCCGTCGTCGCCATCGAGCCCGTTGATCACCAGAGAGTCGTTCGCCCCTTCGCTGTTGGTGACGTTGATCTGCGCCGCCAGTCCGACAACCGAGACAGAGGTGCCGGCGCCGAACACGTCGATGATGTCGTTGCCATTGGTTGCATTGGCGATCACCACATCGGCCGCCGCATCGCCCGTATTGCCGCCGATCGTCCCCGCCAGGTTGACATTCACCTGCGTGACGTCGGTGCCGGACAGGTCGTTGACGATGATGGTGTCGGTATTGCCGAGCGCGTTGAGATCGATCTTCTCGACATCGTCCAGGTCCATGACGATGTTGCCGAGATTGCGGGTGAACGACACCCGCCCGCCATTTGCCGAGGCCTGGAAGATTTCCGCGCCGGCGCTGCCGTTGAACAGCATGGTGTCGGTGCCGCCCTGGCCCTCGACCACGTCGCTGCCGTCGCCCGGGTCCCATTGGAAGGTGTCGTTGCCGGCGCCGAGCAGGGCCACGTCGTTGCCCTGCTGGCCGTCGATGAAGTCGTTGCCCTCGCCGCCGATCAGCAGGTCGACGCCGTTGCTGCCGAGGATGGTGTCGTTGCCGGCGCCGCCATCGACGGTGATCTTGATCAGCGCCGCGAGATTGCCGGTGGCGCTGAAGCTGTCGTCGCCGCCGCCCATATTGACGACGATGTTCTCCATCGTGCCGATGTCGAGGGCGAAGGGCGCCGGATTCAGCCGATCGAAGCGCACGCGCGTGCCGTTGGCGGTGATGGTGAACTGCTCGGCGCCGCCGCCGCCATTCACCTCCACCGTGTCGATGCCCGCGCCGCCTTCCATCAGGTCGGTATCGTCGCCGGGGTTCCAGATGAAGCGGTCGTTGCCGCTTTCGCCGAACATCTGATCGCTACCGTCGCCGCCGATCAGCACGTCGTCATCGGCGCCGCCGAACAGGAAATCATTGCCGCCCTTGCCTTCGAGGCGGTCGTTACCGGACTGGCCGAACAGAAAGTCGTTTCCCGAGCCGCCGATTGCGGTGTCGTTGCCGGTGCCGCCGAATATCTGCACAGCGGGCAGAGCGCCGTTCGATTCGTCGACCACCAGATTGTCGTCGCCGCCCTGGCCGAAAATGTTGATCTTGGCGGTGTTGGCGACCGTCGGCGTGCCGCCCGCGACGACGACCGCGCCACCATTGACCAGGATCTGGCCCGCGGCGTTGCGGCTGATCGTGGTTGTATTGTCCAGGGCATCGCCCAGCACGGAAAGCTGTCCGCTGGTGGGAATGAAGAATGCCGCTATAGCCATGACGCAGTTCTCCTGTTGGCGCGCGCCGAGGCACGGCGCCGCCGCCGATGCCTGCCGCTGGTTGCTGGGATCGATGCTCTAGAGGGAAGGTCGTCGCCGACCGGCGTGGCGGAGAGATCGGCATCGGCGATGAGCCCGGCTCATCGCGCGGCACGTTCGCCTTGATATGTCGGTATCGTCGCCCATCGTCCCACCCTTCGCCGAACGTGATCGGCGTGACGATGCTTCTAGGCTGCGGCGGACGGCGCCGCTGTGAGTTGGTTCACATCGGGCCGAACAGCATCACACCGGCCGCTTGCGAGACGGCCGGTGCATCTGGACGAAATGCATCGGTGGCGGGCGGCGGCGGACGCCGGCGCTCAGGCGGCGAGAGGCACGGCGCCTTCGGAGAGCCCGGCCAGACGGTCGAGGTCGACCAGCTGGACATCGTGCGCACCGACCAGCTTGATCCAACCGCGCGCCCGGAACTTGGTGAAGGTGCGGCTGACGGTCTCGATGGTCAGGCCGAGATAGTCGCCGATATCCGCGCGCGTCATGGGCAGCGGCAGCAGCCGGCCATTCTCGCTGCGGCCGGCGAAGCCGATCAGGAAGGCGGCCAGGCGCTCCTCGGCCGACAGGCGCGCCAGCAGCATGCCGCGCGCCCGCGCCTTGGCGAAGCCGGCGCCGATCGCCCGGCGCAGCAGGTTGCAGGCGCCGAGGTCGCGCTCCGCCACCGCTTCCAGCTGCAGGCGCGGATGGCGCTTCAGCACCGTCGGCGTGATGGCTTCCGCGGTGCCGTCGTATTCGTCGGTCGCCGTGAAGCCGAAGAAATCCCCCGGATAGAGAAAGTCGACGACGTGGCGACGGCCGTCGGACAAGGTCTTCGACACCCGGACGCAGCCGGATTCGATGCGGAAGCAGGCCTCGGCCTCGTCACCGTCGTGGCAGATCGTCTCGCCGCGCGCGGCATGGATCGTGGTTGCGATCCGGTCCAGCGCCGTGTCCTTGGCGACGGCGCGGCGAGCCTCCAGCATCGACGGCTGGAAGGCCATCGGGATGACGGAGCGGACCGCCGGAATGTGCTGCTGCAAGGTCGCCATCTGCATCTCCCTGGGTAAGCCGATGG
The DNA here is from genome assembly GCA_003576705.1 of Desertibaculum subflavum. Classification (GTDB taxonomy): domain Bacteria; phylum Pseudomonadota; class Alphaproteobacteria; order Ferrovibrionales; family Ferrovibrionaceae; genus Desertibaculum; species Desertibaculum subflavum. The sequence goes on from QOZS01000010.1 coordinate 58,354, forward strand.
CCAGTGATAGCAGCGGCGGATAGCGCGAAATATTCGGGCTTGTACGTATAAGTAGTTGCCCTTACCGCACCTGCTGTGCCAGCGCCTGCTCGATCGAGCCGATCAGCACGACATCGCCGAACGGCTTCTCCAGCAAGGCAACGGCGCCATTGTCGAGCGCCTGCGCCCTGGCCGCCTTGTCGCCGCGGCCGGTGATCATGATGACCGGAAGATCCGGCCAGCGCGCCCGGACGGCGTCCAGCACCTGCAGGCCGTCCATGCCGGGCATGTTGATGTCGAGAATCAGGCAGGCCCCCCGTCGGCCGTCGAAACGGGAGAGGAAATCCGGCCCGGCCGCGAAGATCTGCACGTCATAGCCGTGCGCTTCCAGCAGGATCTGCGCCGAATCGCGAACCGCCTCGTCGTCATCGACTATGTAGATGCTGGCGCTCAAGCTGTTCCGCCGTCCGGCAAAGGGCGCACGCTGGCCCCGCGCCGGACTTACGCGGACTCGTAACGATTTGGTATCCGTAAGAACCCGTATCGGCTCAGGCTTGGATCAGGCGAGCCCGACCGCGAGAGCCGCCCGCACCAAGTCGGACAGGCTGCGCGCCGCCATCTTCTCCAGCACCCGGGCGCGATGGATCTCCACCGTGCGCGGGCTGATGCCGAGCTCGAGCGCAATCACCTTGTTCTGCTTGCCCTGCGCCAGGCAGACCAGCACCTCGCGCTCGCGGGCGGTCAGGTCGTCGACGCGCTGCCGCATCTCGGCCGTCTCGGCATCGCGGCTCTGCGCTTCGCGGCTCAGCCGGATCGCCCGGTCGATCGCGGCGAGCAATGTCTCCTCCTCGAACGGCTTTTCAATGAAGTCCACGGCGCCGGCCTTCATGGCGGTCACCGCGACCGGGACGTCGGCATGGCCGGTGATGAACATCAGCGGCAGCTGCAGCTCGCGCGCTTTCAGCGCCGATTGCAGCTGCAGGCCGTCGAGGCCCGGCATGCGGATATCGCTGACGACGCAGCCGACCGGCGCGAGCCGGACCAAGGCGAGAAAGGCGTCGCCGGAGGCAAAACTCTCGACCCGGAAGGCGCGCGATTCGAGCAGCGCGTGCAGCGAATCGCGTACCGCGTCGTCGTCATCGACGATGTAGACGACCGCATCAGGCGGCATCGTCGTCCTCCTTCTCCCCCTCCTCGTCCATCAGCGGCACGGTAAAGAAAAACGTGGCGCCCGGACCCGGCTCGCCGCCCGCCTCGAGCACGCCGCCATGCGCCTCGATGATCGAGCGACAGATTGAAAGCCCGAGCCCCATGCCGGTCGCCTTGGTGGTCGCGAAGGGCTGAAACAGCTTCTCCCGTATGCCGTCAGACAGGCCAAGGCCGGTATCGCGCACGATGACACGCGCCCAGCCGGGTGTGCCCAAGGCGGTGCTGACCGTCAGCTCGCGATGCGTCACCTCCTCCATCGCCTCCATCGCGTTGCGGACCAGGTTCAGCACCACCTGCTGGATCTGAACCCGATCGATCAGCGCAGGAGGAAGGTCCGGCGCCGGGTCCAGGTTGAACTTGATCTGCCGCTGCTTGGCGCCCACCAAAGCGAGCGCGCTCGCCTCCTCCACCGTCTGATTCAGATCCTCGGGCTTGCGCTGGGCGCCGGTACCGCCGATGAAGCCGCGCAGCCGCCGGATGATCTGGCCGGCGCGCTCGATCTGTTCGGTCGCCTTGCCCATGTGCTGGACGATCTTGTCGCGATCCTCAGGCCGGCCCGTACCCAGCAGATGCCGGCTCGCGTTCACGTAATTGCTCACGGCGGCGAGCGGCTGGTTCAGCTCATGCGCCAGGGTCGAGGCCATCTGGCCCATGGTGCTGAGGCGCGAGACATGCAGCAGCTCCTGCTGCATCTCGTGCAGGCGGCGCTCGGCTTCCTGCCGCTCCGTCAGGTCGCGCACGAAGCCGGTGAACAGCCGCCTCTGGCCTCCCGCGACCTCGCCGACGGACAACTCCATCGGGAAGGTCGATCCGTCCTTGCGCTGCCCGACCACGACCCGGCCGATGCCGATGATGCGTCGCTCGCCGGTCGTCCGGTAGCGCTCCAGATACCGGTCGTGGTTATCGCGATAGGGCGAGGGCATCAGCATCTTGACGTTCTTGCCGATGACCTCGGCCTCGGAATAGCCGAACAACCGTTTCGCCGCGGGGCTGAACGATTCCATCAGCCCCTGTTCGTCGATGACGATGATCGCATCGGGGTCGGTTTCCAGCACGACGCGGAGCCGCGCCGCGGTTTCGGCCAGCAGCGCCTCCGATTGCCGATGCCGCTCGACGTTCTGGCGCAGCGCCTCCAGCGCCTCGGCAAGCAGGCCCAGTTTGTCAGCGCGGCCAAGGCCGGGCACTTGCACGTCCAACCGATCTTTTGCCAGCGCGCGGATGGTCTCGACGAAGCTGTCGAGCAGCGCCTCCGTCTCGTCCAATGACATGCCGAAATCAAATCCCCTGAGAGGACGGAAAATACCAGTAGATATGCCCTGCGGAAAGCTTGTGGCACCGGTTTGCGCGGCGTGATGTGTCGCGATATCCGTATTCTCGTTGTGCTTATAAACCGGATGGGAGAGGAACGTGACCGTCGATATCGATGCGCTGCGCCGCCATATCGGCCGGAAGAAGGTCGACCACGATATCTGCGCGCCGGCCCAGGCCGCGGCGCTCGCCCTGATCTTCGGCCGGCCGCAGGATGCGCCGGAGCGCAGCGATGTGATGCAGCCGGGCTGGCACTGGGCGTATTTCTGGGCGATGTCGCCGCGCAGCGAACTCGGCCTCGACGGGCTGCCGGTCGAGGACGCCGTGATGCCGAAGATGCCTTTCCCCCGCCGGATGTTTGCCGGCTCGACGCTTACCTTCCATGCCCCGATCCGGATCGGCGAGAAGATCCGGCGCGAGACCGAGCTGACCGATCTCTCGCTCCGGACTGGCAGTTCCGGCAACCTGATCTTCGCCACCACCACGATGCGCATCTTCGGCCCCGACGGCCTCGCCATGGTGGACGAGCGGCACGGCGTGTTCCGCGAGGAAGTGCCGGCCGGCGCCAAGACCGTGCCGCCGAAGCGCGAGGCGCCGCCCGCCGGGACGCCCTGGCAACGCACTGTCGAAGTCGACGTGGTGACCTTGTTCCGCTATTCCGCCGTCACCTTCAACCCGCACCGCATCCATTACGACCGGCCCTATGCGACCGGGGTGGAGGGCTATCCCGGCCTGATCGTGCACGGGCCGTTCGTGCAGCAATGCCTGCTCGACTTCGCCCGCGATCACAATCCGGGCCGGCGCATCGCGCGCTTCGAGATGCGCGCCCGCGCGCCCTTGTTCGATACGGCGCCGTTCACGCTGGTCGGCCGTCCCGCCGACGACACGGCCTGCGAGCTCTGGGCGGTGACGCCGGAAGGCACCATCGCCATGTCGGCCAACGTCACCCTAGCCTGACCGCCCCAGCAGCGCCGCGAGACGCGCGCCGGCGACGCGGCCCTCGCCCGGCTGCAGCGCCATCGGGTTGAAGCGGATGATGCCGGCGCGTAAAGCGGTCGGGTCGACATGCACCGACGGCATGCTGTTCTGCAGCGCGATCACCAGGTCGAGCACGTCATGGCCGGCGCCCGGATCGAGCCGGGCGTCGAGCACCGGCACGGTATCGCCGCCGGCATCGACCAGGGTCAGCTGGACCTGGTTGGCGCTGCGCAGCGCGTCCTGCACCTCGGCGAGGCGGGCGAGCCAGGCGGCATGGCGCGCCGCCGGATCCTCGGCGACGAAGCGGCGCAGCGCCACCAGCAGGCCGACGACCTGCTCCTTGCCCACCTTGCAGGGCCGGCCGATGCCGTGCTGCGGCAGGCCTTTCAGGCGGCGCTTGTCGAACAGCGCGGGCGGCGGGTTCCACTGCCGGAACAGGATGTCCTGGTCGAGCATCTGCAGCGCCGCCGACTGCACCAGATCACGCCGGCCGCAGAGAATGCCGCTCGCCTGCGGTCCCAGGATCGCCTTGCCGCCGGAGAAGGCGACCAGATCGGCGCCCTCGGCGATGAAGCGGCGCAGGTTACCGGCCGGCGGCAGCTGCCCGGCGGCATCGACAATCACCGGCACGCCGCGCGCATGCGCCACCGCCACCATCTCGGCGAGTGAGGGCTCGGATTGCGGGTTCGCCACATGGAGCACGCAGGCGGTGCGCTCGGTGATCGCATCGGCGACCTCCCAGGCCTCGGCATCGCGCAGGCCGGCGCCGGCATAGCGGTCGGCCAGGCCGACCTCGACCAGGCGCGCGCCGGCCTGGCGCACCGCATGGTCGTAGAGATTGCGCTGGCTCCGCACCACGACGACCTCGTCCTTGAGGCCCGTCGTGTCGGGCAGGCGGTTCATCAGCGAGGGATCGAGGCCGGCGATGCAGGCGGCGGTGCCGAGCATCAGCCCGGCGGCCGCGCCGGCGGTGACGATGCCGGCCTCTGCCCCCGTCACCTCGGCGATGATCTCGCTGGCGCGGCCCTGCAGGGTCGGCATGTCGACGCAGGCCTGCGTCGCCTGGCGCATCGCCTCCGCCACTTCCGCCGGCAGGATGCCGCCGGAGACGCGGGTCGAGGTGCCCTTGGCGTTGATGATGGTGGGGATGCCGAGCTGTTCGAACACGTTCACGGCTGCATCTCCGCGAGCCAGGCGGCGAGGATGCCGGTCGCCATCAGGAAATCATCGATCTCCATCGCCTCCGCCGGGTTGTGGCTGCCATTGGCGTTGCGCACGAACAGCATGCCGGTCGGGATGCCGGCCGCCGCGAAGGCCGCCGCATCGTGCGAAGCCGGCGATTCGAGACGGCGATGCACGATGCCGGCGGCATTAGCGATGCGTTCGAAATCGCCGCGGATGCCGGGATCGATCACGCCGGGCGCCGCCGAGGTGCGGCGGCCGAATTCGAAGCGCACGCCGCGCCGGGCGGCAATCTCCTGCGCCTTGGCGTGCAACAGCGCCTCCAGCTCCTTAAGCGCCGCCGGATCGCAGCTGCGGATGTCGAGGCTGAAGCGGAGCTCGCCCGGCACCTTGGTCAGCGCGTGCAGCTCGGGATCGGTGAAGAACTGGCCGATGGTGACCGCCATCGATCGCCCCTGGCGCTCCCATTCCTGCCAGGTCGCGTCCAGCGCGACGGCGAGCTCGGCCGCCGCCAGCATGGCGTCGTGGCGGTAGCCGCGCAGCAGGCCGACATGGCCGTACTCGCCGATGACCCGCGCCTCCGGGTGGCGGAAATTTCCGGGGATGCCGGTGACGATGCCTACGGCCAAGCCTTCGCGGTCGAGGATCGGGCCCTGCTCGATATGCAGCTCCAGGAAGGCGCGCACGTTCTCGGTCGTCATCCAGGCATCGCCGGCGGCGATGCGGGCCGGGTCGCCGCCAGCCGCCGCGATATGGCGCGACAGCGACCGGCCGGTATCCACCCGCTGGGTCGCCATCGCCTCCACGCTCAGCACGCCGAGCGCGGCGCGGGAGCCGATATAGGAGACGTTGAACCAGGCGCTTTCCTCGGCCCGGATGCCGAGCACGGCGATGTCGCAGGGAGGCGTGATGCCGGCCCGCTGCAGCGCCTCGACCGCCAAGAGCCCGGCCACAACGCCGGCCGCGCCGTCGAAATTGCCGCCCTGCTTCACCGAATCGAGATGCGAGCCGATGACGATACGTGGCGCGCGCCGGTCGCGGCCGGGCAGGGTCATGCAGGTATTGGCGGCGGGATCGGTGGTGACTTCGAGGCCGAGGCGGCCGGCATAATCCGCCATCACCTTGTGCGCCCGGCTCTCCTCCTCGCTGTAGGAGGCCCGCGTGATGCCGATGCCGTCGAAGGAACAGGCCTTGAGGCCGGCGAACATCTCGTCGGCGCCGGCGCGGTTCGCCTGCACCGCGCGGACCAAGTCGGTTGGATTCATCGGCCTCACCCGCGCCGCGCCGCGTCGGGCCAGAAGCGGACGCCGGCCCTTGCATAGCCGCCGCTGACGCCGACCGGCGTGCCGTCGGCGCGCCAGCAGGAGGCCCCTTCCATCATGCCATCGGCGTGGAAGCGGATGGCGTTCATGCCGCCGGCGACATGCGGCAGCGCGATCACGTCATGGCCGCGATCCTGCAGCGCGGTGCGCACCGCTTCCGGCACGGCGTGTTCGACCTCCACCACCTGGCCCTGGGTCCAGAGGCGCGGCGCCTCCACTGCCTCCTGCAGCGACATGCCGTGATCGACCAGATTGACCACCGCCTGCATCGCCGATGGGAAGATGCGCAGGCCGCCGGGCAGGCCGAGCGCGAAGTCGAGCCGTCCGTCCTTCAGCGTGATCAGCGGCGCCTGCGAGGTGGTGATACGCTTGCCGGGCGCGATGGAGAGCGCGTGGCCCGGATGCGGGTCGAACAGGTTCATGTAGTTGTTCGGCACGATGCCGGTGCCCGGCACGATGAAGCGGGCGCCGAACAGGTTGTTGATGGTCTGGGTGCTGGCCACCACATTGCCGCGATCGTCGGCGACGGTGACATGCGTGGTGTTCGCCGATTCGCCGGGCTGTACGCCGGCCTGCCAATCCTGCGCCCAGCGCGGATTGATCCTGCGCGAACACTCGGCGGCATAGTCGCGCGAGATCAGCTTCGCCACCGGGACCTTCACGAAGGCGGGATCCGCCGTTGCCGCCTTGCGGTCGGCGAAGGCGATCTTCAGCACCTCGGCGAGCAGGTGCAGCGTATCCGGCGTACCGAAGCCCATCTCGCGGATGTCGTAGCGTTCCAGGATGTTCAGCATCTGGATCACGTGCACGCCGCCGGAGGAGGGCGGCGGCGGGCCAATGATCTCGACCCCGCGATAGAGGCCGCGCACGACGTCGCGTTCCACCGTGCGGTATTCGCTCAGGTCGGCGCGCGAGATCAGGCCCCCCACCTTGGCGAAGTGATCGGCGATCACCCCGCCGAGCGCGCCGCCATAAAGGACACCCGGCCCTTCCTTGGCGATGGCGCGGAGCGTGTCGGCATAATCGCCCATGACCAGCCGCGAGCCCGGCTTGATCGGCGCGCCGTCCGGCAGGTAGCGCGCGGCGATCACCGGGTCGCGCGCGAGATCCGGCGCCGTGTCGGCCGCGCATTCGGCGAGATAGGCGGTGACAGCGAAGCCGCGCGACGCATGGCGGATCGCCGGCTCCATCACATCGGCAAGCGACATGGTGCCGTGACGCTCCAGCGCCTGGCACCAGCCCTTCAGCGTGCCGGGCGCCGCCACCGCTTTCGGGCCGACGGTGTTCTCGCGATCCTCGACCTCCATGTAATAGGGCATGGTGTCGGAGACCGGGCGGTACAGGTCGGGCGTGGCGGCGAGCGGCGCGGTGCTGAGCCCGTCGAGCACCGTGTGCCGCCCGTCGGCCAGGCGGATATGCGCCATGCCGCCGCCGAAGATGCCGACCATCATCGGCTCCACCACGGTGAGGGTGAAGAGCGCGGCGACGGCCGCGTCGATCGCATTGCCGCCCGCCGCCAGCATCTCCGCGCCGGCGGCCGAGGCGAGCGGATGGTTGGTCGTCACCATGCCGCGCGAACCGAAAGCCGGGCGCTTCTCGCACACGAAGCTGGTCCCGGCGCGCTGGCGCCATCCCCCATCGGTCATCCGCGGCTCCTTCATCCCCGACGCTCGCTGCAATCTAGGGCAGGCGGTGCGGGCGCGGCAAAGGCGGGAGGCGCCCCGCTGCGGCATATCCGATCCGCGGCGCGTCTGTTCCTCTCTGTCGTCGTCCCCGGGCTTGTCCCGGGGACCCACGGCTCTCCGGTGAGCCGCGGCAACCGCGTGGGTCAACGGGACAAGCCCGGTGACGACGAAAGAGAAAGCGGCGCGTCTGTTCCCTTCCACAATCGCTTCTGGCCTTGAGCCGGCAGATCCCGCCGCGTTCGGCAACATCGAGGACATTGCGGCGCATCTGTTCCGCGGCGCTTCTGTTCCTCCTTGTCGTCGTCCCCGGGCTTGTCCCGGGGACCCACGGCTCTCCGCTGAGCCGCGGCAACTGCGTAGGTCACCGGGACAAGCCCGGTGACGACGGAGGGGAAGCGGCGTGTCTGTTCCGCGGCGCCACTCCTGCCCCAAGGTGCCTATGGCGCGCGGCGGCAGCGACGGCGGGTGGTCGGAGGGACATATTCGGCATACAGATCAATTCTAATCGTCATAATAGCATATTTATGTATACTGTGCAATATCTAGGGGGTCACATGCAAGCCAGGCTTGCGTAGGATGCGTGTTGCCAGCGCTTAAGCCGGGGATAATCATTCGCCTGCTAACCGTTCGCCTGCTAACGAAATGTCGCGGCCCGGTCATATGCCCCAAGGCGAGGATCCTTCTTATCGCTTCGGCCTCCGGCTCGCCGAGGTGTCGCGGCTGTGGCGCCATGAGCTCGATGCGCGGCTGAAGCCGCTCGGGCTTTCCACCGCGCGCTGGGTCACCCTGGTCAATCTCTCCGCCCATCCCGAGGGCATGACGCAGAACGCGCTGGCGATCCGCGTCGGCATCAAGGGACCGAGCCTGGTGCGACAGCTGGACCTGCTGGAGGCGGATGGCTGGGTCGAGCGCCGCGACAGCCCGGCGGATCGCCGGGTGAAACGGGTCTTTCTGACGCCGAAGGGCGAGCCGGTGATCGAGACCATCGCGGCGATCGGCCGCCGTTTGCGTGCGGAGCTGATGGAAGGCGTCGACGAGCGCGAGATCCGCGCGGCGGTCGCGCTGCTCGACCGGATGAAACTGCGCCTGCACGCGCTGGAGCGCCGCGAAGAGGCGCAGGCCCTGCCCGAGATCGAGACGGTGTGACGATGGCCCAGATCATCCGCGCCAAGCCGAGCCCCGAGCAGCCGACCGAGCTTCGCGTCGAGACCAGGACCGAGGCGCCGCCCGCACCAGTGCGCCGCCGCCGTGAGTTCCGGCCGATCCGCATCGGCATCATCGCGGCTCTCCTGCTCGCCGCAGCCGCGTATGGCGGGTATCAGGTCTATTTGCGCTTCACCCATGTGTCGGAATACGACGCCCGCGTCACCGGCGACGTCGTCACCATGTCGAGCCGGGTCGACGGCTGGGTGGTCGAGATGGCGGCGCTGGAGGGCATGACGGTCGAGGCGGGCCAGGTGGTGGCGCGCATCGACGACCGGATCGCGCGCCTGCGCGTGGAGGCGTTGAAGGCGGAGATCGCCGCGGTGCAGGCCGAGCGCCGGCGCCTGCAGGCGGAGCGCCAGCGGGTCGACAACATGATCGCGGCGAAGGCGAAGACCAAGGCCTCCGGCGTGCAGATGAGCGAGGCGGCGCGCACCGCGCTGGATGCCGATATCCAGCTGGCGCGCCAGGAACTGGAGCGCGCCCGCGTGCTGTCGCAGCGCGGCGTCGTCACCGACAAGCAGCTGGAGACGGCGCATGCCAACATGCTGCGGCTGGAGAGCAACCGGAAACGGCTCGACGCCGAGCGCCTGCAGGCGGAAGCGAGCCTGAACGAGGCGCTGGCCGAGCGCGACCAGCTCGACGTCATCGACCGCCAGATCTCCGCGCAGGACCCGGCCGAGGCCAGCCTGAGGGCGCAGCTCGCCCAGCTCGAGCTGGCCGCCGCCGACTACACGATCCGCAGCCCGGTGCCGGCCATCATCGACCGCACCTTCGTCGAGCCCGGCGAGTTCGTGCAGGCCGGCCAGCGCATCCTGATCCTGCACAATCCGAAGGAGCTCTGGGTCGAGGCCAATATCAAGGAAACGCAGCTGCGCAAGCTGAAGCTGGGTCAGGAAGTGCACATCACCGTCGATGCCTTCCCCGACGACAGGTTCATGGGCAAGGTGACGCGGATCGGCAGCGCCGCCACCTCGCGCTTCGCCCTGCTGCCGACGCCCAACCCCTCCGGCAACTTCACCAAGATTACCCAGCGCGTGCCGGTGAAGGTCCAGTTCACCGAGATGCCGCGCCAGCTGTCGCCGGGCATGATGGTCGAGGTCGATATTGACATACGATAGCGCCGAGGAACTGGCGGCGCGCTACGGCCCGGCCTATCGCTGGCTGGTCACCATCTCGGGCATGGTCGGCATCCTGGCCATGGTGCTGGCGATGACCACGGTCAATGTCGCGGTGCCGGACGTGATGGGCGCCTTCGGCATCGGCCAGGACAAGGCGCAGTGGATGTCGTCGGCCTATATGGCGACGATGACCGCGGGCATGCTGCTGAACAACTGGCTCGCCAATATCGCCGGCGAACGGCGGGTGTTCATCACCGCACTCGCCGTGTTCTCGTGCGGCGCGGTGCTGGGCGGCACGGCGCCGAACGAGGACATGCTGATCTTCGCCCGCGTGTTGCAGGGCTTCAGTGCCGGCGTGGCGCAGCCGCTGGTCATGGCGACGATCTTCAGCGCCTTCCCGCCGGAGCGGCGCGGCTCCGCCATGGGCATCTTCGGTCTGGGCGTCGTCTTCGCCCCGGCGATCGGGCCGACGCTCGGCGGCCTGATGATCGAGTTCTTCTCCTGGCGCTATGTCTTCTTCATCTCGCTGCCGTTCTGCCTGATCGCGGCCATCATGGCCGCGCTGTTCATGCCGACCCGGCCCTGGCCGCGCCGGATTCCAAGCTTCGACTGGATCGGCTTCGCGCTGCTCTGCATCGGGCTGTTCGGGTTGATGACCGCGGCGGCGAACGGCCAGCGCGAGGGCTGGGACAGCGACAGCATCATGCTGCGGCTCGCCGCCGGGATCGGCGGCGCGGTCGGTTTCATCGCCTGGGAGCTGAACCGCGACGAGCCTCTGCTGGACCTGCGCATGTTCATGAGCCCGGCCTTCGCCTCCGCCGGCGTGGTCGCCTTCATCTTCGGCGCCGGCATGATGGGATCGACCTATCTCGTTCCCGTCTTCGTGCAGACGGTGCAGGGCTTCACGGCGCTCGATGCCGGCATGATGATGATGCCGGCCGGGTTGATGCTGGCGGTGATCTTCCCGACCGCAGGACGGCTGTCCGACACGCTGTCGCCCGGGCTGATGATCATGGGCGGCCTGCTGCTGTTCTGCGCCGGCTTCGTGCTGATGGCCGGCGCGGATGCGAACAGCACCTTCTGGTGGCTGGCGGGGGTGACCATGGTGTCGCGCCTCGGGCTCGGCTTCATCAATCCGAGCCTCAATGCCGCGGCGCTGAAGGCGCTGCCGCAGGAGCTGGTGCGGCAGGGCGCCGGCGCGACCAACTTCATGCGCCAGCTGGGCGGCGCCTTTGGCATCAATCTCAGCGTCGTGTTCCTGGAGTTGCGCACCGGCTTCCACGCCGAGGCGCTGACCGCGACGCAGGACTGGGGCAACGAGACAACGCTGCGCCTGATCGACCAGGTCAAGGAGCTGATGGGCCAGGCAGGCCTGCCGGAGGCGGTGCAGCGCGCCGGCGCGCTGGAATACCTGGCGACCATCGTGCATGGCCAGAGCCAGATGCTGGCCTTCCAGGACACCTACATCATCGTGGCCGGCGTCGCGCTGGCCGCCATGATCCCCGCCTATGTGCTGTCGCAATCGCAGCGCCTGCCGAAGGTGGCGTTCGCGACGTAGAACACCTGCTCAATTCGTCTTGCCCGGGCTTGACCCGGGCATCCACGACTTTCCGCGGCGCTGTCCAAAGGCGTGGGCGGCCGGGTCAAGCCCGGCCACGACGAACGGGGTCTGCGGCATCTTGCAATGCAGCTCGACCGCGCTCTGAGTTAGTATCCTCCGACAAGGCGAACACGCCAGAGGGTCGAGGAGGAAGCCAAGATGGATTGGGCGAAACTGACCGCGGACCTGGAGCGGCTGCTGAGGCTGCGCACGCCGCCTTTCGGCATGAAGCTGTTCGAGCGCAAGGAAGACATGGAGGTGATCCCGCGCATCCGCCGGCCGAAGGCGGTGCATGCCTTCGACCAGGTGGTGGCGCAGGCGGCAAGGCTCGGCTGGACCGTCGGCGTGACCGCGGACGACCTGGTGGGCGCGCAATGCCGGGCGGTGATCGGCCTGGGCAACGCCAAGGACGAGAAGTGGAAGTCGGGCCAGCACATGGTGGGCGTCTGGTACTCGACGCTGGACGACGCGACGGCGCATCAGGCGGCGATGAACTGCGTCGGCGACGGCCAGTTCCAGGCGATGGTGGTGTCGCCGCTGGCGGCGGGGCGGCTGGACCCGCCGGACATCGCCCTGTTCTACGCGACGCCGGGCGCGATGATGTACTTCATCAACGGCATGCAATGGTCGGGCTACAAGAAATTCGACTGGGGCGTGGTCGGTGAATCGGCCTGCGCCGATTCCTGGGGCCGGGCGCTGAAGACGCGGCAGGCCAGCCTCTCCATCCCCTGCTTCGCCGAGCGGCGGTACGGCGGAGTCCTGGACGACGAGATGCTGATGGCGCTGCCGCCGGATCAGTTGCAGCACGCCATCACGGGCATGGAGGCGCTGGCCAAGAACGGCTTCCGCTATCCCTTCCCGCAATACGGCATCCAGCAGGATGTCCGCGCCGGCATGGGCGTGAGCTATCCCGACCGCAAGCCGCCGGCGGCGTGAGCGCGATGTCCGACCGCAAGCCGACGCCACCGAAGGACGCCGAGCCCGCGACGCGCGAGGCCAATGCGCAATGGCTGGACGCACTGCCCTTCGACGACCGGGAGGATTTCGAGGACGCGCAGCGCGGCTTCGTCGCCACTTTGCCGGACGGCGTGATCCGCACGCCATCCGGCACCGTGGTGTGGAGCCTGAAGGCCTATGAGTTCCTATCCGGCCCGAACGCGCCGCCGACGGTGAATCCGAGCCTGTGGCGCATCGCGCAGCTCAACATGAACAACGGCCTCTACAAGGTGGTCGATCGCGTCTGGCAGGTGCGCGGCCTGGACCTCGCCAACATGACGATCATCGAGGGCGAGACCGGGCTGATCCTGGTCGACCCGCTGACCACGGCGGAAGTGGCGCGGGCGAGCCTGGAGCTCTATTTCGGGCACCGGCCGCGCGTGCCGGTGAAGGCGGTGATCTATACCCACAGCCATGTCGACCATTATGGCGGCGTGAAGGGCGTGATCACCGAGGAGGAGGTGCGCGCCGGCCGCGTGGCGGTGCTGGCGCCGGACGGCTTCATGGAGGCGGTGGGCGGCGAGAACGTGCTGGCCGGCGTCGCCATGACGCGGCGCGCGCAGTTCCAGTTCGGCGGATTGCTGCCGCCGGGCGAGCGCGGCCAGGTGGATGCGGGCCTGGGCAAGGTGACGTCGCGCGGCAGCGTGACCCTGATCCCGCCGACCGACCTGATCGTCCAGAAGACCGAGACGCGCGTGATCGACGGCGTCGAGATCGAGTTCCAGCTGGCGCCGGAGAGCGAGGCGCCGGCCGAGATGCACATGTTCTATCCGCAGTTCGGCGTGCTGAACATGGCGGAGAACGCGACGCACCACCTGCACAACTTCATTCCGCTGCGCGGCGCGGTGGCGCGCGACACACGGCTGTGGTCGCGCTATATCGCCGAGGCGATGCGGATGTACGGCGACCGTGTCGAGATCGTCATCGCGCAGCATCATTGGCCGACATGGGGCCGCGCGCGCGTGCTGGCCTTCCTCGCCAAGCAGCGCGACCTCTACAAGCACATCCACGACCAGGCGCTGCGCCTCGCCAATCTGGGCCTCAGGCCGGCGGAGATCGCCGAGAAGGTACAGCTGCCGGCGGAATTGCGGCGCGACTGGTCGGTGCGCGGCTATTACGGCACGGTCAGCCACAACGCGAAGGCCGTGTTCCAGCGCTATCTGAGCTGGTACGACGGCAATCCCGCCAACCTGAACCCGCTGCCGCCGGTCGAGACCGCGCGCAAGACGGTGGAATATATGGGCGGCGCCGCGGCGGTGATCGCGCGCGCCCGCGCCGACTTTGCCAAGGGCGAATACCGCTGGGTGGCGCAGGCGATGTATCAGGTCGTGTTCGCCGAGCCGGACAACGCCGAGGCGCGCGAGCTTGGCGCCGATGCGCTGGAGCAGCTCGGCTACCAGGCGGAATCGGCGACCTGGCGCAACGCCTATCTCTACGGCGCGCGGGAGCTGCGCGGCGGGGTTATGCAGCTGCCGCCCAGGCCGATCCTGAGCCCGGACCTGATCCGCGCGGTGACGACCGACACCTTCTTCGATTTCATGGCGGTGCGGCTGAACGCCGACCGTGCCGCCGGCAAACGCTTCGCGATCGACTGGCGCTTCACCGACACGGGCGAGATCGTCGCACTGAACCTGGAGAACTCGACCCTCACGCATCTGCTGGGCCAGCCGAGCACCCGCCCCGCCGCGACCGTCACCACCACGCGCCCGGTGCTGGACGCGCTGATGGTGAAGCAGTCGACGGTGGCGGAGGCGACGCAGAGCGGCGCGCTCAAGGTCGAGGGCGACGCGCAGCCGCTGCACGACCTGTTCGACATGCTCGACGACTTCCCGGCGATGTTCCCGATCCTGACGCCGGGACCGAGCTGACCTTGCCGAAAACTTATCGCCTCTCCGCCCGCGAAGCGGGGGGACAGGGAAGGAGAGGTGGGGAGGATGCGCTCTCCGCAACGAGCGCCGTGCGAGCGGCGGCGCCCTCACCTCACCCGCCGCTTCGCGGCGACCTCTCCCCTCCCTGAAGGGAGCGGAGAGGTTACTCTGTCGCGCTACTTCTTCGCCTGCGGCAGGAAGTCGTCGAGCGGGACGCCCAGGCTGTTGAGCGCCCAGGAGACCATGTTGTACTGGCCGATGGTGAAGACGACGTCGATCATCTGCTCGGTCGAGTAGGCCTTGGCGAGCGCGTCCCAGGTGGCATCGGAGATCACCGAGTTCTCGTAGAGATCGTCGACTGCCTGCATCAGCGCCTTCTCATGCGCGTTGACGGCGCCGGCCGGGCCTTTCTTTACGCTCTCGATATCGGCATCGGTGAAGCCGCCGCGGCGGGCGATCAGCTCGTGCTGGGCGAACTCGTATTCCGCCTGGTTGAGCCAGCCGATGCGCAGGATCAGGAGCTCGCGGTCGCGGAAGGCGAGCGATTGCTTCGACAGGATGTGGCCGGCGAACGGCGTCCAACGCTTTACCAGGCCCGGGTGGTGCGCCAGCACCTTGAAGATGTTGAAGACCCGGCCGCCCATCGCGTTCTTCTCGACCATTTCGCGGTCGGACGGCTCAAGCGTGGCGAGGTCGCGCATCGGCACGCGCTGCTTGCGCTTAATCATGTTTCCTCCTTGGAACTCCCTAAGACTCGGTCGCAGCATAGAGCAACTATGCCGGCGACCATTGCAGGTCCGGATCGAATGGCCACATCGGCCGCCGGATGTGGCGGTACGGCACGCGGGTCAGGATCGGCGTGACCAGGCCAGGGCAATCCGCCTCGACGATGCGGTCGTCGGTGAAGAACTCGTCGAAGCCGGCGCGGAAATGGCCGCGGCTCTTCAGGACCAGCGAGCGGACCTTGGCGAGATCGATGCCGAGATGCTCGAACATCATCGGCTCGTGCGCCTGGTTGCGCACGCTGACCACGACGACGCGGAGGCCGCCGATCTTGAGCAGCGCCGTCGGCCCCAGGCTGCCAGCGCGGGTCGCCATGGTGCCGCGGCGGCCGACGAAGCTGCCGTCGGAGAGCTTCTCGACCACCGCCTCCGCCTCGAACGGCTCGGAGTACTCGTTCGTCTCCGCGCGATTGAAGCGGGCGGTGAAGCGGGCGCCTTCGCCCAGCCGGTGCGCCTCGGCGGCGAGCGGCACGTCGTAATGGATGCCGAAACAGGCGCCCTCGACGCCGGCCTTGTGGAAGGCCTTGAGCAGCCAGGTGGTGTTGCCGCGCGCACCGCCGCCTGGATTGTCGGCGACATCGGCGAAGCAAAGCGAGGGTCGCGCCGGATCGCGGCCTGCCGCCAGCGCCATCCTCGTGCAATCGTCGATCGAGGTAAGCCTGGCGACGAAGCGGTGGCGGTCGGCCCAGATGCGGCCCGCGATATCGCGCGCCGCCTTATCGGCCGCCGCCTGGTCGCCGCGGCTCGTCACCACCACCGAGATGCCGTTGCGCGGGCTGTCGGCGAGCGAGAAGTTGCCGAGCACGGAGACGTTGAGGATCGGTCCGCCGACCAGTGTCTGCCCGTAGTTGATGCCATCCGCGTAGGGCCCCTGCTTGGTCAAGAGCGCGACCGAAGGCGGCAGGATCGGCAGGTGGATATAGGCCTTCGCCGTCTTCATCCCGGCGAACATTTCCAGCATGGCGCGGGCCGCCTCCTCGCCGCGCTCGTACTGGTCGACATGCGGGTTGGTGAGATAGGCGCAGAGCAGGTCGGTCGATTGGACCATAGGGGCTGAAAGATTGGCGTGCAGGTCGAGCGTCGCGATCACCGGCACGTTCGGTCCGACCACGGCGCGGATGCGCTTCAGCATGGTGCCGTCGGCATCCTGATCGCCGGTCGCGCCGGCGGCGCCGTGCTGGCAGCAATAGACGCCGTCGAGCGGTGCGGCGGCCCTCAGCGCCGCCTCGATCTTCGCGCAGCAACGCTCGAAGAAGCCCTGCTCGGCCGGGCCGCTGGCGCCGGCGGAGGTGTAGAGCACAGGCACCTTCTCCCAGGGGCCCGCCGCATCCATCACGGATATGAAACCCGACAGGCCCGCCGAGGCGCGCGGCGCGGGCTTCCGCAGGTCTTCCGCCAGCGCCTCGCCTTCGAGGTAGCATTTCTCGCGGAACTCGGCCTCCTCGGCCGGCGGGGCGAAGCCGTTCGTCTCGAGCGCGAAGCCGAGCAACGCAATGCGGCGGGGCATGGGATTGGTACTCCGGTGCGATCTCCGGCAAGCCTCGTGGCCGGGCCGCATGGCTGTCAAGCCGGCGCTGCCCTTCATTTTTGCCCACCGCCCCGCCATGCTGGCGCCCAAGCTTGGGGCAGGGAGGAGCCGCACCCGATGAAGAGGGACGCGCTCGCGGGCATCCGCGTGATCGATTTCACCACCACCATCGCCGGCCCGCATTGCACCCGGCTGCTGGCCGATCTCGGCGCCGAGGTGGTGAAGATCGAATCGCCGGAAGGCGACATGATGCGCACGCGCCCGCCGATCCGGAACGGCGCGAGCCACATGTTCGGCTATCTCAATGCCGGCAAGCACAGCCTGGTGCTGGACCTGAAGCGGCCTTCCGCCATTGCCGCCGTAAAGCGCATGGCGGCGCGCGCCGACATCGTGGTGGAGAATTTCCGCCCCGGCGTGATGAAGCGGCTCGGCCTCGACTACCCGAGCCTGAGGCGACTGAAGCCGGACCTGATCTATTGCGCCATCTCGGGCTATGGCCAGACCGGGCCCTCGGCCGAGCTGCCGGCCTATGCGCCGATGATCCACGCCGCTTCCGGCTACGAGATGGCGCATCTCGCCTATCAGCCGGGCCGCGAGCGGCCGGACAATTGCGGCGTGTTCTTCGCCGATTTCAACAGCGGCGCCTATGCCTTCGGCGCCATCATGACCGCGCTGTATCAGCGCCAGGCGTCGGGCATCGGGCAGATGATCGACGTGTCGATGTGCGAGACCATGCTGGGCACCTTGATGGGCGAGGTGATGCGCGCCCAGGTGCCGTACGACCTGCCGAGCCGGCCGATGTTCGGTCCGGTGCGCACGCGGGACGGCTATGTCATGCCGGCGGTGGCGAGCGAGAAGACCTTCCAAGGGCTCTGCCGGGCGGCCGGTCATCCGGAGTGGATCGAGGATCCGCGCTTCGCCCGCTATGCCGACCGGCGCAATCATTGGGGCGCCTATGTCGACGAGCTGGAGCAGTGGTCGGGCCAGCTCAGTTCCGAGCAGGTGATGGCGCAGTTCGAGGCGCATGGCGTGCCCGCCTCGCGCTATCGCACCGTGGCCGAGCTGATGAGCGACCCGCAGCTCGCCCATCGCGAGGCACTGCAGCCGGTGACCGATGCCGGCGGCACGGTGAAGGTGATGGCACCGCCCTTCCGCATGTCGGAAGCCGAGACGCGCGTGCGCCCGTTCTGCCAGAGCCTCGGCGAGCAGAGCGAAGGCGTGCTGCGCGGTTTCGGCTTCAGCGAGGCGGAGATCGCCGATCTGCGAACCAAGGGCGCCGCCGGCTGATGCTTCGCCCTCGCCGATGAATCGCCGTTTCCCGTAGACCTGGAATTATCGCCGAAGAATTCTTCTCTTTCCCCCGATGCGGGGCGTTGGCCGGCGCAAATTTCGACATTGAAGGTGGAACCAATCGCCCGCCTGGGCAATAATTCTGTGGTCAGCCCGTCTGCAGCCTGGGCCGGCCCTTGGGCCGGTGTGGCAGAGAAAGTTCGCAATGGCCCGTTCGGGCCGGTCCCAACGGGGAGGCGACAGATGGACAGAACGCGATGTGCCTTGGCGAGGGGCTTCGCGACATCCGGCCAACCCCCATCACGTTGTGCCGTGCGCAGTTGCGGCTGTAGGTGCCCGTTTTAGCGACCCGCTCCAGCGACCGTCGTCCGGCGGAAGCGCAGTCCCATCGGTTCATGCATGCGCGGGTCAGGCATCCGCGCAGTGGAGGATCTGTCCATGAACGCCCCCTCCAAGGCAACGCCTGCGATGCATCCCGAATGGTCGCCGACCAGCCGCATCGTCATTGAAAGCGTCTATCCGGAGATCGACGGCGGGCGCTATCCGGTCAAGCGTGTCGTCGGCGAGGCCTTCGAGGTCTGGGCCGACATCTTTCGCGACGGCCACGACGTGCTGGGCGCAGCGGTGAGATATCGCGACAAGGCCGCCGGGTGGCGCGAAGCGCCGATGACCTTTTTCGACAACGATCGCTGGCGCGGCAGCTTCGCGCTCGATCGGATCGGCCCCTGCTACTACACGATCGAAGCCTGGACCGACCGCTATGCATCCTGGCGGCACGACGTGCAGAAGAAGCGCGATGCCGGCCAGAACGTCTCGCTCGAGCTGATCGAAGGCGGCGGGCTGGTGTCGGAAGCGGTCGGTGTGGCGGATGCCAAGGTGGCGGGCCTGCTGCGCGATCTGCTGGCGGAACTGGAGCGGCAGAAATCGATCGAGGCGAAAGCTTCGCTGCTGCTGCAGGACGCCACCGCCGCGTTGATCGCGCGCTCGGGCCTGCGCGGCGACCTGTCGCGCTATCCGCGCGAGCTGCAGGTCTATGTCGACCGCCCGGCGGCGCGCTGCGCCGCCTGGTACGAGATGTTCCCGCGCTCGCAAGGAACGCAGCCCGGCAAGAGCGCCACTTTCGACGATTGCATCCGCCGCCTGCCGGAAGTGCAGGCGATGGGCTTCGACGTGCTCTACTTCGTGCCGATCCATCCGATCGGCAAAATCAACCGGAAGGGGCGCAACAACGCCGTCACGGCGAAGCCCGGCGAGCCGGGCAGCCCCTATGCCATCGGCTCGGACGAGGGCGGACATATCGCGGTGCATTCCGAGCTCGGCACGCTCGACGATTTCCGCCGGCTGGTGGCCGAGGCCGGCAAGCACGGCATGGAGCTCGCGCTCGACTTCGCCATCCAATGCGCGCCGGACCATCCCTGGGTGAAGCAGCATCCGGAATGGTTCGTCTTCCGGCCCGACGGCACGGTGAAATACGCCGAGAACCCGCCGAAGAAATACCAGGACATCGTCAACGTGAACTTCTACGGCCCGCATCGCGAGGCGCTGTGGAACGAGCTGCGCGACGTGCTGCTGTTCTGGGCGCAGCAGGGCGTGAAGATCTTCCGCGTCGACAACCCCCACACCAAGCCGGTGCCGTTCTGGGAATGGGTGATCCGCGAGGTGCAGACAAGGCACCCGGACGCGATCTTCCTGTCGGAAGCCTTCACCCGACCAAAGATGCTGAAGGCGCTGGCGAAAGCGGGGTTCAGCCAGTCCTACACCTACTTCACGTGGCGGAACTTCAAGCAGGAGCTGGTCGACTACATGACCGAGCTGACGCAGACGGAATGCCGCGAGTACCTGCGCCCGAACTTCTTCGCCAACACTCCGGACATCCTGCCGCCGATCCTGCAGCGCGGCGGCCGGCCCGCCTTCCAGATGCGCCTGGTCCTCGCCGCCACGCTGTCCAGCGTCTACGGCATCTACAACGGCTTCGAACTGTGCGAGGGACGCGCACTGCCGAACAGCGAGGAGTATGCCGATTCGGAAAAGTACGAATTCAAGGTCTGGGACTGGAACCGGGAAGGCCACATCAAGGATTACATAGGCCTGGTCAACAAGGCGCGGCGCGAGAACCCTGCCCTGCATGAACTCACCAATTTGCGCTTTCACCCCGCCGATTCAGATTCCGTGCTGTTCTACGGCAAGATGACGGCCGACCGCAGCAATATGGTCTTCGTCGCGGTGAACCTCGATCCCTACGAGGCGCACGAGGCGACCGTGGTCTTCCCGCTGCACGACATGGGCGTCGGCGACGACGATGCCTTCGAAGTGGAGGACCTGCTGACCGGCGAGCGCCATCTGTGGCGCGGGGCGCAGCAGCGGGTACGTCTCGACCCGCAATCGAACCCGGCCGCGATCTATCGCGTCATGCCGTTCCGGCATGTCGAATTCCGCGAAGCGCGCTGAGCCCCGGCATGCTGACGGACGAGCCTCTCTGGTTCAAGGATGTCATCGTCTACGAGGCGCATGTCAAAGCCTTCTTCGACGGCAATGACGATGGGGTCGGCGACTTCCAGGGCCTGATCGCCAAGCTGGACTATCTGCAGGATCTCGGCGTCAACGCCATCTGGATCCTGCCCTTCTATCCCTCGCCGCTCCGCGATGACGGCTATGACATCGCCGATTACCGTGAGGTCCATCCGTCCTACGGAACGATGAAGGATTTCCGCCTGTTCGTGCGCGAGGCGCATAAGCGGGGGCTGCGCGTCATCACCGAGCTGGTCATCAATCACACCTCCGATCAGCATCCGTGGTTCCAGCGCGCCCGTCTGGCCAAGTCCGGCTCGCCGTTCCGCAACTGGTACGTCTGGAGCGACACGGACAAGCGGTACACCGAGACCCGGATCATCTTCAGCGACACCGAGAAGTCGAACTGGACCTGGGACCCGGCGGCGAACGCCTATTACTGGCACCGGTTCTTCAGCCACCAGCCGGATCTCAACTTCGACAATCCGCAAGTGATGAAGGCGGTGGTCAACACCATGCGGTTCTGGTTCGACAGCGGCGTCGACGGCATGCGGCTCGACGCCATTCCTTATCTGGTCGAGCGGGACGGCACCAACAACGAGAACCTGGCCGAGACGCATGCGGTGCTGAAGCACCTGCGCGCCGAGCTCGACAAGAAGTACCGCAACCGGATGTTCCTGGCCGAAGCCAACCAATGGCCGGAGGACAGCCAGGCCTATTTCGGCAACGGCGACGAATGCCACATGGCCTATCACTTCCCGCTGATGCCGCGCATGTACATGGCGATCGCGCAGGAGGACCGGCACCCGATCACCGACATCATGCGGCAGACGCCGGACATCCCCGAATCCTGCCAATGGGCGATCTTTCTGCGCAACCATGACGAGCTCACGCTCGAAATGGTGACCGATGCGGAGCGCGACTATCTCTGGAACGCCTACGCGGCCGATCGGCGCGCCCGCCTCAATCTCGGCATCCGCCGGCGCCTGGCGCCGCTGATGGACAACGACCGGCGCAAGATCGAGCTGATGAACAGCCTGCTGATGTCGATGCCCGGCAGCCCGATTCTCTACTACGGCGACGAGATCGGGATGGGGGACAACATCTTCCTCGGCGATCGCGACGGCGTGCGCACGCCCATGCAATGGACGCCGGACCGCAATGGCGGCTTCTCGCGTGCCGATCCGGCGCGCCTCTACCTGCCGCCCCTGATGGACCCGGTCTACGGCTTCCAGGCGGTGAACGTGGAGGCGCAGAGCCGCGCGCCGTCCTCGTTCCTGAACTGGATGAAGCGGCTGATCGCGGCGCGCCAGGCGCGCAAGGTGTTCGGCCGCGGCACGCTGAGCTTTCTCTATCCGTCGAACCGCCGCATCTTCGCCTATATCCGCGAGTACGAGGACGAGACGGTGCTCTGCGTCGCCAACCTGGCGCGCTCTGCCGAGGCGGTCGACCTCGACCTCGCGGCGTATCGCGGCCGGGTGCCGGTGGAGCTTCTGAGCCGTACGCTGTTTCCCCAGATCGGCGACGGCTACTACCGCATCACCCTGTCGGGTCATTCGTTCTTCTGGTTCCTGCTGTGTCAGCCGACGGCGCTGACCGATGGCGGACCCGCGATCGGGGAATCGCTGCCCGAATTCGTCACGCTGGTCATGGGCGATAACTGGCAGGCGCTGCTGACAGCGCACAACAAGCGGATGTTCGAGCGCGACGCGCTGAAGCGCTATCTGCCGCTGCGCCGCTGGTACGGCGCCAAGGACGAGGTGCTGCGCGAGGCCACCGTGGCAGCCGCCATTCCCTTCGCGCAGGGCAGCGACCGCTGGATGCTCTCCTTCATCGACGTGCGGTTCGAAGGCCGGTCGGCCGCGCAACGCTACTTCCTGCCGCTCGCGACGGACTGGCGCGAGGTGCATGCGCTGCCGCCGGACCGTGTCGCGGTCACCATCGCAAAGGTGCGCAAGGGCCCGAGGGAGGGCGCACTCTACGAGGCGGTGCAGGACGAGCGCTTTGCGCCGGCCGTGATCGACGCCGTGCGACGCGACCTGACGATCGATGGACCGGCCGGCCAGATCGAGTTCCGGGCCACCAAGGCCTTCGCGAGCCAGACGATGCCGGAGACCCTGTCGGTGCGGCCGCTGGCCGTGGAACAGAGCAACAGCTCGATCCTGATCGACGACTATGCCGTGCTGAAGTTCTATCGCCGGCTGGCGACCGGCATTCATCCCGATCTGGAGGTCGGCCGCTTCCTCACCGAAACGGCAGGCTTCGCCAATACGCCGGCATTGCTGGGCACGGTCGAGCTGAAGGATGCCGAAGGCAGCGCCGCCATCGCGGCCATGCACGCCTTCATCCGCAACCAGGGCGACGGGTGGAGCCATACGCTCAGCTATCTGCAGCGGCACATGGACGACGTCGCCGTTCTGCCGGCCGACGAAGTGGCCGCGCGCGCGGATCCCCATGCCATCAACATCGTGCAGTTGCGCAAGCTGGGCGAACGCACGGCCGAGCTGCATCGAGCGCTCTGTCCAGCCAAGGCCGCTTCGGCTTTCGCGCCGCAGCCTTTGACGGCGGCGGATGTGCAGAAATATCAGCGCGAAGTACGACAGGAGGCCCGCGAGGCACTGGAGGCCTTGGGGAAGGCGCGCCGGTCGCTGAGCAAGGAGGCCGCGGAGCAGACCGAACCGCTGCTCGCCAAGCGCCGCCAGATCCTGGATGCCATCATGGCGCCGATCGCCGTGCCGCCGGGCGTGATGAAGACGCGCTATCACGGCGACTATCACCTGGGCCAGGTGATCGTGGCTCAGAACGACTTCTACATTCTGGATTTCGAGGGCGAGCCGCGGCGCCCGCTGGCGCATCGACGCGCCAAGCACACGCCGCTGAAGGATGTTGCCGGCATGCTGCGGTCGTTCGACTACGCGGCATGGTCCACCCTGGATCACGAGACCCAGAAGCAGCCGGAGCGGCGCGAGCTTCTGCGGCCGCATCTGCTGGCCTGGCGCGACGAGGCGGGCAAGGCCTTCCTCGCCGGCTATCGCGAGGCGATCGGCGATTGCGCTTCCTATCCCAGCGACGAGAAGGCCACCGACGGCCTGTTGAAGCTCGCAACGCTGGAGAAGGCTTTCTACGAAATCGGCTACGAGCTGGCGAACCGTCCCAACTGGCTCTGGATTCCGCTCGCCGGCGTCAACGACATTCTCTTCCGCAGCGCCTGATTCCAGGCCGGGGATCATCATGCATCCTGCAAGCGACGCATCCTCCCACGACGTTCAGGCCATCGTGAACGGCGACCATCCCGATCCCTTCGCCTTCCTCGGCCTGCACGAGACAGAGGACGGGCTGGTGGTGCGTACCTTCCTGCCGGAAGCCGCCGGCGTCACCGTGCTGGACGCCAAAACGTCGCGCCCCGTCGGCGCGCTCGAGCGCGTGCACGATGCCGGCCTGTTCGCCGGCCGGATCGAACGCAAGCGCCGCCTGCCCTATCGTCTGCGGGTGAACTGGGGCGGCCGCGAAGCCGATGTCGGCGATCCCTATCGCTTCCCGCCGTGGCTGGGGGAGGTCGACCTGCATCTGTTCGGCGAGGGAACCCATCTCTCGGCCTATGACAAGCTCGGTGCGCATCCGACGAATCTGGACGGAACCCAAGGTGTCGCCTTCGTCGTCTGGGCGCCCAATGCCCACCGCGTCAGCGTGATCGGCGATTTCAACAACTGGGACGGCCGCCGGCACCCGATGCGCCACCATCCCGGCGCCGGCCTGTGGGAGATCTTCATTCCCGATCTCAAGCCGGGCGACCGCTACAAATACGAGATCAAGGCGCCGGACGGCGCCATCCTGATGAAAGCCGATCCCTGCGCCTTCGCGGCCGAGCATCCGCCACAGACGGCGTCGGTCGTCGCCGATCTCGGGTCGCCCGAATGGCGGGATGCCGGCTGGCTCGCCGAGCGGGAGAGGCATGTCGACCGCAGCGCGCCGGTCTCGATCTACGAGGTGCATCTCGGTTCGTGGCGGCGGAAGCCCGAGGAGGGCAACCGATACCTCACCTATCGCGAGCTGGCCGAGCAGCTGGTGCCCTATGTCAAGGACATGGGTTTCACCCATATCGAGCTGCTGCCGATCTCCGAATATCCCTTCGACGGGTCCTGGGGCTATCAGCCGACCGGCCTGTTTGCGCCGACCAGCCGGTTCGGCACGCCGGAAGAGTTCCGCCTGCTGATCGAGGCGGCGCATGCGGCAGGCCTCGGCGTGATTCTCGACTGGGTACCGGGCCACTTTCCCACCGATCCGCACGGGCTCGGCAATTTCGACGGCACGCATCTCTACGAACATGCCGACCCGCGGCAGGGCCTGCACAAGGACTGGGACACGCTGATCTACAATTACGGCCGGCGCGAAGTGGCGAACTTCCTGCTCGCCAACGCGCTGTTCTGGCTGGACCGCTATCACATCGACGGCCTGCGCGTGGATGCGGTCGCATCCATGCTCTATCTCGACTACAGCCGCGCCGCCGGCGAGTGGGTGCCGAACAAGTTCGGCGGGCGCGAGAACCTGGAGGCGGTCGAATTCTTCCGCCGCCTGAACGAGACCGCCTATGGCCGGCATCCCGGGATTGCGACTGTGGCAGAAGAATCGACCGCCTGGCCGATGGTGTCGCGGCCGACCTATCTCGGCGGGCTCGGCTTCGGCTACAAGTGGAACATGGGGTGGATGCACGACACGCTGGACTACATCAGCCGTGATCCCGTGCATCGGTCGCACCATCACAACCAGCTGACCTTCGGCCTGATCTACGCCTTCAGCGAGAACTTCGTGCTGCCGCTGAGCCATGACGAGGTGGTGCATGGCAAAGGCTCGCTGCTCGGCAAGATGCCCGGGGATCGCTGGCAGCG
Source organism: Desertibaculum subflavum (assembly GCA_003576705.1). Classification (GTDB taxonomy): domain Bacteria; phylum Pseudomonadota; class Alphaproteobacteria; order Ferrovibrionales; family Ferrovibrionaceae; genus Desertibaculum; species Desertibaculum subflavum. Next base: position 83,799 of record QOZS01000010.1, read on the forward strand.
CTTCGCCAACCTGCGCGCCTACTACACCTTCATGTTCGGCCATCCCGGCAAGAAGCTGCTGTTCATGGGGGCCGAGCTGGCGCAGGAGCGCGAGTGGAACCACGACAAGAGCCTTGACTGGCACCTGCTGGAAGATCCGGCGCATGCCGGCATTCAGCGCCTGCTGCGCGACCTGAACGCCCTCTACCGCGCCGTGCCGGCATTGCACGCGCGCGATTGCGAGCCGGAGGGGTTCGAGTGGATCGACGCCAATGACAGCGTCAACAGCGTGCTGTCCTTCATCCGCAAGCCCGGCGAGGGCGGCGCGCCGGCCATCGTGGTCTGCAACTTCACGCCGGTGCCGCGGCATGGCTACCGGCTGGGCGTTCCGGCGGAAGGCTTCTACCGCGAAGCGCTGAACTCGGACGCCGAGATCTATGGCGGCGGCAATATCGGCAATGGCGGCGGCGTACATTCGGAACCGGTGCCCTGGCACGGGCGCCCGCATTCGGTCACCCTCACGCTGCCGCCGCTGGGCGGCGTCGTTCTCGTCGCGGAACACGGCTGAGCCGATGGCTAGCCAATCGCTCCGCGTCGAGCCCGGCCTGCCCTACCCGCTCGGCGCGACCTGGGACGGCAAGGGAGTCAATTTTGCGCTGTTTTCCGCGCACGCCGAACGCGTGCAGCTTTGCGTGTTCGACCACCGGGGACAGCGCGAGATCGCCCGCGTCGATCTGCCGGAATACACGCACGAAGTGTGGCACGGATACCTGCCCGATGCGCGGCCGGGCCTGCTCTACGGCTATCGCGTCTTCGGACCGTACGAGCCGCGCGCCGGGCACCGGTTCAATCCCCACAAGCTGCTGATCGATCCCTGTGCCAAGGCCCTGCACGGCCGTATTGCGTGGAGCGACGCCCATTTCGGCTATCGGGTCGGCGCGCGACAGGGAGACCTTTCCTTCGATCGCCGCGACAATGCCCGCGGCATGCCGAAATGCATGGTCATCGATCCCGCCTATACCTGGGACGGCGACCGGCATCCGCGCACGCCCTGGAGCAACAGCATCATCTACGAGGCGCATGTGCGCGGCTTCACGATGCAGCGCGATGCCGTGCCGGCGGCACTGCGCGGCAGCTTCGCCGGCCTGGCGCATCCCGCCGCGATCGAGCACCTGCAGAAGCTCGGCGTCACCGCCATCGAGCTGCTGCCGGTGCAGGCCTTTCTCGACGATCGCTATCTGATCGAGCGCCAGCTTTCCAACTACTGGGGCTATAACTCGATCGGCTTCTTCGCGCCGATGCCGCGCTATCTCGCCACCGGTCATGTCGGCGAGTTCAAGGCCATGGTGCGCCACCTGCACGAGGCCGGCATCGAGGTGATCCTCGACGTGGTGTACAACCACACGGCCGAGGGCAATCACCTCGGCCCGACCTTATCCTTCCGCGGCATCGACAACCGGTCCTACTACCGCCTCATGCCGGGCGACGAGCGCCATTACGAGGATTTCACCGGCTGCGGCAACGCGCTGCGCCTGCACCACCCGCGCGTCCTGCAGATGGTCATGGACTCGCTGCGCTACTGGGTCGAGGAGATGCATGTCGACGGATTCCGCTTCGACCTCGCCACCACGCTGGCCCGCGAGGCCGATGGCGCGTTCGACCCGCATTCCGGCTTCCTGGACGTGCTGCGCCAGGACCCGGTGCTGGGGCGCATCAAGCTCATCGCGGAGCCCTGGGATGTCGGCGTGGGCGGCTATCAGGTAGGCCAGTTTCCACCCGACTGGGCCGAGTGGAACGACAAGTTCCGCGACATCGTGCGCCGCTTCTGGAAGGGCGAAGGCGGCCTGATCGGCGAATTGGCAGGCCGCATGTCGGGTTCGCAGGACCTGTTCGGCCACGCCGGACGCAGGCCCTGGTCCAGCATCAACTTCGTCACCGCACATGACGGCTTCACGCTGCGCGACCTGGTCAGCTACGAGCACAAGCACAACGAGGCGAACCAGGAAGGCAACCGGGACGGCAGCGACAACAACAACAGCTGGAATTGCGGGGTGGAGGGCGCGACCGATGATGCGGCCGTGCTCGCGCTTCGTGCCCGCCAGCAGCGCAACCTGCTCGCCACCTTGCTGCTGGCCCAGGGCGTGCCGATGCTGCTCGCCGGCGACGAGCTGGGGAACAGCCAGGACGGCAACAACAACGCCTATTGCCAGGACAATCCGATCGGATGGATCGATGGCCCCGACCGCCACGACAACGATCTGTTCGATTTCGCCTGCCATCTGATTCGGATACGGCGCGAGCATCGCCCCCTGCGGCGGCGCAACTTCCTCACCGGCAGCCGGTTCGGTGACAACGGCCTGCTGCGCGATGTCGTCTGGCTGGCGCCGAGCGGGGAGGCGAAGACGCAGGAGGACTGGAACTATCCCGACGCCCGCATTCTCTGCTTCCTGCTTGCGGACCCGCATGCGACGGACAAGTCGCAATCGGCGGACGCGCCGCTCTTCATCGTGCTGAACGCGCATCACGACGACATGGCCTATACCTTGCCGGACCTGCCCGGGATCTCGGCTTGGCTGTATCTGATCGATACCTCTACCGCCGACGGAAAGGGCCGCCAGGCGCCGGTCGAGCCGCGGGCCCAGGTGGAAGTGGCGGCGCGGAGCGTGGTCGTGCTGTGCGGCCACCATGGCACCGGCGCGGGCGGATAGCCGTGCGGCGCGCGCATGCGATGCCGTTCGGCGCGATCCTCGACGCCGGTCGCGGGACCAGCTTTCGCCTGTGGGCGCCGGCGGCGCGGCAAGTCGAGCTCTGCCTGCGCACGGCCGACGGTGCCGCCTTGCCGCCCGCGCCCATGCCGCGCGCGGCCGACGGGTGGTACAGCGCGGAGAGCGCCGCCGCGGCGGCCGGTGCGCGCTACAGCTTCCGGATCGACGGCGAGATGGAGATTCCCGACCCGGCGTCGCGCTTCCAGCCGGATGGGGTGCATGGCCCGAGCGAGGTCATCGATCCCGGCGCGTTCGACTGGGCAGATCACGAATGGAACGGCCGGCCATGGCATGAGACGGTGCTGTATGAGCTGCATCTCGGCAGCTTCACGCCCGAAGGCACCTGCAAGGCGGCGATCGAGCGGCTGGATCATCTGCGCGACCTCGGCGTCACCGCCATCGAGCTGATGCCGCTCGCCGAGTTTCCTGGCGCGCGTAACTGGGGCTATGACGGCACGCTGCCGTTCGCGCCGACGCGGGCCTATGGCCGCCCGGAGGATCTGAAGCAATTGGTGCAGGCCGCGCATCAACGCGGCCTGATGGTGTTCCTGGACGTGGTGTACAATCACTTCGGCCCGGAAGGGAACTACCTGCACCGCTACGCGCCGGACTTCTTCACCGACCGGCACCAGACGCCCTGGGGCGCCGCGATCAATTTCGACGCCCCCGGCAGCCCGACGGTGCGCGACTTCTTCGTGCACAACGCGCTCTATTGGCTGGAGGAGTTCCACATCGACGGACTGCGCCTCGACGCGGTGCATGCGATCCGCGACGACAGCAGGCCCGACATCCTGGAGGAGCTCGCCGCGCGGGTCGCGACGGACCTGCCGGGCCGGCAGGTCCATCTCGTCCTGGAGAACGACGACAACGCCGCGCGCTACCTGGCGCGCGACGCGGCGGGGCGCCCGACCCGCTATGCGGCGCAGTGGAACGACGACATCCACCACGTCCTACATGTGCTCGCGACCGGCGAGACGACGGGCTATTACGGCGACTACGGTTCGGAGCCGCACCGGCGCCTGGGGCGCGCCCTGGCCGAAGGCTTCGTCTATCAAGGCGAGCCTTCGCCGCATCGCGGCGGCGCGGCGCGCGGCGAGCCCAGCGCCGGCCTTCCGCCCACCGCCTTCGTCGCCTTTCTGCAGAACCACGACCAGGTGGGCAATCGCGCCATGGGCGAGCGGATCTCGGCGCTGGCGGACGCGCCGGCGCTGCGGGCGGCCATGTCCGTGGTCCTGCTGTCGCCGCAGATACCGATGCTGTTCATGGGCGAAGAATGGCACGCGCCGCAGCCCTTCCCCTTCTTCTGCGATTTCGGATCCGAGCTTGCCGACGCCGTGCGCGAGGGGCGGCGGCGGGAATTCGCGCGCTTCCCGGAATTCGCCGATCCGGTGGCGCAGGCGCGGATCCCCGATCCACTTCTGGAAGCGACCTTCGCCGCGGCGAAGCTGGATTGGAGCGTGCTCGGCCGCGAGCCGCACCGGACCTGGCTTGAATTCGTCCGCTCTCTGCTGGCGATACGGCACCGCGAGATCGTACCGCGGCTGGCGGATATCGGCGCCGGGAGCGGCAGTTGCACGATGCATGGCGATTCGGCCGTCGAGATTTGCTGGCGCCTCGGTGACGGCTCGACCCTGCAAGCCGTTCTGGCGCTGTCGGCCCAGAGCAGCGCGGGCGTGAAGATACCGCGGCGCGGCCGCCCGCTGTTTGTCACCGAGCCTGACGCGTCCACGCGCGCGCAATTCGATGATCTGCCGCCCTGGTTCGCCGGCTGGTTCCTGGCCGCGCCGGGAGACGCCGGCTGATGGACGACGAGCTGGATGCGCTCTGCCGCCGGGCCGGCATCGAGCGTGTCTATTTCGACCACGCCGGCATGCGGCGCGAGGCGGATGCGGAAACCATCCGCGCCCTCGCTGAGGCCCTGGGCGTGACCGGCGACGATACCGCGGATGAGCCCGCCGCCATCGATCCCGTCACCGTGTGGCGCGCGGGCACCGGCCCGCCGGAGATCATTCTGACGCTTGCCGCGGCGGCCGATCCCGGTATCGAGTGGAGCCTGACCGAGGAGGACGGCACGCCGCATGCCGGGTTGACGCATGCGACGGCGCTGGAGCTGGTCGAGACGGTGATCCGGGGCGGCCGGCACTGGGAGAAGCGGCGCCTGGTGCTGCCGCTGTCGCCGGCGCCGGGCTATCACCGCTTCGAGCTGCGCATTGCCGACGCACCGGCGGGCCCGGCGGAAGCCCTGCTGATCGCCGCGCCGTCGCGGGCATATGCGCCGAGCCCTCTCGACGAGGGTGCCCGGGTCTGGGGCATCTCGGTCCAGCTCTATTCTCTGCGGTCCGGATTCGACTGGGGCATAGGCGATTTCGGCGACCTTGCCGACATGCTGCGCCGCGCCGCGCGGGCGGGCGCCAGTCTGGTCGGCATCAATCCGGTGCATGCGCTCTATCTGGACGAACCGGCGCGATCGAGCCCTTATTCGCCGAACAGCCGGCGGTTCCTCAATCCCCTCTACATCGACGTCGAGGCCGTGCCGGACTTCGCGGAATGTGCCGAGGCGCAGGCCCTGGTCGGCAGCGCCGAGTTTGAGGCTGAACTCGCAGAGCTGCGTCGGCGGCCGCTGGTCGACTATCCCGCGGCGGCGCGGTGCAAGTGGAGAATCCTGGAACTGCTGTTCCGATCGTTCCGCGATCACCATATTGCGCGCCAGACCGCCAGGGCGAGGCGGTTCCGCGCCTTTCAGCGCGAGCATGGCGCGGCGCTGCAGCGGTTCTGCGTCTTCCAGGCCTTGCGCGAGACCCACGGGCGGGAAAATCCCTCGCTCCGCTATTGGCGCAACTGGCCGATCGAGCTTCAGGACCCGGGCTCGCCCGCCGTCGCGCGCTTTGCCGCGGCGAATCGCCAGCGCATCGAATACCTCGCCTATCTGCAGTGGATCGCGGAGGAGCAGGCCGCCGCCTGCGCCGCCGCCGCGCGCGAGGCCGGCATGCCGATCGGCCTCTACAAGGATCTCGCAGTGGGCGTCGACGGCGGCGCCGCCGATGCATGGTCGGAACAGGACGTGATCGTGCCGGGCTGGAGCATGGGGGCGCCGCCCGACAGCCTGAGCAGCAAGGGCCAGGATTGGGGTCTGTCCCCGCTCAGCCCGATCGCCCTCAAGCGCGAGCGCTATCGGCCCTTCATCGAGCTGATCCGCGCCAACATGCGGCATGCCGGCGCCATGCGCATCGATCATATCCTTGGCCTGTGGCGTGCTTTCTGGATTCGGCATGGGGAGCCGGCGGCGCGCGGCGCCTATGTGCGATACCCGTTCGCCGATCTTGTCGGAATCCTGATCCTGGAAAGCCATCGGCAGCGCTGCCTGATCGTCGGCGAGGATCTCGGCACCGTGCCGGAGGGCCTGCGCGAGGAGCTGGAACGGGCGGGCATTCTCTCCTACCGGCTGCTGCTCTTCGAGCGGGAGGTGGACGGACGGCCGCGCCGTCCGGCCGACTATCCGAGCGCCGCCCTGGTCGCGGTGAGCACTCATGACCTGCCGACCTTCCCGAGTTTCTGGCGCGGCGACGATATCAAGTTGCGCGCGCGGCTGGGCTTCCTGCCGGATCAAGGGCAGGTCGAGGCGGAACAACGCAATCGCGCCGTCGATCGCGACGCTCTGCTTGCAGCGTTTCGCGACGAGCGCCTGGTCGGCGATGAAGAGCATCAACGGACGCCTGTGGAAGCGGCCTATCGCTTCCTCGCCCGGTCGCGCGGGCAGATCCTGATGATGCATCTGGAAGATCCGCTTGGCGTGATCGAGCAGATCAATGTGCCCAGCACCAACGAGGAACACCCGAACTGGCAGCTTCGCCTGCCCCATGAACTGGAAGCGGTGTTCGCCGACCCGCGCGTCACAGCGCTTTGCCGCATATTGAACGCCGAGCGCCCGGCCCCGACGGCTGTGCTGATGGCGCGGCTGGCCGTGCCGCTTTCCACCTATCGCCTGCAATTCAACGCCCGCTTCACCCTCAGGCAAGCGCTCGACGTGGTGCCGTATCTCGCCGCACTCGGCATCAGCCACGTCTACGCCTCGCCGCTGCTGAAAGCGCGGCCCGGGAGCGAGCACGGCTACGACATCACCGACCACAACAACCTGAACTCCGAGATCGGCAGCTGGGACGATTTCGTGCACTTCACCGATGCGCTGCGGGCGCACGGCATGGGCCTGGTGCTCGACTTCGTTCCCAACCACATGGGCATCGGCAAGGCCGACAATGCCTGGTGGCTCGACGTTCTCGAATGGGGCCAGGGGTCCGGCTTTGCCGAGTTCTTCGATATCGACTGGATGCCGGCCAAGCCGGAGCTGTTCGGCAAGCTGCTGCTGCCGCTGCTCGGCGAGCACTACGGCATCGTGCTCGAACGCGGCGAGCTGGTTCTGCGGTTCGCGCCCGAAGAGGGCGCGCTGAGCGTCTGGTACTACGAGCACCGGCTGCCCTTGCGGCCGCGATCCTATGCCGTCGTCATCCGCCGCCAACTGGCCCGGAACGGCGACGGGACATCGATTGCGGCACCGCTGCGCGAAGAGTTGACGCGCCTGGCGGAAGAATTCGATCGGGTGCGACGTGTCGGCCGGCAACGCCGCGATATGGCGCGCAGCATCGCCGCCGGCCTCAAGGCCAGGCTGGCGCAGCTCTGCCGCGAGGATCCGGCCGCCGCGCAGTTCATGGAGGATGCCACGGCATCCTTCGCAGGCCGGCCCGGCGACAGCGAGAGCTTCCGGCCGCTGCACGGCTTGCTGGAGCGCCAGCATTACCGGCTGGCTTTCTGGCGCGTCGCCGCCGACGAGGTGAACTACCGCCGCTTCTTCAACATCAACGAGCTGGCCGGCATCCGGATGGAGAATCGGCGGCTGTTCGACATCGCGCATGGCCTGATCGGGCGAATGATCGCCGAAGGCCGATTGCAGGGCCTGAGACTGGACCATGTCGACGGCATGTTCGACCCGGAGGCTTATTTTCGCCGCCTGCAGGCGCTGGCACGTGCGCGGCAGCCGGCGCAGGGTGACGCAACCCTTCGCTTCTATGTCGTCGCCGAGAAGATCCTGGCGCGGCACGAGGCCTTGCGGCCAAGTTGGGCGATCGCCGGCACCACCGGCTATGAAACCGGCGTCCTGATCAATGGCCTGTTCGTCGACCCTGCCGGGGAAGCCGAATGCGACGAGGCCTATCGCAGCTTCACCCACGACGCATCGAGCTTCGAGGAGATCGCCCCAGCCGCCAAGGACCTGGTGATCGAGAACCTGCTGTCGAGCGAGCTCAGCAGCCTCGCCAATGAGATCGACCGCATCGTCGAACGACATTGGGCCACGCGCGACTTCACGCGGCAGCGTCTGCGCGATGCGTTGAAGGCAATTGTCAGGCACTTTCCGGTGTATCGAACCTACGTGACCGCTCGCACGATCACGGCGGAGGACAGGCGCGACATCGATTGGGCGGTGAAGCGGGCCAGGCGCGAATGGCGCGGCGCCGACGTGCAGATCTTCGACCTGCTGCACGACGCGTTGACCGGCGACCTCGCCTCGCAGAGCTTCGCCTTCGGCCGCGCCGAGCTGGCCCGCTTCGCCATGCGATTCCAGCAATACACCGGCCCGGTGATGGCGAAGTCGGTCGAGGATACGGCGTTCTACCGCTATCGCCGCCTGATCTCTCTCAACGAAGTGGGTGGCGATCCCGGACAGTTCGGCGCGTCGCCCGCCGCCTTCCACCATGCGAACCGACAGCGCGCGCGACAATGGCCCCATTCGATGCTGGCAACGTCGACCCACGACACCAAACGCGGCGAGGACGCGCGGGCGCGCATCGACGTGCTGACGGAGCTGCCGGCGGCGTGGCGCGAGCGCGCCGATCGCTGGGCGATGCTGAACCGCCTGCTGCGCCAGGATCTTGACGGCCTTCCCGCGCCGACGCCCGGCGACGAGTACATGCTGTATCAGGCCCTGCTGGGCGCCTGGCCCGCCGCGTTCGCCGGCGGCGCCTTGGAAGCGAAGACGCTCGCTGCCCTGACGGCGCGGATCGAACGCTACGTGGTCAAGGCCGTGCGCGAGGCGAAGCTGATCTCGAGCTGGGACAGCCCGAACGACGCCTATGAAGCGGCCTGCACGGCGTTCATCCGCGGCGCGCTCGACAACACCCGGACCAATCCGTTTCTGGCGGATTTCGCCGCCTTTGCCGAGGGCATCGCCTTCTTCGGCATGCTGAACAGCCTGTCGCAGCTGGCATTGCGGATGACGATTCCCGGCATTCCCGACGCGTATCAGGGGACCGAGCTGTGGGACCTGAGCCTGGTCGATCCGGACAACCGTGGCGAAGTCGATTTCGTGGCGCGGCACAGACGGCAGGAAGAGATCGCGCACACGGACCACGCGGCGGCGGAAGCCCGCCTGGACGCGCTGCGCCAGGACCTGGCGCGCTGGACCGACGGTCAGATCAAGCTCCGGCTGCTGCACCGGCTCGCGCGCGCGCGACAAGAATATCCCGATCTGTTCCGGCAGGGGGCATATGAGCCGCTGGTTGCCGTCGGTAGCGAGGCAGACCATGTCGTCGCGCTCCAGCGACGGTATCGCGACGAGCGCGCGATCGTGGTGGCGGGCCGGCTCTTCGTCTCGCTGCTCGGCGCCGAGGCGAGGAGTTATCGAAGCGCGTGGAACGATACCCGGCTGGTTCTGCCCGCCGATCACAGCGGCAGATGGCGAGAGATATTCACCGGCCGGATCTGGGCGCTGCGTTCGCAGGAAGCCGCTGTCATGCCGCTGATCGGCGATCTTCTGGCGGAACTTCCGGTCGCCGTTCTGGTGCGCGAACGGCCCTGAGGGCGGCGGCTATTCGGCCGCCAAGGTGAAGTCGGCGCAGCCATGCGCCGCGGGCGCGCGGGCGAAGACGGCACCGTGGGCATCGAGCTGAACCGTCGACGGCGACACGGCGGCAAAGCCATGACCGCCGATCGGCGTCATCGGCGGTCCGAAGCTGAGGTCCAGCGTCACCGGTTCGGCACTGAAATTGAACGCGGCCAACACGCGCCCCTCGCCGCTGAACCGCTCGAATGCTAGCGTCTGGCCCGGCACCGACAATGCGTGAAGCCGCCCCATGCGCAGCTCCGGATGCGCGCGCCGCCAGCGCAGCGCCGACCGCCAGGAATTCAGGATGGAGCCGGGATCCGCCTCCTGCATGTCGACCGCGCGGCCGCGATGCGCGCGTGACACCGGCAGCCACGGCGTCCGCGCCGCCGAGAAACCGGCATGTCGCGCCGACATGGTCCAGGGCATCGGCGTGCGCGACCCGTCGCGACCGGAGAAGACCGGATGGAACGCGGCGCCGTAGGGATCGCGCATGCGGTCATGCGGCACCTTCGCCTGCGGCAGGCCAAGCTCCTCGCCCTGGTAGAGGCAGACCGTGCCGGGCAGCGCGAGCAGCAGGTTCATCAGCAATCGCCCGAACCGGTCGCCGCCCTTGGCGCCGCCCCAGCGGCTGACCGCGCGCTCCACATCGTGGTTGCTGAAAGCCCAGCAGAAGCCGGCCTCGCTGGCCCGCGCCTGCAGCGCGAAGGCATCGTTGAAGAGCTCCGGCGTGAAGCCCCGCTTCATCAGGCCGAGCGTGTAGGCCATGTGAAGCTTACCTTCGCCGGGCGCGCTGTAGGCGAGGCAGCGCTCGAGCGCCCCATCCTCGCTCGACACCTCGCCCAACGTGACGGCGCCGTATTCGTCGGCGAGCGCGCGGATGCGCGCGAGGAATTCGTGGGTGCCGGCGCCCATCATGTCGTGCAGGTGATATTGCAGACGGAAGGGCCGCGACGGAATCTCGCCGTCGGCCGGCGGGCGCGGCGGGTTGTCCTTCAGGTCCGGGTCGTGGAACATGAAGTCGACGGCATCGAAACGGAAGCCGTCGACGCCGCGGTCCAACCAGAACCGCGCGGTTCCGAGCAGCGCCTCGACCACCGCCTCGTTGCGCAGGTTCAGCGACGGCTGGTCCGATAGAAAATGATGCAGGTAGTACTGGCGGCGGATCGGATTCCAGGTCCATGCACCGCCACCGAACACGGAAAGCCAATTGTTGGGCGGACCGCCATCGGGACGCGGATCGGCCCAAGTGTACCAGTCGGCCTTTGCCGCGTCGCGCCCGGCACGACTTTCGCGGAACCACGCATGATGATCGGAAGTGTGGCTCCAAACCTGGTCGATCATCACCTTGAGGCCCAGGCGGTGGGCCTTCTCGACGATGGCGTCGAAATGGCCGAGCGTGCCGAGGGCGGGATGGACGCCGCAATGATCGGCCACGTCATAGCCGAAATCCTTGAGCGGCGACGGGAAGAAGGGCGAGAGCCAGATCGCATCGACGCCGAGCGATGCCACATAGTCCAGCCGGCCGAGAACGCCGGGCAGGTCGCCGAGGCCGTCGCCGTCGCTGTCGCAGAAACTGAGCGGATAGATCTGATAGATGACCGCGCCGCGCCACCAATCCGACGACATGTCCTAGACCTTCCTTCTGCGGCAGGCCGATGCCGGCCTCCGCACGCCATCGCTGGCGGGCCGCCTCCGGCGTCGCGCCGTCAGCCGCCGATCCCTGGCCTGGAATGCCGGGTTCGGCCCGAGTCGGGCAAATGGAATATCCATCAACCTTCGCTAAAGCGCGGTTAACCCATCTCTGTTCGCCACCCGACTTGCCCCCCAACGGACGGCCGAAGCGCGCGAAAACGAATCTAGCTTGTGACAGAGGCCGGCGGCATCGGCCACTTGGCCGATCCGGCCGGCGCTTGCGAATCTCACAAATTCAGATCGAAGCGGGCCTGCCGACGACGAGCCGATTGTGCTTCGCGGCCGCATCGCGTCAAATGGGCCACGAGGAGGAGCGCGCGGCACGGGTTGGATGCCTAACAATAAAGTGCGTGCGCGACCGTTGCTCTGTTCGGGAGGGGCAAAGAATGATGGAAGCGCAGTATCGGGCGCCTGGTTCGGTCGACGAGGCCGTGGCGCTGATGGCGGGGGCCGGCGGCAAGGGACGGGTATTGGCCGGCGGCACCGATCTTCTGGTCCAGATGCGGGCCGGCATGGTGGCGCCCGGCCTGATCGTCGACGTCAAGCGCATCGCCGAGATGACCGCGATCAGCCAGATTGCCGGCGCCTGGCGCGTCGGCGCGGCGGTGACCGGGGCCGAAATCCACGACCATGCCGGCCTGAAGAAGGCCTGGCCCGGCGTGGTGGAAGCGATCAACCTGATCGGGTCGAAGCAGGTGCAGGGCCGCGCCTCGGCCGGCGGCAATCTGTGCAATGCCTCGCCGGCCGCGGACAGCGTGCCGGCCCTGGTCGCCGCCGGCGCCATCGCCACGGTGCAGGGGCCGAACGGCCGGCGCGAGGTGCCGGTCGAGCAGATCCCGGCAGGTCCCGGCAAGACCAGCCTCAAGCCGGGCGAGATCGTCGTCAGCTTCACCCTGCCGGCCCGGCCGGCCGGTTCGGGCGATGCCTATCTGCGCCTGATCCCGCGCACCGAGATGGACATCGCCGTGGTGGGCTGCGGCGTCAACCTGACCATGAAGGACGGCACCTGCACCGCGGCGCGGGTGGCGCTCGGCGCCGTCGCGCCGACCGTGCTGCTGGTGGAGGGCGCGGCCAAGGCGCTGGTCGGATCGAAGCTGGACGACAAGGCAATCGAGGCGGCCGCCGCCGCCTGCCGCGCCGCCTGCAAGCCGATCGACGACAAGCGGGGCACCATCGTCTACCGCACCAAGATTGCCGGCGTCCTGCTCAAGCGCGCCGTCGCCATCGCCGCCGAGCGCGCGAGGAGCAACTGACATGTCGAAGACCCACGTCACCACCACCATCAACGGCGAGCCGACGGAATATCTCTGCGAGGCGTCGCAGAGCATGCTGGATGTGCTGCGCGACGAGCTCGACCTGACCGGCACCAAGGAGGGCTGCGGCTCCGGCGATTGCGGCGCCTGCTCCATCATCGTCGACGACCGGCTGGTTTGCGCCTGCCTGATGCTCGGCGCCGAGGCCGAGGGCCGCCGCGTGCTCACCATCGAGGGCATGAGCCACGGCGACAAGCTGCACCCGCTGCAGCAGAAGTTCATCGAGATGGCGGCGCTGCAATGCGGCGTCTGCACGCCCGGCATGTTGATCGCGGCCAAGGCGCTGCTCGACCGCAATCCGAACCCGAGCGAGACCGAAGTGCGCTTCGGCCTCGCCGGCAATCTCTGCCGTTGCACCGGTTACGACAAGATCGTCCGCGCGGTCCTCGATGTGGCCGCCGAACAGAGGGAGACCACGCGATGAGCGAACAACGCCGCTACAAGTGGGTCGGGACCCGCCAGAACCGTCCGGACGGCGCCGACAAGGTGACCGGCCGCGCCCGCTTCGGCGCCGATTTCAACCTTCCGGGCGAGCTGGTCGGCAAGGTGCTGCGCAGCCCGCATGCGCATGCCGTGATCAAGTCGATCGACGTCAGCAAGGCCGCGGCACTGCCGGGCGTGAAGGCCGTCGTCACCGGCGCCGATTTCCCCGAGCAGCCGGACCAGTTGCTGCCCGCGGGCGAGATGCAGGTCAACCTGCGCGACGTGACGCGCAACGTGATGGCCAAGGAGAAGGCGCTGTACGAGGGCCATGCCATCGCCGCCGTCGCCGCCACCACGGCAGCGGTCGCGCAAGAGGCGCTGTCGCTGATCAAGGTCGACTACGAGGTGCTGCCGCATGTGATCGACGTGCAGGAAGCGATGAAGGACGGCGCGCCGATCCTGCACCCGCATATGCGCACCGACGGCGTGAAGCCGGCGCCGGAAAAGGCCTCGAACATCGCCAAGCGTCTGGAATTCAACAAGGGCGATGCGGCCGCCGGCTTCGGCAAGGCCGATATCGTCATCGAGCGCGAGTTCACGACGCAGCCGGTGCACCAGGGCTATATCGAGCCGCATGCGGCATTGGCGAGCGCGGCCGAGGACGGCCAGGTTCAGCTCTGGACCACGACGCAGGGCCATTTCCAGGTGCGCGGCTTCTGCTGCCGCCTGCTGAACCTCGAGACCTCGCAGCTCCGCGTCACGCCTTCGGAGATCGGCGGCGGTTTCGGCGGCAAGACGGTGGTCTATCTGGAGCCGGTGGCGATCCGCCTGTCGCAGAAGGCCGGCAAGCCGGTGAAAATGGTGATGTCGCGGGAAGAGGTGTTCCGCGCGTCGGGGCCGACGTCCGGCGGCTGGGTGAAGGTGAAGATGGGCGCCAAGAAGGACGGCACCATCGTCGCGGCCGATATCACGGTCGCGCTGCAGGCCGGCGCCTTCGCCGGCTCGCCGGTGGGTCCGAGCTGCATGTGCAGCATGGCCTGCTATGACGTCGAGAACATCCATGTCGTCGGCTACGACGTGGTGAGCAACCGGCCGAAGGTCGCGGCGTATCGCGCGCCCGGCGCGCCGATCTCGGCCTGGGCGGTCGAGTCGGTGGTCGACATGGTGGCGCAGGAGCTGAATATCGACCCGATCGATTTGCGTCTGAAGAACGCGGCGAAGCAGGGCACCAAGACGCATTACGGCCCGACCTTCGGCGTGATCGGCATGGTCGAGACCCTGGAAGCCGCCAAGGCCTCGCCGCACTACAAGTCGAAGGTGAAGCCGGGCTATGCCCGCGGCGTCGCCGCCGGCTTCTGGTTCAATGTCGGCGCCGATTCTTCGGCTGCCGCGCATGTGGGCGAGGACGGCAGCGTCACCATCATCTCCGGCAATCCGGATATCGGCGGCTCGCGCGCCTCGCTCGCCCTGATGGCGGCGGAGGAGCTCGGCATCGACTACAAGAAGGTGCGGCCGATCGTGGCCGACACCGCTTCGATCGGCTTCAACTTCGTCACCGGCGGCAGCCGCGTCACCTTTGCGACCGGCCTCGCCGTGGTGAACGCGACGCGCGACATGATCGGCCAGCTGAAGCAGCGCGCGGCGAAGCTGTGGGAGGTCGATGTCGACGCCGTGGTGTGGGAGGACGGCGAGGCGCGGCCCTCCAGCACCAATGTCGGCAAGTTCGAGCCGCTCTCGCTCGCCAAGCTCGCGGCGAGCGCGAGCCGCACCGGCGGACCGATCAACGGTCATGCGCAGCTCAATGCGCAAGGCGCCGGCCCGGGCTTCGGCGTCCACATTGTCGACCTGAAGGTGGATCCCGATACCGGCATCTGCACCATCGACCGCTATACCGCGGTGCAGGATGTCGGCACCGCCATCCATCCTTCCTATGTGGAAGGCCAGCTGCAGGGCGGCGCGGCGCAGGGCATCGGCTGGGCGCTGAACGAGGAATACATCTACGACGCCAAGGGCCGGCTGCTGAATCCGGGCTTCCTGGATTACCGCATGCCGGTCGCATCCGACCTGCCGATGATCGAGACCGTGCTGGTCGAGGTGCCGAACCCCGCGCATCCCTACGGCGTGCGCGGCGTGGGCGAGGTGCCGATCATTCCGCCGATGGCGGCGATCGGCAGCGCGATCGCGCGGGCGACCGGCGTGCGCATGGTCGACCTGCCGATCTCGCCGCCGAGGCTTTCGGCGGCCCTCGACGCGGCGACGCCCCGGATGGCGGCGGAGTAGCTTGGCGCGGGTCATTCTGACCTACTCGTTCGCCAAGCAGTTCGCGGACGGGCAGACCGAGATCGAGCTGCCGGGCCGTACGGTCCGGCAGCTGATCCGTGCGCTGGAGGCGCGCTTTCCGGCGCTGGAAGGCCATCTCGAAGGCGACATCGCCGTCGTCATCGACGGTGTCGTGCACCAGAACGCGCTTCTGGAAGAGGTGGCAGAAGATTCCGAAGTGGCGTTCATCCCGCCGATCGGCGGTGGGTGACCGGGCGGGAGGCTGAGGCCATGCAGATCGGCGCCGCGATGTTCTTCACCGACTACTCGATCCGGGCCGACGCGCTGGCGCGGGCGTTGGAAGAGCGCGGCTTCGAATCACTCTGGGCGCCGGAGCATTCGCATATTCCGGCCTCGCGCGCGACGCCGTTTCCGCAAGGCGGCGACCTGCCGAAGAAATATTACGACGTGATGGATCCCTTCGTGTCGCTCAGCGTCGCTGCCACGGTCACCCGCAAGCTGAAGGTCGCGACCGGCATCTGCCTGGTGGTGCAGCGCGACCCGATCCAGACGGCGAAGCTGGTCGCCTCGCTGGACCAGGTGTCGAACGGCCGCTTCATGTTCGGCGTCGGCGCCGGCTGGAACGCCGAGGAGATGGCCGATCACGGCACCGAGTTCAAGACGCGGTTCCGCCTGATGGCGGAGCGCATCGCGGCGATGAAGCAGATCTGGACCGAGGAGAAGGCCGAATTCCACGGCGAGTTCGTGAACTTTCCGCCCCTGCAGACCTGGCCGAAACCGGTGCAGAAGCCGCACCCGCCGGTGATCGTCGGCGGCGTGTTCCCGCATGGCGCCCGGCGTGCGCTTGCCTTCGGCAATGGCTGGATGCCGCATGTGAGCCGGCCGCAATACGGCGATGTCGGCGACTTCCTGCCGCGCTTCCGGCAGATGGCGGCGGAAGCGGGCCGCGATCCCGCCAGCGTGCCGGTGACCGCCTGGGCGGTGCCGGATGATATCGACCGGTTGAAGCGCTACCGCGATCTGGGCGTCGAGCGGTCGGTGGTCAGCCTGCCATCCGATCCGGCGGATAAGCTGCTGCCCACGCTCGACCGCTGGGCCGGGTTCATCGAACAGCTCAAGAGCTGAGACAGCGCGGGGGAGAGAAATGCCGTCATCCGACATCGTCGCCGAGCTTGCGCCGACCGGCGTTCTGCGCGCCGGCATCAACCTGGGCAACTTCCTGCTGGTGACCGGGCGCACGGCGAGCGGCGATCCGGCCGGCGTGGCGCCCGACATGGCGGCGGCGATCGCTGGCAAGCTTGGCGTGCCCGTGAAGTACGTGCCCTACAAGACGCCGGGCGAGCTTGCCGATGCCGGCGGCACCGGCGCCTGGGATATCGGGCTGATCGGGGCGGAGCCGGCACGGGCGGAGAAGATCGCCTTCACCGCGGCCTATTGCGAGATCGAGGCAACCTATCTCGTTCCTGCCGGATCGAAGCTCTCCAGCATCGCCGATGTGGACAAGCCGGGCGTGCGCATCGCGGTCAGCGCGCGCAGCGCCTACGACCTGTGGCTGGAGCGGAATATCAAGCAGGCGACCTTGCTGCGCGCGGCCGGCCTCGACGCCTCCTTCGATTTGTTCGTCAACGACAAGCTGGACGCGCTGGCGGGATTGAAGCCGCGTCTGCTGTCGGACGTGGAGAAGCTGCCCGGCGCACGCCTCCTGCCGGGCAAGTTCACGGCCGTGCAGCAGGCGGTCGGCACCGCGCGGAGCAATAAGGCAGGCGCGGCATTTCTCAGCAGATTCGTCGAGGATGCCAAAGCCTCCGGCCTGGTCGCCGAACTGATCGCGAAGCACAAGGTCGTGGGGCTCTCTGTCGCACCGGCGGCCTGAGGAGGATCGAGTATGCGTCCGCGTATCGTGGTGGTGACCCAGGCGATGGTCGATGAGGAGGTCGTGCGCGAGATGGCGCCCGACGGCTTCGAGCTGCAGATCGCCAAGCCCGGCAGCGGCGACTGGCAGACGGCGATCGGCGGCGCCGAATATCTCGTCGGCTTCGTCGACATGCTGGTCAAGGAAGAGCTCTATCGCGGCGCGCCGAGGCTGAAGCTGGTGCAATGCCTGAGCGCCGGCTATGACCGCGCCGATATCGCCGCGGCCCGGCGCGCCAATGTCCCGCTTGCCAACAACGGCGGCGCCAATTCGGTCGCGGTTTCGGAACACGCGATCCTGCTGATGCTGGCGGTGTCGCGCCAGCTGATCCGCCAGCATGCGAGCGTCGCCGCCGGCCGCTGGCGCGGCAACTCGACCCCGCGGCTGCACGAGCTGCGCGGCCGCACGCTCGGCATCGTCGGCCTCGGCACCATCGGCAAGAAGACGGCGCGGCTCGCCCAGGCCTTCGGCATGCCGGTGCATTACTACGACATCGCCCGCCTGCCCGAGGATGCCGAAGATGCGCTGAACGTGCGGTTCCGGCTCTATCGCGAGCTGCTCCGCACCTCCGACGTCGTCTCGCTGCACGTGCCGCTCAATGCCTCTACCAAGGGCATGCTGGGCGAGGCGGAGCTGGCGCTGATGAAGGCGGACGCGATCCTGATCAACACCAGCCGCGGACCGGTGGTGGACGAGAAGGCGCTCCACCGCGCGCTCGCCGACGGCAAGCTCGCCGGCGCCGGCCTCGACGTCTTCGAGCAGGAACCGCCGCCCGCCGACAATCCGCTGTTCACCCTCGACAATGTCATCCTGACCGCCCACATGGCCGGGCCGACGCAGGAGAGCAATATCGGGCGGCTGCGCAACGCTTTCGACAATGTGCAGCGCGTCGCGCGCGGCGAGCCGCCGCTCTGGGTGGTGCCCGAATTCACCGATTGACGCGGCGCACCCGCTGGCTGGGAGGAGAGGTCGATGCAGTACGACGTCATTTCCGCCGATGGCCATGTCGACCTGATCTGGCTGCCGCCCGATCTCTTCACCGCCAATGCCTCCGAAAAGTTCCGCGATCGCATGCCCTATGTGACGGAGAGCCCGGACGGACCGCGCTGGGTCAGCCGCAACGGCGCGCAGTTCGGGCTGGTCAACGGCATGGGCTCGGCCGGACGCAAATACGTGCCTGGCGAGATCCATCGCTCCGACCGCATGGCCTCGACCGGCCTCTATGACGACGGCAGGAAGGGCATCCGCCGCCTGACCGAGCCGGACCTGCGCCTCAAGGACCAGGACCGCGACGGCGTGCAGGCGGAGGTGCTCTATGGCGTGCTGGGCTCGAGCGGCCGCCTGAACGATGGCGAGGCGGCGGTCGAGATGCTGCGCATCTACAACGACTGGCTGCACGATTTCTGCCGCAGCCATCCCGACCGGCTGATCGGCCTCGCCAACATCCCGAGCCACGATATCGACGCCGCCGTCGCCGAGGTGAAGCGCGCGGCGGCGCGCGGCGTGCGCGGCATCGACGTCGCCAACCGGCCGGACATGATCCCGCTCTATGACGAGGTCTACGAGCCGCTCTGGCAGATCGCGCACGAGACCGGCATCCCGGTGCATTTCCATACCATCGGCGGGCGGTCGCCGGATTACAGCAAGATGAGCCGGGTGATGGCGCGGCGCGCCTTCGCGACCCACATCACCGGCTTCCAGATGCATATGAGCTACATGCTGATCCAGCTGATCTTCAGCGGGGCGCTGGCGCGCTATCCGAACCTGAAGGTGGTGATCGGCGAGGCCGGGCTCGGCTGGATCCCCTATGTGCTGCAGCACATGGACCTGGAATGGGAGGACCAGTTCAAGGACCTGGACCTGAAGATGCGCCCGAGCGAGTACTGGCGCCGCCAGTGCTATGCGACCTATCAGACCGACCCGATCGGCATCAAGCTGCTGCAGGATCTCGGCGAGGACAACGTGATGTGGGGATCGGACTTTCCGCATCCCGACGGCATCTGGCCGGATTCACGGGAGTTCATCGATCGCGAGCTCGGCCACCTGCCGGCAACGACACGCCGCAAGGTGATCTGCGACACCGCCGCGAAGCTCTACCGGCTGCAGTAGCCGGTCAGAACCCGTAGAGCACGGCCGGGTTGTCGACCAGGACGCGCTTGCGCGCGGCCGGATCGGGCAACCAGCGGCCGAGCAACTCGAGCGTCTCCACCGTCGGCATCATCGGCTTCGAGAAGCGCACATGCGGCCAGTCGCTGCCCCAGACCATCCGGTTGGGCGCGGCGGCGATCAGTGCCTGCGCCATCGGATCGACATCCTCGAAGTCGTGGTTCTTCTGGCTGGCGCGGTAGGCGCCGGAGATCTTCACCCAGGTGCGGCCGGTCTTCAGCAGATCCAGCATGGTGCGGAAGGCGGGATGGCCGGTGCCCTCCGGCAGGTGCACGCCGGCCATATGATCGATCACCACCGGCACGGATAGCTTGGGCAGGCGCGGCGCGACATCGACCAGGCGCTGCGGCGTGGTGAGCAGCTGCACATGCCAGCCGAGCGGCGCGATCCGCTGAGCCAAGGTCTCCAGCGCGTCGAAGCCGATGCCGCCGCCGATCGAGACATTGAGCCTGACGCCGCGCACGCCGATCTCGTGCATCGAGCGGAGATCCGCTTCCGGCACGTCCGGCGGCACCACCACGACACCGCGCAGCCGCTTGGGATGGCGGCGCATCACTTCCAGCATCAGGCGGTTGTCGGTGCCGTGCACGCTGACCTGCACCAGCACGCCGCGATCGATGCCGAGCCCGTCGAGCATGCGGAAATATTCCGCCTCGCTCGCCGCCGGCGGCGTGTAGCTGCGGTCGGCGACGAAGGGATAGGCGACGCCGTCGCCGATCACATGCGCATGCGTGTCGCAGGCGCCGGGCGGCACCGGCCAGGAGGGCCGCTGCATCTGCGGCAACGGGCCCGTGCAAGCCGGTGCCGAAGCAGTGGCGAGCGGATGGTGCGGCGCTTGCGTCATTCTTTCCTCCCGAGAGATTCGATCGCACGGGTAACCGATCGCGTGCCGCCCATCCAGAGCGGCGGATAGGTCATCTTCAGGCCGGCCCCGCCGGTGACGATCGGATGGATGTCCCGCGGCGATGCGGCGATACGCGCGGCAGATTCGCTTTGGTTGAACAGGTAATCCTGCGCGGCGGCGAGATCCCACCCGCCGCGCTCGATCATGCGCGCCATCTCGGGCGGCAACAGGAAGAACTGCTCGCCGCCGGGGCGCTCCCGTCCCGCCGAGGCCGCCAGCCGCGCCCCGCGCATGGCGTCAAGCATGGGGCGCAGCACCGCCTGCGGGCTGCTGCCGCCATCGACCGGCAGCACTTCCATGGTGCCCGAGACGCCGAGCACGGTCACAGCGTCGGCCTCGCGCGTGAAGCCGCGGCGAACATGCAGTGGCGGCGCCCAGGGATCGTCGACTTCCGCGAAGGCAAAGGTGTACTTGCCGGGCTGGCCCATGGTCGCCATGTCGCCGACGCCCGGATGCGCGCCGCCGATATTGGTGAGCGCCAGTCGGATGGCACGGCCGATGCAGGCATTGGCGCGGTTGCCGGGTCCGAGACAATTGGCGCTGGCGTTCATGCCGAGGCGCGCGGCGATCGGTCCATGCACGATTGCGGCGACAGTCGGCGTTCCTGTCGTCGTCTGGATGCCGAGCAGGTTGAAATCTGGCTCCAGGCAGGCGGTCACCGCGGCCAGCACCACCGGCAGCTCGGCCGGAACGCAGCCAGCCAGCACGCATTGATAGGCGACGGCCGATACCGTCAGCTCGCCGAACAGCGGCGGCACCTGGCCGAAGGACCGGCTCGGTTCGGCGACGCCCTGCAGCATGCGAGCGAGGCGCGACCGCGTCGGCGGCACCAGCGGCAGGCCGTCGCCGAGCTGCAGCGCATCGAGCGCGGCCTGCGCTTCCTCGAAGCTGACATTGTCGCCGAAAAGGGGAAGCTCTTCGCTGCCGATGCCGGACATATCAGGCCGGCAGCGCCACCCGCACCGAGCAGACGGCGGTGCCGCCGAAGGACGGGATATAGGCCGAATGCTTGCCCGGACCGCCGGCGACGACGATGTGAATGTCCTCGACCGTCGGCGACATCGGATACCAATCGCCATCCGGATGGCGGCCGGTCGAAGCATAGCTCTCGCGGTTCTCCTTGGAGACGCGGGAGATGTGCACGCGGGCGCGGCGGAAGACCTCCTCGCGCAGGGCCTCGATGGTCCAGCCGTCGCGGTGCAGCGTCTCGGCATGCTCGGGCCCCAGCACCAGCACGTAAGGCCCCTTGCCGTAGATGAGATTGGAGCCCGGCTGAGCGATCGATTCGCAGATCGTGGTCAGCACGCCTTCGGCCGTGGTGCTGCCATGGTCGTTGATGTTGTGCGGCGCCTCGCCGGACATCACCGTGACCACGCTGTCGGTGGCGGCGAAGCCGCGGCGGACGTGATAGGGCGCCCAGGGACTCACCTCCTCGTTCTCGCCGAAGCAGAACGAGAACTTGGCCGGCGAGCCCTGCGTCGAGCGGTCCATCACGCCGGGCCTGGCGCCGCCGACATTCAGCAGGATGAGTTCCAATGCCCGGCCGATCGTCGCATTGGCGCGCCAGCCCTGGCCGAAGCAGTTGCTGCCGCAATTGATGTCCAGCGCCTGGCGCAGCGGCCCGCTCACCATGATCATCGGCGCGCAGGGATGCGTCGTGGCCAGCGTGCCGTGCAGGTTGTATTCCGGCGACAGCACGCCGCGCAGCGCCGCCAGCACGACCGGGAAATATTCCGGCTTGCAGCCCGCCATCACCGCGTTGGCGGCGAGGCTCGCCAAGGTCGGCACCACCTGGCGCGGCGAGATCGGCGCGAAGGTCTGGTTGTCGCCGCGGGCGGCGGCGGTGAAGCGCGCCACCGCCGCCTCGGTCGGCATGACCAGCGGCATGCCGTCGCTCCAGCCTTGCGCCAGGGCGAAGTCGTTCCAGGCCTCGCTGTCCGGGATGTCGAGGTCGATGACCTCGCTCGAGCTGAAGTCGTTCATCCCCTCTTCCCGAACGCTATTTCGCGATCAGCTCGCGGATGCCCTCGAAGGCGCGGTCGATGCGCTCCGCCAGCTCCGTCGCGTTGAGGCCGCCCACCGGGTGCTTGACCACGACCAGCTTGGGCTCGATCTTCCGCGCCTTGGCCTGGGCGAGCACCAGCGGTCGGAACGTCTCGGTCGCGATCACCACGCCGGCCACGCCCCGCTTCTCCAGCTCTACCGAGTCGTGGAAACTCCACGACGAACAGGAGCCTCAATCGGCGAGCGCAAGCAGCGCGATGCGATAGCTCTGCGCGACCTCGGCCAAGGTCTCGGCCGGGGCCGCCTGGCTCGCGCTGTTCTTCTGCGCATAGCCGATATTGTCGATCCCGCGGATGGTCGCGAGCTTGGCCTTGAGCCCGTCCAGCAGCTCGCGCGCATTCGGCTTGGAATTCGAGAACAGGACGATCGGGTCCTTCAGCCAGTCGACGGCGCCGCTGGCCAGCACTTCGGAACCGGCCGGCATGACACCGAAGGACGGATTGATGATCCGCATAATGCTTTCCTCCCTTCGCCGGGACGTTTCCGCCCCTCAACCTGCCAGCGCGCCCAATACGGCCTGACCGGCTCGACGCCCGTCCGCCGCCGCTTCGGCTACGGACTGGACGGCACCGGCACGCACGTCGCCAGCAGCATAGAGCAATGATGCGCCGGCCCGCTGGTTCTCGTCCACCCGAATTCGCAGGCCTTCGTCGCGCGTGACCAGATCGCCGGCGAAATCGGTTGCGGGCCGACGGTCCGTGTAGACGAACAGGCCGCGCACCGGCACGGCCGCTTGGCGGCCGCCCTGGTCCAGCACGACCGATTGCAGTCCGTCCTCTCCCTGCAAGCCAAGAATGCGGCCCGGCAGGACCGCGACATTTGGCAAAGACGTAAGGTGCCGGATGCGCGGGTCGGCAGTGTCCAAGGTGGCCGTGCCGGTGACAACAGTGGTTCGGCCCGCCGTTTCCGCCAGTTCGATCGCTTCCTGAAGGGCCCAGCGATCGGCGCCGGCCACCATGACATCGGCGCCGGCATAGAGCGGCCCGTCGCAGGCGGCACAATGCGACAGGCCCTGACCTTCGAAGCGGGCTTCGTCGTCGATGCCGAGCCGGCCGTTGCCAAGCCCCGTCGCGACGATGACGGCGCGGGCGGTGAAGCTTTCCGACTCCGTCTGTACCGTCCAGACATCGCCCGGCCGCAGTGACTGAACTTCGCCGATGGCGAGTTCGGCACCGGCACCCATCGCGTCATCGGTCAGGCTGGCCACATGGTCCGGGCCGCTGGTGCCCGCGGGCAAGTCCGGGCAATCGACCAAAGCCCCCAGATTGATCAGGAGGCCGCCGGGGCCCATCCGGTCGATGCAGAGGCAGCGCAGGCCGCCGCGTGCCACGATTGCTGCGGCGGTCAGGCCGGCGACACCGGCGCCGATCACGATCGCGTCGAAGGACGTCGTCACATCCAGCGCCTCTTTGCTGCCGCCATGATCAGGGTGCCCGGCGATAGAACGGGGCGCGCCCGCGCACCGGGTCGAGCAGCGACCAGTCACCCTGCTCGACCTCGTGCCCGCGGGGGAAAGGCGGGCGCGGCTCCTGCCCGAGCGAGCGCATCACCCGATCGTCGCGATAGTAGCAGAGCAGCACCACGCGATTTAGCGCGAAGAGCGGCGCACCGCCTTCCCGCTTGAAGGCCGCGGCGATTTCGGCACGGCGTCCCGCCGGAAGATCGGCGAAGCTGCCGCCGGCCATGCGTGCCAGCAATGCCAGCGCGGCCCGCGCATCTGCCGTGTCTCGCTCCAGACTGCGCAGGATGTCGGCGAAGATCAGGTCGTCGTCAGCACCGGGCACACCGTAGACGTCGCTCGCCGGAATCATCAGCGCCGCCAGCGCGCGCAAGTCGCGCGTCTCGGCTTCGGTCAGGGGATTGTCGCGGTCCATTGCATGGCCTCAATCGAACAGCGTGGCGTCGGCGAGGCGCCGCTTGATGCTGTCGGCGATATAGAGCGCCAGCGCCTGGATGGTCGAGGTCGGGTTCACGCCGCCGGCCGTGACCCAGATGCTGCCGTCGACGATGAACATGTTCTTCACGTCGTGGCAGCGGCCCCATTCGTTGACCACCGAGCGCGCCGGATCGGTGCCCATCCGCGCCGTGCCGAGCAGGTGCCAGCCGCCGTTCAGGATCGGCCGCTCCACCGCGATGTTGCGGGCGCCGGCGGCCTCCAGGATTTCCGTCGCCCGCGCGATGCCGTGATCCATCATGCGGTGACTGTTCTCGCTGATCGTGTAGTCGATGCGCGGCGCCGGGATGCCGTGCGAATCCTTGAGGACCGGATCCAGCGTGACGCGGTTGTGCTCCTCGGGCAGGTCCTCGCAGATCGCCGATAGCCCGATGCGGCGGTTGAGCAATTGCTCCCGATAGATGCGGTGATGCTCCTCGCCCCAGGGCAAACGACCCGCGGCCGTGCTGACGATTGCCTCGACGATCGAGCCGAAGCCGCGGCCGAACTGAAAGGCATAGCCGCGCACGAAATCGCGCCGGTGGTCGGTCTCATAGAACTCGTGGCTCCACAGGCAGAGCGGCGGGCCGTGATTACCGTCGAGCGGCTCGTCGACATAACCGTAGGTCAGCGCATAGGGGTGGAACATCAGGTTCTTACCCACCAGGCCGCTCGAATTCGCGATGCCGTCGGGAAAGCGGCCGGAAACCGAATTCAGCATCAGCCGCGGGGTGCCGACGCCGTTGCAGGCGACGATCACCATCTCGGCCGGCTGGAACTGCTCGCGGCCCTCGGCATCGTAATAGACGACGCCGGAGGCCATGCCACGCTCGTCGAGCGCAATCTCGCGCACCCGGGCGCGGGTCCTCAGCTCCACGCCGGCGCGGATCGCATGCGGCCAGTAGGTGATGTCGGTGCTCGCCTTGGCGCCCTGCGCACAGCCCGGCGTGCAATGGCCGAGGTTGAGACAGCGCCCGCGACCGTCGTAATCGACCGTCGCGATGGTGGTGTCGGAAGGCCACCAGTGCCAGCCGAGCTTGTTCATCGCACGGCCGAAGCGCTGGCCCGATTTGCCGAGCGGCAGCGGCGGCATCGGCGGCTGCTTCGGCGGATAGGCGGGATCGCCGGCCAGGCCGGAGACGCCCATCATGCGATCGTTCTCGGCAAAGAACGGCTCCAAGGTCGCGTAGTCGACCGGCCAGTCATCGGCGACGCCGTCGAGAGTCCGGACCTTGAAATCGGAGGGATGCAGGCGCGGATAATGCGCCGTGTACATGATGGTGCTGCCGCCGACGCCGTTGAAATTCACCACCTTGATCGGCGAGTTCGCGTCGTTGATCGGATAGTCGGTCGGCCGCGCCCGCCGGTTCGGGTTGACGGCGAAATCGGAGAAGAGGCGCGCCTCCCAGTCGCGGCCATTGCTCGGGTAATCGGTCGGCTTCACCCAATCGCCCTGCTCCAGGCAGAGGATGCGCATTTTGGTTTCGGCCAGGCTCCACGCCACGGCGGCGCCGGAGGCGCCCGAACCGATGATCAGCACGTCAACCTTCTCGTTCACTGGGCCCTCCCCTCCGACTGTGCAAACCTGCGGCCGCCGCTCAGATCCAGGCGAACTTGATCACGAACAGCACCGCGAGGATGCCCACCACCGGATGCACCTCGCGGGCGCGGCCGGAGGCGACCTTGATCGCCGCATAGGTGATGAAGCCAAGCGCGATGCCGTGGGCGATCGAGAAGGTGAAGGGCATGGCCAGCGCGGTGACGACCGCGGGCGCGTACTCCGTCACATCCTCCCAGTCGATCTCGACCATGCTGCGCGCCATCATGCAGGCGACGAAGAGCAGCGCCGGCGCGGTGGCATGCGCCGGGATCGAGGCGGCGAGCGGCGCGAAGAACAGCGTCAACAGGAACAGCAGGCCGACCACGACAGCGGTGAGCCCGGTGCGGCCGCCCGCCTTGATGCCGGCGGCGCTCTCGATGTAGCTGGTCGTGGTGGAGGTGCCGACCATAGCGCCCACCACCGTCGCCGTGGAATCGGCCAGCAGCGCGTTGCGCAACCCCGCCGCCGGCATCTTGCCGTCCGGGTCGAGCAGGCCGGCACGATGCAGCACGCCGACCAGCGTGCCCGCCGTATCGAACAGGTCGACGAACAGAAAGGCGAAGACGATGCTGATCAGGCCGATCTTCAGCGCACCGCCGATATCGAGCTGGAACAGCACCGGTGCCGGGCTCGGCGGCAGCGAGACGATGCCGCCGTACTGCGCTTGGCCGACCAGCATGGCGAGCACGGTGACGGCCAGGATGCCGATGATGATCGATCCCGTGACCTCCAGCCGGTCGAGCGCAACGATCACGACGAAGCCGATGCCGCAGAGGATCGGTGCCCACTTGGTCAGATCGCCGATGGTCACGAAGGTCGCCGGGTGCGCCACGACGACCCCGGCGCCCTTCAGCGCAATGATGCCGAGGAACATGCCGATGCCGGCGCCGATCGCCATCTTGAGCGAGCGCGGGATGGCATTGATGATCTTCTCGCGCACCGGCAGCACGCTGAGCAGGATGAAGATCAGGCCGGAGAGGAAGACCGCGCCGAGCGCGACCTGCCACGTATAGCCCATGGTCTTCACCACGAAGAAGGTGAAGTAGGCGTTGAGGCCCATGCCCGGGGCGAGCGCGATCGGATAATTGCTGAGCAGGCCCATGGCGATGCTGCCATAGGCCGCGGCCAGGCAGGTTGCGACGAAGGCGGCGTTCCGGTCCATGCCCGCGATCTCCATGATCGACGGATTGACCGCGGCGATATAGGCCATGGTGAGGAACGTGGTCAGCCCGGCCAGCAGTTCGGTCGGCACGGTGGACCCGCGCTCGCGGATCCTGAAAAATTGTTCGAGCATGCGCCCCCCTTGGTGCTGCGACCGGGGTCTATCGCCATCCATCCCCGGTCCTGTGCCGCTTTGCGCGTATACTAGATTTGAATTGATCGGCGGTCATCGGGCGAGACATGAAGCAGGTTCTGATCATCGGCATCGGTGCGGGCGATCCCGAGCAGATCACCGTCCAGGCAGTGAATGCGCTGAACCGCGCCGATGTGTTGTTCGTGATGGACAAGGGTCCTGCCAAGGCGAAGCTCGCCGCCTACCGGAAGGAAATCTGCCGGCGCTATATCCGGCACGACCGCTTTCGTGTCGTCGAGGCGGAGAGCCCGGAGCGCGACGTTGCCGCGACGGATTACGATGCCGCGGTCGGTGATCTGAACCGGCGCAA
Source organism: Desertibaculum subflavum (assembly GCA_003576705.1). Lineage (GTDB taxonomy): Bacteria > Pseudomonadota > Alphaproteobacteria > Ferrovibrionales > Ferrovibrionaceae > Desertibaculum > Desertibaculum subflavum. The sequence goes on from QOZS01000010.1 coordinate 111,368, forward strand.
GCAGGACGTGTTCGAACGGCTGATCGTCGAGGAGATCCCCGAGGGCGGCTGCGGCGCCTTCCTGACCTGGGGCGATCCGTCGCTCTACGACAGCACGATCCGCAATGTCGAAGCGGTGGCGCGGAAGGGTCACCGATTCGAATACGAAGTGATTCCCGGCATCAGCAGCATCCAGATGCTGGCGGCCCGGCACCGGACGACGCTCAACCGCATCGGCCAATCGGTCGCGGTGACGACCGGCCGCCGACTTGCCGAGGGCTGGCCGGCCGATTCCGACAGCGTCGTGGTGATGCTGGATGCCGGCGACAGCTACAAGCGCTTCGCGGAGCAGGATGTCGACATCGTGTGGGGCGCCTATCTCGGCACGCCGGACGAGATTCTGGTCGCCGGGAAGATCCGCGATGTGGCGCCCGAAATCGAACGGAAGCGAGCGGCGGCACGCCGTGCGAACGGCTGGATCATGGATTGCTATCTGATGCGGCGACGCAAAACCGACTAACCCGCCAGAGCAAGCGCCGTGATTGCCCCAGCCTCGGCGACGGCAACGATGGCGCCGAGCACGTCGCCCGTATAGCCATCCAGCCGCCGATTGGCCTTGGCGGCAATCGGAATCGCGAGGGCCAGGGCCACGAGTACCGCCAAGAAGGGCCCGGACCAATCTCCAAGCAGGATCGAGCCGACAAGCCATACGAGCGCGAGCGCGAGCGCTGCCGCGATCACTTGCACTGCCTGCGGCCGGTCGGCGGCGACCGCGGCGCCATCCGTGCGTGCCAAAGGCAACAGGAGCATCACCGGCGCGATCGCAAACCGGCCGGCGGCATGCGACAGCGCCAGCGACACGGCCGCCGCCGAGGCAGACGCGAAGCTCGCCAGCGCCGCCACCCGCACCAGCAGCAGCAGCGCAAGGCCCGCCGCGCCGAATACGCCGAGACGGCTGTCGCGCATGGCGGCCAGACGGTCGGCGGCGGTGCCCCGGCAACCCATGCCGTCGCAGAAATCGGCGAAGCCGTCCTCGTGCAGCAGGCCGGTCAGCAGGACAGGGACGATCACGGCGGCCACGGCGGCGAGAAGCGGCGTCGCGCCCAGCGCCTGCAGCAGCGCCCAGGCAAGCCCACCGGCAGTGCCGACCAGCGCGCCGACCAGCGGGAAGGCCCACAAGGTCTCGGCCAGCTTCGGCGCCGGCTGCTGCGCGGTATAGGGCCAAGGGATGCGGGTCAGCCAATGGATCGCCACGATCCATTCGTCGTAGGCACGCCGCAGCCGGTCCATGCTTCAGCCTTGCGGCTTCAGGCGCAGCGGCAGCCCGGCGACCATCAAAACGACGCAATCCGCCGCCGCGGCGATGCGCTGATTGAGGCGGCCCTGTTCGTCACGAAAGCGTCGGCCGAGGGTGGTTTCCGGCACGATGCCGGCGCCGACCTCGTTGCTGACCAGGACGGTCGGCGCGGCGCGCGCCTGCAGCACCGCGAGAAGCGCCGCGATGCTGCCGTCGATGTCCTGATCCGCGAGCATCAGGTTGCTGAGCCAGAGCGTCAGGCAATCGACCAGGACCGGCTGTCCGCCGCAGGCGCTCAGAATGCTCGCCAGCTCGCGCGGCGCCTCGATGGTGCGCCAGGCACTGCCACGCCGCGCCGCGTGCATCGCGATGCGTAGGCGCATCTCTTCGTCCAGCGCTTCCGCCGTCGCAAGGTAGGTGGCGCCGGAGCCTCGCGCGGCCTCGAGGACCAGCTCCTCGCCGAAGCGGCTCTTGCCGGAACGGGCGCCGCCGAGCAGGAGGGTAAGGCGCGGCGGTATGGCACCGTGGCCGAGCAGTTGAGCCCAGGCCGTCACGCCGAAGGCCCTGAAACCTGCGCCTCTTCGAAGGTGGCCATGCCGTTGTGACAGGCGACCGCGGCGCGCACGAGGCCGATCGCCGCCGCCGCGCCGCTCGCCTCGCCAAGCCGCATGCCGAGCGAGAGCAGCGGGACGAGGCCCATCGCGTGCAGGCAGCGGCGATGCGCGGGCTCGCCCGATTCATGCGCGGCGATGGCATGGTCCAGCGCGCCGGGGGCAAGACGCAGCAGCGGCGCCACCGCCGATGTCACGATGAAGCCGTCGAGCAGCAGCGGCACCCGGTGCAGCCTCGCCGCCAGCGCGGCGCCCATGATCGCCGCCAGTTCGCGCCCGCCGACGCGGCGCGCGGCCTCGATCGGGTCCTTCAGCGCCGCGCCGTGGTGCCGGAGCGCGCGGTCGACGATCGCCGCCTTGTTGCGCACCCCCTGTGAGTCAAGCCCGGCCCCCGGCCCGGCCCAGTCGACGCCGCCGCCCCCGAACAGGGCGGCGGCCAGCGCCGCTGCCGCCGTGGTGTTGCCGATCCCCATATCGCCCAGGATCAGCAGCTCTTCCGCGCCGCTGACGGCGCCTAGCCCGGTATTGACGGCCGCGACGAATTCTTCCTCGTCGAGCGCCGCCGTCGCCGTCATGTCGCCGGTCGGGCGATCGACGCCGCAGTCGATCGCCGTGAGGCTGGCGTCGAAGGCGCGCGCAAGCTGATTGATCGCCGCGATGCCGGCGCGAAAGCCTGCCAGCATCTGCGCGTTGACCGCATCGGGATAGGGCGAGACGCCGTACCGGGTCACGCCGTGGCTGCCGGCGAACACGATGATGCGCACCGCGTCGGCGCGCGGGGTGACATTGCCCTGCCATGCCGCCAGATGGACGGCGATGTCTTCCAGCCGCCCGAGCGAGCCCGGCGGCTTGACCAGCCTGCCCTGGCGCTGCCGCGCCGCCGCCTCGATCGCCGCGTGCTTCGCCGGCAGATCCGCGAGCAGGTCGCGCAGCTCCGCCGCCTTGGTGATCTTCATCATCAGCCGGTTCGCCTCTTCCCATCGATCTCACAAATGGCAGCGCCTTGCGCAATCCAGCCGGCCATGGCCGGCAACCGCACGACATTGCCGATGCAGATGATGGCCGGCGCCATGGCGGCGGCCTCCAAGGCGTCGCCGGCGGCAATGCGGCTCAAAGTCGTTTCGACGATCTGCTGATCGGGCAAGGTGGCTCGGCAGACGATGGCGACGGGTTCGTCGCTGCTCCGCCCGGCCGCCAGCAGATGCCCGGCGATCTCCCGCAGGTGCTTGCTCGCCATGTAGAGCACGATGACCGGCGAGCTGCGCGCAATCGCCGGCCAGTCGATGCCCGACGGGATGCCGCCGGACCGGTCATGGCCGGTCAGGAACGTGACGGCGTGGTTGGTATCGCGATGCGTGACCGGAATGCCAGCATAGGCGAGCCCGCCGATACCCGCGGTGATGCCCGGAATGATGCGGAACGGAATGCCGGCGGCGAGCAGATCCTGCGCTTCCTCGCCGCCGCGGCCGAACACGAAAGGATCGCCGCCCTTGAGGCGCAACACGCGACGGCCATGCCGGGCCCGCTCGACCAGCAGCGCTGAGACCTCCGCCTGCTTGAGCGACGGCTGGCCCGCCCGCTTGCCGGCGAACTCGATCGCGGCATCGCCGCGCGCCCAGTTCAGAATGCGCGGGTCGACCAGGGCGTCATGCACGACGACATCGGCCTGCTGCAGCGCGGACAGCGTGTGCAGCGTCACCAGGCCCGGATCGCCCGGCCCGGCGCCGGCCAGCCAGACCCAGCCGGGCAGAAATTCCGGCCATTCCAGCCCGGCCGCGGATGGCAGCATGTCCTTCCACGCCATTCAGCGGGCTCCCGAAAGGTGGGCCGGCATGCCCAAGCCCACCATCCGATCCAGTTCCTTGCCGCCACCCACCATGCCTGTCGCCGCCACCCTAGACCCCTGCCCTGCGGGCCGTCATCCCTAGCGCTTCCGCCAAGCGCGTCCAAGCCATGGCATGCCCCGGCAGGCCGAAGCGCAGCCATGACGGGCGTTCGGGGAACCGCCGCACCAGAATTCCTGCCTGCCCAAGCTTTCGGTACAGCGCCGGCGCCTCGGCGTGCTCAGCCAATCGAAACAGCAAGGTGCCCCCGACTACGTTCAGCCCCGCGGCCCGCAGCATCTCGTCCAGCCGGGCGACATCCGATGTCAAGCGAAGGCGGGCCTGGTCACGCCATGCTGCATCGCGCAGCGCCATCTGACCGACGGCGAGCGCCGGACCGGAGACGGCCCAGGGCCCCAGAGCCGTGCGCATGCCGGCAACATGATCCGGCGCTCCGAGCAGGAAGCCGAGCCGCAACCCGGCAAGCCCATAGGTCTTGCCGAAGGAGCGCAGGACCAGCAGGCTGCGCCGCGGCAACAACGGCGCGACGCTGAGCGCGGCATCCTCCAAATCGGCAAATGCCTCATCCACGACGACCAGACCCTGGCGCGCCGCCTGCCGCTCGGCCAGCTGCAGCAGACCGGCGGGGTCATGTCGTCGGCCATCCGGATTGTTGGGGTTGCAGAGCACGATCGCGTCGGCTGCGCCGGCCTCGGCGAGCGAACTGACATGCCGCACATCGGCACCGGCCGTCCGCCAGCAAATTGCATGCTCGCTATAGGTCGGCGCGAGCACGGCGACCGACCTTGCGGGGAACAGGCGCGGCAGCAGGCTGATCAGGATCTGGGTGCCCGGTGCCGCCACGATCATGTCGGCAGACGGCACGCCATAGGCTGTGGCCGCGGCCTGTTCCAGGCCGGCCTGCGCCTCCGGCTCCGGCAGGCGCGAAAAGGCCTCCGGACGGAGCGCCGGCAGCGGATAGGCGACCGGATTGATACCGGTGGACAGGTCGATGAACGGCTCCGGTGCGCGGGGAAATTCGCGCCGGGCCGCGGCGAGGCGACCGCCATGCAGGACGGCGCCTTCATCGGGCAAAGCTGGATCCTCGGTCCGGGCCATGCCGTTCGATAGCACGCTCGCGCTGGCTTGTGCGGCCCTTCTGATCGAGGCCCTGGTGGGCTATCCTGCGGCGCTGTATCGCGTCGTTCGGCACCCTGTTGTCTGGATCGGGGCGGCAATCGGTGCTCTCGACCGCCATTTCAATCTGGAGCGGCTTTCGCCCGGCGAGCGGCGGCTGGGCGGGATTGTGGCAATGGTGATCGTTCTGATCCTGGCCGCGTTGCCGGCCTGGGTGTTCACGGCGGCTGTCTGCTCACTGATCGCGCCTGCCCTGGCCCTCATCTTCTTAGCGGTCCTGGCCGCGCCCCTGCTGGCGCAGCGGTCGCTATATGCGCATGTCGCCGCCGTGGCCGACGGGCTGGAACGTGAAGGTCTTGCCGGCGGGAGGGCTGCCGTGAGCCGGATCGTCGGCCGCGATCCGGACAGCCTGGACGAGGCGGCGGTCGCGCGCGCGGCAATCGAAAGCCTGGCGGAGAACTTTTCCGACGGCGTCACGGCGCCGGCTTTCTGGTGCGCGGTGCTGGGCCTGCCCGGCATCGCCGCCTACAAGGCCGTGAACACCGCCGACAGCATGATCGGTCACCGCACGGCGCGCCATCTCGCCTTCGGCTGGGCGGCCGCACGCTTTGACGACCTGGTCAATCTGCCGGCGTCGCGGCTGTCGGCGCTGCTGCTGGTCGCGGCGGCGGCGCTACGCCGCGACAGCGATGCCGCCGGGGCGTGGCGGGCGGTGCGGCGCGACGCCCGTCAGCACCGATCGCCCAATGCCGGATGGCCGGAAGCGGCGATGGCCGGCGCGCTGGGCCGCAGGCTTGCCGGCCCGCGTGTCTATGGCGGCACCCTCGTCGAGGATGCGTGGATGGGCGACGGGAGTCCGGACGCTTCTGCCGCGGATATCCGCCGTGCCCTCGCCCTCTACCGCGTGGCCTGCGGCCTGCTCATCGCGCTGCTCGGCGCGCTGGCGGCGTTGGTTACCTGGCTGAGCTGAGGATGCGATCGATATCGAGATGCGCTTCCAGATGCGCGGCAAGGCGATCCAGCGTGGCCTCGACCGAGGCCGCGTGATTGCGTGTCGAAGGCGCCGCACCGAGGCGCCCGAGCCAGGCCGAGCGCTGGCCGTCATCGGCGAAGAAGCCGTGCATGTACGTGCCCGATACCAGCCCGTCCGCCGATACCGCCCCATCGAGGCGCCCTTGCGTCAGCCGGACCAGCGGCCGCTCCGCGTCCGGCCCCTGCGTGCGGCCGAGATGCATTTCGTAGCCGCGGAAGGGGACGCCGTCGGCAACGGTTTCGCCTGAGACCTCGACCAGCTTCTTGTCGGCCGTCAGCACGGTCTCGACATTGAGCATGCCGAGCCCGTCCACTGTACAAGCGGGTCCTTCGACACCGTCCGGATCGGCGATGCGCCGGCCCAGCATCTGAAAGCCGCCGCACAGCCCAAGCACGCGGCCGCCACGGCGGCGATGCGCGGCGAGATCGACGTCCCAGCCGGCGGCGCGGAACGCCGCCAGATCGGCGATGGTCGCCTTCGAGCCCGGCAGGATGACGAGATCGGCCCGGCCCGGCAGCGCCTCGCCCGGCCGGACCAGAACCAGCTCCACCTCCGGCTCCGCGGCCAGCGGGTCGAGATCGTCGAAATTGGCGATCCGCGGCAGCACCGGCACCGCCACCACGATGCGCCCGCCGCCCTGTGGCCGCCGCGCATGCTCCACCAGGTCGAGCGAATCCTCCGCCGGCAGCAGCCGGGCATCGTCAAACCAGGGCACCAGGCCGAGCGCCGGCCAGCCGGTGCGTTCGGCGATCAGTTCCATGCCGGCGCTGAACAGCGAGGTATCGCCGCGCATGCGGTTGACCACGAAGCCGACCACCGTCGCCGCATCCTCGGGCGACAGGACGGCATGGGTGCCGACCAGGCTGGCGATGACGCCGCCCCGGTCGATATCGCCGACCACCACCACCGGAACGTCAACAGCACGGGCGAAACCCATATTGGCGATGTCGCCGCCGCGCAGATTGATCTCGCTGGCGCTGCCCGCGCCTTCCACCAGGACGAAATCGGCCGCGGCGCGCAGCCGGCCAAAGCTCTCCAGCACGAATGGCATAAGGTCCGGCTTCATCTTCTGATATTCCCGCGCGCCGGCGCGGGCATGCACGCGGCCCTGCACGACGACCTGCGAGCCGCCTTCGGTTTCCGGCTTCAGCAGCACCGGGTTCATGTGCACCGACGGCGGGACGCCCGCCGCCAGCGCCTGCAGCGCCTGGGCGCGGCCGATCTCGCCGCCATCGGCGGTGACGGCCGCATTGTTCGACATGTTCTGCGGCTTGAACGGCCGCACCGACAGGCCGCGCCGCACCAGCGCACGCGCAAGACCCGCCACCAGCATCGACTTGCCGACGCTGGAACCGGTGCCCTGCAGCATGATGGCGCGCGCCGGCATCAGAACTCGATCCCCGCCTGTGCCTTCACCCCGGCCTGGAAATGGTGCTTCACCAGACGCATCTCGGTGACCAGGTCGGCGATCTCGATCAGTTCCGGCTTGGCGTTGCGGCCGGTGACCACGACGTGCAGGTCGCCTCGGCGCTCCCGCAGCGCCGCGACCACCTCGTCCAGCGGCAGGTAGTCGTAGCGCAGCGCGATGTTGAGCTCGTCCAGGATCAGGAGCGAGATCGCGGGATCCGCCATCAGCCGCAGCGCTTCGGCCCAGGCGCGCCGGCAGGCGGCGACGTCGCGTTCGCGGTCCTGGGTGTTCCAGGTGAAGCCCTCGCCCATCGCATGCCATTCGACCAGGTCGCCGAAGCGCTCGAGCGCGCGCCGCTCGCCGGTATGCCAGGCGCCCTTGATGAACTGCACCACGGCGCTGCGCCGCTCTTGCGCGATCATGCGCAGCACCAGGCCGAAGGCCGCTGTCGACTTGCCCTTGCCGGTGCCGGTATGGACGATGAGCAGGCCCTTCTCGACGGTCTTGCCGGCGACCTCGGCATCCTGCAGCGCCTTCCGCTTCGCCATCTTGGCGCGGTGCTGCGCCGCCGTATCGGTGGTGTTGTCGTCAGCCGTCATGTCGAGATCGTCCGGAAGCCCGGCGCAGTCATGCATACCGCGCCCGGGTGCATCAAGCGGCGCCAGCATCCTTGTTGACTCGGGTTGAACCCGCGGGGTACTCACGGCCAGACGGTCCTTCCGCCTGGAAGGCGAAAAGGGAATGCGGTGCGGGCTCGCCCAATGCCGCAGCTGCCCCCGCAACTGTAAGCGGAAAGCCGTTCGTCGCTATGCCACTGGGCCTTGCTCGGGAAGGCTGACGGAAGGCGATCGTATCCGCGAGCCAGGAGACCTGCCGTCGCCGTGCTTGTCTGTTGCCGGGGCGGGGTGCACCGGTAACGGCGGTTCCGCCTCGCGGCGGGCCGGCCCCCGGTTGTGGGCGAGACCGTACCCCCGGACCGCCGCCGACCGGCGCGGACATGCCATGGCCGGAAGCCAGCCCCAGATCCTGGTCTGCACGACCTGCCGCCATCCGGCGGTCGAAGCCCGCGAAGGGACGCCGCCGCCTGGCCAATTGCTGTGCGATCGGATCGGCGAGCTGGCGGAGGCAGGTGGCGCGCGCCCGGCGCCGGTGACCTGCTTCGGCAATTGTGAGCGCGGCTGCACCGTGGTGGTCGCCGCGCCCGGAAAATGGGCCTACATGCTGGGGCACCTGACGCCCGACCATGCCGCCGACCTGGTGGCCTATGCCGCGGCCTACGCCCAGTCGGAGACCGGCTTCGTCGGGCGCGGCACGCGGCCGGCCTCGCTCCGCACCGCCATCGTCGTGCGATTTCCCCTGCACCTGATCAACCTGGAGAGGTCCGCACCGTGACCGCCATCGCCGGCAAGATTCCCGCCACCATCGTCACCGGCTTCCTCGGCGCCGGCAAGACGACGCTGATGCGCCATGTGCTGGAGAATGCGCGCGGGCGGCGCATCGCCGTCATCGTCAACGAATTCGGCGCCATCGGCATCGACGGCGCCCTGCTGCAGGATTGCGGCATCGAGGGCTGCGACGACGGCAGCATCATCGAGCTCGCCAATGGCTGCATCTGCTGCACCGTGGCCGACGACTTCCTGCCGACCATGGAGCAGCTCCTGGCGCGTCCGCAGCCGCCGGAGCACATCCTGATCGAGACTTCGGGGCTCGCGCTGCCCAAGCCGCTGATCAAGGCGTTCGACTGGCCGGCCGTGCGATCGCGCGTCACCGTCGACGGCGTGATTGCCGTGGTCGACAGCCGCGCGGTGGCGGAGGGCCGTTTCGCCGACGACCCCGAGGCGGTGGCGCGCCAGCGGGCGGCCGATCCTTCGCTCGACCACGACAACCCCTTGGCCGAGGTGTACGAGGACCAGCTGATGGCGGCCGATCTCGTGGTGCTGAACAAGCTCGACCTGATCGACGACGACACCGCGGCACAGCTTGCCGGCGCGATCGGCGGCAAGGTGGCACGGCCGGTGAAGATCGTACGTGCCCGCGAGGGCCAGGTCGACCCGACGGTCCTGCTCGGCCTATTCGCCGCGGCGGAGGACGACCTCGCGGCCCGCCCCTCGCATCACGATGCGGAGGGCGAGCACGAGCACGACGATTTCGAGAGCTTCCCGATGACAATCGGTGAGATCGCCTCGCCCGAAGCTCTGATCGCGCGCCTGAAGCGCGTCGTCGAAGCGCACGACGTGCTGCGCATCAAGGGCTTCGTCGCGGTGTCGGGCCGGCCCATGCGGCTGGTGCTGCAAGGCGTCGGCGGGCGCTTCCGCCACCATTTTGACCGCCCCTGGGCGCCCGGCGAGGCACGCGCCGGCATCCTGGTGGTGATCGGCCAGACGGGCCTCGACCGCGCGGCCATCGAAGCGGCAATCCGGGGATAGCACATGCACCTGCTGGTCCGCGAAAGCCGCGGACTCGACGACGACGCGGCGGCTATCGACCTGGGCCAGAGCCCGGCCGAGCTGCTGGTGCTGTCGTTCTCCGACAGCGATCTGCGCGGCGTCGCAGCGGCCTGGGCGTCGGAGCGGGAACGGCTCCCCACGCTGCGGCTTGCCAATCTCGCCCAGCTCCGCCACCCGCTCTCGGTCGATCTCTACCTGGAGCGGATGCTCGGGCGGGCGCGGGCCATCGTCGTGCGCCTGCTCGGCGGCGTGGAGTATTGGCGCTACGGCGCCGAGCAGCTGGCGGCCAGCTGCCGCGCGCGAAAGATACCCCTGGTGCTGCTGCCAGGCGACGCCCACGAGGACGCGCGCCTCGCCGAGATGTCGACGGTGCCGCAGGCCGATCTCGCGCGGCTGCATGCCTATTTCCGTCATGGCGGGCCGGACAACCTGGGCCACGCCCTGCGCTGCCTCGCGCAGATCGCCGGCGGCGAAGCCAGCACGGAACCGGCGGCGCTGCCGGTGCCCGCGCACGGCATGTTCGACGCTGCCGCACGGTCGAAAGGCGGCCGTCCCCTTGCTGTCGTTGTGTTCTATCGCGCCTACTTTCTGGCCGGCGACACGGCGCCGATCACGGCGCTGGCGGATGCGCTGGACGCGGCGGGACTCGATGTGCGCGCACTGTTCGTCGACAGCCTGAAGAATGCGGATTGCGCCCGCTGGATCGGCGATGCCCTGCGCGACATGCGGCCGGCCGTCGTCGTGAACACGACCGGCTTCTCGGCCCGCAGCGAGGACAGCGCCTCGCCCCTCGATGCCGCCCAGGCGCCGGTGTTGCAGGCGGTCCTTTCCGGCGCGACCCGCGAGGCCTGGCAACAATCGGCACGCGGCCTGTCGCAGACCGACCTTGCCATGCAGGTCGTGCTGCCGGAGCTCGACGGGCGGTTGCTGGCCGGCCTGGTCTCGTTCAAGAAGGAGGCGACCGAGTTCGCCGCGCTCGAGTTCCGCACCAACGCCCACATGCCGGACCGCGAGGGAATCGATCTGGTGGCGCGCCGCGCCGCGGGCTGGGCCCGGCTGGCCGGCACGCCGCCGGGCCGGCGGCGTATCGCGCTGATTCTGTCCGACTATCCGAATGCGCCGGGCCAGATCGCCCACGCGGTCGGCCTGGATGCGCCCGAGAGCGCCACGGCGATGCTGCGCCTGCTCGATGATGCCGGTTACGACCTGGGGCCGGATCTGCCGGCCGGTGCCGATCTGGTCCCGGCGCTGTGCGACGCGGAGCGGCGCGTCCGTCTGCCGCTCGACGACTATCGCCGCCTGTTCGACCAGCTGCCGGGCGAAACACGCGCGGCGATCGCCGATGCCTGGGGAGCGCCGGAAGCCGATCCGGCCTGCATCGATGGTGCCTTCGCATTGCCGGGGCTTCGCTTCGGGCAGGTGACGGTCGCTATCCAGCCGGACCGGGGGCACGGACCCGACCGCAAGGTGACGTATCACGATCCGGACCTGCCGCCGCGCCACGCCTATGTCGCGTTCTATCTGTGGCTGCGCCGCGTGCTCGACGTCGATGCCATCGTTCACCTCGGCGCGCACGGCACGCTGGAATGGCTGCCGGGCAAGGCGGTCGCGCTGTCCGCCGCCTGTCATCCGGCCGCGCTGGTCGCCGGCATGCCGGTGATCTATCCCTTCATCGTCAACAATCCGGGCGAAGCGGCGCAGGCCAAGCGGCGGCTCGGCGCCGTCACCATCGGTCATCTGACGCCGCCGCTGCGCACCGCCGGCACGCATGGCCCGGCGCGCGAGCTGGAGCAGCTGATCGACGAATATGCCGCCGCCGACGGGTTGGACCGGCGCCGCACCGCGCTGTTGCGCCGCGAGATCCTGGAACGCGCCGAATCCATCGGCCTGCTGGCCGAGAGCGGCGCCACGCGCGCGATGCCGGAGGAGGACCAGCTGGGGCGGCTCGATGCCTTCCTATGCGACGTCAAGGACATGCAGATCCGCGACGGGCTGCATGTCTTCGGCACCGAGATCGCGCCGGAACGCCGCGCGGCGATGCTGGCGGCACTGACCGGCGAGGCCGCCGCGAACGACCTGGACCGCTCGCCAGCGGCGGAGCGCCGGGCGCTGCTCGACGCGCTCGACGGACGCTTCGTGCCGCCCGGCCCGGCCGGCGCGCCGAGCCGCGGCCGCGC
>QOZS01000100.1 GCA_003576705.1 Desertibaculum subflavum
GGGGCGGGCGGTTCGGCGTCCGGCGCGGCGGCGGCTTGCGGGGCGGCGGTCGCGACCGGTGCATCGCCGTCGACCGGCACTTCCTGGGCTGCCAGCAAGCCCGGCACCGGTGCGGCGACGGGTGCGGGCGGCGGCTCGACCGGCGGCGGCGCGGCGATCGCGACCTCGGCATTCGGGTCGGCCGGTGTCGGCTCCGCCGGGGCGTCGGCCAGGGCGACAACTTCGCTTTCGGCCGCGGCCTCGGTGGTCGCCTTGGCAGCTTCGGACTTCGCCTCGGTGTCGGTCTCGGAGGCCTTGGCGTCGTCGTCCGGCTTGGTTTTGGGCGTCTCGGCCTTCGGCCTGGCCTCGGCCTTGCCCTTCGGCTCCGCCTTGGGCTTGGCCTCGGCCTTGGGCGGGGCCTGGCGGTCGGATGCCTGCTGCAGCTCGCGCGCGAAGGCGCCGGTCTCGGCCCGGGAGTCGGACGAAGCGGGGGCCTCGGGCGCGGAGCCTGAGGGGGCGGGCGGCAGCATGGCGACGTCGAAGGACGACAAGGGTCACACGCAGAGTTGGTTCCGGACGTTCCTAAGCAACCGGCTTGCCAATCCGCGTGCCGTGGAGAAATCTCAATCAGGTCAAGGGTCTGGCCTCCTCTTTACGAGCGGTTCACCAAGCCCGGACCCGGCACTTCCTGCCGGGCGCGACATCCGTTGCCGGGCCGAAGCGGCGCCCTATAGTGCCCGGCCATGGAGCTGTCCCGCCTCGGACTGGACGATCTTCGCCCCGGCGCGCGCGTCGTCGTCGCCATGTCGGGCGGGGTGGATTCCTCGGTCACCGCCGCGCTGCTCACGCGCGCCGGCTTCGACGTGGTCGGCGTCACCCTGCAGCTCTACGACCAGGGCGCGAGCCAGCCGAAGCGGGCCGGCAGCTGCTGCGCCGGGCAGGACGTGCGCGACGCCGCGGGCGTGGCGGCGAAGCTGGGCATTCCGCATTACGTGCTCGACTACGAGCGCCGCTTCCGCGCGGGCGTGATCGACGATTTCGCCGCGTCCTATGCCGCCGGCGAGACGCCGATCCCCTGTATCCGCTGCAACGAGCGCATCAAGTTCGGCGACCTGCTGCAGACCGCGCGCGAGCTCGGCGCGGAGGCGCTGGCGACCGGGCATTATGTGAAGCGCGTCGTGGGCGTGGGCGGGCCCGAGCTGCACCGCGCCGCGGATGCGGGGCGCGACCAGAGCTATTTCCTGTTCGCGACGACGCCGGACCAGCTCGGCTTTCTCCGCTTCCCGCTCGGTGCATTGCCGAAAAGCGCGACGCGCGAACTGGCGGCCGAGTTTGGTCTGACGGTCGCGGCCAAGCCGGACAGCCAGGACATCTGCTTCGTGCCGCAGGGCCGCTACGCCGACTTGGTGGCGAAGCTGAGGCCCGAGGCGGTGGAGCCGGGCGAGATCGTCGACCTCGAGGGCCGCCCGCTCGGCCGGCATGACGGCATCGCGCGCTTCACCGTGGGCCAGCGCAAGGGTCTCGGCGGCGGGTCGGCGGAGCCGCTCTTCGTCGTCCGCATCGAGGCCGCGTCGCGCCGCGTCGTGGTCGGCCCGCGCGCCGCGCTCGCCGCGACAAGCATTGCCCTGCGCGAGGCGAGCTGGCTCGCCGAGCCGGTCGGGGAGATCACGGTCAAGACGCGCTCCGCGGCGAAGCCGGTCGCTGCGACGATCGAGACCGGTGCCGGCCACCACGCGACGGTGCATCTCGCCGAGCCCGCGTTCGGCGTCGCGCCGGGCCAGGCCTGCGTCGTCTACCAGGGCGACCGCGTGCTGGGCGGCGGCTGGATCACGGCTTCCGAGAGCGCCGCCGCCGCGGCCGCCTGAGCGAAGCCCGGAGGGGAAGAAGATGGGTCTGCGCGGCAGCGGCATGCTGATCACCTTCATGGACATCGCGCCGGCCGACGAGGCCGAGTTCAACAAGTGGTATGACGGCGAGCATGTCGAGGAGCGGGTGCGCATCCCGGGCTTCCTCGCCGCGCGGCGCTATGTGGCGCCGGCGCTGTCGCCGAAATACCTGGCGCTGTACGAGACGAAGGATCTCGACGTGCTGGGCGGCGCCGACTACCAGCGGACCTTGGCCAACCAGACCGCGTGGTCGAAATCGGTGATGGGCCGCTTCGTGCGGCCGGGCCGCCTGATCGCCGGCCGCGTCGCCAGCGCCGGCCAGGGCCGCGGCGGCTGGCTCTTGTTCGCGCGGCTGCTGCCGGCGGAGGGGCAGGGCGCGGCGCTCGGCAAGTGGCTGCGCGAGCGCTGGCTGCCGGAAGTGGATGCCGAGACCGCGGTGATCTCCGCCCACATCATGAAGACCGATCCGGTGCTGTCCTTGCCGCTCGACGCCGACGGCAAGCCGGACCGCTCGAGGCCCGCGGCGCCGACCCGCTTCGTGCTGCTGGTCGAGGCGGTGGGGCCGGATGCGCTGGGCCGCGCGCTGGACGCCGCCGATGCCAAACTGCACGGGGCGGCCGAGGTGGAGAGCGGCGCCTACCAGCTGATGTGGGAACTGGCGGCGAGCGACTTGCGGTAGTTCTTTTAACGGACTTGCACTGTGGCCTAGGTCACTGGCGACGGGTAGGCATGTGGAATAGGTTCGCCCGCGGAACAGCGGGAGAGAAACCCATGCCGACGGAAAGCAAGCACCCCGAGACCATCGTCCTGCATGCCGGCTATCGCAGCGACCCGACCACCAACGCGGTCGCGGTGCCGATCTATCAGACGACGTCCTACCAGTTCAATTCGCCGGAGCACGCCGCGAACCTGTTCGCGCTGAAGGAGCTCGGCAACATCTACACCCGCATCATGAACCCGACCAACGCGGTGCTGGAGGAGCGCGTGGCCCAGCTGGAGGGCGGCGTCGCGGCGCTGGCGCTCGGCTCCGGCCAGGCGGCCTCGCTGTTCGCGGTGCAGAACATCTGCCATGCCGGCGACAACTTCGTCGCCTCGACCGACCTCTATGGCGGCACCTGGAACCTGTTCCTCAACACGATGAAGACGATGGGCATCGAGGTGCGCTTCGTCGACCCGAGCGACCCGGAGAATTTCCGCCGCGCCACCGACGCGAGGACGCGCTGCTACTACGCCGAGACCCTGCCGAACCCGAAGCTGACCGTGTTCCCGATCGGCGAGGTGGCGAAGATCGGCCGCTCCCTCGGCGTGCCGCTGATCATGGACAACACGGCGGCGCCGGTGATCTGCCGCCCGCTCGACCATGGCGCGGCGATCGTGATGCATTCGACCACGAAATACATCGGCGGCCACGGCACCTCGATCGGCGGCATCATCGTCGACGGCGGCAATTTCGACTGGGAGAAGCATGCCGAGCGCTTCCCCATGCTGAACACGCCGGACCCGAGCTATCACGGCGCGGTGTGGACCCAGGCGGTGAAGCCGCTTGGGCCCATCGCCTATATCCTGAAGGCGCGCGTGACGCTGCTCCGCGATGTCGGCGCGCCGATGGCGCCGTTCAACGCCTTCATGTTCATCCAGGGGCTGGAGACGCTCGCGCTCCGCATGCGCGCGCATAACGAGAACGCGCTGAAGGTCTCGAAATACCTGGCCGAGCACCCCAAGGTGTCGAAGGTGATCCACCCCTCGCAGCAGACCGGCGAGGCGCAGCGCCGCGCCGCGGCCTATCTGAAGGGCGGGCTCGGCGCGCTGATCGGCTTCGAGCTGAAGGGCGGCATGGAGGCGGGCAAGAAGTTCATCGACGCCCTGAAGATGTTCTACCACGTCGCCAATATCGGCGATGCGCGGAGCCTGGCGATCCACCCGGCCAGCACCACGCATTCGCAGCTGACGCCGGAGGAGCAGCAGCAGACCGGCGTGACCGACGGCTATGTCCGGCTCTCGATCGGCATCGAGCATATCGACGACATCCTCGCCGACCTCGACCAGGCCCTGAAAACGGCCTGAGCCGAAGCGCGGCGCATCTGTTCCCTTGAACCCTCCCTCGCGCCGCGTGAGCGGCGTGGGGGAGGGCAGGGTGGGGGTGGCCACCGCCCGCGCGGCGCATTTGTTCCCCGGCGCTCCTGTTCCGCGGCGCGTCTGTTCCTCCGTGACGTCGTACCCGGGCTTGACCCGGGTACCCATGGCGCGGACGGAGGGGCGTGGATGGCCGGGCCAAGCCCGGCCACGACGGCAAGGTCCGGCGCATTTGTTCCCTGGCGCTCCTGTTCCGCGGCGCTTCTGTTCCTCCCTGACGTCGTACCCGGGCTTGACCCGGGTACCCATGGCGCGGACGGTGGGGCGTGGGTGGCCGGGTCAAGCCCGGCCACGACAGTTGTAGGCGGCGCATCTGTTCCGCGGCGCATCCGTTCCGCGGCGCAAGCTCACCCAGCGCCTGCCTATGGAAGCCTATGGCGGCCAATGGCGTCCTATGGGGGCCAGTGATTGCCTATGGGAGCCTATGGCGGCCTATGATTGCCTATGGCGTCCTATGGGAGCCAATGGCGGGGAACACCCGATACACCTAACCCTCTGAACCGACTGGATCTCCGTTGCCCGAGCGCGCCCGGGGATCGCTTCACCCGCGCGGCGGGGCCAGTTTCCGTCCCGTCCGGCTTGTCCCGAGGGCAAACGCCGCCGGCTCTGCCGGGCGCCGGACCCGGTCAGCTCGCGTAACCCGCTCACGATGTAAAAGAACAGGCGCGAAGCATAGCAAATTATTGCGCGAAAAGCAAGTTCGCGAGCGCCCTTCAAACCCGCTCCGCGCGCGCCTATATTGGCTCTGCCGGCTTGCCGGCTATGGCGATAAACACTGGCTGGAATAGGCGTTACGGACCCGGGGGCAGTGCCCGGCGCCTCCACCACCAGCGCGGCGGGATGAACGATCGGCCGCGTTGCTGCTGGGGGCGAACCAGGATCGACGTGCGTAGTAAAGGGTCAGCTTTTGCCCGGCATGGTTCCGCCGTTATCGGGCCAAACCCTAAGTGCCAACGATAACTCCGTTGCACTCGCTGCCTAGCAGTAGGTAAGCGCGGCTCGGGGGGGCGCCGGGCAACAGAAGCCCCCCCATCTCCTCTCTCTTCGGTGTGTGAGGCCGGCGCGACGCGGCGAAGCCGCATCGGCGCTGCGCCCGCATGGTGAACGTTGACAGGCCGCGCGCATCGCGCTTTAAGGCGGGCCGCTGCCGGCGAGCCCTGTTGGGGGATCGTTCAATGGTAGGACAACGGACTCTGACTCCGTTTATCTAGGTTCGAATCCTAGTCCCCCAACCACTTTGACGACGTTACGTCTGCTGCGGTCCGCGAAGGCACCGCTTTCTATTTAATAGGATATCTTCGTCTCGTGCTCGAGGCGCGCAATGTGCGCTGCTTTCCCGACTGCGGGCTTGATCGCTTCAAGCAGCATTTTGTCAGCGATCTGGAGCAGCGGTCTGTTGTCGAATAGGAAGAGGTAAGGGCCTTTTCGTTCAGATCCATTCAAAAGCTCAAAGACAGCACGGCCCCAGAATGCCGGGTTCGACTCTGCGGCACGATAGGACTTAATACCGAGACGTCCGAACAGGTCCACGTAGTGAGCTCTGCATCTCTCAAAAAGGGCAAAGGCTGCGGATCTCGACGAG
The DNA here is from genome assembly GCA_003576705.1 of Desertibaculum subflavum. Lineage (GTDB taxonomy): Bacteria > Pseudomonadota > Alphaproteobacteria > Ferrovibrionales > Ferrovibrionaceae > Desertibaculum > Desertibaculum subflavum. The sequence goes on from QOZS01000100.1 coordinate 5,581, forward strand.
GCGATAGTGTCCAGTCGAGGTACGGCTCGCACATCGATGATCCAGCGGGGCGTCAGCTCTCGCACAATCTTCTCAAACTCGTCCTTTCTCATCGAGTCTACGTAGGCGAGAAACACGGCTGATGCTTCCGGGTACGGGAAGGAAAGTTGCCTCGCTGGAGCTGGTGGAATTGCTGCTCTCGCCCGCTCTAGAGAGCACGTTTCAACGAGGCGCAGGTGATGCGGCGCTCGACGTTCGGTCATGGGCTCGTCCCCACAGGAACTTGCGAAATTTTTGCCTCGACCTGAGCGTAGCTCAATCGGAGAGTTTCATTCACCGCATGCCCCTCCGCCGGCGCAAAGTTTGTAATCATAGTGCCGGTCAAGCTGTCTTTGAGATCTCTGTCCTTCAAGAATGCGCGTCGATATAGGCGTGGCGCAACTCCGATAAACGGCCGAAAGAGGACGTTTGGCGTTTTGCCCGCGGCAGTCACAGCTTTTCCCGGTTCGGGACGAACCCAAACTTTGGGATCGGTCACTATGGCGTCGCCATGGAGAGGTATGGCTTGGCTTTTCAAATACGGCTCAATGTATTGCACTTCGATAACGCCAGCTGACACGATGTGGCGTGCGCAATTGTGGCATGGGAATGTTGTGACGAAGAGACGGGTGTCACCGGTTTTAGCGCCGCTCCTCGCAGCAGAAAGGAGTGCGTCCATCTCCGCATGTACAGCCCGACTGAACTCGATCAACTGCCCGATGCGGGTCCTTCTCACACGCTTGAGAAGATCGCCGCTCATCGAAATGCCTTTGAGCTCCTCAACGGAACTGAAAAGCTCCTTGATGATCGCGTTTTGCTCGCGGGTGTTGCTGCAGTATCCGTTATGAACGAAGCATCGAAAATCGCTCTCAGCATCGACTTCGCCCGACGCCGTTTCGGCCGGCACACCGCCATAAACGCCTCCGCCAGCGCGTGGAACTTCGTTGGTCCCTGTTGCGATCAAACTTCCGCTGCTATCGATAAGCGCCGCGCCCACTTGCCGAGATAGACAACTGCTTCGCATGCGAGCGCCATGGGCATGAAACATGCCTGTCTCGCCCGGCCGTGGCCGAACTATTCGACTATGCGTAAGAATATCGACAAGCCGGCCAAGCTGATCCGGTACATCCCATTCTTTGTTTTCCTCGGTCGCTCCACCCATCTTCTTGAGGCGAGTGACTGTATTGTCGATAAAGTAATCGGCCAAATGGAAGGTGTCCGCTACCTTCTGGCCATGTGCTTCTGGCGCATTCTCATCCCGTTCGACAAATTTTTCGATCTGCTCGGCGCTGGCGTCGCGATACTTTTCTTCACGAAGCCTCTTAACTCGCTCCGCCTCATGGCAGAACACTCCGATGAGACAGAACGCTTCTTGGTACACCAGTCGTAGCAGAGCGACTTCATGTGGATGCCGGAGAGAATCGAGAATGTAAGCGCGGCGGGCACCATCGGGCTCGATCGCTTCTCCGGGCGTGATCGTAGCGCTTTGCTTCTCTGCTCGTTTCTTCCGAATTAAGTCAACAAGACCGACGGCAACCGCAGCATTGTCCTTACTGCCTTCACGAACTTTGTCGCCGGCATCCTGAAGTGCGACGCTCTGCGCCAGTTTGGGAGCGCCGGGAATGGCAATGCCCATCGACTTCGCGGCTGCCTCGATGACATCGCGCGCCTTTAAAATTGTGGCGTCGTATCCCGACTCGTTGAGGAGGCCCTCAAGAGCTTCGGCGATTTCACTGGTGCCTGAGCCGACCGGACCAACGACTGCGAACACAAACTCATTTGCTGCCAGGTCACGGACAGCAGATTGGTAGGGTGCATTTATCGACGTCTTCGACGTTGTTTTTCTAAGAGGCGCCACGCTCATAGTTGCTGGTCCTTCTCCTCGCCCACTCGGCTAGATCGCGTTTCCGTTGGAAGCCCGCCGGCGGCATTAAAGTAGAAGGCTCAGATCATACCCGAATGAATCGAGCGCCTGCAAAAATAGTAATTTGCGACTTAAAAGCGACCAGAGGATTCGCCAACGGCAGGCATCAACAACCCCTACGCGGCGAGGGAAAGAAACAGATACAGGTTCCGAAGAACTTCCGCTGGCCCTTAAAGAAGCGGGCCGCTCGCGACAGCCTTTCGTCGGACCTCATCTTCCCGTTCTTCACAGACTTCTCGCCAGATTTCGTAAGTCGTTTTAACCATTGTTTCCAATTCGTCGAACGAAAACAATGAGACGCCCTCGTCGCCGTACAGACGTGGTTGACGGTGACCTTCCTCCGAATATCCAAACTGAAAGATCGCAAAGCGCACAGTGGCAAAATCAGGATCAGCAGCTCGGACTCGCTCATTCATCATTGAAAATACGAACCGCCTCGCCTCTCGATTGAGGCCACGAGTTCGACGCGGATCAATGAACGGAACGATTGGCTGGCCATCAAGGGAAAGCACCATCGACAGCCAAAAAACGACCTTTCGTCCTGTACTCATGGCTAAAGGAAAGAAATCTTGGCCACGGCCCAACATCCTCGCGTCCATCGCAAATCCATGTAGCCCGCGCGCCACAGCAAGATTTGCTTTCAATTCTTCATCCGATTTGCACTTTCGGAGCATATGTCTCTCTATAACGGCCCAATCTGTGGGCGATACTGGGCCAAACATTTCCGGCTGGACATTGAAGATGTCGTGGAGGCATCCCCGTAGGGGACCATACGAGAACGGCGGCCTCCCAAATCGAATTTGCTCTAGTTGCCGGCGCTGCAGCTCGCGCGGCAACGGTGCGATGCGCGCAAGGTCAATATCAGGCAAAAGGGCGTGTCTTCACGAGGTTCTCCAGCGACAGGGGCGTCACCGATCGACACCTTATGGTGTTTGAAGCGCTCCAAGATCACAGTATCTGGTATTCTGAGCCCAAAGGCAACAGATGTTCGCCCTTTGTGCACTATGTGCTCCCAAGGGGAATTCTTCGCATGGGAGATATCAACAAGCCTGCCCGCCGAAAGCTTGCCATAGGAGTTGAGAACGTGTTGCACTAGGCGGCGGACCTCTCGATTGTCGGGCGGTGCAATGGGACTTAACTCGCCGCTAAGTACGTTCTGGGAACACGCGCGAAATCGAATCGGGTCAGGTCCAGCAACCTGAAATGCCTTATAGGCAGTTGGGTGGACTGGCCCATACTGCCATGCCTCGAAATAGCCGCTGACCAAGGGCTTTTTGTTTTCGTTCAAAAAAATTCCGTGGGCGAAATAGAGCAGTTTCTGCAATGCGAGATTCGTGATCGCAATGCCAACGCGATCCGCCTCATCGAGCATGAGGTTGGCAATGCTTCTCGGGTCGTATGAGGCGACGGTCATATGTTGCTATCTGCCCTGGACCAATCGTCAGGCTAGACAGCACCAAGCGGCCTAGACCGCGAATCGCTGAGCGCGATCAGCATCTGTTTAGGACAATTGCCCACATCTTACTATGCGCGGCAAAGCCTCCGGTCCCTGCCAATGGCCTCAGAGGCGCACCTGCTTACTCTCGATATCATCGATCAGCAGCCGAACCGACCGGAGCGGGAAACCTTCTTGCTCGGCGGGCGGCACAAGGAGAACCCGGAATCAGCGCCACGCGGCTTCAGCCTTCGACGCTCACCCCTTCAACAAATTCTCCCGCGCCTCCGGCACCGCATGCGCGGAGCGGCCGCCCATATCGGTCACTTCGTTGGAGAGGTCGCCCTCGGCGGTGGTGGCGGCGTCGGCGGCTTCCGGCTCGGCGGCCTCGGCCGGTCGCGCCGGCTGCGGCGCGGGGGCCGCGCCGCCCGGCGCCCGGAT
>QOZS01000101.1 GCA_003576705.1 Desertibaculum subflavum
CTTCTCGTCCATCTCACTCGTCTCTTTCCATGGCATCGGCAGATCCCTCTCGCCGACCCACAAAAACTGTCAGGCATCTATCCGGTCTACTCTGTCCGATATCTAACCGGTTCGGACCAAAGAAAACCCCCTCCCGACCTCCCCCGCCTTCGGCAGGGGAGGGGCTTCGTTACAGCACCCCGCGCAGCACCAGGTATCCGCCGAGCGCGGTGAGGCCGAGGAAGAAGCAGCGGCGGAAAGTCTGCGCGCTGACCCGGAGCCGGATCCACTGGCCGAGCCACATGCCGGCGAGCGCGGGCGCGAGGGCGATCAGCGAGGCGCCGGCGATGTCGAAGCCGAACACCCCGTCGCGGGCGAGGCCGAGCGCGAGCGCGGCGGTCGAGATGGTGAAGGAGAGGCCGAGCGCCTGGACCAGTTCCTCCTTCTCCAGTCCGATCGCCTGCAGGAAGGGGACGGCGGGGATGACGAAGACACCGGTCGCCGCGGTGATCAGGCCCGTGAGCGCACCGATTGGCAGCCCGGCCCAGGCTTCGGTGCGTGGGCCGAGGTGGAGGCGTGGCGCCGCGAGGCCGGCGAGCGCGTAGACGATGAGGGCGGCGCCGAGCGCCGTTGCCGCGTGACCGGTCGGGTCGCGGGCGAGCAGGCCGCTGCCCGCCCAGGTGCCGAGGCAGATGCCGGCCAGCATCGGCCACAGCCGCCGGCCGAGCGCGATCAGGCGGCCGCCGGCCAGCATCTGCCAGATGTTGGTGACGGCGGAGGGGACGATGAGCAGCGCCGCCGCCTCGGCCGGCGGCATCAGGGCGCCGAGCAGGCCCATGGCGACGGTCGGCAGGCCGAGCCCGATCACGCCCTTGACCAGGCCGGCGAGCAGGAAGACGGGCAGGATGGCGAGGAGGAGATCGGACACGGGCCGGGCTTAGCGCAAGGCGCGGGTGGACGCTTCGGTCGGGGGCAAAGCTGGCTTTGTGTCGGCCGGACCCGCCCGATAGACTATCGATAACGACAGGGCTTGGCGGGAGAATGCTTCACATGCTGCAGGTGAGCGGCTACGGCGGGCGCGAGGCCGAGGTCGTCAAGATTCTGGAGGAGGACATCATATTCGGCCGGCTGACGCCCGGCGAGCGGTTGACCGAGGACGCGCTGCTGGCCCGCTTTCCGGTCACCCGGCACTTCATCCGCCAGGCGCTGGTCCAGCTCGAGAAGCTCGGCGTCGTGGTGCGCGAGCGCAACAAGGGCGCCACAGTCCGCACCATGGGCACCGACGAGGTGCGGCAGATCTATGAGGTGCGCGAGCTCTTGCAGCGCCACGCCGCCCTCAAGATCCCGCTGCCGGCGCCGGCCGGGCTGGTCGAGGAGCTGGAGGACATCCACGCCAAGTACTCGGCGCATGTCGACCGCGGCTATCTGCGCGGCGTGCACGAGATGAACGACGCCTTCCACGTCACCATGTTCGGCGCCTGCGGCAATCCCTATCTGGTGGAGGGGCTGGAGCATTACATGCGGCTGACCCTGGTCGTCCGGGCCAAGACCTTGGCCGACCGCGAGAAGCTGCTGGTCTCGCGGCGCGACCACGAGCGCATGATCGAGATGCTGCGCGGCACCGACAACGAGGCGCTGGCCCAGCTCTGCGTCGAGCATGTCTGGCCGAGCAAGATCCAGTATCTGGGCGAGATGGAGGCGCTGGCGGCCCCGGGCAAGGCGGCATGAGCCAGAACCGGCCGCCGAGAGGCCTGCGTTCGCGCCTCTCGCGCTATGGCGACGAGGAATTCGCTCTGTTCCTGCGCCGCGGCTTCCTGAAATCGGCCGGCTTCACCGACGAGGCGCTGGACCGGCCGATCGTCGGCGTGCTCAATACCTCCTCCGACTTCAATCCCTGCCACGGCACCGCGCCGCGCCTGGTCGAGGCGATCAGCCGCGGCGTGCGCATGGCCGGCGGCATCCCCTTCGCCTTCCCGACCGTGTCGCTGCACGAGGCGTTCAGCTACCCGACCTCGATGCTGCTGCGCAACCTGATGGCGATGGACGTGGAGGAGATGCTGAAGGCGCTCCCCCTGGATGCCGCCGTGCTGATCGGCGGCTGCGACAAGACCATCCCGGCCGAGCTGATGGGCGCGGTCAGCGCCGACGTGCCGGCCATCGTCATCCCGGTCGGCGCCATGCTGGCCGGCCGGCACGAAGGCACGCGGCTCGGCGCCTGCACCGATTGCCGGCGCCTCTGGGCGGGATTCCGTGCCGGCGAGATCGGCGCGGCCGATCTCGACCGCGCGCATGACCGGCTGATGCCGACCCAGGGCACCTGCATGGTGATGGGCACTGCCAGCACCATGGCCTCGATGGCGGAGACCATGGGCTTCACGCTCGCCGGCGCGGCGACGGCGCCGGCGGTGTCGTCGGAGCGCATGCGGCTCGCCGAGGCGACCGGCGGCCATGCCGTGAAGATGGCGACCACCGGTGCGCCGCGGCCGGGCGAACTTCTGACCAAGTCGGCCTTGCGCAATGCCATGGTGGTGCTGCAGGCGATCTCCGGCTCGACCAACGGCATTGTGCATCTCGCCGCCATCGCCGGCCGCGCCGGGCTGAAGTTCGATCTCGACGAGCTCGATCGCATCGGCCGCGAAGTCCCGGTGATCGCCGACCTGAAGCCGGCCGGCGGCAACTTCATCGAGGACCTGCACGCCGCCGGCGGCATTCCTGCGCTGCTGCGCCGCCTGCGCGACCATCTCGACCTCGCGGCGAAGACGGTGACGGGGGAGACGCTGGGCCAGGTGATCGAGCGCTGGGCGCCCTATACCGACGACCGCATCATCCGCCGGCTCGACGATCCGGTCGTCGCCGGCGAGGCGATCGCGGTGCTGCGCGGCAACCTTGCGCCGGACGGCGCCATCATCAAGCTGGCCGCGGCGACGCCCGCGCTCTGCACGCATCAGGGGCCGGCGCTGGTGTTCGACAACCTCGACGATCTTTCGGCGCGGATCGACGATCCGGCGCTGCCGGTGACGCCGGGCCATGTGCTGGTGTTGCGCAATGCCGGCCCGGTCGGCGCGCCCGGCATGCCGGAAGCCGGCGCGTTGCCGATCCCGAAGAAGCTGGCCCAGGCCGGCGTCAAGGACATGGTGCGGATCTCGGACGCCCGCATGAGCGGCACGGCGTTCGGCACCGTGGTGCTGCATGCGGCGCCGGAAGCGGCCAAAGGTGGCCCGCTCGCCCTGGTGCGCGACGGCGACCAGATCCGCATGGACCGCGCATCCCGCCGGCTCGACCTGCTGGTCGACGAGGCGGAGCTGGCCCGCCGCCGCGCCGCCTGGAAGCCGCCCGCCCTGCCGGCGCGCGGCTATGCCCGGCTCTACGCGGAGCGGGTCACGCAGGCCGATCAGGGCTGCGACTTCGACTTTCTTTCGGGCTGACGCGCAGGCCCAGCAGCGCGTTGCGCACCGCGACCAGCGCCGGGTTGTCCGGCTTGTCCTTGCGCTGGGCGAGTGCCAGCCGGCGGGTGAGGGGCGGCTTCAGCGGGCGCACCGCCAGGCTGCCGACCGTGAGCTTGCCGGCCACCGCCTCGACCGGCAGCAGCGCCGCGCCGATGCCGGTCGCCACCACGTTCTTGATCGCCTCGATGCTGGCGAGCTCCATGCGCGGGCTGGGCTCGACGCCGCCGGCCCGTACCCATCCGACCGCCGTGCTGTTCAGCCGCGCGCCGGCATTGTCGGTGACCAGGACGTGGCGGGCGAAATCGGTCGGGGTCACTTCCTTCGGCAGGTTGCGGGTGCCGGCGGCAAAGACAGCGACCAGCGGATCCTCGCGCAGGAAGGTGATGGCAAGCCCGCCTTCGTCGATCGGCAGCGACAGGACGGCGAGGTCGATCTCGTTGGCGTGCAGCTGGGCCACCATGGCGTCGGTGGTGGTGGTGCTGATGGCAAGCCCGAGCTTGGGATGCTCGCGCCGGAGCCGGCGCAGCAGCGGCGGCAGCAGATAGGCGAGCGCGGCGGTACCGCAGCCGAACCTGACCGTGCCCATGCCGGTGCCGGCGAAGCTCCGCATCGCCTCCGCCGCGAGCTCCGACTGGCGCAGGATCGCCTCGGCATGCTGCATCAGCTCGCGCCCGGCCGGCGTCGGATGCGCCTTCTTGCCCAGCCGCTCGATCAGCTGCACGCCGAGGCGCGTCTCCAGTCCGCGGATCTGCAGGCTGATGGCGGAGGGGCTGAGATGCAGCCGCTCGGCCGCGCGCGAGAAGCTCGCGAGGCGCGTCACCTCGAGAAAGGCATTGAGCTGATCCGGACTGAGCCCCCGCATGGGCGGAGGAAATCGCATTGCCGCGGCGAAGACAACGGATTCCTCGCGTGTGCTGACGCCGTTGCTCGTTTCTTAGGCGGCTGCGCGGATGCAGAAGCTCGCGAAGCTCTCTGCGATCGCGGCACGGTCGAGGCCGCGCATGATGAAGACGATGCGCGAGCGGCGGTCGTCGCCCTCCGGCCAGGCCTCGAGCTGGACCGGCGGATGGAAGACGTGGTGCACGCCGTGGATCGCCACCGGTGCCGACTCGCCGGCGAGGTTGAGGATGCCCTTAACCCTGAGCAGATCCTCGCCGCGCTCGCGTCGGATCGCGGCGAGCCAGTCGTGCACGGCCTGCCAGTCGAGCGGTTCGTCAAAGGCAAGGCAGAAGCTCTCGATATCGGTGCCGTGGCGATTGAGGTCGTGCGCATGGACTGGTGCGTCGTAGGCCTCGGCATTGAGCCAGCGCCGCACATCGGCGGTCTTGCGCGCCGGATCGAACAACGCGGCGCCGAACAGACGCTCGGGCTCGATCGCGCCGTGCCGGACTTCGTGCATGCCGGCGCCGGGATTGAGGAATCCGAGACGCAGCCGCAAGGCCTGCATCTGGTCGGCGGTCGCGAGATCCGCCTTGGTAATCAACAGCCGGTCCGCGATGGCTGCCTGCTTCACCGGCTCGCGATGCTCATCGAGCTGGCGTGCGCCATGCACTGCGTCGACCGTGGTGATCACCGCGTCGAGCCGGAAGTCGTGCGCCGTCAGTGGATGGTTCAGCAGGAGCTGCACGATCGGCGCCGGATCGGCAAGCCCGGTCGTCTCGATCAGCACGCGCTCGAACGGCGGCAGCGCGCCCTTCGCGCGCTTGGCAGCGATGTCGCGCAAGGTCGTCTCGAGGTCGCTGCGCACGGTGCAGCAGACACAGCCCGACTGCATCAGCACGGTCTCGCCGTCGACCCGCTCGTACAGCAGGTGGTCCAGGCCGACATCGCCGAACTCGTTGACCACGACCAGGGTGGCGGCCATGCCGGGATGCCGCAACAGGCGGTTGATCAGCGTCGTCTTGCCGCTGCCGAGGAAGCCGGTGACCAGCGATACCGGCATGCGTGCCGCCGAGCGGTCACGGTCGAACAGGCTCATGCGATTTCCTCCCCGTCGCCGCAATTTAAGGAGGCGGCCAGACGAGGCGCAAGAACCGACAAGTGATTGCCTGAACAATTAACCAGTATGTTGTTGCGTTGTGACAAAGATGGTCGCGCTTGACTTGTGCAATTGGGCAGCGAACCATCGGCCCGTCGAAGATCTGCGCCCTGCCTACTGGCCGCGCAGAAGAAGAAGGGGAGGGTGGATCAAATGACCGACCAGGCGGATCACGCGCAGAATCATGAACCGGAAGAAGTCGCCTCGCCGGAGCGGCGTGACTTCTTCAAGACCGCGGCCGCGATCGGCGCCGCCGGCGCGGTGGCGGCCGGTGTCGCCGGCAAGTTCGGCATGGCGCCGATTTCCACGGCCCAGGCACAGACCCAGGCGCAATGGTGGCCATCGCGCTGGGGCGCCGCCGACGAGGCGGGCTCGACCAATTGGATCACGCCGCAGAAGGTGCTCGACGCGGCCAAGCTGATCCGGACGGGCAAGATCTACAAGATCGGGCGGGTCTACGAGCAGGGCATGCCGCTGTTCGGCGCCCGCGCCTTCGCGCTTCGCATTCCCGGCGGTCCCACCGGCGGACCGTTCGGCAAGAACAAGCTGATCTACAACGACGAGTATCTGGCGACCGAGATCGGCCAGGTCGGCACCCAGTTCGACGGGCTCGGCCATATCGGCATCCAGGTCGGGCCCGACGGCGACAAGAACCAGATGCGCTATTACAACGGCTTCACCGCCCAGGAGATCAACGACGCCTATGGGCTGAAGAAGCTCGGCACCGAGAAATTGAAGCCGATCTTCACCCGCGCCCATCTGGTCGATGTGGTGCCGCTCAAGGGCCGCATGTGGGATGCCGGCGAGGAGATCACCGTCGCCAACATCATCGCCGCGCTGTCCCGCGTCGGCATTGCCGAGCGTGACGTCAAGGAGGGTGACGCCATCCTGTTCCACACGGGCTGGGGTCAGCTCTGGATGAAGAACAACGACAAGTACAATGCCGGCTGCCCCGGCATCGGCATGGAAGCGGCGCAGTGGATCGCCAAGAAGGGCCTCTGCCTCACCGGCGCCGACACCTGGCCGACCGAGGTGATCCCGAACCCGGACAAGGATCTGGCCTTCCCGGTGCATGGCGAGCTGATCACCAAGAACGGCATAGTCAACCACGAGAACCTGATCTTCGACGATCTGCTGAAGGACAATGTCTACCAGTTCGTCTACTGCTTCTCGCCCTCGCCGATCAAAGGCGCGACCGGAAGCAACGGCTGCCCCATTGCGATCACCTGACGATCGCGGCGGATTTCGCTAAAGACGGGCGGGCTCATGGAGCCCGCCCGTTTCGTTTCCGGAGTCCTGCCCGTGTCCGCATCCGACGCCGCGCCGCCTGCGACGATCAGCTTCGACGACTTCCTCAAGGTCGATATCCGTATCGGCACCGTCGTCGAAGCCGAGCCGTTCCCGGAGGCGCGCAAGCCCGCCATCAAGCTGAAGGTCGATTTCGGTCCGGCGATCGGCGTCAAGAAGAGCTCGGCCCAGATCACCCGCCACTACACGCCGGAACAGCTGGTCGGCCGGCAAGTCGTCGCCGTGGTGAATTTCCCGCCGCGGCAGATCGGCCGGTTCATGTCGGAAGTCCTGTGCCTGGGTCTGCCCGACGAAGCCGGCGAAGTCGTGCTGCTTCGGCCGGATCTGGCGGTACCCGACGGTGGGCGAATGTTTTGATTGCCGCTACTGGAGAATACAAAATCCGGACATTGTGCGATTTCGCAAGTAATTATTAATTCCGCTCCCTGTAAAACGGCGAAAGTGCCCACTGTGTAGGCAAATGCCTATGCAACCGGCAGTACTATGGGGGAGTGAAACATATGTTCGGTCAGTTGCTATCAATCCGCAATTCGCTGATTGGCATCGTCCTGCTGCTGGTCTTGCCTTTGTCAGCCCTGGCGATGCTGGAAGCTGTGCGCGCCTGGCAGCAGAGCGCCCATGCCGTCGAAACCAGCGAACGCAACCTGATTGCCGATCGCCTGATCGAAGCGGCGGCGCAATGGGCGCGCGAGCGCGGTGCCGCCAATGCCGCACTCAACGGCGCTTCGGCAATCGAAGCCGCCGCGCGCAAGGCGGTCGAGACGGCGCGCCAAGCCGGCGACGCCGCGCTCGTCGAGGCGCTCGACCATCTGAAGCGGCCGGACATGCAGTTTGCGGACCGCGATTCGTTGATCGCCGCGGCCGAGCAGCAACATCGTGCCGTCGTCGAGATGCGGCGCAAGGTAGACGATGCGATCGGCAAGCCGCGCGAGCAGCGCGACGCGGCGGTCGTCGCCGCCTGGGTGCCGGCGATCACCAAGATGATCGAAGCCTCGCGCGATGTGCGCATGGCGGCCGATCTCAAATCCACCACGACCGAAGCGCGGCTCGCCGCCTATGGCGACCTCAAACACTTCACCTGGATCATGGCGGAGTTCGCGGGGCGCGAACGTGCGCAGATTGCCGGCGCCATCGCCTCCGGCAAGCCGATCGCGCCGGCTGCCCTTGATCAGATCGGGCAGGCGCATGGCAGCGCCATGCGGGCCTGGGTGCAGATCGACGCGGCAACGCGCTGGCACCTGAACGACCCCAAGATCCGCCAGATGGCCGAAGCGGTACGCGCTTCCTTCCTGGAGCAGATCGAGACCGATCGGACCGCCATTCTGAGCGCGAGCGCCGAGGGCAAGCCCTACCCGCTGACCGCCGCGGCGTGGTTCGAGAAGGCGACGCGGTCGGTCGACACGATGCTGGCGCTCGGTGCCGCCGCCTCCGCATCGGCGCACGATCTGGCCGATGAGCTCGAAGGCGAGAGTAACCAAGCGCTGGTGCTCTGGGGCGCGCTGGCCGTTGCCGTCTTCGCGCTCGGCACGGTGGCGATCTGGCTCGCCAGCTTCCGCGTCTCGGCCGCGATCACCCGCATGGTGCAGGCCATGGGACAGCTCGCCGGCGGCGATAAGGCAACCGAAGTGCCTTCGCTCGGCCGCGCCGACGAGATCGGCGCCATGGCGGCGGCGGTCGAGGTGTTCAAGCAGGGCATGATCGAGAACGAGCGCCTGCAATACGAGGCCGAGCAGAACCGCCTGCGCGAGGAAGCTGCCGAGCGCGAACGGGAGGCGCGCGAGCGGGCCGCCGAGGAAGAGGCACGGCAGGCGGAAGAGCGCCGCGAGCGCGAAGCGGCGGAGGCTAAGCGCAAGGCGGAAGACGAGAAGCGTGCCGCGGAGGAGCGCATGCGTATGGAGGCCGAGGCGAAGCGGAAATCGGAAATGAATGCGCTTGCCGACGGTTTCGAGGCGACGGTTATGGCCGTGGTTAACACCGTCTCGTCCTCCGCCACCGAGATGCAGAGCTCTTCGACCGCGCTCTCCGCCACGGCGGAGGAGACCAGCCGGCAGAGCACGGCGGTGGCCGCGGCGTCGGAGCAGGCTTCGGCCAACGTGCAGACGGTTGCCTCCGCGTCCGAGGAGCTGTCGGCCTCGATCAGCGAGATCAGCCGGCAGGTATCGGAATCGACCCGCACGGCGGCGGAGGCGGTGGCGCAGGCGCAGTCGACCGGCAAGACGGTGGACGGCCTCGCCGAGGCCGCGAGCAAGATCGGCGAGGTGGTCAACCTGATCACCAACATCGCCAGCCAGACCAACCTCTTGGCGCTGAACGCCACGATCGAGGCGGCGCGCGCCGGCGAGGCGGGCAAGGGCT
>QOZS01000102.1 GCA_003576705.1 Desertibaculum subflavum
GTCGCGCCGCTGGCGGCGGCGAGCGCCACCTGCCGCGGGCCGAGCCGGGCGCCGGCCGCGAGCGCGACGGTGCCGGCACGGCAATCCTCGCCGGCCGGGCGCCGGTGCGCGTCGCGGACGATGCCGGCGGGGACGATGACGCTGTCGCCGTCGCGGTGGACGTCCTCCTGCATCACCACGGTGTCGCAGCCCGGGGGCAGTGCGGCGCCAGTGAAGATGCGGACGGCGCTGCCCGGTCCGGCGCTGCCTTCGAGCGGACGGCCGGCGGCGGCGCGGCCGCCGACGGCAAGCCGCGTCGGCGCGCCGGTTGCGAGTTCGGCATGGCGGAGCGCGTAGCCGTCGACCGCCGAATTGTCCTGCGCCGGCACGGTGCGCTGCGCGATCAGGTCCGCCGCCAATACCCCGCCCAGGGCGGCCGCGAGCGGGCGCGGCGCCGGCTCGGGCGCGCAGACCGGCTCGACCCGCGATGCGATCAACGCGGCCGCCTCGGCCACCGAGAGATCGCCGTCGGCATGGGCGAAGCAATCCCCGGGCGCCTGCTCTGCCGCGCGCGGCGCCGGCGCGGCGAACAGCCGCGCGACGATGAAATCGGCGATCGCCTCCGGCCGGTCGAGCGGCAGCTGCGGCAAGGTGCAGCCGGGCAGCGGCGCGTCGCTCGCCACCGCGACGATCCAGGGATCCTCGGGATGCAGCAGCGGCTTGCCGACGACGGCGCGGTGCACTTCGAGCTTGGCGATCGGCTGGCGCTTGAAGCCTTCCACCAGCACGAGATCGACCGGCTTCAGGCGGGCGACGATCTCCGGCAGTTCCGGCTCGGTCGCGCCGCGCAGCTCCTGCATCAGGGCGAGCCGGGCGGCGGAGGCGACCACGACCTCATGCGCGCCGGCGGCGCGGTGGCGCCAGCTGTCCTTGCCCGGCCGGTCGACATCGAAGGCGTGATGCGCGTGCTTTACCGTGGAGACGCTGAGCCCGCGGGCGATCAGGGCGGGAATCAGTCGCTCGACCAGCGTGGTCTTGCCGCTGCCGCTCCACCCGGCGATGCCGAGAACCTGCATCCCGTCACCGGCTGCCGGCCGGCTGGTCGGCGGCGCCGTTCGGCTTGCGCGGCGGCGGCTTGCGGGCCGATTCCGGCGCGCCGGACATGTGGCGCAGGCCGGCGCGCAGATAGTCGTAGCCGGTGACCAGCGTCAGCAGCGCGGCCGCCCAGAGCAGCACCAGGCCGATTTCCGGAATCAGCCATGCCGGCGGCGCCGCGTCGAACACCAGCAGGAAACAGAGCGCCACGATCTGCACCGTGGTCTTCCATTTGGCGAGGCGGCTGACCGGCATGGCGACGCGGAGCTCGGCCAGGAACTCGCGCAGGCCGGCGACCAGGATCTCGCGGCAAAGGATGACGATGGCGGCGAGCAGGCTGAGGCCGGCGATGCGGCCCTGCGCCACCAGCATCATCAGCGCCGCGGCCACCAGCAGCTTGTCGGCGATCGGGTCGAGGAAGCGGCCGAAGCTGGACAGCATGCCCCAGCGGCGGGCCAGCCAGCCGTCGAAGAAATCGGTCAGGCCGGCGATGACGAAGATGGCCAGCGCCACCCAGTTCGAGGTATGGCCGGGCCAATAGAAGGTCGCGACCAGCGCCGGAATCGCCAGAATCCGCGACAGCGTCAGAATATTCGGCAATGACATCAACATGATGAAATCCTGCGCTCGCGCGGCCCCCGGATCATAGCACGCCGTCCCCGCTCCCTCACTTCTCCCGGAAGTGATCGTGGATCGCCTTGGCCACCCCTTCGTCGATCCCTTCCACCTGTTTCAGGTCCGCGATCGAGGCCCGCGACACCGCCGCAGCGGAGCCGAAATGCAGCAGCAGGGCCCGTTTGCGCTTGGCGCCGATGCCGGCGATCTCGTCCAGCACCGAGCGGGTGATCGACTTGGCGCGCCGGGCCCGGTGGGTGCCGATGGCGAAGCGATGCGCCTCGTCGCGCAGCCGCTGCATGAAATAAAGCACCGGATGGCGCGGCTCCAGCATGAACGGCTGGCGCCCCGGCAGGTAGAAATGCTCCCGCCCGGCATTGCGGTCCGGCCCCTTGGCGATCGAGGCGAGCGCGACGCCTTCGATGGCGAGCTCGGCGATCACCTCCTCCGCCACTTTCAGCTGCCCGGGCCCGCCGTCGATCAGCACGAGATCGGGCCAGACCGGCTCGCCCTCCTCCTCTTCCTTCAGCAGGCGGGCGAAACGGCGGGTCAGCACCTCGCGCATCATGGCGTAGTCGTCGCCGGGCGCGATCGAGGTGTCGCGGATGTTGAACTTGCGGTAGGCGGCCTTCACGAAGCCCTCCGGCCCGGCGACGATCATGGCGCCGATCGGCGCTGAGCCCTGGACGTGGCTGTTGTCGTAGACCTCGATCCGCTCCGGCGGCGCCTCCAGGCCGAAGACCTCCGCCACGCCGTCCAGCACCTTGCGCTGGGTGGCGTTCTCGGCGAGGCGCCGTTCCAGCGCCTCGCGGGCATTGGCGAGGGCATGGTCGACCAGCACCCGGCGCGGCCCGCGCTGCGGCGCGTGCACGCGGACCTTGTG
Source organism: Desertibaculum subflavum (assembly GCA_003576705.1). Taxonomy (GTDB): domain Bacteria; phylum Pseudomonadota; class Alphaproteobacteria; order Ferrovibrionales; family Ferrovibrionaceae; genus Desertibaculum; species Desertibaculum subflavum. The sequence continues at coordinate 2,573 of QOZS01000102.1, forward strand.
GCCGGCGCCGACCGCCAGCGCCTCGCCGACCAGGTCAACGCTTTCGATCTCCTCGGAGATCAGCACCTCGGCCGGGGCCGGCCGGGCCTCGTAGAACTGGCCGATGAAGGCGCCGAGCACCTCCGACAAGGCCACGTCGCGCGCCTGGGTCGGGAAATAGGCGCGGTTGCCGAGATTCTGCCCGCCGCGGAAGAAGAAGACCTGGACGCAGACCTGGCCGCCTTGCGCATAGGCCGCGATCACATCGGCCTCGGGGATGCCCTCGACGTTGATGTCCTGGCGGGCGCGAATATGGGCGAGCGCCTTGATGCGGTCGCGCATGACGGCGGCGGTCTCGTAATCCAGCGCCTCGGCCGCCGCCTGCATCTTGGCGGTCAGCCCGCCATGTACGCGCTCGCTGTCGCCATGCAGGAAAGCGCGCACCTCGTCGACCACCGCGCCATAGGCTTCGTGCGTGACGCGGCCGACGCAAGGCGCCGAGCAGCGCTTGATCTGGTATTGCAGGCAGGGCCGGGTGCGCACGGCGAACTCGCCGTCGGAGCAGGACCGCAGCGGGAACGCCCGCTGCAGGGCCACCAGGGTGCGGTTGACCGCCCCGGCCGAGGCGAAGGGGCCGAAATACTCGCCCTTGCGATCGCGCGGGCCGCGATACTTGGTGATGCGCGGCCAGTCATGGTCGCCCGCGATCAGGATATAGGGGAACGACTTGTCGTCGCGGAAGCTGACGTTGTAGCGCGGCTTCAGCCGCTTGATCAGGTTGGCCTCGAGCAGCAGCGCCTCGACCTCGCTCGCCGTCACGGCGATCTCGAGCGCCGATGTCTCGCGCACCATGCGGGCGATGCGCGGCTGCAGGCCCAGTACCTTGGCGTAGGAGGCGACCCGCTTCTTCAGGCTCTTGGCCTTGCCGACATAGAGCAGCTGGCCTTCCGCATCGAGCATGCGGTAGACGCCCGGCGCATTGGGCAGCCGGGCGGCCTCGGCGCGGATCAGCTCGGCGCCCTGCAATGCCGGCGGTTCGGCCGATGCGGCCGGCTCGGGCATGCGCAACTCGCTCATGACGCTGGTTTTGTGCCGCCGCCCCGGAAGGGTCAACCGCCAGTTCGGGCGGGCCGTGTAAAGCTATCCACCAAAGCTGTGGAGAACTTTGTGGGGAACCTTCGGTTACGCGGTCGTGAACGGCCGGATTCAGCGCCCCTCACCTGTCTGCCCAAAAACTGAGCATTTACGCCAATATACTGATTTATATGACTTATTTCATTGTCAATAGCATTTCAGAGTGATGAACGACTTTCTTTGCCAGCGTCCCGATGGCGGATTTCCGCCATTTTCATGCCTGTGAACAAGCCTCGGCGCCCGGCACTGCCTGGAATCGCAGTCCCGATCAGGGCACAACTGCCAGGATAGAGCCGCCAGTCGGGCCTTCGGCGCGATAATGCTGCAGGCGCACGTCGAAGACCTGCCCCAGCATTGCCGGATCGGCGGTTTCGGTGGCCGGGCCGCAGGCGACGAGGCGCCCGGCGGACAGCACCGCAAGGTCATCCGCATAGGCGACCGCCAGGGCGAGATCGTGCAGCACCGCGAGCACGCCGACCCCGTCGGCGGCCAGGCGACGGGCGCCCTGCAGCAGGTCGTGCTGATGGCGCAGATCGAGGCTGGCGGTCGGCTCGTCCAGCAACAGGTAGCGGGCGGCACCATCCGGCGGCGCCGCGCCGATCTGCGCCAGGGCTCGGGCGAATTGCGCCCGCTGGCGCTCGCCGCCCGACAGCGTGGTGTAGGTCCGGTCGGCAATGTGCACGATGTCGGCGGCGCGCAGCGCGGCCTCGACCGCCGCCTCGTTGGCGGCGCGGCCAGCCCCCTCGTGCGGCGTCCGCCCCATGGCGACGACCTCGCGCACGGTGAAGGCGAAGGCGATGCCGGCGCTCTGGCGCATCACCGTGCGGCGCCGGGCGAGTGCCTGCCAGCCCCAACGGGCGACGGGCACGTCGTCCAGCAGCGCGGCGCCGGAAGCCGGCGCCCGGTCGCCGGCCAGCATGGCGACGGCGGTCGACTTGCCGGAACCGTTCGGCCCGATCAGCGCCAGCACGCGGCCGGGCTCGATGGCGAGCGAAATCCGGTCGACGATCGCCCGACCGGCGGCACGCCAGGAGGCTTCGACGAGGCGCAGGCTCATGGGCTCCCGCCCCGCTTCGCGCGCATCAGCAGCAGGCCGAGGAAGAACGGCGCGCCGATCGCGCTGGTGACCAGGCCGAGTGGCAGCTCGGCCGGCGCCACCACCACGCGGGCCAGCACATCGGCGCCGAGCACCAGCGCGGCACCGAGCAGCAGCGCCCCCGGCGCCACCCAGCGATGGCTGGGTCCGATCAAGAGGCGCACCAGATGCGGCACGACCAGGCCGACGAAACCGACGATGCCGGCGGCGCCGGTCACCAGGCCGACCAGCAGCGCCGTCGCCACCACGGCGGTGCGCTTCAGCCGGTCGACGCGGATGCCGAGATGCGTCGCCTCGACTTCGCCGAGCTGGATCAGGTCGAGCGCCGGCGCGAGCCGCAGCGCTAGCCAACCGACCAGCAGCACCGCGGGCGTCACCACGGCGACCAGCGGCCAGGTGGCGGCGCCGAGGCTGCCGAGATTCCAGAAGGTCAGCATGCGCAGCTGCTGATCGTCGCTGACGAAGACCAGCAGGCCAATGCCGGTGGCGCAGAGCGCGTTCACGGCAATGCCGATCAGCAGCAGGGTCGCGACCTCGATGCCGCCGACCTGGTGCGCGGCGCGGAACACGATGATGGTGGCGGCGAGGCCGCCCAGAAAGGCCGCGAACGGCAGCAGATAGGGGCCGAAGCCCGGCGGCAGCTTGCCGCCCAGCAGCGCGCCGCCGAACACGATGGTGGCCACAGCGGCCAGCGCGGCGCCGCTGGACACACCGATCAAGGTCGGCTCGGCCAGCGGATTGCGGAACAGCGCCTGCATCAGCATCCCGCCCATCGCCAGCCCGATTCCGACGGCGATGCCGAGGCAGAGCCGCGGCAGGCGGACCTGCAGCAGGATCGCCCGCTGGCCGGCATCGACATCGGCGCCCGCCGTCGGGTCGACCAGCGACCACAGCGTGTCGAGCAGCACCGGCACCGGAATGCGCACGGCGCCGATGGTCAGGGCGGCGATCATCGCCAGGGCCAGCAGCGCCCCGAACACCGCCAGCACGCCGCCGGGCCGCAATCGGCCGCGCACCGGCGTGGCAATCAGCGTCGCGTCCATGGCTTAGTTCGGCGCCGGCGGCAGGTCCGGATACAGGCCGCGCGCGATCGTCCAGGCGACTTCGGCCACGCGCGGGCCGAAGCCGAGCAGGGCCAGCGTGTCGATATCGATCAGCCGGCGCGACCTGGCTGCCGGCGAGGTGGCGAAGCCCGGCAAGGCCAGGACAGCATCCCGTCCGCCGATCTGATTCACGCCCTCGGTCGTCGCCAGCACCACGTCGGGCGCCGCCGCGATCGCCGCTTCGGTCGCCATCGGCTTGTAGCCGGCATACTCGACCACCGCGTTGCGCCCTCCGGCCAGGCGGATCATCGCATCCGCCGCCGTGTCGCGCCCGGCCACGGTGAGAGCGCCCGACGAGGTGGCGAACAGGAACAGCACGTTGGGGCGTTCCGGCTTCTTGGTCAGCACGGCCGCCAGCGCCGCCAGCTGCCGCTCGACCCGGTGCGCCAGCGCTTCGGCCTCGGCCGGTTTGCCGAGCGCCAGGCCGACGCCGCGGATGCGTGCGGGCACCAGATCGGCCGATGCCTTGCCGGGCAGGCGGAGCAAGGTCACGCCGGCGGCGCCGAGCTGGGCCAGCACCGTCGGCGGCCCGGCATCCTCGGTCACGAGCACGAGCGTCGGCGCGAGCGACAGGATGCCCTCGGTGGCAAGGGTGCGCTGATAGCCGATCTGCGGCAAAGCCCGCGCCGCGGCGGGATAAAGGCTGGTGGTGTCGACGCCGACCAGCCTCGACTCGGCGCCCAGCGCATAGACGATCTCGGTCAGCGCGCCGCCGACCGACACGACGCGCGAGGCATCGCGCACCGTAACGGCCTTGCCCTCGACATCGGTGACGCTGACCTGGGCCGCGGCCGGTGCGGCGAAGGCCAGCAGGCCGATCGCCGCCGCGACAAGCGGCATCATGCGGTGATCCGCATCCCGGCGGCCACGCCGTCGATGATGTCGCGCCAGCCCTGCGCCTCCGCCTGGCCGGGCTTGCGGGCGCCGAACAGATAGGCGATCACCACGCCATCGCTGTCGAACAGCTCCAGCGAGGTCACGATCCCGTCGGTCGTCGGCTTCCTGACCACCCAGGCCTGGTCGATCGCGGTCTCCTTCAGGTGCAGGTTGAAGCCGGGATCCATCACGTTGAACCACTCGCCCACCGCCTTGAGGTTGGCGACCGGGCCGGTATGGATCTGGATCGTCGCCTTGTTCGGCACGAACACCATGATCGACTGTCCGCTCGCCGCCGCCGCCTCGAGGGTGCGCCGCAGCGCGCCGGTCGCCACCGGTTCGGCCATGTCGCTGCCGACGAGACGGAACGCCTCCAGGCGCTCCAGACCGAGCTTGGACAGCATGACGACGAAATCGTGCGTGTCCTTCAGACCGGCCCAGGCCTCGCGCAGCGCCTCGGCGCCCGCTTTCGGCTTGCGCCGCTCCGGCGCCGCCGCCGGCGCGCTGCCCGCCGCCACCACCGGCGCCTCCGGCTCGTCCGAGGTGAAGTCGGCGACCAGACCGGCCCAGGCCGCGCGGTCGGTCTCCTCGCGGGCGTAGATCTTGTGCACTGCCCGGCCTTGGCCGTCGAAGAACTGCAGGCTGGTATGCGTGCCGGTCTCGACGGCGAAGCCGGAACGCCAGCGGTTCAGGAACAGGCGCAGATCGATATCGGGGCCGAGCACGAGGCCGCCATGCGCGCGCACGTCGACCTCTTCATAGCGGCCGACCTTCTCGTGCACCGCATGCTGATTGCGGGTCAGCGCCATGACCCGGCCGAGGCCGCCGAAGCGCTCGAACAGCCCTTTCCAATCGGGCTTCAGCCGCGTGGCGCGACCGATGCAGCCGGCGGCGACAAGCTCGCCCTCGGAAACCTCGAGCATCGCGGCGGCGTCGAAGGCGCGGATCCTGGGATTGGACTCCGCCAGCGCCGCATAGCGGCTGCGCAGGTTGGTGCCCGGTTCGGATTGCTGCATCGGGAGTTCTCCGCTTCTTGCAGGGTTGATGGAGGGTCAGCGCAGGTTGAAATGCACGGCGACCTGAACCCAGGCCTCGGTCGGGCGGGTGTTCAAGGTGGCGGGCCGGAAACGCCACTTCCGCACCGCCTGTTCCGCGGCGCGGTCGAGCAACGGGAAGCCGGACGAGTTCCAGATCTCGACCGTGGCCGGGTTGCCGGCCGCATCCACCAGCGCGCGGACGACCACGGTGCCCTTCTGGTCGAGATCGACGGCGCGGCGCGGATAGACCGGCTTGCCCGGCGGCTCGCGGAAGCTCGGATCGGTGACCAGCGGCAGGCCGCGGAACGACATGGCGGGCGCCGCGGCTGCCTTGTCCGGCTGCGGCGCGGTGGCCGGCGCCGGCGGGCCCGGCTCGGCGGCGGGCGGCGCGGCGGCC
>QOZS01000103.1 GCA_003576705.1 Desertibaculum subflavum
GCCTGTCGGTGCCGGCCACCGCGCCGCAGGCGGCGGTCGAGCCGGCGGCGCCGCCGCTGCGCGCGCCCGACGCGCCCGGTCCCTTCGTGCCGCAGAAGGCAATGGATCCGGGCGTGCGCGCCGCGCGGGCGTCCCGGCCGGCCGGCGAAGGCGAGGCGGCCCTGGCGCCGCGCAAGCCGAATCTGTTCGCCCGGGTGACGCGGCCCTTTGCCCGCTTCACCATCGGCGCCGAGCCGGCGGAGCGGCCGGCCGAGCCGGTCCCGCCGACGCTTTCCCGCCCCGCCGCGACGCCGGCACCTCGTCCGGCGCCGAAGGCGCAGCAGCTGCCGATCGAGCCGGCCGAACGGCCCGCGGGCCAGGCCGAGCCTGACCTGCTGGACATCCCGGCCTTCCTGCGCCGCCAGGCCAACTGAGCCTCAGGCCGCCCGCCCGGCAACGGGCGGGCGCGCTTGATTCCCTGGCCGCCGCATGACAGAAAGCTGGCCATGCGCGTGAACATGACCCGAACATCCGTGGCGGCCCTGGCGGCCGTGCTGTTCCTGCTCGCCGCTTGCGCCGGCGACAAGGACGAGAAGTATGTCGAGCGTCCGGTGGAGGATCTGTACAACCGGGCGATGTCGACGCTTTCGGCCGGGGAGTACATCCAGGCCGCCAAGGAATTCGACGAGGTCGACCGCCAGCATCCCTATTCGGTCTGGGCCACCAAGGCCAAGCTGATGTCGGCCTATTCCTATTATCAGGCGACCAAGTACGACGACGCCATCCTGGCGGCCGAGCGGTTCAAGCAGCTGCATCCCGGCAACAAGGACGCGGCCTATGCCTATTACCTCGTCGCCATCAGCTATTACGAGCAGATCGTCGACGTGGCGCGCGACCAGAAGAACACCGAGCTCGCCCTGAAGTCGCTCGACGAGGTGGTGCGCCGCTTCCCCGGCACGGAGTACGCGCGCGACGCGCGGCTCAAGCTCGACTTGGCGCGCGACCATCTGGCCGGCAAGGAAATGAATGTCGGCCGCTATTACCAGAACCAGCGGCACTACGTGGCGGCGATCAACCGCTACCGCAACGTGGTCGACAACTACCAGACCACCACCCATGTGGCCGAGGCGCTGCACCGGCTGGTCGAATGCTATACGGCGCTCGGTGTGCATGAGGAGGCGAAGAACGTCGCCGCCGTGCTCGGCCACAACTATCCCGGCAGCGAGTGGTACGCCGATTCCTACTTTCTGCTGACCGGTAAGGATCTGCGTCCGCCGGAGGAGAGCGCCGGCTGGTTCTCGCGCAACATGTCGCGCATCTTTTGATGCCGGGCGGATGCGGTGCTGCGCGAGCTCGCGATCCGCGACATCATCCTGATCGAGGCGCTGGACCTTAGCTTCGGCGCCGGCCTTTCGGTGCTGACCGGCGAGACCGGCGCCGGCAAGTCGATCCTGCTCGACAGCCTGGGCCTGGCACTGGGCGGTCGCGCCGTCGATGGCTTGGTGCGCGCCGGCGCCGAGCGCGGCTCGGTCGCCGCCCGCTTCGATCTGATCCCCGACCATCCGGCCCGGGCCTTGCTCGACGAACAGGGCATCAATGTCGAGGGCGACGAGCTGGTGCTGCGCCGCTCGGTCGCTGCCGACGGCCGCACCCGTGCCTTCGTCAACGACGAGCCGGTCTCGATCGGCCTGCTGCGCCGGGTCGGCGAGACCCTGGTCGAGATCCACGGCCAGCACAGCGAGGTCGGCCTGCTCGACCCGGCGACGCATGGGCCGCTGCTCGACATCTTCGCCGGCGCGACCGGGACGGTGGCGGAGGTCGCGGCGGCGCATGCGGCGGCGCGGGTCGCGCGCGACCAGGCCGAGGCGGCACGCCGCGCGGTTGCCGAGGCCGGCCGGGAGGAGGACTACATCCGCCACGCCCTGGCGGAGCTCGACAAGCTCGCGCCGGAGAGCGGCGAGGAAGCGGGGCTCGCGGAGCGCCGCCTGTTCCTGCAGGGCGCGGAGAAGACCGCCGAGGCGGTGCGCGAGGCGCTGGAGCAGGTCGAGGGCAGCGGTCACTCGGTCGCGCAGCGCCTCAGGCTCGCCGCGCGCAGCGTCGGGCGCGTGGCGCCCAGGGCCGCCGGCCATCTCGATGCCGCGCTCGCTGCGCTGAGCACCGCCGGCGATGCGATCGCCGAGGTGGAGAGCGCGCTGGCCGCGGCCGGCCGCGCGCTCGATTTCGACGACCGCGAGCTGGAGCGCGTCGAGGAGCGGCTGTTCGCGCTTCGCGCCGCCGCGCGCAAGCACGGCTGCGCGGTCGACGACCTGGCGCAGAAGCGCGACGCGCTGCGCCGCCAGCTCGACCTGATCGAGAGCGGCGAGGGGGCACTGAAGGCGGCGGAGGCTGCCGAGGCCGCGGCAACGGCGCGCTATGTCGAAATCGCCGACGGCCTTTCCAGGCTCCGCGTCAAGGCGGCGGCCAAGCTGGACAAGGCGGTGATGGCGGAGCTGAAGCCGCTCCGGCTCGGCACCGCGGTCTTCGCGACCACGATCGAACGCCTGGCCGAGCCCGATTGGGGGCCGGGCGGCATCGACCGCATCCGCTTCGAGGTGGCGACCAATCCGGGCAGTCCGGCCGGCCCGCTCGCCAAGATTGCCTCCGGCGGCGAGCTTGCGCGCTTCATGCTGGCGCTCAACCTCGCGCTGGCCCGGCGCGGCGGTGCCCCGGTCCTGGTCTTCGACGAGATCGACCGCGGCATCGGCGGTGCCACCGCCGCCGCGGTGGGCGAGCGTCTCGCGCGTCTTTCGGAGAAGTTCCAGGTGCTGGTCGTGACCCATTCGCCGCAGGTCGCTGCGCGCGGCGCCATGCATCTCACCGTCGCCAAGTCGGCCCGCGGCAAGGCGCTGCCCAAAGTCGAGGTGACGTCGCTCGACCGCGCGGCGCGGCGCGAGGAGATCGCCCGCATGCTGGCCGGCGCCAGCATCACCGATCAGGCGCGCGCCGCCGCCGAAAGCCTGCTCGCCGGAGAGCGTGTGTGACGATTCCGAAGAAGGCGAGGGCGGAGCACGAGAAGCTCGCCGCCGAGATCCTCGAGCACGACCGGCGCTACTACGCCGAGGACCGGCCGACCGTCTCGGATGCGGCGTATGACGAGCTGAGGAAGCGCCTGGTCGCGCTGGAACAGGAATATCCGGCCCTGGTCACGCCGGACAGCCCGAGCCAGCGGATCGGCTCGGCGCCGGCCGAGGCCTTCGGCAAGGTCACCCACGGCCGGCCGATGCTCTCGCTCGACAATGCCTTCGCCGACGAGGACGTGGCGGAGTTTCTCGGCCGCATCCGCCGCTTCCTGGGTCTCAGTGCCGAGACCGAGGTCGACATGGTGGCGGAGCCGAAGATCGACGGCCTCTCCGCCTCGCTGCTCTACGAGGACGGCGTTTTCGTCCGCGGCGCCACGCGCGGCGACGGCCAGGTCGGCGAGGACATCACCGCCAACCTGAGGACCATCCGCGAGATCCCGCTCAAGCTGAAGGGCAAGGGGCATCCGGTGCGGATCGAGGTGCGCGGCGAGGTCTATATGCGCCGGGCCGACTTCCTGCGCATGAACGCCGAGCGCGAGCAACGTGGCGAGCCGCTCTTCGCCAATCCGCGCAACTTCGCCGCCGGCGCGGTGCGCCAGCTCGATCCGCGCATCACCGCGACCCGGCCGCTGCGCTTCTTCGCCTATACCTGGGGCGAAGCGAGCGCGCTGCCGGAAAAGACCCAGTCCGGCATGCTCGGCGCGTTCAAGGATTGGGGCTTCGTCACCAGCCCGCGTTGGCGGCTCTGCAAGAGCCTCGACGAGCTGCTCGCCTATTACCGCAACCTGGCGGCGGAGCGCGCCGACCTGCCGTTCGAGATCGACGGCGTGGTCTACAAGGTCAACCGGCTCGATTTCCAGGAGCGGCTCGGCTTCGTCAGCCGCCAGCCGCGCTGGGCCACCGCGCATAAGTTCCCGGCCGAGGAGGCGGAGACCACGCTGGAGGATATCGAGATCCAGGTCGGCCGCACCGGCGCGCTCACGCCGGTCGCGCGGCTCAAGCCGGTCGGCGTCGGCGGCGTGATGGTGTCGAACGCCACCCTGCACAACGAGGACGAGATCGCGCGGAAGGACATCCGCATCGGCGACACCGTGGTGATCCGCCGCGCCGGCGACGTGATCCCGCAGGTGCTGCGGGTCGACCTGAATCGCCGGCCGAAGGATGCCGAGCCCTACAGGTTCCCCGAAGCCTGCCCGGTCTGCGGCAGCCACGCCACGCGCGGCGAAGGCGACGCCGTGCGCCGCTGCACCGGCGGCCTCAGCTGCGGCGCCCAGGTGGTGGAGCGGCTCCGCCACTTCGTCTCCCGCGACGCCTTCGACATCGAAGGCCTGGGCGAGAAACAGATCACCGCGTTCCACGAATGGGGCTGGGTGAAACGGCCGGGCGATCTGTTCCGGCTGGAGAAGAAGCACGCCAAGGGCGAGGCCGCGCTGGCCGAGCAGGAAGGCTGGGGCGAAACCTCCGCCGCCAACCTGTTCGCCGCCATCGAGGCGCGGCGCCAGATTCCGTTCGAGCGCTTCCTGTTCGGCCTCGGCATCCGCCATGTCGGCCAGGCGACGGCGCGATTGCTCGCCGCCAATTACGGCTCGTTCTCGGCATTTCGCGCCGCCATGGCGGCGGCGACCGACAAGGAAGGCGAGGCCTGGGCCGAGCTCAACGCGATCGAGGGCATCGGCGAGGTGGTGGCGCAGGCGATCGTCGATTTCTTCGCCGAGCCGCACAATCTCGACGTCGTCGACGACCTCGTGTCCCAGGTCGAGGTGCAGGATTTCGTCAAGCCGAAGACGCAAGGCTCGGCCATCGCCGGCAAGACCGTGGTGTTCACCGGCACGCTCGAGACCATGACCCGGCAGGAGGCCAAGGCCGGCGCCGAAACGCGCGGCGCCAAGGTGGCGGGCTCGGTCTCGAAGAAGACCGACTACGTGGTGGCCGGCAGCGACGCCGGCTCGAAGCTCGCCAAGGCGCGCGAGCTTGGCGTCGCCATCCTGACCGAGCAGGAATGGGCGGCGCTGATCGCCGGCTGAGCCGCGATCAATCGCGCCATTCGGGCAGGGCTTCGAGCTGCTCGCGCGTCAGGCTGGTATAGAGCTTGCCATGGGCATGGCGGAACAGGTCGAGCGTGGCGACCCGGTCGTAATCGCCGATGCCCAGTACGCGATCGATCTCGATGGCGAGCGCGACGACCCGGCCCTGCGGATCGATAAGCACGTCCTCGACCTCGCCCACCTTCTCGCCGCTCTCGGCACGGATCGGCATGCCCTCGAGGCCGAGGAACGGTCCGGTCGTGGCGACCGGGCTGCCGGGCTGCACGGTGGTGACGCCCGGCGGCTGCTGGGCCGGCGGCACGGTTGCGGTCTGCGCGGAGAGGGTGGTGGGAAGAGCCAATGCCAGCGCAAATACGGCGCCGGAAAGAAGGCGTTCGGTCATCTGGCGTCTCCGTCGAATTGTTACCGCCAGAAGCAACCGCGCGCGCCGCCGATGGTTCCAAAATGCTGCGGCGCGGATCAGCCGAGATCGAGCTCGCGATACCCTTGCGCCGCCACCTCGTCGGCCCGCTGGCGAAAGGCGGGCGCGCTGCCGCTATAGCGCGCCAGGATGCGGCTGCCCTTGCCCTCCACATTGGTGTTCACGCCGGTGAACCACGAGCTCACTTCGTTGGCGAGCAGGCCGGCCGAGCTCTCGCGCACCGTCCGCATCCAGTCCTCGACGGATGTGACGGGCGCCTCCGCCCGCGACAGGCCACGCGCCTGCATGAAGCCGATCAGCCCCGTCACCCAGTCGACGCAGTATTCGATGCTGCGCGGAATGTTCCCGAGCGCCGTATGCGGCCCGAGCAGCATCAGAAGATTGGGAAAGCCTGCCGACTGGAAGCCGAGGAACGTCGCCGCCCCGCCGGACCAGTGCTGCTTCAGGCTCCGCCCGCCCGATCCGCGGATGTCGATCCGGTCGAAGGCGCCGGTCAGGGCATCGAAGCCGGTGGCGTAGATGATCATGTCGAAGGCATGGTCCCGCGCGCTGGTGCGGATTCCGGTCTCGGTGATGCGCTCGATCGGCGTCTCGGTCAGGTCCACCAGCTCGACATTCGGCTGATTGTAGACCTCGTAATACCGGGTCTCGAGGGGCACGCGGCGCGTGCCGAAGCCGTGGTTCTTCGGGATCAGCTTCTCGGCCACCGCCGGATCCTTCACGCGGGCACGGATCTTCCGCGCCACGAAATCGGAGATCGCGGCATTGGCGCGCTTGTCGGTCAGGATGTCGGAGAAGTTCCCGACCCAGATGCCGAAGCCGCGCTCCGCATAGAGCTTCTCGAACACGGCCTCGCGCTCCGCGTCGCTCACCTCGAAGGTCTTGCGCGGGTCCGGCGTGTGCAGGAAGCAGGCGAAAGTCTCGGCGCAGCGGGCAAAGATCTCGTCGTAGCGCGCCCGGATCGCCTGCATCTCCGCCTCGCCAATCTTGTCGTTGTGCAGCGGCGCGCACCAGTTGGGCGTGCGCTGGAACACGGTCAGGTGCCCGGCCGTCTTCGCCACCTCCTGGATCGTCTGCACGCCGCTCGCGCCGGTGCCGATCACGGCGACGCGCTTGCCTTCGAACCGCACTTCCTCCTTCGGCCACTCCGCCGTGTGATGCGACTCGCCCCGGAAGCTCTCGCGGCCCGGAATGCGAGGCAGGGTCGGGGCCGAGAGCGCGCCGATGGCGGTGATCAGGAAGCGGCCGGTGAGACGGCGTCCGTTCTCCAGCGTCACGGTCCAACGCCGCGCCGCCTCGTCCCACGCCGCGGTCTTGACCCGGGCGCCGAATTCGATGTCGCGGCGGAGGTCGAACCTGTCGGCGACGTGGTTGAGATAGCGGAGCGTTTCCGGCTGCGGCGAAAAATGCTCGCTCCAGCTCCATTCCACCAGCAGCTCCTTGGAGAAGGAATAGCCGTAGGAATAGCTTTCGGAATCGAAGCGCGCGCCGGGATAGCGGTTCCAGTACCAGGTGCCGCCGACCTCGGTGCCGGCCTCGAGCACGCGGACGCTGAGGCCCAGTTCGCGCAGCCGCAGCAGCTGGTACAGGCCCGACATGCCGGCGCCGATGATGATGGCGTCGAAGTCAGCTGTGTTCGCCGACGCTTCGGCTGCCGGTGTCATCGGTTCCTCCAGATCGGACGGCCCGCAGTGCGGAGTCGATGCGCAATGTTTGGTCAAAGCCAGCGGTCTGTAAACGTGCTTCCGCCTTGGGCAGATATTCTCGGCTGGGGCGGAGACCGGGCGATGCAGGCGAGTGCCCGAGGCGATAGGTAGGGGACCAGGAGATCACGCAAGGCCCGGCGGCTCCCGTGGTGACAAGGCGTGGAGCGGGGTGCATCGCTGCAGAAAGTGCTGGCATTCATGTTGCGTTTAGTGTAATATTTTGACGTTCTTCAGACCGCCGAAGTGCCGCTCCTTTAGATCGTAAGGATGAAACGAACGCCCTAACCCTGCACCTTCGCCGCAGTGTGGAAGATAGGAAATTACGATGTATCAATGAGATACGACAACATTTCTCCCGGATCGGCCGGCTCCATGCACCGTGCTGCGCGCATCGCAGCGCTTGACGGACTTTAGCATCTTATGCGAGATCGCCTGAAGGCGGAACAGGACCACCGGAACAGGAGCACCGGAACAGGAGCACCGGAACAGGAGCACCGGAACAGGAGCACCGGAACAGGAGCACCGGAACAGGAGC
>QOZS01000104.1 GCA_003576705.1 Desertibaculum subflavum
GCCGAAATCAACGCGCGCGAGATCAGTGCAGGTCGGCCCAGACCTTGCGCTTCACCGCGTAGAACACGCCGGTCGCGACGATCAGGAACAGGATCGCCTGGAAACCGATGCGCTTGCGCTCCTCCATCTTGGGCTCGGCCGCCCACATCAGGAAATGCGCCACGTCGGAGGCCATCTGGTCGACCGTGGCCTTGGTGCCGTCGGTATAGCTGACGGCATCCTCGGCGAGCGGCGGCGCCATCGCGATGATGTGGCCGGGGAAGTACTTGTTGTAGCTCTGGCCCGCCGTCAGCTTGACGTCCGCCGGCGGCTCCTCGTAGCCGATCATCAGCCCGTGGATGTAGTCGGGGCCGTGCGGCCGTGCCTTGGCCATCAGCGACAGATCGGGCGGGGCCTTGCCGCTGTTCGCCGCCGCCGCGGCCTTCTCGTTGGCGAACGGCGCCTTGAACTTGTCGGAAGGCAGGCCCGGGCGCTGGAACATCTCGCCCTGGTCGTTGGGCAGCTTGTCGGTCACCTCGACGCTGGCGGCGATCGCCTTCACCTCGGCCTCGTTGAAGCCGAGATCGCGCAGGTTGCGATAGGCCACCAGGTTCATCGAATGGCAGGCCGAGCAGACTTCCTTGTAGACCTGGAAGCCGCGCTGCGCCGCCGCGCGGTCGAAGGTGCCGAACACGCCGTCGAACGACCAGCTGAGCGAGGGCGGCTTGGGCGCCTCGGTGGCGGCCAGGGCCGGCACAGTCAGGGCCGGCGCCGCCAGCGCAACGCCGAGCACGAGCGAGAGGGCCTGGAGCGCGCGCATCAATGCGTCCCCCGTGCGGCGGCGCCGGCCGGCAGCTTGCCGCCGCCCAGCACCGGCTCGCTGATCGAGGCGGGCAGCGGCCGGGGCCGCTCGAACCAGCCGACCAGCGGCATGACGACCAGGAAGTGGGCGAAGTAGTAGACCGTGCAGACCCGGCTGAGATAGAGCGGCAGGCCTTCCGGCGGCTGGCCGCCGGCCCAGAGCAGGCCGATGCAGGCGAGCACGAACACCCAATAGAACTGCTTGTAGATCGGCCGGAAGCGCGACGACTTCACCCGGCTGGTATCGAGCCAGGGCAGCAGGAACAGGATGAGGATGGCGCCGAACATCAGCAGCACGCCGCCGAGCTTGTCCGGCACCGCGCGCAGGATGGCGTAGAACGGCAGGAAGTACCATTCCGGCACGATATGCGCGGGCGTCACCAGCGGGTTGGCCGGAATGTAGTTGTCCGGGTGGCCGAGATAGTTCGGATTGAAGAACACCCAGTAGGCGAAGAAGATCAGGAACACGCCGAGCCCGAACAGGTCCTTCACCGTGTAGTACGGGTGGAAGGGGATGGTGTCCTGCGGGCCCTTCTTCTCGACGCCGAGCGGGTTGTTCGAGCCGTGCTGGTGCAGCGCCAGAAGATGCAGCATGACCAGGCCGACGATCACGAAGGGCAGTAGGAAGTGCAGGCTGAAGAAGCGGTTCAAGGTCGGGTTGTCGACCGCGAAGCCGCCCCACAGCCAGGTCACGATGGGGTCGCCGATGAACGGGAAGGCCGAGAACAGGTTGGTGATGACGGTGGCGCCCCAGAAGCTCATCTGGCCCCAGGGCAGCACATAACCCATGAAGGCGGTGGCCATCATCGCCAGCAGAATGATGATGCCGATGAACCAGAGCAGCTCGCGCGGCGTCTTGTAGGAGCCGTAGTACAGGCCGCGGAAGATGTGGATGTAGACCACGACGAAGAACATCGACGCGCCGTTGGCGTGCAGATAGCGCATCAGCCAGCCGTAATTCACGTCGCGCATGATGTGCTCGACCGAGTCGAAGGCGAGCGAGGTATGCGGCGTGTAGTGCATGGCGAGCACGATGCCGGTGACGATCTGCACCACCAGCACGATTCCGGCCAGCGAGCCGAAATTCCAGAGGTAGTTGAGATTCTTCGGCGTCGGATAGCCGGAGCCGACCATATGGTCGATGGTCGAGAAGACCGGGAGGCGATACTCGATCCATTTGAGGATCGGATTCTGCAGCTGCAATGCCATGGCCGCGCCCTCAGCCGATCTTGATGCGGGTGTCGCTGATGAAGGCGTATTCGGGCACCGGCAGGTTCAGCGGTGCCGGCCCCTTACGGATGCGCCCCGACGTGTCGTAGTGGGAGCCGTGGCAGGGGCAGAACCAGCCGCCGTAATCGCCCTGCTGGCCGAGCGGCACACAGCCGAGATGGGTGCAGACACCCATCATCACCAGCCATTCCGGCTTCTTGACGCGGCTCTCGTCGGTGGCCGGATCCGGCAGGTCGGCCTTGTCGTCGGCCACCGCCTTGTCGATCTCGGCCTGGGTGCGGTGCCGCACGAAGACCGGCTTGCCGCGCCACAGCACGGTGACGCTCATGCCCGTCTGGATGTTCGACAGGTCGACCTCGATGGAGGACAGCGCCAGCACATCCGCCGACGGATTCATCTGGCTGATGAACGGCCAGATTGCGGCCGCCGTCCCGACGGCACCGATGCCGACGGCAGCGATATAAAGAAAATCCCGCCGCGTGGGCTCGCCCGCCCCGGCGCCGCCCGTCGTCGTGCTGCTCATGCCCGATTGACCCCCGAGCAACCTGATTCGAACCGATACTGGGCCGGTTTCTCGCATCCCGGGGAGGGCTTGTCCAGACTTTCGGCCCCCGCGCCTGCGACCCGTTGCCGCGCGGCGAGGCAACCGCATGGCAGGCTGCCCTCGCATGGCGCAGCCGGATGGCATCGTTTAATCTGCCGATCCGGAGGCCGACAGGGCGGCGCAAACAGCAGGCTTCTTGCAAGAGAGCGGCGACCGCAACCCCGGTTTCCTTAAGCAGGAGGGACTTCATGTCGATCAGAACCGCGTTCGCCGCGGGCCTCGGGCTGGCGCTGGCCGCGACCGCCGGCACCGCATCTGCCCAATCGAACGTCAAGCTGGTGCTGGACTGGGCAATCCAGGGCAATCACGCGGTCTTCTCGGTGCCGATCGAGAAGGGCTATTTCACCAAGGAAGGCCTGGCGATCCAGATGGACCGCGGCTTCGGCTCCGGCGATGCCGCGGCCAAGGTCGCCTCCGGCGCCTATGACGTCGGCTTCGCCGACATCAACACCCTGGTGCCGTTCAACGCCCAGAACCCCGACAAGAAGATGGTCGCGTTCTTCATGATCTTCGACGAGTCGCTGGCCGCGGTGATCGTCGGCAAGGACGCCAAGGTGGCGAAGCCGAAGGACCTGGAGGGCAAGACGCTGGCGGCGCCGGAAGCCGATGCGGGCCGCCTGCTGTTCCCCGCCTTCGCCAGGGCGACCGGGATCGATGTGAGCAAGATCGCCTGGAAGACGGTCACACCGCAGCTGCGCGAAACCATGCTGCTGCAGAAGCAGGCCGACGGCATTACCGGCTTCGTCTCAACCTCGGTGCTGAACCTGAAGGCGAACGGGATGGGGCCGGACCGTCTCACGGTCTGGCGCTACAACGATTTCGGCGTGCCGCTCTATGGCAGCGCGCTGATCACCACCTGGGCCTATGCCGAGAAGTATCCGAACACCATCAAGGCGATCGCGCGCGCGACCCTGAAGGGCATGAAGGATACCTTCGCCGATCCGAAGGCCGCGGTCGCCACCTTGAAGAAGTTCGACAACCTGATGAAGGAAGACCTGGAGCTCGACCGGCTCGCCTTGGTTCGAGACGCCGTCATGCTGACCAAGAACGTGAAGGAGAAGGGCATCTCCGAGGTCGACATGGCCCGGATCGACAAGGCGCTGGCCGTGGTGTCGGAGGCCTACAAGGTGCCGGCCGGCAAGGTCACCGCGAAGGACGTGTGGTCGCCGGCCTGGCTGCCGCCGCTCGCCGACCGGAAGCTCTGATCTCACAGGGGCGGACTAGGGTCCGCCCCTCTTTCTTTGAGCTCATGCCGGACGGTCGCCGGCGACCGTGGTGCGATGATGCTCGCGGCGGAAGCCGTGATAGTCGTTGAGCGCGAGGTGCTGCAGGCAGCGATTGTCCCACATCGCGAGCGAGCCCTTGGCCCAGCGGAACCGGCAGGTGAATTCCGGCCGCTGTGCATGGGCGTGCAGGAAATCGAGCAGCGGCTTGCTCTCCGCCTCGGTCCAGCCGGCGATCCGGATGGTGTAGACCGGATTGACGAACACCGACTTGCGTCCGGTCTCGGGATGCGTGCGGATCACCGGATGCTCGAGCTCGGCATCGCCGCTCTCGTCGGCGGCGATCTCCATGCTCTTCAGGCGCCTCTTCGCGTAGGAGCCCTTGCTGCCGTAGGAGCGCCGGGCGCTGTGCACCGCGCGCAGGCCTTCGAGCGTGCGCTTCAGGCCGTCCGACAGCGTCTCGTAAGCGAGGTAGCCGCTGGCGAACATGGTGTCGCCGCCATAGGGCGGCACGTCGCGGCCGTACAGGATGGTCGCCATCGGCGGGCGGTCCTGATAGCTGAAATCGGAATGCCAGACGCCGCCGAAATTGAATGGGGTGCGCTCCTCGGCCTCCTTGATCACCGCGATGATGTTCGGGTGATCGGGCAGCGTCTTCACATAGTCGGTCTGGCCGAACGGGCCGAAGCGGAGCGTGAAGGCTTCCTGATCCGCCGGCTTCAGGTCCTGGTCGCGGAAGAAGATCACCGAATGCTCGAGGAAGGCGCGATGGATCTCGGCGAAGGCCTGGTTGCCGAGCGGCCTGGCGAGATCGACGCCGGAAATCTCGGCGCCGCAGGCGCCGGCCAGCGGCCGCACGCGGATGGTTTCGTACGCGGTTGTCATCATCATTCCTCCCGAACCGCCGCGAGCATGGCGCAGCCTCGCGCCGGCGGCAATCGTCCGCCGACATCACCCCGATGTGTTGACGGCGCCGCCGGGGAAGCGCCTAGTCTTGCCGCCATGCTCGTCCGGACCATCCTCGCGCTCGCTCTGGTCGGATCTGCGTTCGCCGGCGGCGCGGCCCGGGCCGAGGAGACCGGCTGCGACTACGACGTGCGCGTCACCGACCGGCAGGGCATCAAGGTTGCCGCAGACGTTACCTGCGTCGGCGAGGTGGGCGGCTTCGTCGCCCATCCGGGCGTCGTTCCCTATGTGACGCGATTCGAGGATGCGGGCGGCCGGGCCCTGACGCGTGACGAAAGTTCGTGGCTCATGCCCGACAGTCCGAAGCGGTCGAGTGTGCACTACGAGGTCGATCTCGGCGCCTTCGCCGCTTCGGGTGCGCGCGGCGTCGCCGCCGCCGGCCGGTCCTTCATGCCGCTGGCCCAGACCTGGCTGTTCCGCCCCGCGCCGGTCGACCTGCCGTTGCGCATCCGCATCATCAATGAAAGCGACCAAGGGGTCGCCACCGGCTTCGCCAGCGCCGACGGGGTGATCCGGCTGACCGCGCGCCAGCTCGCTTTCGCCGGCTACACGGCTTTCGGCACTTTCGATCGCCGGCGGATCGAGATGGCCGGCACCGACGGGGCGCCCGCCGCCATCGACCTGGTGCAGCTCGACGGCCGCACGGCACTCGGCCCAGACCGGATCGCCACCTGGGTCGGCCGCGCCGGCGAGGCCATGGCGCGGTATTTCAACGGCTATCCCGCCGAACGCAGCCTGGTCGTCATCCTGCCGATGCCGGGGCGCGACAGCGTGCCGTTCGGCCGCGTCATCCCCGGGGGCGGCATCACCATGATGGTGCAGGTCGGCGAACAGGCCGATCGCACGGCGCTGCTGAACGACTGGGTGCTGGTGCACGAGATGGTGCACACCGCGATGCCGTTCCTCAGCGACAACGGCAGCTGGCTGATGGAAGGCCTCGCCACCTATGTCGAGCCGATCGTGCGCGCCCGCGCCGGCTGGATCGCGCCCGAGGCGGTCTGGGCCGAGTTCGCCCGCGGCATGCCGCGCGGCATTGAGGCGATGACGCGTCTCGGCATGCGGCGGGCCGGTTTCGGCGCCATCTACTGGGGCGGCGCGCTGTTCGCGCTGATCACCGATATCGAGATGCGCCAGCGCACCGACGGTCAGCGCGGGATCGAGGATTGCCTGCGTGCCGTGCGCCGCGACGGCGGCACCGGCGATCGGCGCTGGACCACGGCCGAGTTCATCGCCGCCTGCGACCGTGCGATCGGCGGCAATACCATGGCCGAGAATGCCGAGACCTATTACCTGAACGGCGGGCCGGTGGACCTGGACCGGTTGTGGGCCGATCTGGGCGTCGTGCAGCAGGGCGAGCGCTTCGTTACGCGGGCGGATGCACCGCTGGCCCGGATCCGCGAGGCGATCATCTGGGGCAGGCCCGGCATCCCGAAGCCGGCGCCCATACCTTTTGATTGAGGCAGCCCTTCGATTGAACCGGCCCTTCGATTGAATCGGCCGCCGGTCTGCCGGATTGGAGCATTGCCCGGCAAACGCCCGTCAAATTGAAGGTAATGTTAATGGCCGGGTAAGTGCCGCTTGTTAGCGTCCAGGCCCCAATTGTTGCAAATGGAGCCGTGGCGATGTCGCGCCGGAGCCTGGCCCCCCTTCTGCTGGCCGGAACCACACTTGTCGCGCTGACCGGCTGCACCTCCGGACAGCAAGCCGGCCCGCCCCCCGTGGTCGTGGCCCAGCCGCGACCGGTCGACCCGGCGGTGCTGCTCGCCGAAGGCGACCGGCTGGCCGCCACCGGCGATCTCTACGCCGCGATCGACAGTTACATGGCCGCCCGCCGCGCCGCGCCGACCCATGCCGATGCGGCGGCCCGGCTGGGCCTGACCCTGGCCGAGCAGGGCCGGCATGCCGAGGCGCTGCCGCATCTCAAGGATGCCGAGCGTGCCCGCCGCGACGACCTGGCGATCGTGCGGGTTCTGGTCAACGCCTTGCTGGCGCTGGAGCGCCCGGGCGAGGCCAACGCGCATCTGGCGCCGGCGCTGGCGCAGCATCCCGAGGATGCCCGGCTGTGGAATGCCAGCGGGATCGCCGCCGATATGATGGGCGACAGCACCGGCGCCGCCACCGCCTATCGGACCGGTCTAGCCGCCGCGCCGGACAACCTCTCGCTCAAGGTCAACCTGGCGCTGTCGCGCTTCGCCAGCGGCGACGCCGAAGGCGCCTCCATGGCGGCGACGGCCGCCGGGCTGTCGATGGCCGAGGTGGAGAGCCGCGCCAACCGCCTGATCGCCTATCGCAGCCGTACGCTGGGGCCGGCGACAATGGCGGCCGGCGCGAAGCTCGGCACGGTGCCGGAGGCGCCGCCCATGGTCGCCCTGGCGCTGCCGCCGGTGCGGGTGCAGGAACTGCCCCCGGTTACCCCTGCGCCGGCCCCGCCGCCGGCCGTCGCCGCGTCGGCGCCGGAAGCGGCCCCTGAGCCGAAGATCGGCGATGCGGCGGCGCAGAGCTCGACGGACGTCATGCCGCCGGCCGAGACCGCACCCGTCCATGCCCCGTCGCCCCAGATTGCGGCTGCGCCGGTTGCGGAAGCGGGATCCGCCGCCGTGGCGGCCGATCCGGTGGCTGCACCGGCGGCGCCGACCGCGGCACCTGCGGCGGCCCCGGAGAGCCAGACCGTGGTTGCCGGCGCCGACGCGCCGCCGCCCGCCGCGGCGCCCGTCAACGACCGGCCC
>QOZS01000105.1 GCA_003576705.1 Desertibaculum subflavum
GACCTGGACCGCTCGCCAGCGGCGGAGCGCCGGGCGCTGCTCGACGCGCTCGACGGACGCTTCGTGCCGCCCGGCCCGGCCGGCGCGCCGAGCCGCGGCCGCGCGGACGTGCTGCCGACCGGGCGGAATCTCTATTCGGTCGACCCGCGCGCCGTGCCGACGCGTTCGGCGCTGGTCCTGGCCCGGCGCGCGGCCGAGGAGCTATTGCGCCGCCATGTGCAGGAGCACGGCAGCTGGCCGGAATCCGTCGTCATCGACCTCTGGGGCAGCACGGCGATGCGCACCGGCGGCGAGGACCTGGCGCTGGCCCTCGTGCTGCTCGGCGTGGCGCCGGTCTGGGATACCGGATCCAACCGCGTGACGGGGGTCGAGGCCGTGCCCGCCGTGGAATTGGGTCGGCCCCGCGTCGACGTGACCTTGCGCATCTCCGGCCTGTTCCGCGACGCCTTCCCGCAGCTGATCGCGCTGTTCGACCAGGCGGTGCGCATGGTCGCGCGCCTGCCGGAAGCGGTCGAGAGCAACCCCCTCGCTGCCGCAGGGCAGCTGGAGGGTGAGGCGTTCCGCCAGGCGACGACTCGGATCTACGGCGCGCCGGCAGGCACCTATGGATCGCCCATCACCGCGCTGATCGATCGCGGTGCATGGCAGGAACGCGACGAGCTCGGCCTTGCACACTTGCAGGCCTCGTCGGGCGCCTTCGGTCTTGGCCTGGAGGGCACGCCCGATGCAGTTGGCCTGTCGGCCCGGCTCGCCGGTGCCGATATGATGGTCAGCATGCAGGATCACGCCGAGATCGACTTGCTGGAGGGCACCGAAGCGGCGGCGCATCGCGGCGGGCTTGCGGCGGCGGCCGAGGGCCTCGGCGCCAATCCGGCCCTGTACCATCTGGATACATCCATGCCCGACGCGCCGCGGGCCCGCACCGTGGCGGAGGAAGTAGCGCGCGTGGTGCGCGGGCGGATCGCCAACCCGGCCTGGCTCGCCGGGATGATGCGGCACGGCTATCGCGGCGGCGCCGAAATCGCCCGCGCCGTCGATGGCCTGTTCGCCTGCGCGGCAACCCTGCCGGTGCGGTTCGACCGCCAGTTCGATCTGGTCTACGAGGCAACTCTGGCCGATCCGGCCGTCGACGCGTTCCTGCGCGCCAGCAATCCGGACGCGCGGACCGGCATGCAGCGCCGCTTTGCCGAGGCCTTGCACCGGGGACTTTGGCGGCCCCGCCGCAACGCGGTCGCCGCCGAGCTGCCGACATGGGCGGCCTGACCGCGCCGGCGCCGCGCGGCGCCTGCCCCGATCTGCTGAGCCCGATGGCCAGCGGCGATGGTTTTCTGCTCCGCGTGAAGCCGCCCGTGGGCGGGCTCTCGGCAACGCAGATCGCCGCCATTGCCGCCGGCGCGCGCAAAGGCGGCAACGGCATTGTCGAGATCACCGGCCGGGGCAATCTGCAGCTGCGCGGCTTCTCGGAAGCGACGGCCGCCGCCTTTGCCGAGGCGATGCTGAAACTAGATCTGGCGGTGCCGGAAGCACCAGCAGAACGCGTCCGCAACATCCTCGTGGCGCCGCTGGCCGGCGACGATCCCGCGGCTGCGCCGGAAGCCGAGGCGATTGCGCGCGCTATCGAGGCCGGGTTGCGCGGGCGTCGCACGCTCTGGTCATTGCCAGCCAAGTTCGGCTTTGCCATCGATGCCGGCGGCAGATTGCCGCTCGGCGATGCCATGGTCGACATTCGGCTGATGCCGGCCGTTGACGGTTGGCTTGTCGGCGGGAGTGGCCTGTCGCGTGCGGTACACGTCGCCGCGCGCGACGCCGCGGCGACCGCGCTGCGTCTGGCCGAAGCCTGCGTCCGGTTGTGGGAGATGCGCGCCGATGACGCGAACCGCCTGCGCCATCTTGCTGCGCGCGACGAAGCCGGTTTCTGGCGAGCAGCAGGTATCGGTCCGACCGTGCCCGCCGTCACTCCGGGAGCAACGACCGCATGCCGGTTCGGCCCGACATCCTACGACAACGGCGTCGGCACATATGCCCTGGCGGCGCCGTTCGGCGCGACGAGTGCCGACGCGCTGGAAGCCATGGCGGCAATGATGCTCGACTTCGGCATACCTTCTCTGACGATCGGCCCCTGGCGCAGCCTGCATCTGCGCGGCATGCCGGAGCATGCCCTGTCCGCGGTCGCGATGGCGGCAAAGCCTCTCGGTCTGATCGGCGATCCGGAAGATCCCCGCCTGCGGGTGGCCGCATGCGCCGGTGCGCCCGCCTGCACGGCGGGAAGCGTGCCGGCACGCCGCGATGCCGGCGCGATCGCCGCCTCGCTCGCGCCGGGCGGAACCCGCATCCACATCGCCGGCTGCGCCAAGGGCTGCGCCAGCGCCAGGCCGGCCGACCTGACCCTGGTCGGGCATGAGGGACGCTATGCGCTCGTCCGCGCTGGCCGGGCTGGCGATCCGCCCGCGGAGACGGGCCTCGATCTCGACGCAGCGATCCGGCGAGTCGCGGCGCTGACGGGGCCGCGCGCATGAGCGCCCACGACTATCAGCGCGACGGTGCGGAAATCTATCGCCAATCCTTCGCCACCATTCGACGCGAGGCCGATCTCGCGAGCTTTTCGGTAGCGGAGGCGCGCGTGGCGGTGCGCATGATCCATGCCTGCGGCATGGTGGACCTGGCCGCCGACATCGTCTTTGCGCCCGGTTTTGCCGATGCGGCGCGCGGCGCTTTGCTGGCGGGCCGCCCCGTGCTCTGCGATGCGCAGATGGTGGCACATGGCATCACCCGCACGCGCCTGCCGGCGGCGAACGAGGTCATCTGCACGCTCGGCCACCCGGACGTGCCCGCGCTTGCAGGTCGCATCGCGAACACGCGCTCTGCCGCGGCGCTCGACCTGTGGGGCGAGCGGCTGGCCGGCGCCGTGGTGGCGATCGGCAATGCGCCGACCGCACTTTTCCGCCTGCTCGAACTGCTCGATGCCGGCGCACCGCTGCCGGCCGCCGTCATCGGCGTGCCGGTGGGCTTCGTCGGTGCGGCGGAATCGAAAGACGCGCTGGCCGCCGATGGCCGTGTCCCCTTCCTGATCGTGCGGGGCCGGCGGGGCGGCAGCGCCATGGCCGCAGCGGCGGTGAACGCCTTGGCGAGCGAGGCCCTATGACAAGAGCCGGCGCGCTCTATGGAATCGGCATTGGCCCCGGCGATCCGGAGCTGATCACCCTGAAGGCCGCGCGCCTGATTGGGGCTGCGCCGGTCGTTGCCTACTTCGCGCGCCGCGACGCCAAGGGCAATGCCCGTGCGATAGCTGAGGCGCATCTGCGAGCCGATGCGGAGGAACTGCGCCTCGAATACCCCTATACGACGGAGATCCCGCGCGAGAGCGAAGCCTACATCCGCGCCATGCAGACCTTCTACGACATGGCCGCGGAGCGGATCGCGGCGCAACTGTCCGCAGGCCGCGATGTGGCGGTGCTCTGCGAAGGCGACCCGTTCCTCTACGGCTCGTTCATGTACCTGTTCGATCGCCTGCGCGGCCGTTTCGCCGTGGATGTCGTGCCTGGCGTCACCGGCATGAGCGGCTGCTGGTCGCGCGCCGGCACGCCGATGACCCGCGACATCGACACCCTGACGGTCGTGCCGGCGACACTGGACTCGCAGCGCCTCGCCGACATGCTCGGCATGGCCGATGCCGCCGTCGTCATGAAGGTGGGCCGGCATCTCGGCAGGCTGCGCGAGGTGCTGCGCCGCCTCGGCCGCCTGGACGACGCGGTCTATGTCGAGCGCGGCACCATGGCTTGCGAGCGGGTGGTGCCGCTCGCCGAGCTGGACGCGGCGGAAGCGCCGTACTTCTCGCTGGTCCTGCTGCCGGCGGTACGGCGGGCGCCATGAGCGGTTGGCTGAAAGTTGTCGG
Source organism: Desertibaculum subflavum (assembly GCA_003576705.1). GTDB lineage: Bacteria > Pseudomonadota > Alphaproteobacteria > Ferrovibrionales > Ferrovibrionaceae > Desertibaculum > Desertibaculum subflavum. The sequence continues at coordinate 3,893 of QOZS01000105.1, forward strand.
CCTGGGCCCGGGCGGCGCGGCGCAGCTGACGCCGGAAGCCGCGGAAGCGCTGTCGGCCGCGACCGATCTGGTCGGCTATCACACCTATCTCGACCGGGTGAGCCGGCGCGACGGCCAGCGCCGGCATGGCAGCGACAATCGCGAGGAGATCGACCGCGCGCGTCACGCGCTCGCGCTCGCGGCCGATGGGGCGCGGGTTACCGTCGTGTCGTCCGGCGATCCCGGCGTGTTCGCCATGGCGTCCTCGGTCTTCGAGGCGGTCGAGGCGGGACCTGTGGCCTGGCGCGCACTCGATATCCAGGTGGTACCGGGCATCACCGCGATGCTGGCGGCCGCGGCGCGGCTCGGCGCTCCCTTGGGACACGATTTCTGCGCAATATCGCTGTCGGACAATCTGAAGCCCTGGCCGCTCGTCCTGCGCCGCCTCGAGGCGGCAGCGAAAGCCGGCTTCGTGACGGCGCTGTACAACCCCACGTCCAAGGCACGCCCCTGGCAGCTCGACGCCGCTTTCGACGCCTTGCGAGGATGGCTGCCGGCCACGATACCGGTGATGTTCGCAACCGCGGTCGGCCGCGCCGACGAGCGGATCGACACCGTCGACCTGGCCGGCGCGCGCGCCGCGCTCGCAGACATGCGCACCCTGGTCATCGTCGGCTCCGATGCCACGCGGCGCATCGCGCGGCCCGGCGCCGCCGACTGGATCTACAGCCGGCGCTATGTCGAGGAGGATCGGGCGTGACGGGCGGCAAGCCACTCGAATGCCGCTTCGACATTGCCCACGGTCGGCGCCGCAGGCTTCACGGGTCGCTCGACCATGACGATTTCGAGGTCGAGTTCGCGCGCGGCCGCAAGCTTGGCCTGCGTCGCGCTGCCGCCGGAATTCTTGCTGACGATGACGTCGATGCGATGGTGGCGCAGCAGCCCCCGCTCCTCCTCCAGCTCGAACGGACCACGGGCGAGCAGGGTCTCCGCCCCCGGCGGCAGAGAATCGGGCGCCGGCGGATCGACGGAACGCACCACGTAATAGTGCTGCGGCGCGACGACGAAGGGCGCCAGATCCTGCCGGCCGACGGTGAGCAGGACGCGGCGCGGCGCCGCCCCGAGCGCCGCTGCCGCTGCCGGCATGTCGGGCACGCAGATCCAGCGGTCGGCCGCCTGCGGCTGCCAGGCGGGCCGGCGGAGCGCGAGCAGCGCCACGCCCGCCATCTCCGCAGCGGCCGCGGCATTGTGGCTCATGACAGCGGCGAATGGATGAGTGGCATCGACGAGCGCGTCGATGCGTTCCGCATGCAGGTAGCGCGCAAGCGCTTCAGCGCCGCCGAAGCCGCCGACGCGCACCGGCAACGGCTGTGGCCGCGGCGTCCGCGTACGGCCGGCGAGGGAGAGCGTTGCCGCGAATCGGGCATCGCCCGCCAGAAGTGCCGCCAGCGCCGCGGATTCCGTGGTGCCGCCAAGAAGCAGTATTCTGAATGCCGCCATCAGCGCCAGGGTGGACGATGAGCGATGTCGAGGCCACAGCGACCTCGCGCTGGCTCAGCATCGTGGGCATCGGCGAGGACGGAGTCGAGGGCCTGAGCGCCTCGGCGCGCGGTTTGGTCGCGGGCGCCGAGCTGGTGGTCGGCGGGCAACGCCACCTGGACCTGGCGCGTCCGTTGCTGCGGGCCGCCACCGAGACATGGTCGTCGCCGATCGAAGCCACCATCGCGCTGATTCGCGAGCGGCGCGGCCGCCAAGTCTGCGTGCTGGCCTCGGGGGATCCGTTCTGCTTCGGCATCGGCGGCACTCTGGCCGAGTCCATTCCGAGCGCCGAGATGACTTGCATGCCGGCGCCCTCGGCATTTGCCTTGGCCTGCGCGAGGCTCGGATGGCCATCGGCTGAAATTGCGACGATCTCGTTCTGCGGCCGCCCGATCGAACCGCTGCGACCGTTGCTGCAGCCGGGCGCACGCATTCTCGCCCTGTCGGCCGACGCGACGACGCCGGCGCGGGTCGCCGGGTTCCTCACGGCCCTGGGCTTCGGCCCGTCGCGGGTGCATGTGCTGGAAGCGATGGGCGGGCCGCGCGAAAGAATGCGCGTCGCGACCGCGGACACGTTCGAGCTGGGCGACGTCCATCCGCTGAACCTGCTGGCGATCGAGGTGATCGCGACGGCCGAAGCTCGCATTCTGCCGCTCGGCACTGGCCTTGCGGACGACCTGTTCGAGCATGACGGACAGATCACCAAGCGCGAGATCCGCGCCATCACGCTTGCCCAACTCACGCCGCGCGCCGGCGACCTGCTCTGGGATATCGGCTGCGGTGCGGGCTCCGTCGCCGTCGAGTGGCTGCTGCGCAATCCCGCCGGCCGGGCGATCGGCGTGGACGTGGATGCCGAGCGCGTGGCGCGGGCGCTTCGCAACGCGGTGGCACTCGGCGTGCCGAAGCTGGTGGCCAGGGTCGGGCGGGCACCCGACACGTTTGCCGACCTGCCGCCCCCGGACGCCATCTTCATCGGCGGCGGCGCACACGAACCCGCGCTGATCGAACGGGCCTGGGACCGGCTTCGCTCCGGCGGCCGGATCGTTGCCAACGGCGTCACGCTGGAAACCGAGGCCCGGCTGATAGCAGCGCATGGATCGTATGGCGGCGAGCTGATTCGAATTGCGTTGGAGCGAGGCGACCATATCGGCCGCCGCCGCGCGTTCCGGCCGGCCATGACGGTGGTGCAATGGGCGGCGGTGAAGCCATGATCGTTGCCGGCATCGGTTGCCGGCGCGGTTGCGGCGGCGAAGCGATTGCGACGCTGGTGCGCAGGGCGCTCGCAATTGCCACCCTGCCCGCGGATGGGATCGTTCTGGCGGCACCGGCGTTCAAGCGAGACGAGCGCGGCATTGCCGCCGCGGCGGCCCTGCTTTCGGTGCCGCTGCATTGGGTGGAGGAGGCGGCGATGCGCGCCGTCGCCGACCAATGCCCGTCCCGCTCCGCCGCCGCCGCGCGCGCCGTGGGCCATGCCAGTGTGGCCGAGGCGGCAGCACTTGCCGCCGCCGGCCGCAACGCGCGGCTCAGGCTCGCCCGCCTGGCCGGCGC
>QOZS01000106.1 GCA_003576705.1 Desertibaculum subflavum
CGCCGAGGCGCTCGGCCGCATCGGCGACCGCAAGGCGCTCACGGCGCTGCGCGCCAGCACCGTGCCGCGCGAGCCCGCCGCCGCCCGCGCGCATGGCTTCGCCCGCAGCCTGATCTCCTACCGGCTGGGCCTGGGCAGCGACCTGCTGGCCGCGCGCACGTCGCCGCAGCCGCTGGAGCGCGAGACGCCGGTCGAGGCCGCGCCGATCAGTGCCGAGACCTTGGCGCGGATCGCCCCGCGGCTGCCCGAGGAGGTGCCGGCGATCCGCCTGGCGCCGGCCGGCGGCGCCGCGCTCAGCTGCGAGCGGAACGATTTCCTGATCCTGCCCGCCGAGGCGCCGGGCGAGATCCGCCGGAGCAACGCCGTGGTCGGCGTGGTGCTGCGCAAGGCCGACAGCCTCGCCCGCTTCTCGCTGCACCTCTATCTGATGACCCACCCGGCCGGCGGCGGCAAGCTCGCGCTGTTCGGCGTGCGGCCCGACGGCACCGTCACGCATCGCGGCGAGCTCACGCCCGGCGACGAGACGCATGCGTTCCGCTTCGAGGCACTGGACACAAGGCTCGCCACCCCGCTGACGCTCGAAGGCCGTGTCACCACCGACGGCAAGGCGGTCACGGTGACGCGGGCGACCACCGGCCACCGCGCCAACACCGCCCTGTCCCGCGCCCGGGTGCCGAGCAAGGGATAGCGCCGCGGTCAGGCCGCGGCGAGGATGCCGATGACGCGGCGGAGCTCGCCCTTGGGCAGCGCGGCACGGGCGGCGGCGAGCAGCACGGGGCTCTCGCAATCATAGGCGACCGCAAGCCCGGCAACCGCCGCCATGCGGGCATCGGCCGGCGTGTCGCCGACCACGGCGGTGCGCTCGCGCGGCACCGCGAAGGCGGCCATCACCTGCATCGCCACCTCGTCCTTGCGGTTCTCGTCCACCATGATCTCCACCGTGCCGGCGATCCGGCCATCCACGATGGCGAGGCGGTTGGCCAGGGCGAGGTCGATGCCGAGCTCGCGCCGCGCCCGCTCGGCAAGCTGCCAGGGCCCGCTGCTGACGATGGCGGTGCGCATCTTCCAGGCCTCCAGCCTGGCCATCACATCGTGAATGCCGTCGACATAGCGCCGCTCCGCCACCAGTCGCTCGAACACCGCAGCATCGCGGCCGCGCCAGACGCCGCTCGCCGTCAGGCTGCCGAGGCGCGGATAGTCGGTCTCGCCATAGGCCTGCCAGAGCCGCAAGGCCTCCGCCTCGGTGCCATAGGCGCGGTGCAGGTCGAGCCAGAAGTTGCGGCCCTCGAAGATCACGCCGTCCATGTCGAAGATGACGAGGTCGAACGGCGGGCGCCCGGGCCCTGGCGCGCCCGTCCCGTCGGCGGAAATCTGTCGTTCGACCATCGGCGACCTCCCAGAACGACTCGTCCTGGCCGGCGCCTCACCATTGCCGATACTGCGCGGACCCGGCGGCGCGCGCCATATCGGCCGTCACAACCATCGGGATTCGGCAGAACGGCGCACGGGTCAGGCCGGGGCCGGACCGGGCGCCGCCAGCTCCGCGGCCGGGCACCAGGTGACGTCGCGGGAATCGAAGCTGGCACTGCCCAGCGGGCGCGGCCGGCCCGGCGCCGCCACCGACAGCAGGAAATAGATCAGCACCAGCAGCCGGTCGGCCCCGGCCTGCGCCGGCAGAACCAGCCGGCCGACCGGCAGGGCGACGTGGTTCTCGAACGACAGCGCGCCGGTGAACCAGGCCGGGCAGGCGGTCTGCATCGCCTCGCGGATACCGGCGAGCCGCGCCGCGCGCTCCGCCGGTGCCGCATTGGCGAGCACCGGCTTGCCCCTCGGGTTGCTGCCGAACAGATCAATCAACTCCTGGCCGACGAGCCCGTAAACGACCTCGCCGCCCGGCTGCTCGCGATGGATGGTGAGCCAGGGCAGGCATTCCGGCGGCAGGCGGTGCGGCGCGAAATCTTTCAGCTCGGGCCGCCCGTCCGTCGCCCGCATCGCCCGCGCCGCGTTCCAGGCATGGAAGCAGCGGCGTGCCCGGTCCACCGGCAGGCGTTCGACGAAGGACAGGCCGGCATCGCCGGCAGGCAATTCGGATTCGCCCAATACGCCACCCCGACAGGCAAAGACGCGGCTCGTGTATGCAAATGTAGTTCAAGCCGCCGGCATCCGGAACCGGCTTTACGCCGGGCTCAGCGCTGAACCTCTTTCTCCAGCTCGCGCTTCGTCTCGTCGTAGCGCTCCGGATGCGCGTAAAGCTCGTGCGTCGCCTTCTCGGCGATCCGCTCGTTCCGGCGGCTGCGGCGCGAGTTGTAGACGACGGCCACGGCGATCGCGACGCCGAGCGCCAGGATGCCGAGATGCCACAGCGACTCGAGTGGCAAAGCTTCCCACGGCATGGCTGCTCCTTCCTGAATTTCCAAGCTGATCCTGGAATCTCTCAGCGGGTCGTTGCGGAACGCCCGGCGGCGCGGGGACGTTCCGCAAAGGAGTCAATGGTGTCCCCACCACTTGGAAGGTTTCGCCGATGCCGGGCCAGCGCCGTACCGCATCACCCCCACCCGCTCCCGCGCCGCGCGACCAGGGAGAGGGACCGGTCGACGACGCGGCGCCGACGCCACCGGACGCGCCGAAGCCGCGCACCAGGAAGGGCGACATTTCGAGCGGCGTGCCGGATCCCGCCATCACGCCGCCGCCGCGCGAGCTGCCGGAGGGCCTGAAGGGCGGCAACAAGGGCTTTCGGCCGGCGCCCGCCGCCGATCGCTTCCCGGCGAAGCGCCGGCGCCCGAAGCCAACGTAGAGGGCGTGAGGCCTAGCGTTCGGCGCCGAGAAAGCTCTGCATTCGCGCGAGTTCCGCATCGAGGCTGCGGCGGAAATCCTGACCTTTCGGCTCGCGCCCGGCGAAACCGAGCTTCGCATCGATGCCGTGCGGTGTCATCGCCACATTGGCCCAGCCGATCACGCGATCGCCCCATGCCAGCGGCAGCGCGTAGTAGCCGAAGCGGCGTTTCTTCGGCGGCGTATAGGCTTCCAGGCGATAGTCGAAGCCGAACAGATGCTCGAAGCGCCGCCGCTCCCAAACGATCGGATCGAACGGCGCGAGCAGGCGCAGGCGGCGCGGCACGCCCGGCCGCTCATCGCCAGCGAGCCAGAGATAGCGCAGTCCCTCGATCTCGGCCGTCTCGATCTCGCCCGATTTCAGCATCGCCGCGAGCAGTGGGCGGAACGGCCCGAGCCCCGGCGCGCCGCGGCGCAGCAGGCCGAAGGTGTGGCCGAGGCCCGCTTCGGTGGCCGGCGCCTGCAGCCGCAGCACGAGGCGCAGGATGGCGCGCGCGCGCTCGTCCGGGGTGAGCGGCGGCGGGCGCTCGCTGACCGCCTCGTAGACGCGGATGCCGCTGTCGCGCCGCACCACGCGCAGCAGGCCGTAATGCTGCAGGAAGTGCAGCGCCCGCGTCGTCGCCTTGGATTGCTGGCCCCAGCCGTTGAGCGTGCGGGCGCGGCCGAAGCTGGCCTCGAGCGCGGCCGGGTGTGTCGGCCCGCGGTCGCGCACATGCGCCAGCACCTCGGCTGCGAGGCCCTTCGGCTTGTGAACGCCGTCGCGGCGCGCGATGTCACGGCGCGGATGCAGCAGCGCCGCCATGCCGCGCGGCAGGAAGCCGTAGGCGTAGAGATAATCCTCTTCGATCGGCAGCTTGGCGAAGCGCCGCTCCAGGTCGCCGGCGCGGTAGCCGGCGACGCGATGGCGCAGGATCAGATCCTGCGCCCGCGCGGGCGCGCGGATCGGATCGGCCTGCACGAAGCCGAGTGCTTCCAGTGCCGGCCCGAGCTTCGCCGCCGGGCCGAGCGTCTGCGCGAAGACACGGGCGCGGATCTGGTTCAGCGTGGTCGGGGTCGGCATGCATCTCCCGGGCGAATCACTGCCCGGGAGATTAGCGTCATTTGCGCCTTCCGATCACGACCAGGTACTCGCGCCGCACATGCAGCCCGGCCGGCACGGCGTAGTGCCGGTGGTAGTCGTCGACATCGCGCCGGAACGCTTCCAGCCGGTCGGGCGGCAGGCCCCGCGCCAGCTGGCGCACCGGGCCGAAACCCTCGCTGAACCAGTCCCACATCTGCTGCACGTCGTCGTAGTAGGCGTTGTTGGTGCCGCGCTCGAAGGCAAGGTCGAAGCTGCCGCCGAGCAGCCTTGCGACCTGCGCGGGATCGCCCCAGGCAAGCGGCGAAGGCTCCGGCGGCGGCCCGCCGGCATGTCGCCCGACAACGGCAAAGAACTGCGCCACCGCGCCGCCCGGCACCCAGGTCGCGAGCACCAGCCGCCCGCCCGGCCGCAGCACCCGGGCAAGCTCGGCCGCGGCACGCTCGTGGTTCGCGGCGAACATCACGCCGAAGGTCGAGATCGCGCCGTCGAAGCTCGCATCGGGGAACGGCAGCTGCTCCGCATCGCCCTGCCGGAAGTCGATCGCCGGCCGGATATGGGCGGAGAGCCGCTGCGCGGCGGCCAGCAGATCGCCGGAAATGTCGATGCCGGTAACTTCGGCGCCGGTGCGGGCCGCATTGCGCGCCGACCAGCCGGTGCCGGTCGCCACGTCGAGGATGCGCTGGCCGGGCCGGGCGTTCAGCCGCTGTGCGGCATGCGCGAGCGCATCGGAGATGCCGAAGCTGATCTCGTCATAGGCGGCGCCGCCGAGGCCCCACATCTCGGCCGCCGGCCGGTGATGGGCGAGGACGTTGTCTGGCATGGCCGGCTCCCTTCGCTGGCGGTTGCGTGCTGCCGGAAGCCGAACACGGGCGGACGGGCCCGCGATAGTCCACGAAGTGTAGTGGCGGCGGCCCCCCGGCCGGCGTTAGCGTTGCGGCTTCGAAGGGAGGGCAGACGCATGAAGACCTATGGCCAGTTCTGCCCGGTCGCCAAGGCGGCCGAGGTGTTCTGCGAGCGCTGGACCCCGATCATCCTGCGCGACCTCGCGACGGGCGCGACACGCTTCTCGGAGCTGCGCCGCGGCGCGCCGCTCGCCTCGCCCACCCTGCTGTCGCGCCGGCTGAAGCAGCTGGAGGCGGAAGGCATCGTCGAGAGCCGGCCGGCGCCGCGCGGGCGCACCTATCACCTGACGCCGGCCGGCGCCGAGTTCGCGCCGCTGATCGAGGCGCTCGGCATCTGGGGCCAGCGCTGGTCGCGCCGCGAACTGGCGGCGCACGAGGTGGACCTCGGCCTGCTGATCTGGGCCATGCAGCGCTCGGTGCATCCGAAGGCGCTCGGCCCCCGCCGTGCGGTGGTGCAGCTCAGCTTCACCGACCAGAAGGGCAAGCGCCGGCACTGGTGGTTCGTCAACGACGGCGGCGAGGTGGAGCTCTGCCTCGACGATCCGGGTTTCGAGATCGATCTCTACCTCGCGGCGACCTTGCGCGACATGATCTATATCTGGCGCGGCGACCTTCCCCTGGCCCGCGCGCTGGCCGAGGGCCGGCTGGAGGCCGACGGCTCCGCGCGGGCGCGGCGCGCGCTGCCGCGCTGGCTCGGCATCTCGACGCTGGCGCATGTGCGCTCGCAGCGCGCCGCCTGAGCCGCGTCAGGCAAACCAGCGCCAGATGCCGACGAGGTTGACCACCAGCAGCACGGCATTGAGCGTGGCCAGGCTGTAGATCCGGTCGGCCAGGCCGGCGCCGATCCACAGCACCGAGGCGACGGAGAAGATGACGAAGCCCCATTTCGTCGCTTCGGTGTTGGAGGCGACCAGGATGGCGGCGACGATCGCCGCCGCGGTGGCCGACCAGCGCAGCGCGCGCAAGCCGGGCCGCTTGTCGACGCCGGATCCGGTTTGGTTCCCTGCCTCGGACACTTGTCGCAAAGAAATGCTCCGCCGCGCGAATTCGCGATTGTCGGAAACCATTTGGGGAGCCGCACGTTCCCTTGCCGGGGACGAGGCGATTGCGGGCGCCGCGACAAGCTGCCGCCTCGTCGCCAGCGAGACACAGGACTGGAGGAGAACATGCGCACACCACTTCTCGTGGCGGCGACGAGCTGCCTTGCACTGACCATCGGCACCGCGAGCTTCGCTGCCGACACCAAGCCGGGAACGACCGCGCCGAAGGCGGCGGCGACCCAGCAGATGCCCTCGCAGGTGGAGGCCGACAAGCTGATCGGCCGCGACATCCAGAACACGCAGAACGAGACAATCGGCGAAATCGAATCCGTGCTGCTCGGTTCTGGCGGCAAAGCGGAGACCGTGGTGGTCGGCGTCGGCGGATTCCTCGGCATGGGCGAGAAGAACGTCGCGCTGAAATGGAGCGACCTGAACGTCAGCCAGAACGGCGAGAAGGTCACCGTTGCGATGACCAAGGAGCAGCTGAAGTCGCTGCCCGAGTTCACGTATCGCGACGAGAAGGATCGCGGGCGCGTGGTCCCCTATGACGTGAGCCGCAACGACGCCTCGCCGCGCACCGCCCCGCTGGCGACGCCGCCGGGCCGCACCGCGGCCGACACCGCACCGGGCGCGCGGACCGGCACCGACACCACGACGCCGGGCCGCACCGCCGCCGACACCGCG
>QOZS01000107.1 GCA_003576705.1 Desertibaculum subflavum
GCCCAGGCTCCGCCGGCACCGCCGCCGCCGCCCAAAGTCGCCACGGCGCCGCAGCCGCCACCCGCGCCGCCGGCACAGGCGCCCGCTCCGCCGCCCGGCAGGACCGGCAAGCCCGATGCCGCCAAGCCCGACGCAACGAGGCCGGAGCATGTCGGGCCGCTGCCGCCGGTGCCGGACCCTGCTTTGGTGCAGCAGAGCCCGCATGGGCCGCTGCCGATCGTCGGCGCCGATGGCCGCAAGCCCTGGCAGGTCTATGCGCGTCCCTTCGACAGTGCCGACAAGCGGCCCCGCATCGCCGTCATGGTGGCCGATATGGGCCTTTCGCAGGCGGCGACGCAGAGCGCCGTCACTCGGCTTCCCTCCGCCGTCACCCTGGCCTTCGCGCCCTATGCCGGCGACCTGCAGAGCTGGATCGCCCAGGCCCGCGCGGCTGGTCACGAGGCGGTGCTGCAGCTGCCGATGGAGCCGCTCGACTATCCGCACAACGATCCGGGCCCGCGGGCGCTGCTCACCTCGCTCAAGCCGTCGGACAATCTGGACCGCCTGTCCTGGCTGCTCGGCCGCTTCACGGGTTATGTCGGCGTCACCAACTACATGGGCTCGAAGTTCACCGCTTCGACCAACGACGTGCGCCCGGTCCTGGAAGTGCTGGCCAAGCGCGGCCTGCTGTTCGTCGACAGCCGCTCCTCGGCGCGCTCGGTGGCGACGCGGATCGCCGCGGATCTCGGCATGCCGCGCGCCTATAACGACCGCTTTCTCGACAACGAGGCGAGCCGCAACGCCATCGACGCCCGGCTGGAAGAGCTCGAGCGCATCGCGCTGAAGAACGGCGCCGCCGTCGGCATCGGCTATCCCTATCCGGTCACCATCGACCGCATCGCCCATTGGGCGCCGACGCTGGCCGCCAAGGGCATCGCGCTGGTGCCGGTCTCCGCCATTGTGGACAAGCAGAGCGAATGACGAAGCTGCAGCCCTACGAGAAGCGTCCCTATCGCCCCGGCGTCGGCATGCTGCTGGTCAACGACGGCGATCTCGTCTTCGTCGGCCGCCGCATCGATCAGCGTGCCGAGGCCTGGCAGATGCCGCAGGGCGGCATCGACGAGGGCGAGGATGCGCGCACCGCCGCGATGCGCGAGCTGGAAGAGGAGATCGGCACCGCCAAGGCCGAGATCGTCGCCGAGAGCCGCGACTGGATCTACTACGACCTGCCGCCCGACATCGCCGACAAGGTGTGGAAGGGTCAGTACCGTGGCCAGAAGCAGAAATGGTTCCTGCTGCGCTTCCGTGGCCAGGACAGCGACATCAGGCTCGATACCAAGCACCAGGAATTCGATGCCTGGCGCTGGGTGCCGCTCGACCAGGTGCCGGCCCTGATCGTGCCGTTCAAGCAGGTGCTGTATCGCAAGGTCGTGCAGGAATTCGCACCGCTGCTCGCCCGCGCCTGAACGGATGGGCCGGGCGCTGCCGCCGATCGTCTTCGTGCACGGCGCTTTCGTCGGCGGCTGGTCGTGGGAGCCGTTCGTGCGCTGGTTCGGCCACCGCGGCTTCGACGTGCACGCGCCGAACCTGCGCCACCACGAGCCGGGCGCGCCGCGCGGTTCACTGCACGATGTCGGCCTCGAGGACTACACCGACGACCTGGCGGTGCTGGTCGAGGGCCTGAGCGAAGCGCCCGTGCTGGTCGGCCACTCGCTGGGCGGCCTGATTTGCCAGAAGCTTGCCGCCCGCGGCCTGGCACGCGCGCTGGTCCTGCTCGCCTCGTCGCCGCCGCACGGCATCCTGCCGGGCCCCGGCGAGATCGCGGCGCGCATGGCGCTGATGGGCAGCATGGGCATGCACCTGCGCAAGTCGGTGCGACCGAAATTTGCCCTCGCCGAATACGCCATGGACCGTTTCCCGCCGCCGATGCGGGAGAAAATGTTCCGCCGCTTCGTGCCGGAATCGGGTCGCGCGCTGTTCGAAAGCCTGTTCTGGGAGCTCGACCATACCCGCGCGTCGGAGGTGCCGCCGCGCCGCGTGCGCGTGCCGGTGCTGTCGGCGATCGGCTCGGATGACAGCTTGTTCAGTCAGACGACGGCGCGCGCTATCGCACAGCGCTATCCGGGGCCTGCCAGCTTTCACGTCTTTCCCGGACTCGGCCATTATCTGATCGGCGAGCCGGGATCCGAGACCATGCCGGCTTTCGTCGAAGGCTGGATCCGGCGCGCGCTGGCTTAAGCGACGCTGGCGAGGAATTCCTCGACCAGCCGGTTGAACGCCGCCGCCCGCTCGAAATAAGCGGAATGGCCGGCATCGGGGATATGCGCGGCGCGGGCGCCGGGGACCAGCGGCGCGATGACGTCGCCGGCGAAGGGCGGAATGACCACGTCCTCGTCGCCGGCGATGAACAGGACCGGGCAGCCGGCCTTGGCCAGCTCCGCCGGCGCACGGGTCCGGTTCCGGCCGAGCCGGGCGCGGATCGCCTCCTTGTCGAGATGCGCGTTCATGTCGTCGATATGGCGGTAGAGCAGGTGCAGCGCAGGCTGCTCCGCCGCCATCCGCGCACCGGCCGCCACATGGATGCTCCGCCGCACGAGATCGGCGCGGGCGTTCTCGCTCGCCTTCGCCCATGCGGCGAGGCGGGGCAGCACGGCCTCGCCCGCCTGTGCCGGATCGAGCGAGCCGGTGGTGGCGGCCAGCACCAGCGCCTTCAGCTTGCCGGTGCGCTTCAGCGCGTATTCCACCGCGCTCCACCCACCCATCGATTGGGCGACGATGCGCACTTCGGTAAGCTTCAGGTGGTCGACCAGCGCGGCGAGATCGTCGCCGTACCTGGCCGGGTCCGGCCCGCCTTCGATCCGCGAGGAGGGCGCGAAGCCGCGATGCGCGAAAGTGATGCAGCGATAGCGGGCCGAGAAATGCCCGACCTGCTGCCACCACGAGAGTTGGTTGCCGCCGAGCCCGTGCGCGAAGATCAGCGCCGGCCCCTCGCCGGTTTCCTCGAAATGGATGCGGCAATCGGGGCGTTCCAGCGTGCCGAGCCGGCGTGCCGGCGCCGCATAGTCTTGGGTCATCGGGTCAGGCGAGCTCCAGCCGCGCAGCCTTCCAGGCCAGGAAGCGATAGCCGAAGCGCGCCAGCAGGGCGGAGAGGCGGCCTTGCGGATTGAGGCCGACCGCCTTCAGCGCCATGCCGACGCCACGCTGCACATGGCCGAAGCGGTAGAGCCGCCAGGCGCGTGCCGCATAGGCATCGGAATGGCGCTTGCGGTCATAGGGCTCGGGCGGCTGGTTGGCGCACCAATAGGCCATGGCGAGCTCGTCGTCGGACGCTTCCTGCACGCGGCCGATGGCGAGGCGCAGGCGGCGCACCAGCGACAGGCCTTCCCGCGGCTGATAGCGGCGCAGATGCGTCTCGAACAGCTTGTAGTGGCGGAACTCGTCGCCGGCGATCTTGTGCGCCACCGCCTTCAGCACCGGCTCGTCGGTCGCGTCCCGGATCGCGCTGTAGAAACTCGACGTGCCGCATTCCACCACGCAGCGCGTGATCAGCTCGCCGGCGAGCGAGCCGCGCACCGAGGCGGTGACATCCAGCGGCAGGCGGAAATTGGCGCGGAAACGCGCCATCGCCTGTTCGTAGCTGAAGGAGGGATCGGCCAGCTCGCACCAGCGGGCCAGCGCGGCGCCGTGCTGGTTCTCCTCCGCGCCCCATTGGTCGGCCGCGGCGCAGAAGGCGGCATCGCCGCCGAACACGTTCTTCAGATAGCGCACATAGTCGTCCGCATTGCCTTCCACCAGGGCCGCGGCCTTGATCGCGCGCAGCAGCTCCGGGTCAACCCGGGCGGGGTCGAAGGCGCCCCAGGGGATGTCGTCGAGCGTCCAGTGTCGCATGTCTGAAACAGTGGTAAGCAAACCGTGCGGGCCTTTCAAGGCACTTATGCGCCTCAGAACAAAAGGAAACCCCCGGCACCTGGGATTTGTTTCCGGTGCCGGGGGCTCTCGTTAACGCCGATCGGCGGTCAGTTCCAGCGCTTCAGCTCGAGCCGGCCGATCTGGTTGCGATGCACTTCGTCCGGTCCGTCGGCCAGGCGCAGCGTGCGGGCATGGGCATAGGCATTGGCGAGGCCGAAATCCTCGCTCACGCCGCCCGCGCCATGCGCCTGGATCGCCCAGTCGATCACCTGGCAGAGCATGTTCGGCGCCGCGACCTTGATCATGGCGATCTCTTTCCGCGCCGCCTTGTTGCCGACCGTGTCCATCTTCCACGCCGCGTGCAGCGTCAGCAGGCGGGCCTGGTCGATCATGATGCGGGCCTCGGCGATGCGCTCGAGCGTCACCGTCTGCTCCGCCACCGGCCGGCCGAAGGCGACGCGCGACTTGACGCGCTTGCACATCTTCTCCAGCGAGCGCTCCGCCACGCCGATGGCGCGCATGCAGTGATGGATGCGGCCCGGGCCGAGGCGCCCTTGCGCGATCTCGAAGCCGCGGCCCTCGCCCAGCAGCATGTGGTCGGCCGGCACGCGCACGTTCTCGAACAGCATCTCGGCATGGCCGTGCGGCGCGTCGTCATAGCCGAACACCGGCAGGTGGCGCACCTGCTTCACGCCCTTGGCATCGGCCGGGATCACGATCATCGACTGCTGGCGATAGCGGTCCGGGTTGTTCGGGTCCGACTTGCCCATGAAGATGAAGACCTTGCAGCGGCTGTCGGGCGCGCCCGACGACCACCACTTGCGGCCGTTGATGACATATTCGTTGCCGTCGCGGACGATCGAGCTCTCGATATTGGTGGCGTCGGACGAGGCCACCGCCGGCTCGGTCATGGCGAAGCAGGAGCGGATCTCGCCCTCCAGCAGCGGCTTCAGCCACTTGTTCTGCATCTCCTTCGACGCATAACGGGCGAAGACTTCCATGTTGCCGGTATCCGGCGCCGAGCAGTTGAACACCTCCGGCGCGAACGACACGCGGCCCATGATCTCGCAGAGCGGCGCGTATTCCAGATTGGTCAGGCCGGCGCCGTACTCGCTTTCCGGCAGGAACAGGTTCCAGAGGCCGGCCGCCTTCGCCTTCTTCTTCAGCTCGCCCATCAGGGGCGGCGCGTTCCAGCCGTGCTTCTTGACCTCGTCCTTATAGGCCTGCTCGTTCGGATAGATGTTCTCGTCCATGAAGCGCTGCAGCTTCTCCTGCAGGGCCTTGGTCTTGTCGGAAAATTCGAAGTCCATGGGTCGCTGTCCCTTATGTGTCGTTGCGGGCGTTTCCGGGTGGGCCGGATATTAGCGCCGGCAGCCGGCGATGTCGCGCGCGGCTGGCGCCGCCTCGGTTGCGTCAGCGACGACCGGCGAAGAACCTCTTCAGAAGCGCGGCAGCGCGGATTTCGCCAATCCCGCCATAGACTTCCGGCGCGTGGTGGCAGGTCGGCTGGCGGAAGAACCGGGGCCCGTGCTCGACCGCGCCGCCCTTGGGGTCGGGGGCCGCGTAATAGAGCCGCCGGATGCGCGCGAAGCTGATCGCCCCGGCGCACATGGCGCAGGGCTCCAGCGTGACATAGAGGTCGAGATCGCCCAACCGCTCGTTGCCGCGCGCCGCCGCCGCGGCGCGGATCGCCAGCAGCTCGGCATGCGCCGTCGGGTCGCGGTCGCGGATCGTCCGGTTGCCGGCACGGGCGACGATGGCACCCGTCCCTGCTTCGACCACGACCGCGCCGATTGGCACCTCACCGGCCGCCTGCGCGGCCTCGGCCTCGGCGAAAGCGGCATCCATTAAGGGGTTCGGTTGATTCATAGGGCCGGGAATAGGCGGCGCGCGGGCGCCCGGCAACCCTCCGCCTCATCTTCTCGCTGCCCTGGCGTTGCTGACGCGTTCAGCTAAAATAGCTTTTTTGGCCTGAAGTCACTCAGTGAAGGAGTTGCCGATGCGCAGCATGGCAGCCGGGGACGCAAAGAACCGCTTTGGCGAGTTGCTCGATTCGGCCCAGCGCGAGCCGATCACCATCGAAAAGCATGGTCGTCCGGTTGCGGTCGTGATTTCCGCGGAGGACTACAAGGAGCTTGAGGGGCTGAAGCTCGCCCGTCTACGGCGCGAGATCCAGAAGGGTCTGAAGGCTATCGGGTCTGGCCGTGTGGTGGACGGGCGCGCGGCGATCGACGCGCTACGCAGACGCCTCAAATAGCGCCTTGGCTCGCTTTGGCCTTTCCGAAAGTGCTGAGGCCGATCTGCAGGAGATCGCGACCTATACCGTAGAGCGCTGGGGCGCGGCGCAGGCGCGGAAATACCTCGACGATCTGGAAGCGCGCCTAGGTCGTGGACTCATAATCTCTGGCCCAGAGGCGTGCTGCGGCGATGGTGATGGCGGCAAGGTAGTTTCGGGCGAGCTTGTCGAAGCGTGTGGCGATGCGCCTGAAGTGCTTGAGC
>QOZS01000108.1 GCA_003576705.1 Desertibaculum subflavum
GACCCGCGGCGACCGGCGCGCGGGTGGAGAAGCGCGCCATGGCCCGGCCGGAAGGGCCGTCGCGCCGCGCCGCGCTGGAGGCGCCGCCCCCGCCGCCGGCGCCGACGGAGGTGACCGGCGCCGAGATCCGCGACGGCGCGGCGCCGCATTTCGCCCATCTGGCCTCCTATGGCGATATCGGCTCCGCGCTGACCGGCTGGCAGATTCTGGCCCGGCTGCATCCCGGCACGGTCGGCGAATTCGCGCCGGTGATCCACGAAGTGAAGGTAAGCGACGATCGGACCGCGTATAGATTGCTGGTGGGAGCCTTCCCGAGCCGAGCCGATGCCGACGCCTTCTGCCGCCGCTTGGCCGACCCGCGCCAGTACTGCCAGGCGCGCCCCTGAGCAGTTTCCCGCGCTGATTCCCGCGCTGATCCCGGCTCTGATCCTGGCGCTCGCCGCACTGGCCATACCGGCGTGGCGTGCGGCGGCGGCCGAGCCGGTCCGGATCGAGCGGCATGACGGCTACGACCGGCTGGTCGTTCCGTTCGTCGAGCAGCCGGATGGCCGTCCGCCGCTGCGGCCGGCCATGCCGCTGCTGCGGCGGAGCGAGGGCAGCTATCGGATCGTGCTGCCGGGGCCGCTGCCGCCGATGGCCGCGCTGCCGCGCGGCGTCGCCGAGTTCCTGACCCAGCGCGTTCCCGAGGGACAGGCCGTCGACATCGTGCCGGCGCCGGGCGCCTATCTGCGCTATCGCGTGACGCCCGGCGGCGTCGCTGTCGATGTGGTGCATGGCCTGCCGGCGCCGGCCGGTCCGATGGCAGCGCCGGTCCGGCCGCCGCCCAGCGGACCGCTGCCGCCCAAGGTCGCGCATGCCGGCGTGCTGTTCTCGGCGCCGCGGCTCGCCGCGCTGCGCCTCGGCGACGAGCTGATCCTGTTCATGCCCGCCCAGGGCGACCTCGATCCGGCCAGCATCCCGCCGGCCCGGGTGGCGGCGGTGGCCGCAACCGAGCAGGGGCGGCACCGGCTGATGCGGCTTACGCTGCGGCCCGATACCCGGATCGAGATCACGCGCGAGGGCGCGCGGCAATGGCGGCTCGGCTTCAGCGCGGATGCCGCCATCGCGCCGGCCAGGGCGCGATTTGCGCCGGATGGCCGCTCGCTGCTGGTGGCGACCGATGCCGAGGGTGCCGAATTCGCGACGTTGAACATGCCCGAATTCGGCGCTGTGGCGGTGGTGCTGGCAGCGGCCGATTGGGCGATGCCGCCGGCCCGTTCGCCCTATCTGGACGTGCTCGATGCAATGATCGGCGGGGTGGTGGTGCCGCGCACCGACGGCCTTGCCATCGAGCGCCGGCCGGACGGCATCGCCATCAGCGGCGTCGACCGCCGCTCCGGCGGCTAATCATCCTGTTCGAGCGCGGCGACGTCCGGCGCGTCGATGACGCGGCGGGCGGTATCCGAATCGAAGCCGCGGCGGGCGAGGGCGGCGAGATCGCGCAGGCGGTGGTCGGCGCGCGCCGCTTCCTGGCGGAACGGGCCTAGCCGGCGACGTCGTGCCAAGGCGACGGCGGCGGCGAGATTCGCCGCGGATTCGTCGGAGCCGCCCTGCAGAACCTCGCTCACGACAGCGGCGGAGACACCACGCGCGCGCAGATCCTGCCGGATCATCGCGGTGGCAGTGCCGCGACCGCGCAGTGTCCGCGCCCGGATCTCGGCATAGCGCCGGTCGACGATGATGCCGCGCGTGACCAGATCGGCGACGACCTCGTCGATCAGCGCCCGCGCCGCATCACGATCAATTGAATCCCGTTGCGCCGCACGGTCGACCATACGTCGCAGCACCGCGGCAACGCGTGCGGCGGGCGCCTCGTAGCGGCCGACATAGTCGAGCGCCTTGCGCTCCAGGGCCGGCCGGTCCAGCGCGGGCGGCGAGGGAGAGGCGTCAACGTCCGGTGTCTTCCGCATGGCTGCGATGTGACCTGGCTCACTTCCCGCCGGACCGGCGCGATCTAACTATCCTAACCCAGTCAGAGGTGCTTCCATGCGCAAGCTCAGCGTCGCAATCGTCACGGCCACGACCGTCTTCCTCGCCGGCAACGCGTTGGCGGATACCGCCGAACGCTGCCAGGCCTTGCGGGCCCAGGCGGATCACGCCCTGTGGAGTTCCAAGACGGAAGGCAGCTCTACCGGCAAGCTGGAGCGCGATATCGGCGTCGATCTCTGCCGCCGCGGCAAATATGCCGAAGGCGCGCGCGAGCTGGAGAAGGCGATCCGGGCCCTGGGCTTCCAACCGAACTAGCCGCGCCGCCCGGCGCGCTTGGCCGGCCTCGGCGCCTCGAGCGCCGGGACCGGCTCGCGGCGCAGATAGGTGCGGAGATAGCGGCCGGTGTGGCTCTCCGCGACCTTGGCGACCGCTTCCGGCGTGCCTTCGGCGACGATGCGGCCGCCGCCGTCGCCGCCCTCGGGGCCGAGATCCAGAATCCAGTCGGCGGTCTTGATGACTTCCAGGTTGTGCTCGATCACCACCACGGTGTTGCCGGCATCGACCAGACGCTGGATCACCTGGAGCAGCTTGCGCACGTCCTCGAAATGCAGGCCGGTGGTCGGCTCGTCGAGGATGTAGAGCGTGCGGCCCGTTGCGCGCTTGGACAGTTCCTTCGCCAGCTTGATGCGCTGCGCCTCGCCGCCGGAGAGCGTGGTCGCCGACTGGCCGACCTTGATGTAGCCGAGGCCGACCTCCTGCAGCATCTCCAGCTTTTCGCGCACCATCGGCACGGCACGGAAGAACTCGGCGCCGTCATCGACCGTCATGTCGAGCACGTCGGCGATCGACTTGTCCTTGAACAGGATGTCGAGCGTCTCGCGGTTGTAGCGCTTGCCCTTGCAGACGTCGCACTGGACATAGACGTCGGGCAGGAAGTGCATCTCGATCTTGATCAGCCCGTCGCCCTGGCAGGCTTCGCAGCGCCCGCCCTTGACGTTGAAGGAGAAGCGGCCGGGCTTGTAGCCGCGCGTCTGCGCCTCCGGCAGGCCGGCGAACCAGTCGCGGATCGGGCCGAAGGCGCCGGTATAGGTGGCCGGGTTGGAGCGCGGCGTGCGGCCGATCGGCGACTGGTCGATATCGATCACCTTGTCGAGCCATTCCAGGCCTTCGATCTTCTCGAACGGCCCCGGCTGCTCGCGGCTGCCGTTCAGGCGCTTGGCCAGCACCTTGTAGAGCGTCTCGATGATCAGCGTGGACTTGCCGCTGCCGGAGACGCCGGTGATGCAGGTGAGCGTGCCGACCGGCAGGCGGGCGCTGACATTGCGCAGGTTGTTGCCCTTGGCGCCCGTGAGCGTGATCCAGCGGTCGTGCTGCGCCTTGCGGCGGCGCTCCGGCACCTCGATCTGGCGGAAGCCGGTGAGATATTGCCCGGTGAGCGAGGCGGGGTTCGCCATCACCTCGGCCGGCGTGCCTTCGGCGACGATATGGCCGCCGCCGACCCCGGCCGCGGGACCCATGTCGATCACGTGATCGGCGGTGCGGATCGCCTCCTCGTCATGCTCGACCACGATCACCGTGTTGCCGAGATCGCGCAGGCGCTCGAGCGTCTGCAGCAGGCGCGCATTGTCGCGCTGGTGCAGGCCGATCGAGGGCTCGTCCAGCACGTAGAGCACGCCGGTCAACCCGGAGCCGATCTGCGAGGCGAGGCGGATGCGCTGGCTCTCGCCGCCCGACAAGGTGCCGGAGCCGCGCGACATGGTGAGATAATCGAGCCCGACATTGACCAGGAAGCCGAGCCGCTCGTTGATCTCCTTCAGGATGCGCGCCGCGATCTCCTGACGCTTGGAATCGAGCTTGCCGTTGAGCGCCGCGAACCACGTGGCGGCGGCGCGGATCGAGAGGTCCGAAGCATCGCCGATATGCTTGCCATCGATCTTGACCGCCAGCGCTTCCGGCTTGAGGCGGAAGCCGCCGCAGGCCTCGCAGGGCGAGCTCGACTGGAAGCGCTCCAGCTCCTCGCGGATCCAGGCCGAATCGGTCTCCTTCCAGCGCCGCTGCATATTGGGGATGACGCCTTCGAACGGCTTCTTGGTCGTATAGGCGCGCAGCCCGTCGTCGTAGGTCATCGAGATCGGCTCCTCGCCGGAGCCGAACAGGATCAGGTCGCGCACCTTCTGGTGCAGCTCGCTCCACGGCACCGCGGTCGAGGCCTTGAAGTGGCGCGCGATGCTGTCGAGCGTCTGCTGGTAATAGGGGGATGTCGACCGCGCCCAGGGGGCGACGGCGCCGTCCTTCAATGACAGCCGTTCGTCGGGGATCACGAGGTCGGCGTCGAACACCATCTTGACGCCGAGACCGTCGCAGGTCGGGCAGGCGCCATGCGGGTTGTTGAACGAGAACAGGCGCGGCTCCACCTCGTCGATGGTGAAGCCGGAGACCGGGCAGGCGAACTTGGCGGAGAACACGATGCGGTTGCCGCTGTCGGCGTCGTCGGCATAGACGATGCCGTCGGCCAGGCCGAGCGCGGTCTCCAGGCTGTCGGCGAGCCGCGTCGCGAGGCCGTCGCGCACGACGACGCGGTCGACCACCACCTCGATATCGTGCTTCTTCTTCTTGTCGAGGGCCGGCGCGTCCTCGATCTCGTAGAGCTTGCCGTCGATCCGCACGCGCTGGAAGCCGCGCTTCCTGAGGTCCTGCAGCTCCTTGCGGTACTCGCCCTTGCGGCCGCGGATCATCGGCGCCAGCAGATAGAGCCGCGAGCCCTCCGGCAGCGCCATCACCCGGTCGACCATCTGCGACACGGTCTGGCTCTCGATCGGCAGGCCGGTGGCCGGCGAATAGGGGATGCCGACCCGGGCCCAGAGGAGACGCATATAGTCGTAGATCTCGGTTACGGTGCCGACCGTGGAGCGCGGGTTCTTCGAGGTGGTCTTCTGCTCGATCGAGATCGCCGGCGACAGGCCCTCGATATGGTCCACGTCGGGCTTCTGCATCAGTTCGAGGAACTGCCGCGCATAGGCGGAGAGCGACTCGACATAGCGGCGCTGCCCCTCGGCATAGATGGTGTCGAAGGCGAGCGAGGACTTGCCGGAGCCCGAAAGCCCGGTGATGACCACCAGCTGGTCGCGCGGAATCTCGACGTCGATGCTTTTCAGGTTATGCTCGCGGGCACCGCGCACGCTGATGGATTTGGTCATGGTTCGCGGGACCTTCGCGGGCAATATTTGCCAAAAGAGTTAGGTCGGCTTGGAACAGTTCGGCTGGCAGTGCCGCACCGAGAACGATTATAGTACACGCAAGACCTCTCTCAAGGCGGAAGAAGCGATGGCGGGCAGCGTCAACAAGGTCATCCTGGTCGGCAATCTCGGGCGCGATCCCGAAGTCAGGGCCATGCAGAACGGCGACCGGGTCGCCAACCTCCGGATCGCCACCTCGGAAAGCTGGCGCGACCAGCAATCGGGCGAGCGCAAGGAGCGCACCGAGTGGCACCAGGTGGTGATCTGGAACCAGAACCTGGTGAAGGTGGCCGAGCAGTATCTGCGCAAGGGCGCCAAGGTCTATATCGAGGGCCAGCTGCAGACCCGGAAATACACCGACCAGAGCGGCCAGGAGAAATTCACGACTGAAGTCGTGCTGAGCCGGTTCCGCGGCGAGCTCACCATGCTGGACGGCCGCCGCGAAGGCGGCGGCGATGCGCCGGACATGGGCGAGCCGGGCGGCGGCTCGGCGTCGCGCGGGCCGGCCCGGTCGGGCGGCGGCGCGTCGCGCGGTGGAGGGGGCGGCGGCGG
>QOZS01000109.1 GCA_003576705.1 Desertibaculum subflavum
CACCACCTCGGTCAACTCGAGTATCTCTTCCTCTTCGACCTTCGGCGCCGGGGGAGGCGGAGGCGGCGGCGGCGCGACGGCGGCCGGAGGGGGCGATGGCGGCGGCGGCGCGGCAGCCGGCTTCGGCGCGGCGGGGGCGTCCTTCGCCTCGGGCTCCTTGGGCGCGGCTTCGCCGTCTTCCGAAATGATGCGCCGAATGGAGGCGAGGATTTCCTCCATCGTCGGCTCTTGATTGGGCTTCGCCTCGCTCATCGTAGCCATCCCGTAGGGTCGACGTTGGACGCGCCGCTGTTCAATCGTTGCCGGGCGTCAGACCGATCCACTGACTGCGGACCTTGTTGTAGTGCTGCGTGGGATCGTAGATGTCGACCGGCAGCACCAGCTTCTCCGCGGTCAGCTGGCCGACGGACGACAGAAGCTGGTACGCGGCGACACCGCGGTCGCGGGTCGCCGTGACAACCTGCACATTGGCATTGAGCAGCTCCTGCTCGGCGTCCAGCACGTCGAGCACGGTGCGCGAACCGACGGTCGCTTCCTGCTGCACGCCGTCGAGCGCAATGCGCGCGGCACGCGCCTGCTCCTCGTTCGCGACGATGCGGGCGCGGGCCGTGCTGTAGCCTTCCCACGAACGGGTGACCGCCTGGCGGACGGCACGGCGCTGGTCGTCGATCTCGATACGGCGCTGGCTCGCGGTTTCCTTGCGCTGGCGCACCAGCGAGTATTCCGAGCCGGCCTGGTAGAGCGGCACGGTCAGGCGCGCGAGCACGTTCTTGGTGGTGATCTCGAGATCCTCGGTCTGGATCTCCCGCGACTTGCTGAGATTGGCCTCGAGCGAGAGGGTCGGCAGCAGGGCGCCGAAGGCGGTGTCGATATCGTGCCGCGCCGCTTCCTCCGCAAAGACGGCGGTCTGGATATCCGGATGCATGGCATCGGCGACCCGCATCGCCTCGTCCTCGCTCGCCGGCAGCTGCGGTATCGGCGGGCTGGCATCGAGCGTTGCGGGCATCTGCCCGACCACCCGGGCGAAGGTGGCCCGCGAGGAGATCAGGTTGCCCTCCGACGACACCCGGTCGGAGGTGGCGCGGGCCAGGCGCGATTCGGCCTGGGCCACATCGGTCTTGGTGATCTCGCCGACCCGGAACCGGTCGTTGGCGGCTTCGAGCTGGCGACGCAGCACCTGCTCGTTGTTGCGGTTGAGCTCGACGATCGCCTGATCGCGCACCACGTCCATGTAGGACGTCACCGCCTGCAGCAGGATCGTCTGCTCCGACGAATGCAGCCGGGCGCGCTGCGCCTGGACCAGGGCCTCCGCGGCGGCGATCTGCGCCTCGGTCCGGCCGCCGCGATAGAGCGGCTGCGTCACGTTGAGGCTGGCGCTGCGCGGGATCAGATCCTGGTCCGCCGCGATGTTGCGGTTGGAATCCTCGACGCCGGCCAGGGCAGAGACCGAGACGGTGGGGCGCCAGCCCGCCTTGGCCTGCGGCACGCCTTCGTCGACGGCGCGCAGCTGGGCCCGCTGGGCGTCGAGCTGAGGGTTGGTCTGGTAGGCCAGGGCGAGCGCCTCACGCAAAGTCTGCGCCGATGCATCCGCCCCGATCACCGAGGCCAGCAGAACCAGCCCTCCGACCGGCCAACTCGATCTGATGTTCATGTCGGGAGGATGTCCTTTCCGCCCACGCGACTCGTGGTCTGCTATAGCGTGCGGAAGGTATAGAGAACCTTTAGGGTCATCAATATCTTGGCATTGTGAAATCGACCGCCTGTGCCCACGAATCCACACCCCCGGCGAGGTTCTGGGCGGCCTCGAAGCCGCGCGACCGCAGGAAGTGGGTGACCTGCAGCGACCGCATGCCGTGATGGCAGATCACCACGATCGGCCGATTCGGCGGCAGCTCGCCCAGCCGCTGCTGAATCTGGCCCATCGGCAGGTTGACCGCCCCGGGCAGGGCACAGATCTCCACCTCCCAGGGTTCGCGCACATCGAGCAGGAACGGGGGATCGGCCGCCCGCAGCAGCTCGGCGAGTTCGGCCGCGTCGACCTGCAGAGGCGTGGCGGGCATCGGCGTCAGAACACGAAGCCCGGCACGCGCTCGAAACCGGGCAGCGCCGGCGCCGCCGCATCGAACAGCGTCCGCGAACCCACCCGGCCGTGCCGCTTGACCCAGATCGTGCCGGTTCCGACGGCGTCCTCGCGCAGGACCGCAACCAGCCGCCCGCCCTCCGCCATCTGCGTCGTCAGCGCATCCGGCAGGAAATCGATCTCTCCCTCGACGACGATCACGTCATAGGGCGCATGTTTGGCGCAGCCCTGGTTGAGCGGCCCGCGTTCGATCACCACCGAATCGCAGCTCTGCGCCGCCAGCGCCTCGGTCGCTGCCGCGGCCAGCGCCGCATCGCTTTCCAGCGCGACGACGGTGGCGGCAAGCCGCGAGGCCACGGCCGCGCCATAGCCGGTGCCGCAGCCGACATGGAGGACGACGTCAGACGGTTGAATCTCAGCCGCCTGCAGCAGGCGGGCCAGCACCATGGGCGTGAGCAGGAAACGGCCGGCGCCGAGCGGCAGCGGCTCGTCGAGATAGGCCACGCCGCGGAGCTGGGGCGCAACGAAGGCCTCGCGCGGGACGGCACCCATGGCCGCGAGCAGGCGCGGCTCGGTGACGCGGTTCGGCTTGATCTGGCAATCGACCATGTTGCGCCGGGCAACGGCGAGTTGATGCGTGTCCATGGCGCCCCAGACGGATTTCGATCTAATTCCGCGGCCTTATATCCGAAGCGCCACCGCGCCTCAACGTCGCGCGAGGCGCCTTGACCCGGCCGCGCCCGGCAACCTATACACCCGCCCTCGGGCCAGGTGGCGGAGTGGCTACGCAGCGGACTGCAAATCCGTGTACACGAGTTCGAATCTCGTCCTGGCCTCCATTCTTCCCCTGCAGTCTCCCCTCCCGTCCCTCACAGGGCGCCGCGAGCGCGCCGGCGGACGACTTTCCCGCTTGACGTCACAACTTGTTAACCACACGGTGCTCCACTGGCGGGCGCCACACTCTCCTGTCGTGGCGTTCCGTGTGCACGGGACGGCCCCAACCTCGTCGCCAACGCTGTTGGGGCCAATCCGTGGCGCGGTGCGTCCAAGAGCCGGCGCCGGCAGCAATCAACCGTTCGTAAAGCAATATGAACGCATGCTGTCTCACTCATATTCTCCGGTCTTGATTTGAGGGAGCACGAGCCTTTGAGCGCGGTGGTGGCGATGTCCTCGGCCCCGGCGGATGTCACGTCCGAACCGGGAATTATCGGCTTCATTGACGTGATCGAGCCGCGCAAGGTTTCCGGCTGGGCCTGGAACCCGCAGGCCCCCGGCGCCCGGCTGGATGTCGAGGTGATCCTGGACGGCCAGGTGCTGGCGATCGCGCGCGCCGAGCGCAAGCGCGGCGACCTCGCCCACGCCAATGTCGGCGACGGCCATTACGGCTTCGTCGCCCATCTCGACGAGGATCTGGCGCCCGAGGCGATGGGCCGGCTCGGCGCCCGGGTATTGGCGCCGGACGGCGAGCAGATCCCCCTTCTCAACCGCGCGCAGCGCGGCACGCCGCGGCTGGTCGAGACCGGCGAGCCGCTGCTCGCCGAACTCAAGGAGCTGCGCAGCGAGGCGCGCGAGACGCAGCGCGGCTTTCAGGGCACGGTGCAGACCGCGCTGCACGAGATGCTGCGCGTGCTGGAGCGGATGGCGAGCGAGCACAAGACCGGCCTCGGCCGCGCCGACCGCAAGCCCGCCGCGCCGGCCGGCGACCGGACGCCGGGGCCCCTCACCACGCTCTCGCCGGCCGCGGCACGCGACGAGACGGAGGCAGGCGACATCCTGCGCCGGATCGACAGCCTGGAAGCCGCCATGCTCCGTCTCGACAAGACGCTGAGCGGCATCGATGCGCGGCTGGCCAAGATCGACGACGTGGTCAATCGCAACGCCGTGGCGCGGCCTTTGCTGGCCGCCGTCAGCTTCGCGTCGCTGGTCGGCCTGGTGATCGGCGCCCTCGCCCTGTTCCGCTGAGCCGTCGCGTCGCCGACGGCCCGGTCAACCAGAAACGCCCGGCACGCGCGTGCCGGGCGTTCTTCGTTGCATAGGCCGAGCGGTCAGTCCTCGCGGAAGGCGCGGCGGAAGCTGTCGCGCAGCGGCGAGATCAGGTAGTCGATCGCCAGCCGCTCGCCGGTGATGATGTAGACCTCGGCCGGCATGCCGGGCGAGAGCTTGACCTGCGGCAGATGGTCGAGCATCGCCTTGTCGAGCTTCACCCGCGCCGTGAAATAGGGCTCGTTGGTGCGCGGATCGGTCAGCTTGTCGGCGGAGACATAGATGACCTCGCCGTCGATCGCCGGCACCCGGCGCGCCTTGTAGGCGGAGAGCTGGACCTGCGCCCTGAGGCCGATGGTGACCACGTCGATATCGCTCGGGCTGATGCGCGCCTCGACGATCAGGTCGTCGCTCTTCGGCACGATGTCCATGATCGGCGCCCCGGGGGCGATGACGCCGCCGGAGGTGAACACCTTCAGATCCACCACGGCGCCGTCCTGCGGCGCCAGCACGTCCTTGCGCTGCCGCACGTCGGTGGTGGCGCGCAGCCGCTCCACCACATCCGCCTCGGTCGCCTGGGTCTCCTGCAGCTCCTTGCCGATCTCGGCCTGGCGGTTCTTCTGCACGCCGGCGATTTCGAACTCGGCACTGGCGATCGCCTGGTTCGACTTCGCCACCGTGCCGTTGAGATCGGCGAGCCGGCCCTGCAGCTCGGCCGCCACGCGCTGCAGCTCGAGCAGGCGCGGCCGGCGCTCGAAGCCCTTCTCCAGCAGGCCGGCAACGGCCTTCAGCTCCTCCTGCGTGTAGCGCAGCCGGTCGCGCGTGCTGGCGGCCATGGCATTCGCGGCGGTGATCTCGGCCTTGAACTGGTCGATCTTGCGCTTCAGCACCTCGATCGAGGCGTCGTAGGACTGCCAGCGCGCCTCGAACAGCTTTTCCTGGGTCGTGAAGGCGTCGTTGACCGCGGCATCGGTGCGCAATTTGGCGAGATCCGCCGGCCAGACGATCTGGCGCGCGCCTTCCTGCTCGGCCCGAAGCCGCGTGATCCGCGCCTGCACCGCCCAGAGCTGCTTCTCCGCCTGGTTCATTGCCGCTTCGGCCTGGGTGGTGTCGAGCCGGGCCAGCACCTGGCCGGCCGTCACCTGGTCGCCCTCCTTGACCATCAGCTCGCGCAAGATGCCGCCTTCGAGGTGCTGCACGGTCTTGCGGTGGCTGTCGACGATGACATTGCCGGTGGCCACCGCGGCGCTGTCGAGATGCGCGAGGCAGGCCCAGAGCAGAGCGCCGCCGAGCAGGCCGAACACGGCAAAAAGACCGGCGAACACGGTGCCGTTCATCGACGGCATCTCGCTCCGCGGCGGCGCGGCAGCGCCACCGGGCCCCGGCAGCGCCAGGCGCCGCTCGCTTGCTTGCACCAGGGCGTTCATCAGACGGCCTCCGCGCGATCAGTGGCAGCGGCAACCGCCGCGCCGGTCCCGGCCGGCGGCACCGGCGTCGGGCCCTTCGGCCCGCCCCTGGTGGCCCCGCCGCGTCCGGGCGGCGCTTTCGGCGCCGGCCCCTGGCCGGTGGC
>QOZS01000011.1 GCA_003576705.1 Desertibaculum subflavum
CCCGCCCGCGCGGCGCCGTCAGCACCCGGGCACCGCGCGCCCGGGCAACCGCCGCCGTCGCGTCGCGCGAGCCGCCGTCGACCACCACGACGTCGCCGGCCCCGCCCTGGCGCAGCGCGTCCAGGGTCGCACCCAGCGTCCCGGCGGCATCGAGGGTCGGCACCACGGCCCCGATCGCGATCACCAGAGCTCCCGCCTTGCTTCCAACAGGGCGTGTAAGCTACGAACAAGGCGAGGAAACCCCAAGTAACATGCCCAGGAGGGAAGACGGCCGTGGCGCTGATCGATGTGAAGTCGGAAATCACCGGCAAGGTGTGGAAGCTGGACACCAGTCCGGGCGACAAGCTCGGCGAGGACGACACCATCCTCACCCTGGAATCGATGAAGATGGAGATCCCGGTGATGGCGCCGGCCGGCGGCACGTTGAAGGAGATCCTGGTCGCCGAAGGCGACAGCGTGAAGGAAGGCCAGGTCGTCGCCCGGCTGGAGAAATAGCCGCCTATCCTTTTGCCTGCTTGGCAACGCTCGGATGGGCCACCACGCGGCCCTCGCTATAGGCCTCGTGGTTGGCCTCCACCTCGTCCAGCTTGTAGCGGTAGTTCACCATCAGGCCGATCGCCTGGCGCATGCCCTTGCGTGACGTGTCGCCGAGGAAATTGATGCGCTCGATGCGGGCGCCGTTGGCGAGATGGAAGCGCGCCACCGGGTCGATCGCCCGCCCGCGCTCCTTCTCCTTCACCAGATAGCGGGCGCAGAGCCGGGTCAGCACCGTCTTCAGCGCCTCGCGCAGCGCCGGCACATCGCGCCAGTCCTTGCGCTCCAGCAGCCTGGCAAAGGCCTTCGGCGTCACCTCGCCTTCGATCAGCGACGACAGCGTCTCGCGGTCGGATGCCGTCAACAGGTCCGGCCTGTCGGCGGCGATCTCGCGGTCCAGCCAGGCGCGGAAGCCGGGGACCGGCGACAAGGTCGCGAAGGTCTTCAGGTTCGGCAGCTCGCGCGCCAGCTCGTCGGCGACGCGCTTGATCAGGAAGTTGCCGAAGCTGACGCCGGCCAGGCCCTTCTGGCAGTTGGAGATCGAGTAGAAGATCGCGGCATCCGCCGTGCGCGGATCGTGCGTCGGCTGCTTGTCGTCCAGCAGCGCCTGGATCGAGGCCGCCGTGCCGTCGACCAGCGCCACCTCGACGAAGATCAGCGGCTCGTCCGGCATGCGCGGATGGAAGAAGGCGAAGCAGCGCCGGTCGGAATCGAGCCGATTCTTGAGATCGCGCCAGGAGCGGATCTCGTGCACCGCCTCGTAGTCGACCAGCTTCTCCAGCAGCACCGCCGGCGAGCGCCAGGTGATGCGCTCCAGATTGAGGAAGCCGACATCGAACCAGCCGGCGAGCAGCCGGCGCAGATCCTCGGCCAACTCGCCGAAGCGCGCATCCTCCGCCACCAGGTCCAGCAGGTTGGCGCGCAGGTCGACCAGGAACTTGACGCCCTGCGGCAGCGCGGTGAACTGCGCGAGCAGGCGCATCGCCGGGCTTTCCAGCGCGTTGCGCATGGCGGCGAGCGCCCGTCCCTCGTCCTTCGCCTCGGCGGCGCCGCGCCAGGTCTCGATGGCGTTGGCAAGCCGCGCGCGGTCGATCCCGTAGCGCTCGATCAGAAGCCGCAGGAAGCGCTTGCGGCCCTGCGCGTTCAGCGCGAGGTAGACTTGGCCGAGCTCGGCGGCACGGGCGCGCGAGGTGACCTCGCCGCCACGAGCCTCGACGCAGCCGTCGATCTGCTGCTGCAGCCGCTCGATATCACCGTCCGGCAGGTCCTCGCGATAGGAAACGCCGCGCAAGGTGCGCGCGGTCTCCGCCACGTCGCGGAAGGCGCGGTTGATGCGGTCCAGCAGCGAGGCGGCGAGCGTCTGGTTCATGGGGCAAGTGTCG
Source organism: Desertibaculum subflavum (assembly GCA_003576705.1). Taxonomy (GTDB): domain Bacteria; phylum Pseudomonadota; class Alphaproteobacteria; order Ferrovibrionales; family Ferrovibrionaceae; genus Desertibaculum; species Desertibaculum subflavum. The sequence goes on from QOZS01000011.1 coordinate 1,917, forward strand.
CGGATGGTTGTGACGCAAGCAAGGCGCGGAGCGCCGCGGGCACGAGGTCCGGCAGATCCTCGGCGATCAAGCCGTGACCAAAAGCAGCAGCAGCCGCGCCATGCAGCCATACGCCGGCCGACGCGGCCTCGAACGCGGCCATACCCTGCGCCAGGAGCCCGGCGATCAATCCGGCCAGCACATCGCCCGATCCGGCGGTGGCGAGGCTCGGCGGCGCATTGGCATTGATCGCATAGCGGCCGTCGGGCGCGGCGATCACCGTGTCGGGACCCTTCAGCACCACGACGGCGCCGCTCTTCGCCGCAGCCGCCAAGGTGCGCGTGAGGCGATCACCGGATGCGTCGAACAGGCGCGCAAACTCGCCATCGTGCGGCGTCAGCACGCAGGGGCCCTTGATCGCCGCGAACAATTCCGCCGTGTCGCCTGCGAAAGCGCTGATGGCGTCGGCATCCAGAACCACCCCGCGGCCCGTCGCCAGAGCCGCCAGCACGCGCTGGCGCGTCAGCGGAGACACACCGTTGCCGGGGCCGAGCAGGATCGCATTCAGTCGCCGGTCGGCCAGCATGGTGGCGAGACCCGGCGCGCCCTGCACCGGCCGCGTCATCACCGACTGCAGCGTGCCCGCGAGCGCCGGGATCGAATCCGGCGGCGCGGCGACGGTCACGAGGCCGGCGCCGATGCGCAGCGCCGCCCTGGCGGCGAGCTTGGCGGCACCGGTCGCTGCCGGCCCGCCGCTCACCACCACCGCGTGGCCGCGCGCGTATTTGTGCCCCTCCGTTGCCGGCCAGGGAAAGTCGCGCGCGAAGGCGGCCGGCTCGTTGGCGCGGCCCTGCGGCTTGATCTCCCGCAGCACATCTCCGGAGATGCCGATATCGACGATCTGCGTCTCGCCGCACAGCCGCCGTCCCGGCATCAGCAGATGCCCCGGCTTGCGGCGGAAGAAGGTGACCGTCAGCGTGGCCTGCACGGCCGGGCCTTCGGCGCGGCCGGTATCGCCGTTGACGCCGCTCGGCACGTCGACCGCCACGATCGGAAGACCGGTCAGATTGGCCGTCTCCGCCACGGCCGCCGCCTCCCCTTCGAGCGGCCGCGCCAATCCGGCGCCGAACAGCGCATCGACGATCAGGCCGGCGCCGTCGAGAGCCGCCGGCGTCAGCGCCTCGGCGGTGCCGGTCCATCGCTTCGCCGCCAGCGCCGCATCGCCCTTCAAGGCCTCGCGCGCGCCGAGCAGCGCGAGCCGCACCGGCCAGCCGCGTTCGGCCAGCAGGCGGGCGACGACGAAACCATCGCCACCATTGTTGCCGGGGCCGCACAGCACCGCGACCGGCCGCCGCGTCCAGCGCGCCAGGATCGCCTGCGCGATGCCGGCGCCGGCACGCTCCATCAGGTCGATGCCGGGGACGCCGGATGCGATCGCCGCCGCGTCGGCGCGGTACATCTCGGCGACGCGGAGCAGCTCGATCATGTGAGCGGCGGCTTTTCCTTGGCGATCGAGTAGACCGTCTCATAGGCGCGGCTCGCGCGCAGCACCAGATCCTCCCGGAAGGCCGGGCCGACGATATGGAGGCCGATCGGCAGGCCTTCCCGGGTGAAGCCGCAGGGGATCGAGGCGGCCGGCTGCTGCGTCAGGTTGAAGGGGTAGGAGAACGGCGTCCAGCTGGGCCAGGTGTCGCCGTGCTTCCACCCCGCCGGCACCATCTCGCCATGCTTCAACGCCGGCACCGACAGCGACGGCGTCAGCAGCAGGTCGTAGCGCTGATTGAACTCGCGCATCTTGACGCCGAGATCCTGACGCTCGCCGACCGCGTTCAGATAGGTCTTCAGCCCGACCTTGGATCCCGCCTCGACACTGTCGTTCAGGCCGGGGTCCAGCAGGTCGCGCTTCGCCTTCGGCAGGCCGCCCAGCGCATTGAAGGCGCCGGCGATCCAGAGCGTCCAGAAATACGCGTATGGATCGTCGAAGCCGGGATCGGCTTGCTCCACATGCGCGCCCAGCTCCTCGAAGGCCTTGGCCGCCTTGGCGACGCTCGCCGCGATCTCGGGATCGACCGGCGCGTAGCCGAGATTGGGACTGAAAGCGATCTTCAGGCCCTTCACCCCGGCCTCGAGATCGGCCGTGTAGTCGCGCCCGTCATAGGGCAGCGAATACCAGTCGCGCGGATCCGGCTTCGCCATGATGTTCAGCATCAGGGCGCTGTCGCGCACCGTGCGGGTCATCGGGCCGTTATGCGATACCGTGCCGAACGGGCTCGCCGGCCAGGCCGGCACGCGGCCGAAATGCGGCTTGATGCCGTAGCAGCCGGTGAAGCCGGCCGGGATGCGGATCGAGCCGCCGCCATCGCTGCCGCTGGCGAGCGGGCTCATGCCGGTCACCGCCGCCGCCGCCGCGCCGGCGCTGGAGCCGCCGGTGGTGCGGTCGAGCTTCCACGGATTGCGGGTGATGCCGGTCAGCGGGCTGTCGCCGAGGCCTTTCCAGCCGTAATCCGGCGTGGTGGTCTTGCCGAGCAGCACCGCGCCGGCCTCGCGGAGCCGCGCGGTCAGCGGCGCGTCGACATCCCAGGGCTGCGCCCTGTCAGTGATGCGCGAGCCGCGCATGGTCGGCCAGCCCTTGGTCAGCACCAGATCCTTGATCGAGGTCGGCACGCCGTCGATCGGGCTCAGGGGCGTGCCGGCCTTCCAGCGCGCCTCGGCGGCGCGGGCATCCCGCATGCCGCTCTCGCGGTCGATCACGATGAAGGCGTTGACGACCGGATTGACCTTGTCGATGCGGGCGTAGACGGCTTCCGTCGCCTCCACCGGCGAAAGCTGCTTTGCCCGGTAGAGATCGACCAGTTCGACGGCGGAAAGATCGGCCGGATCGGATGCCACTGCGCTACCCCCGTTGACCACAAGTTCAACCTGTCGGCATTGTCGCCCCGCGCGCCGCGGCGGGCAATGCCAAGCGGCCATGTTCGGAGTGCGAAATGAGCGGGACGGGGGCGGAGTTTATCGTGATCGGCGCCGGCATGGCCGGCGCCTCGGCGGCCTATGAGTTGGCCGCCAAAGGGCGCGTGATCGTGCTGGAGCGCGAGAGCCAGCCCGGCTACCACACGACCGGCCGCTCGGCCGCGCTCTATGCCGAGACCTACGGCAACCAGGTGATCCGCGCCATCACCACGGCGTCGCGGGCGATGTACATGCAACCGCCGCCGGGTTTCACCGACCATCCGATGCTGTCGCCGCGCGGCACCGTCATCATCGGCCGTGCCGACCAGCAGGCAGCGCTCGACCGCGCCTATGAGGAGGGCCGCCAGCTGGTCGGCAGCATCCGGCGCCTGACCGGCGAGGAGGTGCGGCGCATGGTGCCGATCCTCCGGCCCGAACATGCCGTCGCCGCAATCATGGTGCCGGACGACATGGATATCGACGTGCACGCGCTGCACCAGGGCTATCTGAAGGGCCTGCGCGCGCGCGGCGGCAGCGTGATCACCGACGCGGAGCTGCGCGGACTCTCGCGCATCAATGGCGAATGGAAGCTGGAGACTGCGGCGGGCGGTTTCACCGCCCCCGTGGTTGTCAACGCCGCCGGCGCCTGGGCCGACGTGGTGGGCGGGATGGTTGGCGCCGCGCCGATCGGCCTGGTGCCGAAGCGGCGCACGGCGCTCACCTTCGACCCGCCTTCCGGCGCCGATATTACGCATTGGCCGGCGGTGATCGACGCCGACGAGCAGTGGTACATCAAGCCGGAAGCCGGCCGCATCCTCGCCTCCCCCGCCGACGAGACGCCGTCCGACCCCTGCGACGCGCAGCCGGACGAGATGGATGTGGCGATCTGCGTCGACCGCGTGATGACCGCGACCACGCTGGACATCCGCCGCATCACCCATCGCTGGGCAGGCCTGCGCAGCTTCGTGAAGGACAAGACGCCGGTGGTCGGCTTCGACGACAAGGTCGAGGGCTTCTTTTGGCTCGCCGGCCAGGGCGGCTACGGCATCCAGACCGCCCCCGCCATGGGCCGCATCGCCGCCGCCCTGGCGCGCCGCGAGGCCCTGCCCGCGGATGTCGCCGCGCTCGGCATCACCCCCGCCGACCTCGCTCCGCAAAGATTGCGGTAATGCAGGGGGCGACAGCCCGTTCTGCCGTCACTATATTGCCAGCACCAGCAGGGGGAGCCGCCCACGCGGCTGAGAGGTTCCATCCCGGAACGACCCCTAGAACCTGATCCGGTTAGGACCGGCGTAGGGATGCGTGATTCATGCAGGATCGTGTCGCCGTTGCGACGCCACTAGGCGTCCGCCTTCGCGCGCTTACCTTGAGCTATGGCGGCGCGGCGCTGATCCGCGAGGTCGATCTCGACCTCGCGCCCGGCCGCATCACCTGCCTGCTCGGTCCGAGCGGCATCGGCAAGAGCACGCTGCTCAAGGCCATCGCCGGCCTGCTCACGCCCGATGCCGGCCGCATCGAAGGCGACGACGGCCGCCCCCTCGCGGGCCGGGTCGCCTGGATGGGGCAGGATGCCGGCCTGCTGCCGTGGAGCGATGCGCTTGGCAACGTGACCCTCGGCTCGAGGCTGCGCGGCGAGCCACCCGACCGCGAACGTGCCCAGGCGCTGCTCCGGCTGGTCGGCCTCGCCGAGGCCGCCGCCATGCTCCCGGCCAAGCTCTCCGGCGGCATGCGCCAACGCGTCGCGCTGGCGCGCACGCTCTATGAGGACAAGCCGGTCGTGCTGATGGACGAGCCCTTCGCCGCGCTCGACGCGCTAACCCGGCATCGCCTGCAGGCGGAGGCGGCGCGACTGCTCGCCGGCCGCGCCGTCCTGCTCGTCACCCACGATCCCGCGGAGGCGCTCCGGCTCGGCCACGCGGTCGTGGTGATGCGCGGCGCACCGGCTGAATTCAGTCAGCAATTGACGCCGCCCGGCGATCCGCCGCGCGATCCGACCGAGCCGGCGATGGCCGCGCTGCAACGGCGCCTGTTGGCCGAGCTCGGCGCCGAGGTGACGGCATGATCCGCCTCGCCCGCCCGCTCGCCATCGCGCTCGGCCTGCTGGCGATCTGGGAGCTGGTGGTGCGGGCGACCGGCGTGCCGCATTTCATCCTGCCCGCCCCGACACGCATCGCCGCCGCCTTCGCCGCGCGCGGCGATCTGCTGTTCGAGCATGCGGTGACGACCTTGGTCGAGATCCTGCTCGGCTTCGTGGTCGGCGGAGGCCTCGGCACCCTGCTGGCGCTGACGCTGGCCGCCAGCGCGACGGCGCGCCGCTGGTTGCTGCCGCTGGTGATCGCGAGCCAGGCGGTGCCGGTCTTCGCCATCGCCCCGCTGCTGGTGCTGTGGCTCGGCTATGGCCTGACGTCGAAGATCGCCATGGCGGCGCTAGTGATCTTCTTCCCGGTCGCCATCGCGCTGCATGACGGGCTGAAGCGGACCGAGCCCGGCTGGATCGATCTTGCGCAGACCATGACCGCCGGCCGGCGCGGCGGCGCGGCGCGCATCCTGTTCCGCATCCGCCTGCCGGCCGCGCTGCCGGCGCTGGGCAGCGGCCTTCGCGTCGCCGCCGGCGTGGCCCCGATCGGCGCCGTGATCGGCGAATGGGTCGGCTCCTCCGCCGGCCTCGGCTACCTGATGCTGCACGCCAATGCGCGGCTGCAGGTGGACCTGATGTTCGCCGCGCTGCTGGTTCTCGCGGTCATGGCGACCCTGCTCTACCTCGCGGTCGACCGCCTGGTCCGCCGGCTGGTGCCCTGGGCGCCGGATGCTTCCACCGATCTACTGTCAACGGAGACTGGATGATGCGTGCCTTGATCGTTGCTCTTGCGCTGCTGATGAGCGGCACCGCCGCGGCGCAGGAGAAGCTGACGGTGATGCTGGACTGGTTCGTCAACCCGGATCACGGACCGCTCTACGTCGCGCTGGAGCGCGGCGGCTTTTCCAGCCGCGGCCTGAATGTCGAGCTGATCGCGCCGGCCGATCCGAACGACCCGCCGAAGCTGGTCGCCGCAGGCAAGGCGGATATCGCGGTCAGCTATCAGCCGCAGCTGCATCTGCAGGTCGCCGAAAATCTGCCCTTGAAGCGCATCGGCACGCTGGTGGCGACGCCGCTCAACTCGCTGGTCGTGCTGGCCGACGGCCCGATCAAGCAGATCGCCGACCTGAAGGGCCGCAAGATCGGCTTCTCGGTCGGCGGCTTCGAGGAAGCGGTGCTCGGCACCATGCTGGCGAGGCATGGCCTCGCGCTGAAGGACGTGACCCTGATCAACGTCAATTTCAGCCTGTCGCCCTCGATCCTGTCCGGCAAGGTCGACGCGGTGATCGGCGCCTTCCGCAATTTCGAGCTGAACCAGATGGCGATCGAGAAGCGTCCCGGCCGCGCCTTCTATGTCGAGGAGGAAGGCGTGCCGCCCTATGACGAGCTGATCTTCGTCGCCAAGACCGACCGGATCACCGATCCGAAGCTGCGCCGCTTCGTCGACGCCATCGAGGACGCGGTGCAGTACATGTTGAACCATCCCAAGGAGGCCTGGGCGTTGTTCATCAAGGGTCGCGGCCAGCTCGACGACGAGCTGAACCGCCGCGCCTGGGCCGACACCTTGCCGCGCTTCGCGCTTCGCCCCGGCGCCGTCGACATGGCGCGCTACGAACGCTTCGCCCGCTTCCTGGAGGCGCAGAAGATCATACCGAAGGCACTGCCGGCCTCGGCCTATGCCGTGGAACTGCCGGCCGCGCCCTGAACCACGGGCGGCACGGCCGTCGGTTCGCCCCCTAGCTCGGGACCAGCTGGACCTCGGCGGCCTGCGGCCCTTTCGGGCCCTGGCCGACGCGGACCTGCACCGTCTGTCCGGGCAGAAGGTCGCTGAGCCCCTGGCGGCGCAGCACGGCGACATGGATGAAGATGTCCTGTTCGCCTTCGCCGCTGGTGAGGAAGCCGTAGCCCTTGGCCGGGCTGAACCACTTCACCGTCGCCGTCTGGAACTCGCCTTCGCCGACCACCGGCGGGAACCGTGGCTTGGGTCGGGGCCGCGGATAGCCGAAGCCCATCGGGGCCGCGTGGTCGTCCATGGGCAACCCGAATTCGGGCGGCCGCATCGGCGACGGTGCTGCACCAAGCTCGACAATCCGGACCACTTGCACGCCCTTGGCCCGCCGGGCCGCCTCACAGACGATACTGGCGCCATCGGGCGCGGCCTCGTAGCCCGATTGGCGCAGGCTGGAGAGGTGCATGAACACATCTCCCGACCCGTCCTCAGGCGTCACGAACCCGAACCCTTTTGCCGGGTTGAACCACTTTACGGTGCCTCGAATGGTGAAAAGCTCCTCCACCAGCGAGGCGTCACCCCCCAGTTCCTGTACCATAGCCTCCCTGCGTGTTCTTGTCGCACGCAGGGCGATAATGCCACATCAATGGGCAAGCTCAAAGCCGGCCGCGCAAGTAGTGGAGGCTGAAGCGCAATCGATCGTCGGTCCAGGCGCGCAGATGCTCGAAGCCCGCGCGCGTGACCAAGTCCCGGAATCCGTCGAGCGTGTATTTCCAGGAATCCTCGGTGTGTATCCGCTCTCCGGCATCGAGACGGAACGGTCGGCCGGCAATCGCGACCTGCTGGTCGCGCAGGCTTTCCAGATAGAGCGACATTCGGCCGAGCGCCGGCTCGTAGTGGACGACATGGCGAAAGCCGGCGAGATCGAAATCGGCGCCAGCCTCGCGGTTGGCGCGCGCCAGCAGGTTCAGGTTGAAGGCGGCGGTGACGCCGGCCGCGTCGTCGTAGGCCGGCAGCAGGACGGACGGATCCTTCTGCAGATCGACCCCGATGACCATGTCGCTGCCGGCCAGAAGCCGCCGCCAGCGGTCGAGCAGGCCCGCCGCCTGCTCCGGCGGGAAATTGCCGATAGTGGAGCCGGGAAAGAAAGCCAGCCGCCAGCCGTTCGGCGGCGGCAGGCGGTCGACATCGGTGAAATCGGCGACCAGCGCCCGCACCTTCATCGACTTGTAGTCACGCGCCAGCGCCGTGCAGGCCTCCGTCAGCGCGGTGCGGGCGACATCGATGCCGAGATAGCCGGCCGGCGCCTCGAGCGCGTCGAGCAGAAGCCGGACCTTGCGGCTCGCCCCGGCGCCGAGCTCCACCACCTCGACCTTCGGTCCGGCGAGCTTGGCGATCTCGCGCGCATGGGCCGAGAGAAGACCCATCTCCGTCCGCGTCGGGTAATATTCCGGCAGCTCGGTGATGCGCTCGAACAGGCGCGAGCCTTCGTCGTCGTAGAGGAAACGGCAGGGGATACGCCGTTGCGGGCCGGCGAAGCCTTCGAGCAGCGCCTGGGCGTAATCGTCCGGCGGCGGCGCCAGATCGATGACGGCGAGATCGCCTGCCATGCGCTCAGACATCCGCGGCCAGCCGGATGCCGCTGAACTGCCAGCGCGCATCGGGCGGGAAGAAGTTGCGATAGGTCGCACGGACATGGCCGTCCGGCGTCGCGCAGGAGCCGCCGCGCAGCACCATCTGGCCCGACATGAACTTGCCGTTGTATTCGCCGAGCGCGCCTTCCGCCGCGCGGTAGCCCGGATAAGGCTGATAGGCGCTGCGGGTCCAGACCCAGGCATCGCCGTAGAGATGCCCGCCCTCGCCGGTCGGATGGTAGTGGCCGGCATCGAGGAAGTTGCCGGCGACCTGGCGGCCGGCGGCAACGACTTCCCACTCCGCCTCCATCGGCAGCCGGAATCCGGTCCAGTTCGCGAAGGCTTCCGCCTCGTAAAAGCTGACATGCACGACCGGCTCGGAGGGATCGAGTGGGCGCCGGCCGTTCAAGGTCAGCAGGTCGTAGGCGCCGCCCTCGGTCTCGATCCAGTAGAGCGGCGCCGCCCAACCACGCTCCTTGATCGCCGCCCATCCGTCGGAAAGCCAGAGTTCCGGCCGGCGATAGCCGCCATCGCGGATGAAGTCGAGATACTGGCCCGCGGTGACGAGCCGGCGCGCGAGGCGGAAGGGCGGCAGATACTGGCGGTGGCGCGGGCTCTCGTTGTCGAAGGCGAAACCCGCGCCGGCATGGCCGATCTCGACCAGCCCGCCCTCGTGGTCCCACCAGCCGTCGAGGCCGAGTTGCGGCCGCTTCGCCGGCGCCGCGGCCCGGTAGGCCGGCATCACCGGGTTCTGCGCCAGCACGTGCTTGATATCGGTGAGCAGAAGCTCCTGATGCTGCTGCTCGTGATGGAGGCCGATTTCGAGAATCGGCGCCGCCGCCGCGAAGCGCGGCGCATCGACGCCCCCGAGCCAGGCCTGCATCGCCTCGTCGACCGCGGCGCGATAGCGACCGACCTCGCCCACGGTCGGCCGCGACAGGAGCCCGCGCGCCGGGCGCGGATGCCGCTCGCCGATCGCTTCGTAATACGAGTTGAAGAGATAACCGAAGCTCGGATCGAATACCTCGTAGCCGGGCGCGAACGGCGTCAGCAGGAAGGTCTCGAGGAACCAGGTGGTATGCGCGAGATGCCACTTGGTCGGACTGACATCCGGCATGGTCTGGATGACCTGGTCCTCCGGCGCGAGGCCGACGGTCAAGGCCATGGAGGTGTTGCGCACCGCTGCATAGCGCTCGGCCAGCAGCGCACGGTCGGACCGGGCGGACCCCTCGGCGGAATCCTGTGATGGACGGGGAACCGTCGATTGGAGCATGCGCACGCCTCCATAACGCCGATTTGCCGCGCGGGTTCCGCGCGGCGCCGAGGTCAGCGCCGGAAGCGGAAGCCCGCCGCGCCCGCCCCCGAAGGGGCCTCGATCGGCTGCGCCTCGACCGCACGCGACGTGGCGGACACGCGCGGGCGGCGGTTCGGGTTGCCGACGAAATCCTGCAACCGAACCTCGTCGTCAACGAACCAGGGTTTGCCGTCTTTGTCCAGGTAAAGCGCCTGCTGATCCTGCAAATTGAAGGGACGCGAGCCGACCCGTCCGAAAACCGCGATCTGATGGCCGGTTTCGTCGACGCCGCGGTCGCGGTCGATGCCTTTCGAAAGCGAAAGCGCCGGCCATTTGGTCGGCCACCACGCGATCAGTTCGGGCTTCGGATCCGGATTGAAGCCGTAGAAATTCGGCTGATTCTGCGGCGCGGTGAGCGAGATGACCTTGAGGCCGTTGCGGCCGTCGGCGATATAGGCATAGGCGGTCGCATTGGTGGAGCCGACGACGACGTCCTGCGCATCGGTGATCTGGCCGCCGGCGGTATACATTTCGTAGACTTTCGGCTGCTCCGCCCGCTCGATATCGATGATGGCGAGGCCCTCGCTGCCGGCCGCGACATAGGCATAGGCCCGCGCGACATAGATGCGGTGCGCCTGCTTCAGGGGCACGGTCGCGCCGGCGACCTTCTGCGGCTTGTCGACATTGGTGACGTCGACGACGTGGAAGCCGTCGGCATCGGTCACGAAAAGATAACGGAACTGCAACGCCGTCGAATGCGCGCGGTTGAACGGCAGCACGGCGCGCAGCCGCGGCTGCATCGGCTTGTCCAGGTCGAGCACCACGACGCCGGCATCGGCGGTGACATACATGTTGCTGCCGGCGATGGTGATGTGGCGCGCGCCGTTCAGCACGCCGCCCTCGTTCCAGGTCAGCGCCCGCTTCAGGAAGTTGTTGAGCGGATCGCCGTCCCGCATCGTGTTGATGTCGACCAGGATCAGGCCTTCCTCGGCGTCGGTGACGAAGGCGTAGTCGTAGATCGGGTGGAACGGCTGCTCCTGGTTCGCCTCGTACATCAGCTTTTTCGTCGCTTCGTCCTTCTTCTGGCGCATCGGCGCGACCGCCTGCGCGGCCGAAGGAAGCGCGACGCAGGTCGCATTCTTCGTGCCGATATGCGTGTCGTGGCCGAGCGGCCCGAACGGCGCGGTGATGATGCGCTGGCTGATGCCCTTGTTGGCGATCGAGGCAACGTCATAGGCCTGGAATCCGGACGCGCCCTCGGCGACGTAGAGGTATTCGCCCTGCAGCTGCACGCAGCCCGCGCGCCCGCCCGAATGGGTGAAGGCGCCAAAGGCGGCATCTTCGAAGTGCAGCTTGCGGCCACGGTCGAGATGCTGCTGGTAGAAATCCGGATAGGCGTGCTTGTGCAGCCAGCTGCCGATCACCGCCTGCGGTTCGTCCCACTCGGTGACCTGCACCGCTTCGACGCCGCCCTCGGCGCCGACCCAGGCGTTGAAGCCGACGAAATTGATGAAGTTGGTCCCGAGCGCGAGCGTCTGCGCCATGATGGCGTTGTTGTCGTTGTCCTTGGAGATATGGCAGTCGGAACAGGTCTTGGTCTCGGTCTTGCGCTCGGTATGCGGATAGTGCGGCGCGAAGGCCTGGCTCGAATAGCCCGACGCCGCCATCGGCTGCTGCTGGATGTAGATGCGCTCGCGATTGATGTTGGTCGACGATAGCACCAGCGCCGAGGTGGAGCGGACCGGCGTGATCGTGTTGTTCTTCACGTTCTGGTGCCGGCCCAGCATGAAGATCTCATCGCGCGCCACCTGCGGGTTGTAGGTGGCGAAGTTGCGCGTCTCGCCGCCCTCATATTTGTGGCGCACGGTCTTCCAGTTGGCCTGGATCGGCAGATGGCAGCCGCCGCAGCTGGTCGTCCACGAGAGATGGCAGGTGAAGCATTCCATCTGCTCATCCTTGTGGGCGCGGTCCTCCGCCTTGACGCCGTCGCCCCATTTCATCGCGCCGCCCTTCGACATCAGCTTGGCGCGGGCGGCCTTGGCGTTGTAGCGCGGGTCCAGCGGGTTGACGGTGTCGCGGACGAGGCTGACCTCCCATTCGAGTTCCGGCCACAGCGCGGAGCGCTGATAGAGCCGGCAGTCGCGGTCCTGGTCGCGCGGCAGATTGCAGCCGGTGCCGCGCCATTCGAAGCGGCGGCGGCCGTCCTGCACGCGCAGGATGCCGAGGTCGTGCCCCTGCGGCGGCGCGGCCGGTCCGGAGGTGCGCAAGGCCGGGTGCGCATCCGCCGTGCCGTGGCAATCCTTGCAGCGGATCTCGATCGCCGGCGCCACTTCGCCGTACATGTAGCCGTTGCCGTGACTGTCCTGCGCGAAGTGGCAGTCGACGCAGTGCATGCCGACATCGACATGCACCGACGACATATGCACCGCCTTCTTGAACTTCTCGGGGTCTTCGTTTGAGATCTTGTTGCCCTTGGCGTCCAGCAGGTTGCCCTTGCGGTCGCGCTTGAAGATGGCGCGGAAGTTCCAGCCATGGCCGTGATAATCGGCGAACTGGGTGTCCTTCAGGTCCGGATTGAGCGTCGCCACGTCCTTCAGGAAATTGACGTCCGACCACTTGCCGCGCAGCACCGCCTCCTCCGGATTGCGGTCGAGCCAGCGGAACGCCTCCTCGTGGGTCGGGTATTTCTGCTTCTCCGGAAACATCGGCGGCGCGTCGGATTCATAATCCCACATCGTGTAGCCGAGCATCGAGTTCAGGAAGATGTTCGGCTGGTGCATGTGGCAGTTCATGCACTGCGCGGTCGGGATCGAACGGGTGAATTCGTGCTTGAGCGGGTGCCCCGGCCGGTTCTTCGGGATGGTCGGGTCGAGCGTGCGCGAGGTGCCGGTCGAGCCGAACTTGAAATACGGCCCGGAATGCCGCGGATCGCGGTCATTGGCATAGACGACATGGCAGCCGGCGCAGCCGGAATTGCGGAAGTCGCCGGGCTGGTCGTTGGTGCCCTGGAACCACATGAACGGATCGTTCAGGCGGGTCTTGTGGATGTTGATCACCGGCACGGCGATGCGCAGCCCGGTGCCGGCGCCGCGCATCGACTGGCGGATATCGGGCCGGCCGGGTTCCTCCAGGCGCTGGATCAGGCCGGTCGGGCTCGGCAGGCCGATCTCGGGGAACTGGGTGACGATGTTGCGCCCGCCCCGCTCGAACACACGGAAGATGTCGCCCGGCGGAATCACCTCCCAGGCCGGCAGCGGGAAGAATTGGGGCAGGATGCCCTTCTTCGCCGTCATCCAGGGCTCGATATTGCCCGGGCTCTTCACCGAGGCGGGCTGGCCGTCGCGGGTATAGGCCTCGCCCAGGATGTAGTTCTTGTAGGGCAGGATGCCGTTGTTGTAGGCGGCGCCGCCCCACAGCATGGCACCGGTCGCCATGATGTGGCGCTCCGACGCCTGGATGATCGGCAGGTGGCAGGCGCCGCAGGCCTCGCGCGCCACGCGATAGTCCGACGGGTTGACGAAGCGGATGTATTCCGGCGCTTCCTTGTTGAACAGCGTGTAGGAGCGCTTGGGATTGGCGCTGGAGGGATAGCCCCAGGTCTCCGGATAGCGCGGCAGGACATGCGCCTTCTCCTGCGCCGCCGTGTAGCGCGCATCGCCCTGATGCGTGCCGGAGGGCGCGAAGACCGAGGCATCGCCGCCATGGCAATCGGTGCAGCCGATGATGATGGCCGGATTGGCGTGCATGGTCGGCTGATCGGTCGCTGTATGGCACGACATGCAGCCATGACTGTTGCGGGCCGCCGCTTCCGGGCTCTGCGGGAACTGTGCATCCGGCGCGGTGACATGCGGGATATCGCGCGGCTTCTCGCCGCTCGCCGCCAGTGCCGCGCCGGCCCCGGCCAGCAGGGCCAGGGCGGCGGCGATCGCGGTCAGGCGGGGGAGCAACGAAACCATCCGCTCAATACGTCAGGGTCAGGTTGGCGAGCACGGAATAGAGCGTGTTGTCCTTGGTCTGGAACAGCTCCTCGAAGGCCCGGCCGCCGAACAGGACGGCGCCGGAGAGGCGGAACACGACGTTCTGGATGAAGCCGGGCCGGTAGGTCAGCGCGACCGAGACGTCCCAGCCGATATCGTTGGACGACAGCGCCTGCACGCGGAGCGTCTCGATCGACGCGGTGTTGACGAAGGAGAGATGGTTGATGTTGGTGGTGAGGCGCAACTCCGGCGTCACGTCGACATCGACGCCGCCGCCGACCAGGATCAGGCCGGGATTGTTAAAGTTCGCCTGGCCCTGCTCCTTGGAGGTGCGCATCGAGTTGAGCAGGCCGTTGCGGCCGGAAAGCTGCAGACCGCCGCCGCCGATCAGCGGCACCGCCTGGCGGATCCAGTAGCTGGTATCGGCGCCGGCGAATTGCGGGTTCTCGAAGATCGCGTCGAAGCCGGTCTGCTTGCCGTCGAACGGGTCGTCGTCGCCGCTCGCAAACATGAACGAGCCGCGCACGCGGATCCACGAGAAGTCGATCGACGGCTCGGCCGCGAACATGAAGGCGCGGATATCGGCGCTCACCTTTTCGGTCTGCGACAGGAACTGGTCGGCATAGTCCTTGCCCCAGGCGAAATAGGCCGAGGTCGTCAGGTTGAGCCGGCCGTAATGCCCGTCGCCGTTCAGGCCGAAATAGACGACGTCGTAGCTGTGCGGGCGCTGCACGCCGATCGGGGCAGGCCGTTCCTGGAAGCCGTTGTTGTTGAAATACGGCCTCTCGTTGCCTTCGCGGTTCCGGTTGTACATCACCGTCGCCTGGCTGGTGAAGCCGATGAAGGGGAAGTCCTGGCGGAACACATTGGCCTGCAGCACCCAGTCGTTGCGCAGCTCCTGGGTCACGTCGTTGAGGCCGGAATTGGTATCCTTCTCGACCCGCCAGATGGCGGCGAGGTTGTACTGCCAGATGTTGTTGGCGCGGTTGCCGAACAGGCGGACGCCGAGCTGTTGGTCCTGGAACAGGAAGCCGCGGAAATCCGACTGGAACGGCTGGATGCCGACGCGCACGGAATCGAAGTCGTAGCGGTCGGAGACGTTGCGGATGTGGTAGTCGACGAAGCCTTCCTGGATGCCGATGAAGGTGTCCTCGCGCTCCTTGCTCTTGAAGGCGCGGATCTTCAGCAGCCGCTCCTCGTCGGCGGCGGCGCGGTTGTAGTTCAGCACCGGCGTGAAGCGGATCTCGTAATCCGGCGGCTTGTAGGCGGTGTTGCCCTTGATGAAGGAGATCGACGGGATCAGCGTCGTCGCGAAGAGCTGCGTGCCGACCTGCGCGAACTGTCCGGTCCGGGGGCTCGTTGCGGGCGAGGTCGGCGTCGGGAAGCTGCGCGGCTCGTAGATCGTGTCGGAGATAACCGCCAGGTTGACGAACCAGTCGTCGAAGATCGGCCGGTCGCCCTTCAGCGTGTTCTGGCTATAGGGGTCCCACCAGCGCTCGTTGACGCCGATATTCTCGATCAGGCGCCAGCGATCGGGGATCGGGATGGTTTCGCGCGGCAGGTTGGGCGCCGGCGCCGGCACCGCGCTCGGGTCGACCGGCGGCAGGTCCTGCAGGTCGTCGCGCTCGGGGACGCCGGGGCGGCGGCGCTCGCCTTGCGCCATGACGAAGCCGCCCTTGCCCGGGGCCGGGGTCAGAACCGGCTTCGATTTCGGTGCCGTCACGGGCTGGACCTGCGGCGGCGGCACCGGGCTCGGCATGCGCTCCTTGCCGGCGAAGGCCGGCGCCGCGGCAAGCAAGGCGGCGACGGCCGCGGCAAAGGCCCCCTGCCGCACCCTCACTTGTCCCCGCACGGGTCTTGATCGCGCGAACCGTTGAACGGCGCGAAGGGGCAGCTGACATAGCGGAGGTTGACGCCTTTCGGCGACAGGTTGTTGGCGCGCCGGTCACCCGGCGCGTTGCCGACGCCACTGCCGAGGATGACACCCGCATTGTGCACGCCGAGGAACGAGATCATGTCGTCCTGGTCGATGCCGTCGCCGGAGACGCCGATGGCGCCGACCAGGTCGCCGTTCTTGAAGATCGGCACGCCGCCGGCGAAGATCTGCAGGCCGTTGGCGAGCGCGGTCCCGCCCCAAACCTGCGCGTCGAGCGGCGTGCAGAACGGCGCCGCCGCCGCCGGATGCGCGGCATTGACGGCGTTCAGCACGATGTCCTCGATCACGAGGTCGAGCTGGAAGCCGACATTGAACGGGCTCCAGATCGAATAGGGCTTGCTGAGCGGCCCGTTGTCACCGTCCACGAAACCGTCCGGGAAGAACGGCCGGTGCAGGTTGCCGATCGAGCGCGCGCCGAAGGCGATGCCGTCCGCCAGCATGCCGGCATTGTTGAAGAAGTTCTGGGTCGCCGTGACATAGGAGTTGAGCGGCACGACGGGGATCAGGCCGCCGACCGTGCGGCTCGCCAGGCAGGCATTGTTCTCGCAGGTCGCGGAATTGAGCCGCGTCGCCGTGCGCGGATCGGAAATGAACGCGGCGCTGCGCGCCTTCTGCACCGAGACGTCGGCGCCGAAAATCGGCGCGTCCGGCGTGCGCGCGAAGGCCAGGATGTCGCCGGTCGTGTCGGTCACCGCGATCGACACCTGGATGAAGCTGCGTAGCGGACGGCGGATCTGGGCGCGGCCGGCATAGGCGATCTGCAGAGCGCTCGCCATGATCTGGGTTACTTCGGGCGCGGTCAGCGCCTGGGTCGAGGCGGCGCCGCCCGAGGTCACGCCGACGGCGCCGGCCTTCGGCGCATAGCGGTTGGCATCGCCGTTATCCACCACGATGAACGGCGTCGGCGACACGTTGTACAGGTTGGCGGCGTCGGCGCGGAAGCCGGAGGCGGCGTCGCCATAGGCGGTGCCGGCGACCGCCGCCGCTGCGGTCGTGTAGTTGGTGACTGTGATATAGGCGCCGCCCGTCGGCCCGGTCGCCGTCGCCGGGTTGGTCGCCAGATGACCGAAGCCGACATCGGAATAGCGCAATGTCTTGCCTTCCACCGTCAGGCGGAACGCCAGCACATCGGAAGGCGGCTCGAAGCCGAACTGACCGGCCAGCGCGATCAGCTCGTCGTTGGGGCGATCGAAATCGCGGATGCGCAGATCGAGGCCGTACTGGCCGTCGGAAATCACGCCGATACCGCCGACGACCAGCCCGTTCTTGTACAGCGGAAAGCCGCCGGGATCGGCGGAAAGACCGAGCGGCGTGCGTTTCGGCCCGATGGTCTGGGCCGCGGTCGAGATCACAAAATCCGAACACGGCAGCGAGGAGAACTGCACGCCGAAGAGCGGCCCGCCCGGCTGGCCGCGTTCCTCCACGTTGAAGAACTGCTGCACGATCTGGCTCGCCGTGCGGGTCGTGAAGGCATGGCCCGCCGAGGAGAGATAGGCGCCGGTCACCGCCTTGGCGATAGCGCCGAGCTCGGTATCGATCACGCCGGTCGGCACGTTCTCGAGGCCTTGCAGACCGGCGCCGGGGATGCGCTGCGAGCCGATGGCGATCGTCGAGGGCGCCCCGGTCATCTCGTAGACGCCGAGCACGTTGCCGACCCGGTCGGTCACCGCGATGATCGCCGGCGCGGCGCGCGCCGCCGCTTCCTGGGTCGCCTGGCCGATGATGCGATCCACCTCGCCCGCGGTCAGCGAGGCCTGCGCCCGCGCAACCGCGGCCGGCAGCAGCAGAGCCAGGCAGGCGAGGGCGAGGCGAACCAAACTCATGGCGTCACCTGGATCGGAAACACACCGTACTTCACGACACTGCCCACTTTGTAGGCGAGGGTGACGGAAAGCGGGAACTTCGCCGCGCTGATATCCTCGGCGAACACCTTGTAGGTCAACTTGCCGTTCTGCGGCTGGATCTGGTTGTCGATCAGCGAGGTGAGCTTGCTGTCCCAGGCGACCCAGTAGCCGTCATTCGTCCGTTGCAGCATGCGGTTGGTCATGTCGCGGGCAATCAGGTAGGTGGCGCTCGGCGCATCGCCCTGCAGATCGACGACACGCGTGACCGCCGCTTTGCGCGGATCAGCGACCACTTCCGGCGCCAGCCGCGCGCCGGTCTCGGTCAGGCGGTCCGCCGCATGCGCGGCCACAGCGACCGCCAGTCCGGCGGTCGCCAGAATGCCGATCGCGATGCTCTGCGCAATCCCCCGCCGACCCTTCACCCCCGAATCCCCTTTGCGACCATCAATGTGAATGTATGCGTTGATCCCTCATCGGCCAAGCACTGCCGCCTGCCGCGCCGGGCGCATTGGTGGCAGGCCCGGGCGGTGGAAATCATGACAATCGATGCAGGCCGACGGAATCCGGTCCGCCGCCTTCTCGCTGCCATGGCATGACTGGCAGTTCTCGACGCCCGGCAGCAACAGGTCGCTCGCCTGCTCCGACTGCGCCGCGCCGTGGCAATCGCCACACGGCATCGACGCGTGACGCCCATGCGGGAACTTGCCCTTGGGCATGAAGCGGTCGGTCAGGTGCACCTTGGCCACCTGCCATTCCTCGCCCTTCTTCTCCACCGTGTGGCAGGAGCCGCAGAGCGAACGGCCGAAGCTGCGCTCGGCCACTTCGCTCGCCTTGGCGCGCGCCCAGGCCAGCGCCTCGAGCTTCTCCGCCTCGGTCTTGAGCGGCGTGCCGGGCCGGCGGCGCACGATGGCCGGCGCATCCGCATCCTCGACGCCGCCGGCCAAGGCCATGGCGGCGTAGAAGTCGCCCAGGACCGCCAGCGCTTCGGCCGGCTTGCCGTGCGGCAGCTGGCGGTTCAGCGCCTTCGGCTCGAACCTGAGCTGGTGGCATTCGATGCACTGCGCTTCCATGCGGATCGGCAGGAACCCGATCTGGCCCGGATCGGCGGCGTGGCAGCCGCCGCAATCGAGCTTCACCATGCCCTTGTCGGGATGGCGCACGCCCTTCTCGCCGAGATGCTTGTTGTGCGGGAATTTCAGGTTCGACTGCTCGGCCGCCTTGCCGATCTGGTCAGCGGGCCCGCGGCGCCCGGTCAGCGCCACGCGCTCGAGCTTGCCAGCCGCATCCACCGGCACGGTGGCGCGGAGCGGCGGATGGTTGCGGGCGAAATCGGTGGCGTCGTCGAGGCCCGCCGCCGGTGCCGCCTGCTTGATGCCGGCATGGCAGTCGGTGCAGAACCGGTCGCTGCGCAGCACGATGGCCGCGTTGCCGGTATGCTCCTTGTGGCAACTCTGGCAGGCCCGATCCTCGAAGCTCGCGAACTGGAATTTCTTGGCGTCGGCGTGGTGCTGGATCGTCGCGTGGCAGGCGAGACACGCTTGGTCCTCGGTCTGCACGAAGGCCTTCTGGTGGCAGCTTTCGCAGGCGACGCCGAAGAACTTGTGGCTGCCCGACATCGGGCCGGAGAGCCAGAGCTCGTCGGCCTTGGCAAGCAGGCCGTGCGGTGCCGCGGCGGGATCGAAGCCGCGCGGGCTCGGCGTTTTCATGGTGAAGGCGAAGATCGGCGCGCCCAGGAATACCGCCGCGATCAGCAGGAACAGCAGCCATGACCATCCGCGCTTGCCGAGGCCGCCGCCGCCGAGGCTGATCCGGCTGCGCGTGCGCAGCATGGCGAGGTCGTCGCCGAGCGGGCGCACCAGCTCGATCGTCAGCGCAATATCGTGCTCGCCGGTCGACCCGACGACGCCGATCTCATAGGGGCCGAGCTGGATCTTCTCGCCCGCATTGAGCCGATGCGCCTGGGTGCGCTGGCCCCCCGCCTCGAAATCCGCCTGGCCGAAGGCCTCCAGGAAATAGCCGCCGGGACGGAACACGATCTGCGCATGGTGCAGCTGGACCCGAGGGTCGCTCAGGTGCACCTCGCAATCCGCACCGCGCCCGAAGCGCAGCATGTCGGTCTCGACGCTGTCGTCGCGCCGTGCGACGCCGCCCTTCGCCTTCTTGGTCAGTGTGGTGACGAGCGCGCGCATGGTCACCTACCAGTAAAAGAAGACAGCGATCACATGCGCGACCAGCGCCGCGATCAGCGCGAAGGTCAGCGGCACGTGCACGTAGAGCCAGATCTGCATCAGCGCCGAAAGCTGGATGTCGCGCCGCGCCTGGCGCAGCAGGTCGACCTTCTTGGTCATCAAGGTGACCAGGCGGCGCAGGGCGGATGCCTCGGCGCCGCTCGTCTTCTCGGCCAGCCGCTCGATCGAGCGCAGCGCGGCCAAAGTCGCGCAATTCGGGTCGCGGCCCGCGAGCTGGCGCCACATGCTGCCGCCGAGCCGCGTGTCCTGGCTCGCCTGCAGCACCGCGCGGTTGATCTCCTCGCCGAGCTGCATGCTGCTTTCGCGGCAATCGCGGTCGGCGTCGGCGATCTGCTGCATCATCATGGTGAGCGTCAGGCCGCGCCGGTTCTCGGTCATCAGCCGGGGATAGCGGAGATAGGCGTAGAGCCCGAAGGCGCCGCTGGCGATCACCAGCATCATCAGCACATAGGCGAGCGTGTGCACGTTCCAGCCGAACTGGAAGCCGGTGTGCAAGGTCGCCACCACGATCAGCGAAAGGCCGAGATAGATATGGGCCGAGAGCCAGGCCTCGAGCTTGACATGGCCTTCGCCGTAGGAGCGCTTGCGCACCCCGAACCACATCAGCCACAGGATCAGCAGCGCACCGATGGTCCCGAGGCCGTAGCCGAGCCAGGTGCCGCCGTTCGGCAGGCCGCCGGCCGGATCGTGCCAAGCATAGAGCACGATGGCGACGAGGCCGAGCAGCGTCGCCGCCTTCAGGAAGCGGAACCGGTTGTAGACGACCACCGATTCGTGCATGCCCTGCCCCCCGGCCCCCGCCCTATCGCAACGCTGCGAGCGTGAGGAACTGCTTCGGATCGACGCGAATGGCGGCGCCGGTCGGGCAGGCACGCACGCAGGCGGCGCCGCCTTCCACGTCCTTGCACATATCGCATTTCACCGCGTGCTTGGTGACGCCCTCCTTCTTCACGTGGCGCAGCGACTTGTCCTCGCCGGGCCCGTGGCCGAGGCCGAACAGCAGCCAGGAGAGAAGGCCCGGCTTGTGCGGCGGCGGCGCCGCCATCTGGATCACGCCATAGGGGCAGTTGCGCTGGCAATTGCCGCAGCCGATGCAGGAATCGTTGATGAACACCTCGCCGTTCGGTGCACGGTGGATCGCGTCCGGCGGGCAATCGGCCATGCAATGCGGATGCTCACAATGCCGGCACGAGGTCGGCACGTGGATCGCGGCGAAGGTCGGTCCCGCCTCGCGGTCGAGCCTCGACATGCCGTGATGCGAGGGGATCTCGGCACAGGCCTTCTCGCAATTGTCGCAGCGCACGCAGAGGCTCTCGTCGATCAGCAGCACGTCGGTCGCCTCGCCGACGCCCTGGTTGACCAGGAACTCGATGATCGAGCCCGCTTCCGGCAGCGCCTCCATGCGGGCGTTATTCTCCAGCCGCTCGCGGAAGCGCGTCTCGACTTCGCGGCTGAGGCGCTGGTCGTGCGCCAGCAGGCGCTTGAAGGCCTCGCCGTCGAGCTTGACCGTCTCGGTCGCGACCGCGGCGCGCACCGTGGCCGAGCGCGGCGCGTCGGTGAGCAGCGCCATCTCGCCGACATAGTTTCCCGAGGCGACGTAGTTCAGCACCATGTCGCGGCCGCCGATGCGGCGCGACACCGTGACGGAGCCGGAGCGGATCAGGTGCACGCCGTCGCCCGGATCGCCCTGGTTGAACAGCACCTCGCCCTTGCCGAACCGCTGCAAGGTCGCCGTCTCGGCGAGCTCCATCAGGCTCTCGACCGGGGTGTTCGGGGCCATATAGGTCTGGATCTGCCGGATGATGGCGACGCGGTCCATCTCGCGCTTCACCGGCGCGTTGGACGCGATCAGCTTCAGCATCGTGCGCCGCGCCGTCTCGATCAGCACGGCATTGGTGCGCGCGGCCACCGTCGCGGTGCGCCGGCGGCCGGCGATCAGGCCCATCTCGCCGAAGAAGGCGCCGCGGCCCAGCACCACGACCTGCTTCGGATCGTCCGGGCTGACCTGGATCTCCACCTCGCCGTCGACGATGGTGTAGAAGGTATTCGAATAATCGTTGTGCTTGAAGATCACATCGCCCGGCTTCGGCGTATGTACCGTCGAATCCAGCATCAGCTCGCGCAGCACCAGCGGGTTCAGCTCGGCGAAGATCGGCACATTGGCGCGGATGCGGGCCAGCACGTCGTTGACCGCGACGGGGCCCAGGCCCTTGAACTTCTCCTTGAGCAGCGGCTCGTCGGCCGGCTCGATCTGGCGGCCGAGGATGAACTCGATCACCTCGAAGCCCTGGTTCATCGCCTGCTTGATCAGCGGATAGCCGCCGAGCGCGCCGATGACGTAGAGGCCGGGGACGTTGCTCTCGTAGGTCGCGCTGACTTCGGGGAGCGCCGACGGCGCCGCCGAGGGGAACTGGATGCCGCAGCCCTCGACGAACTTGCGCGGCGCCGTGGCGCCGAGCCGGGCGATGATGCGGTTGCACGGCGCCTCGACCTCGCCATCGGCGGTCTTCAGCACGATCGAGTTGGCGGTGACGCGGACCGGCGTGGCGTTGTGATAGGCCTCGACCAGGCCCTTATCGACGGCGGCGCGGATCAGGTCCAGGTTGCCCTGCTTGGCGCGGGCGAATTCGGCCGAGCGGTTGACGATGGCGACCTTGTTCTGCTTGGCCAGCGCCACGGCATTCTCGATGGCGGCGTCGCCGGCGCCGATCACGAAGATGCTTTCGCCGTCATACTCGTCGGGGTCGTCGAGCTGATACTGCACATGCGGCAGCTCGGCGCCCGGCGCTGTCATCTTGTTGAGATTGCCCTGCAACCCGATGCCGAGGACGACGTGGTCGGCCTCGATTACCGACTTGTCGGCCAGGGTGAGCTGGAAATTGCCCTTGGCGCCTTTGATCCCCGTCACTTCGGCGTTGTAGCGGATATTGACGCCCTGTTCCTTCAGCTGGCGGTCCCAGGTGCCGAGGATGTCCTCGCGGATGCCGAGCTTGAAATCGAAATCGGAGCGAAGCGGCAGGATGTCAGGCGTCGCCATGACAAGCTTGCCCTTCTGGTACTTGTAGATGGTGTCGGACGCATGAGAGGTGCGTTCCAGCAGGATATGGGAAACGTTCAGCTTCGCCGCGTGACCCGCAGCGCTGAGGCCCCCCGGCCCTGATCCGACAATGGCGACCGTGAACCGTTCGGCCATTCGACCCCCGCCCCCCAAGCGCGAGCCGCCTTCGATCCCGGTGCCGTGCATAGCGTCCGTGATCAGGCCCTCACGCCGCACCGCAGCTCACACGGGCGTCCCCGAACACCAGCGCAACACGCGGCAACCGCCTCGATTCGCGAGGCTAGTTTGAGCCGTCGGCGACTGTCAACCTAAGTCCACTAAACGACACGGAAATTACCAATTCGTTGTGCGGATGCTGCGGAGCAGCAAGAAAACCGCGGAGGACACAGAGAAGTGCGGAGGGAATGCGGCATCTGGCGCCGATCTCTTCCGCGCCTTCGGCGCCTCCGCGGTGATCCTTGATCCGGCTCAGACGACGCGGAAGTTGCGGAACTGCCAGGGATCGGAATCGACATCCTCCGGGAACGGGAAGTGGCGGCCCTGGAGCGGCGTCCAGTCGCCATAGGCGCCGACCACCTCGCCGAGATAAGGCGCGCAGATCTCCAGGATGCGTGCGTGGTCGAGCTCGTCCGCCTCCACCACGCCGGCCTTGGGGTTCTCGATCGCCCAGACCATCGCGGCGAGCACGCCGACCGTCACCTGCAGGCTGGTCGCGTTGTTGTGCGGCACGAGCCGCCGCGCCTCCTCGATCGATAGACGCGAGCCGTACCAGTAAGCATTCTTGGCGTGGCCCATCAGCAGCACGCCGAGCTCGTCGATGCCGCTGACGATCTCGTCCATCATCAGCCGCTTGCTGTCCTGCAACTGCCAGCGCTTGCCGGCCAGCTCGTGCAGCGAGATCACGGCATCGTCGCAGGGGTGATAGGCGTAGTGCACGGTCGGCCGGTAGGCCACCTTGCCGCCCTCGCGGTGCGTGAAGTAATCGGCGATCGAGATCGCCTCGTTGTGGGTGATCAGGAAGCCGACGAACGGGCCCTCCAGCGGCGTCCAGGTACGCACGCGCGTGGAGGCGCCATGGCGCTTGAGGTAGATCGCGGCGTCGCAGCCGAATTCGTGGCGCAGGCCATCGGGCGGCAGCGCCTTCTCGTGGCTGCCCCAGCCGAGCTCGGCCGGCTGCATGCCCTCGCTGTAGAAGCCGTCGATCGACCAGGTGTTGACGAACTCGCCGCGCTGCTTCGGATGCTCGGCCAGCTGGGTGTCTCGTTCGGCGATGTGGATCACCTTGACGCCGAGATCGGCGGCCAGCCTGGCCCAGCCGGCCCGGTCGGCCGGCACGGCGGCGCGGCTGCCGGTATCGCGCGCGATGTCCAGCAGCGCCTGCTTCACGAAGTGCGAGACCAGGCCGGGATTGGCGCCATGCGCGATCACCTGGGTCGCACCGCCGGCGAGCTTCGGCTTCAGCGCCAGGGCGGATTCGCGGAGCGCGTAGTTGGAGCGCTGCGACGGCGTCAACGACGGATCGGTATAGCCGCCGGGCCAGGGCTCGACGCAGGTATCGAGGTAGAAGGCGCCCTTCTCGTGGGCGAGCTGCATCAGCGCGGTGCTCGACACCTCCACCGACAGGTTGAGCAGGAAGTCGCCCTGGCCCAGCAGCGGCGACAGCACCGCGCGGTAGTTTTCCCGCGTCAGCGGCAGCACGCGGAACTCGACGCCGTATTCCTTGGCGATCTCCGCCCCCGCGTCTTCGGCGGTGATGATCACCGCGCGCGCGAGATCCACGTCGAGATGACGCTCGATCAGCGGCAGCACGCCCTTGCCGATGCTGCCGAAGCCGATCATGACGAGGCGGCCCTTCAGGCCGGCGAGCTTGGTGGTCTGGCTCATATCAATCTCCTGACGCCGGGCACTTGCCCGGCGTCCTAACACAGTTCAGCGAATGGTGAAGCGGTCGACCTAGATGCAGATGGTCTTCAGCGGCTCGAAGCCGTTGAAGCCGACCGAGGAATAGGTGCAGGTATAGGCACCGGTGGTCAGAATCTCGACCTTGTCGCCGATGGCGAGGTCGAGCGGCAGCTCGTAGCGCGTCTTCTCGTACAGGATATCGGCGCTGTCGCAGGTCGGGCCGGCCAGCACGACCGGACCGGTGCGGCCGCCGTCATGCGGCGTGCGCAAGCGGTACTTGATGCTCTCGTCCATGGTCTCGGCGAGGCCGGAAAACTTGCCGATGTCGAGATAGACCCAGCGGCGGCCGTCGCCGTCGCCCTTGTCGGAGATCAGCACGACCTCGGTCTGGATCACGCCGGCATCGCCGACGAGAGAGCGGCCGGGCTCGACGATCAGCTCGGGGATGCGGTTGCCGAAATGTCGTCGCACCGCCGCCATCACCGTGCGGGCATAAGCCTCGAGCGGCGGCACGTCGCTGCGATACTGGGCCGGAAAGCCGCCGCCCAGATTGACCATGCGCAGGTCGACGTCGCGCTCGCGCAGGATCGAGAACAACGACGACACGCGGCCGAGCGCGGTGTCCCACTGCGACAGGTCGGTCTGCTGCGAGCCGACATGGAAGGAAAGGCCATAGGCGTCGAGGCCGAGCTCGCGCGCCTGCACCATCAGGTCGGCCGCCATCTTGGGCGAGCAGCCGAACTTCCGGGAAAGCGGCCATTCGGCGCCCTCGCACTCCATCAGCACGCGGCAGAACACTTTCGCGCCCGGCGCCGCCTGGGCGAGCTTGCGCAACTCCGCCTCGCTGTCGAAGGCGAAGAGCCGCACGCCCTTCTCATAGGCATAGGCGATGTCGGCCGCCTTCTTGATCGTGTTGCCGAAGGAGATGCGGTCGGCCTTGGCGCCCTGCTTCAGGCAGAGGTCGATCTCCTGCCGGCTCGCGGTATCGAAGCTGGAGCCGAGCTTGTTCAGCCGCTTGACGACCGGCGCCAGCGGGTTCGCCTTCACGGCGTAGAAGATCCGCGCCTCCGGCAGCAGATCGCGGAGCTGGATGTAGCCCTCCTCCACCGCGTCGACATCGACGATCAGGCAGGGGGTCGGGGGGCGGGCGTCCTGGAGGTAGCGGGAGATCTTGGCGTTCATCGGTCTGAACCCTCGGCCGCCCCGGCGCGCGGGACGGCTGCATGGAGTGATGTGCAGGGAGAGCGACGCGCGAGCGACCCGGCTCACGACGCCACGCGGCAGCGACGGGTCACTGCCGCGAGCACATACTTGAAAGTGGGTTCTTCCGACCGATGAGATGCAGATAAGCCAGTCGCGCGGCGCGGCGCGAGGCGGCGCAGGTCACATCGAGCGACGGGATGACGGCAAGCGCGGCCTTGCGGCCCAGCTGGTCCAACATCGTAAGTTCCCTCTCAGAACCGGCGCCGAGGTCATCGTGCCGGACGTTCCAAAAAGGACGCCTAACGTCGTTGCATAACCACTGTGGGCCATAGGCACGTGCGGGTGCGTCTGAAATCGGCTTATAAGGCAGAGAGCGCGGGGTGCAATAAGAAATTTGCCCCGGCGTGATTTTTTTCTTCACCATTCGCTTACCACGACGCCGCCACCTGGCCCGCATGCTTCCATCCAACCGCGAAGCGCAGAACGAAAGCACGGCGCGGCTGCGCGCCATCGGGCTCGCGCTGGCCGGCATCGCCCTGTTCGGCCTGCTCGACATGCAGGCGAAGGTGCTGGGCGCGCTCTATCCGGTGCCGGAAGTGGTGTGGGCGCGCTATGCCGGCCACTGCCTGCTGATGCTGATCGTGCTGGGGCCGCGGCATGGGCGCGGCCTCGTGCGCACCAGGCGCCTCGGCGTGCAGCTGGTGCGCGGCGTGCTGCTGCTGCTCTCGACCGGGTTCTTCTTCACCGCCCTTTCCTACCTGCCGCTGGCCGAAGCGGCGGCGATCGGCTTCGTCGCGCCGCTGCTTGTGACCTTGCTGTCGATCCCGATGCTGGGCGAGCGGGTCGGCTGGCGCCGGCTTACCGCCGTCGCGGTCGGCTTCGGCGGCGTGCTGGTGATCCTCAGGCCCGGCGGGTCGCTGTTCACCCCGGCGGCGCTGCTGCCGCTCTGCACCGCCGTCACCTACGGCCTGTACCAGATCCTGACCCGCCGGATCGGCACCAGCGAGAACCCGGTGGCGAGCCTGTTCTACACCTCGCTGGTCGGCGCACTGGCGGTAACCATGGTGGTGCCCTTCGTCTGGGTCACCCCGGACTGGCGCCACGCCCCGATGTTTCTGGCACTCGGGGTGTGCGGCGGGCTCGGGCATTTCCTGATGATCCGGGCGCTGCAGCTGGCTCCGGTCTCGCTGATCGCCCCGTTCGGCTATTCGGCCATCATCTGGTCGCTGCTGTTCGGCTGGCTGATCTTCGGCCAATTTCCCGACCGGTATTCCCTGGTCGGCATCGCCATCGTGATCGGCAGCGGGCTTTATGTCGCCTACCGGGAAAGCGTCCGGCTGAGGGCGCTCAGGGCCGAGTCGCGGGCGGATTGACGGGCTTCTCCGGGCGCCCCGGGGGAGGCTATAGTGCGCTGCATCAAAGCGAAGGTCCGGCCCCCTGCAGGCGCCGGAAAGCCGGAAGGAAACCGCATGAGCAACACCGCAAATGTCGTCGTGGGCAACAAGAAGACCGATCTCCCGGTGCTGAGCGGGACGGCGGGCCCGCAGGTCGTCGACATCCGAAAGCTCTACAACGATACCGGCTACTTCACGTTCGATCCCGGCTTCATCGCCACCGCTTCCTGCGAGAGCAAGATCACCTATATCGACGGCGACGAGGGCGTGCTGCTCTATCGCGGCTACCCGATCGAGCAGCTGGCCGAGCACTCCGATTTCACCGAGGTCCAGTACCTCCTCCTGCATGGCGAGTTGCCGACCGCCAAGCAGAAGCAGGAATTCGAGCGCACCATCACGCTCCACACCATGGTGCATGACCAGCTGACCCGCTTCTTCAACGGGTTTCGGCGCGACGCCCATCCGATGGGGGTGATGGTGGGCACGGTCGGCGCGCTGTCGGCCTTTTATCACGACAGCCTCGACATCAACGACCCGCAGCATCGGCTGATCTCGTCGCACCGCCTGATCGCCAAGATCCCGACGATCGCGGCCATGGCCTACAAATACTCTGTCGGCCAGCCCTTCGTTTATCCGAAGAACAACCTGAAGTACGCCGAGAACTTCCTGAACATGATGTTCTCGGTGCCGTGCGAGGAATACAAGATCAGCCCGACGCTGGCCAAGGCGATGGACCTGATCTTCATCCTGCACGCCGATCACGAGCAGAACGCCTCGACATCGACGGTTCGCCTCGCCGGCTCCTCCGGCGCCAATCCGTTCGCCTGCATCGCCGCCGGCATCGCCTGCCTGTGGGGCCCCAGCCATGGCGGCGCCAACGAGGCGGTGCTGAAGATGCTTCACGAGATCGGCTCGGCCGACAAGGTGAAGGACTTCCTCGGCAAGGTGAAGGACAAGGGCGACAACACCAAGCTGATGGGCTTCGGCCACCGGGTCTACAAGAACTTCGACCCGCGCGCGACGGTGATGCGCGAGACCTGCCACAAGGTGCTGGCCGAGCTCGGCGTGAAGAACGACCCGCTGCTCAAGCTCGCCATGGAGCTGGAGAAGATCGCGCTCGAGGACAAGTACTTCGTCGACCGCAAGCTCTATCCGAACGTCGACTTCTATTCCGGCATCATCTTGCGCGCGATGGGCTTCCCGACGGCGATGTTCACCGTGCTGTTCGCGGTGGCGCGCACCACCGGCTGGATCGCGCAGTGGAACGAGATGATCGAGGACCCGGCGCAGAAGATCGGCCGGCCGCGCCAGCTCTACACCGGCGCGGCGCAGCGCGACTACGTGCCGATCGCCAAGCGTGGCTGAGGCAATGATGATGGCGCCGACCCGCGCCCGCAGCACCCCGCCCCCGCCGCTGCCGCCGGCACCGGCGGGCGAGGTGCGCCGGCCAGCGCTGCAGTTTCCGGCGAACGACAATCGCCCGAAGCTGCGCGGCATCCTGCTCGCGATCGCCGCCGGCCTTGCCTTCGCCATAGCGTATATGGTTTTCGCGGCGCTTTGATCGCGCGGCCGAGTGGCGTGCCAAGGTGCGGAACGGGTGGCAGGCATCGGAGGTTTGGTGATGGTGACCCGGCGTAGTTTTCTCGGTGTCGCGGCAGGCGGCGCAGCGCTGACCGGCCTCGCTGGCCCGGCCGCCGCCTTCCGCATCCAGGAGGCGAGCGAAGAGATCAAGGCGGTTCGCTTCGGCGCCTGCGGCGCCGCGCCCGAAGGCGCCGAGCATGACAGGATCCGCGCCGAGATCGCCCGCCTGCTCGGCGAGCCCGCCACACCAGCGACGGAGCGCGAGCGGCTCAGCCGCGGCATGGTCTGCCCGCTCTGCGGCGGGCTGGTCGGCCCCGGCTGCTAGCGCCCGCTTGCGCCGCCTCACCGCTGCGGCGCTGATCCTGGCCCTTGCCGGGCCGGCCTGGGCACATCCGCATTCCTATCTCGACGCAAGCCTCGGCCTCGTTCTCGCCGACGGGCGCGTTGCCGCGGTTGAGGTGACTTGGCTGTTCGACGAGCTCGACACCGAGATCGCCCTCGACGGCAACGACAAGAACGGCGACGGCAAGCTGGACGCGGCCGAGCTCGACGACCTCGCCACGCGCATGCAGAAGCACATCGCCACCCAACAGTTCCATACCCATCTCCGGGTCGACGGCAAGGTGGTGCCGATCACCGGGATCGACCGCCTGCGCCTCACGATGCAGGACAAGCGCATGCGGGCGCGCTTCCGCGCCACCCTGGCGGAGCCGGTCGATCCGCGCGCGCGCAAGGTGACGATCGGCCTCTACGACGACAGCTACTACATCCAGTTCGGTTTCGACCCGGCGCGCGACCTCAAGCTCGACGGCGCCCTGCCGCAGGGCTGCCGCGTCGTCACCTATGCCGACCGGACGGTGACCATTTTCGAGGTCGTCGGCAGCAAGGTGCATCCGACGGTGACCGGGATCGAATGTGACAAGTAGGCAGGTTGTCGCCGGGCTGGGCCTCGCCGCCGTGCTGCTGCTCGGCGCGGCCGTCCTGATGCCCGACCTTGTCCCGCTGCGCTGGCTCGACGATCTCGGTGCCCGTGCGCTTGCCGCCCAGCGTGAGCATCTGGTCGAAATGCGCCGTGCCGTGCGCGCGCTCCGTAGCGCCGACAGCTGGGCACCGCTGACCGCCCTGCTCGGCGGCGCCTTCCTCTACGGCGTGCTGCATGCGATCGGTCCCGGCCATGGCAAGGCGGTGATCGCCGCCTACGCGGTGGCCGACCGCGCGACCTTGCGCCGCGGCCTGCTGGCGACCGCGATCGCCTCGCTGGCGCAGGGCATGAGCGCCATCCTGCTGGTCGGTCTGCTCGCGCTGATCCTCGGCCTCGGCCGCGGCGAGGTCGAGCGCTGGGCGCTGCAGGTCGAGCTTGGCGCCACCGCGCTGATCGCGCTGTTCGGCCTCGCCAAGGCAGGCCTCGCCGCCGCCGGTCACCAGCACGAACACTGCCATGGGCACGGTCACGGCTGCAGTCACGGGCACCACCGCGACGACGGCCACGATCGTGCGCAAAGCCGCGCGCCCGGCTCGCTCTGGGCGGTCGCGCTGGCGGTCGGCATCCGGCCCTGTACCGGCGCCATCGTGCTGCTGCTGTTCTGTCTGACCCAGGGCCTGTTCGTCGCCGGCATGCTCGGCACGCTCGCCATGTCGGCCGGCACCGCCATCACCGTCGGGCTGCTCGCCGTCGCGGCGGTCTATGCGCGCGGCGCGGCCAGCGCGATAGCGGGCGACGGCAAGGCAGCGGCGCTGCTGCATCGCGGCCTCGCCGTCGGCGGCTGGCTCACGGTCGCGCTGTTCGGCGCGGCGCTGTTCCTCGCCGCCTGGCGGGCGCCCGCCACCAGCATGTTCTAGAGCGAGCGCCGGCCTTAGAAGTGCAGCTCGTAGGTGAGGCGCGCGCCGAGTGCGTGGATCACCGGCTCGCCCTGCGCCTTCTCGCGCTTCCAGGCGACCTGCGCCTTCAGGCCGAAATCGAAGGTGTAGCCGAGCAGCAGCGAGTAGAGCGTGTCGGTGTAATCGCGGCCGAAGGTGCCGGAACCGTCGTTCGGCTCGTCGACATGGCGGCCGGTGCGCGCGGCGACCAGGCTCCATTCGCGCCAATCCAGCTGCAGCGCCGTGGTGAGATGGGTCGCATGATCGGTGCCGCCGCCGAAATGGCGGAAATAGGCGAGTTCCGCCAGCGGCGTCAGCGTCATCTCGTGGCCGAGATCGAAGGCCCATTGCAGGCCGCCGACATAGCCCTTCTCGGCGCGGGCCTCGGTGACACCCTTGGCGAGCCGGCTGTAGCCGAGGTGGTAGCTCAAGCCCTCCAGCATCGGGAACTGGTCGCCGTCGAGGGTGAAGGTGTAGCTGGAGAAATCGTGCGTGTTTCCCGGCCCGCCCTGGGAGCGGCGCGTGCGCTTTACACGGTCGGTATCCTCGTTGCCGAAGCGTGGTCTGGCGAAGGCCGAGTTGGAGAGGAAACTGTTGTCGGCATGGAACAGCGTCGCACCGAAGGTATGCGTGCCGAGGGAGAGCGTCTCCAATGTCGCCGCGCCGCCGATGCCGAGCGCCTCGGTGCGCTCGTAATCCTCGGCGAAGCCGCGCTGGAACAGCTCCGACAGACGGTCCCAGGCGGTGCCGAAGGGCGGGTTGAACTTGCCGCCATAGAGCCGGAACCAGTCGTGCTCGATATTGATGTAGAGCTCCTCGATGAAGGCGCCCTCGTCCTCGAAGGCGCGGCTCTCCGTCGCCACACGGACCGGCTCGAGCTTCAGCACCGATTGCAGCGACAGCCATTCGGTGACGAACAGGCCGGCGCCCACCTCCACCTCGGCGAAGGTGTCGTGAATCTTCTTCGCGGCGCGGCTGCCGACCGTCTTCTCGCTCTGCAGGCTGAGCTCGGCTTCCACTGTCAGGCGCGGATAGCTCAGTGCCCCGTCGTCATCCGCCGTCGCATCGCCCGCCGCCGCGCCCGCGGCCACCAGTGCGGCCGCGCCCACCACTCCTCTGCGAAACATGCTTTCCCCGCGATCAGTTCGCCGCCATGCCGGCGACCAGGACCTTCACGTTGTGCTCGAACATGCCGAGATAGGTCGGCGCCGGGCCATCCTTCGGCGACAGCGCATCGGCATAGAGCGTGCCGCCGGCGGCGCCGCCGGCCTCCTTGGCGATCTGCTCGATCAGGCGCGCATCGGTCATGTTCTCGACGAACACAGCCCGTACCCCCTCGCGGCGCATCTGC
Organism: Desertibaculum subflavum; assembly: GCA_003576705.1. Classification (GTDB taxonomy): domain Bacteria; phylum Pseudomonadota; class Alphaproteobacteria; order Ferrovibrionales; family Ferrovibrionaceae; genus Desertibaculum; species Desertibaculum subflavum. The sequence goes on from QOZS01000011.1 coordinate 33,928, forward strand.
CGCACGATGCGCGCCACATCCGCCGCCGAGGCCTCGGCCTCGGTTGAAATGCCGACCGCGGCGACGAAGGTGATGCCATACGCCGCGCCGAAATAGCCGAAGGCATCATGCGAGGTAATAACCTTGCGTTTGTCGGGCGCAATGGTGCCGATCCGGACGCGCACATCGCGGTCCATGGCGTCGATCCTTGCCAGATAGGCGGCGAGATTCCGCTCGTAGGTCGCCGCGCCGGCCGGATCGGCCGCGGCAAGCCCCTTGGCGATGTTGACCGCATAGAGCCTGCCGTTGGCCAGATCCTGCCAAGCATGCGGGTCCGCCACGGTGGGCGGCCGGGTGATGCCCTTCTGCATGCGGCCACCCCGGGACTGTCCCTGGCCGTGCTCATGCTCCTCGGCCATCTCGCGCCGCTTCACGCCCTCGCTCGCGGTGATGGTGACGCCCTGGAAGCCCGAAGCGCGGACCAGCCGCCCCATCCAGCCTTCAAAGCCGAGGCCGTTCACCACCAGCATCTTTGCGGCGGTGAGGGTGCGCGCATCTGCGGGCGAAGGCTGGAACACATGCGCGTCGCCGTCCGGCCCGACCAGCGCGGTCACCGCGACGCGGTCGCCACCGATCTGCCGCACCATATCGGCCAGGATGCTGAAGCTCGCCACCACGGGCAGCTTCTCCTGTGCGGCGGCGGCGGGCGCCAGCGCAAGGCCGAACATTGCCGCGAGCAGGCTGCGCCTGTTCATCGTCCCATCCCCTTACCCTCTTCCCAAGCCGTCAGGCCACCCGGTGGCGCAAGGCCGGACGGCGCGACAGCACGCCGCCATTCGGCCCGAACACGAGCGAGATCACGTAGAAAGCGCCGGCCGTCAGGATGATCGAGGGTCCGGAGGGCAGATCGGCGTGGTACGAGACGAGCAGGCCCGCCGCGCCGCTGACGCAGCCGATCGCGCTGGCGATCGCGGCCATGCTCCAGACCTGCCGGCCCCAGAGCCGCGCGGCCGCCGCCGGCAGCATCATCAGCCCGACCGCCATCAAGGTGCCGAGCGCGAGGAATCCGGCGACCAGGTTCAGCACCACGAGGCCGACCAGGGCGAGGTGATAGACCGCGCCGCGCTCCCCCATCGCCGCCAGGAAATCCGGATCGAAGCTCTCGACCACCAGCGGCCGGTAGATCGCGGCCACGGCAAGCAGGGTCACGGTGGCGATCGCCGCCACCAGCAGCAGCGCAGCGTCGTCCACCGCCAGCACGCTGCCGAACAGCACATGCATCAGGTCGACATTGCTGCCGCGGGTCGAGACCAGCAGCACGCCGAGCGCCAGCGAGATCAGGTAGAAGGCGGCGAAGCTCGCATCCTCCCGCAGCACCGAATGCCGGGTGACGATGCCGGCCAGCGCCGCGGTGAGCAGACCGGCGACCAGGCCGCCAGCGCTCATCGCCGGCAGCGACAGGCCGGCGATCAGGAAGCCGATCGCGGCGCCCGGCAGCACGGCATGGCTCAACGCATCGCCGATCAGGCTCATCCGCCGCAGCAGCAGGAACACGCCGACCGGGCCGCCGCCCAGCGCCAGCGCCATGCAACCGATCAGCGCACGGCGCATGAAGCCGAACTCGATGAACGGCGCCACCACGAAGGTGGCAGGCCAGGCCAGTACCTCGCTCATGCCGCGTCGCGTTCGCAGAACGGCGCATGGTCGTCCCAGCCGGCGGCCATGCTGCGCGCCTTCAGCTGGTTCGCCGCGGTCAGCACGCCGTCGGTCGCACCCCAACCGACCAGCTCGCGCGCCATCAGCAAAGTCTCCGGGAAGTGCTGCCGCACCTGCTCCAGATCGTGCAGCACGGCGATCACCGTCCGCTGCTCGGCATGCCAGCGCCGCACGAGGTCCAGGAGATCGGCCGTGGTCTTCGCGTCGATCGCGTTGAACGGCTCGTCCAGCAGGACGACGCGGCAATCCTGCAGCAGCACGCGGGCGAACAGCACGCGCTGGAACTGGCCGGCGGAGAGCGAGCCGATCTGCCGCTCCTCGTACCCGGCCATGCCGACGGCGGCCAACGCCTCGCCGGCCTTCGCCCGCATCGCACGGGTCACCCCGAAGAAACCGCGCACCTTGCCCCAATGGCCGAGCAGCACGGTGTCCAGCACCGAGATGGGAAAGCCGCGGTCGAGGGCGGCCTGCTGCGGCAGGTAGCCGATTTCCCGCCGCTTCAGGCCACCGAGATCGATCTCGCCACCGCTGACCGGCAGGGTGCCTGCGATGGCGCGCAGCAGCGTCGTCTTGCCGGCGCCGTTCGGCCCGACCACGGCGGTCAGCGAGCCCGGCCTGAACTCGCCGGAAAGGTGATGCACGGCCGGATGGCGGTCATAGGTGACCGTCAGGTCGCGCACCCGCACCGCCCGGACATCCGCCGCGATCATGGGCTGAGCGCCCACCAGACCGCGAGCCAGAGCAGCGCGATCAGGCCGGCGACAACGGCGAGCCGAGCGCCCGCGCCTGCCGAGAGTACGCTCGCCACGACCGGCGGCGCCGCAACCGCGCGGTGGCGATGCCCGGCCTCAGTTCCGTCCATGCTGTCCGGTTCCGCTAACATAACGTGATACTATAGCGTTGAGCCGAGGCCAAGCAACGGCGAAATGTTACTTTATTGCATTTTGTCGGCCGGTGCCTGGCCGGGTCAGGCCCGTTGGATCAGCTCGATCTTGTAGCCGTCCGGATCTTCGACAAACGCGATGTGGGTGGTGCCGTGCTTCATCGGCCCGGGCGGCCGCGGCACGCTCACGCCGGCCTTCTGCAGCGCTTCGCAGGCGGCATAGATATCTGGCATGCCGAGCGCGATATGGCCGTAGCCGCTGCCGATCGTATAGGGCTCGGCCTGGTCCCAGTTGTGCGTCAGCTCGATCACGGCGGTGTCCTTCTCGTCGCCGTAGCCGACGAAGGCGAGAGTGAAGCGCCCGCCTGGATAGTCGTTCTTGCGCAGCAGCTTCATGCCGAGCAGATCGGTGTAGAAATGCAGCGACTTATCAAGGTCGCGTACCCTCAGCATGGTGTGCAGCAGGCGACCGGAAATGGCGTTGCTCATTCTCGACCCCGTCATTCGTTGCGTTATTCGTCGATGATCATGGCGGTGATGCCGGCTTCCGCCGCCAGCTGCTCGTCGACCAGCACCCGGGCGCTGAAGCGCCAGACATTGCGCCGCGCCTGCTCCTTGGCGACATGCACATGCATGGTGTCGCCGGGCACCACCGGGCGGCGGAACTTGGCCTGCTCGATGCTCATGAAATAGACCAGCTTGCCTTCCGCCGAAGGCCCGAGCGTATGAACCACCAGAACGCCCGCCGTCTGCGCCATGCTCTCGACGATCAGCACGCCCGGCATCACCGGTCGGGTCGGGAAATGGCCCTGGAAGTGCGGCTCGTTGATGGTGACGTTCTTGATGCCGACCGCGCTCTCGCCGGGCACGATCTTGGTCACACGGTCCACCATCAGCATGGGATAGCGGTGGGGGATCATGCGCATGATGCTGAGGATGTCGGCGACGCCCAGGTCCGTCTTCTGCGCCGCTTCGTTCATCGGTCCCGTCCCTTAGCTCACGTCACACCCCGACCGCCGGGCCCTTTCCGCCCGACGGCAGCCACGTCACGGCGCTGCCCGCGCGGGCTGCCGCTGCAGCGCAGCATTGGCCGCTCCGCATCGGCGGCATGCCGCAAGGCATGCCCGCACCGCCGAAACCGCCGTCAAAGATAACGGATTGGACGCCCCGCTTCACCCTCGACGAAGGGAGAAATATCCCGTGCGACGCCGGAGCAGCCTATCGCTTCGGCTGGGCCGGCGCCGGATTGGCCGCGGCCGCCTCGACCTTGATCGAGGGCAACCGCTTGTTCACCCGGGCCAGCACCTCGTCGGTGACTTCCAGCGCGGGATCGGTCGCCACGATCTGCTTGCGGTCCAGCACGACGTTGAAGCCGCGTTCCTTGATCAGCTCCTGCAGCGCCGCCAGCGCCGCCTTGCCGATCTGCTCCCGGGCATTGCGCATCATGCCGTCGATCGTACTGGAGCGCTGCTGCACCATGCGCTGGGTGTCCTGAACCTTGCGCTCGAAGGCACGCCGCTTCTCGTCGAACGCCTCGGCCGCAAGCGTGGCGCGGCTCTGCACCAGGTCACGCTCCTCGGTGCGCAGCTGGTCCTCGGCCTTGCTGATCTCGTCCTGGTAGCGCTTGCGCTGGTCGGTGATCTGCTTCAGCGCGTTCTTGCCGGCTTCCGACTGCGTCAGCACGCGCTCCACGTCCAGGATCGCGATCTTCGCCAGCAAGCGCTGGTTGTCCTGCGCGGCGGCCGGAAGGGACAGCGCGCCAGACAGGGCGAGCGACGCACCGACGGCGAGAGCGGCCAGAATCCGCCGTCCAGGAATGAGCAACGAAACCATTTAGAACCTTGTGCCGAAGTTGAAGCGGAACAGCTCCGTCTCGTCCTCTTTCTCTTTCATGAGAGGGAAGCCGAGATCCACGCGGATCGGGCCGAACGGAGACGTCCAGGATATACCGAACCCGGCGGTGAGCCGCAACGCGCTGGAATCCACGATCGGATTGGAGGCGATCTCCTTCTCGTGAATGTCAAAAAGGCTGCCGGCCTGGGTGAAGAGCCGGCCCTTGATGCCGAATTCATTCGGCAACCCTAGCGGGAAGATCACCTCGGCCGTGCCCACGTAATACATTTCGCCGCCGAGGGCGTCGTCCGACGTCTGGTCACGGGGGCCAATGCCGCCCACTTCGAAGCCGCGGAAGGAATCGCCGCCGATGAAGAAGCGGGAGTTGATGTCGAGCCGCTTGCCGAGATCCTTGACGATGCCGGCGTCCAGCCCGGCGGAGAACACGACCTCGTCCGCCACCGGGAAGTAATGGACGATGGAGCCGGTCGTGCGGATGTAGCGGTTGTCGCCCCCAAGCCCGGCAAAGTCTTGCCCGGCGCGGATCACGTAGCCCGAGGTCGGCTCGATCTTGTCGTCGCGCTTGTCGTAGGTGATGCCGTAGCCGACCGAGGAGGTGAGCACCGAGCCGCGCCGCAGATAGGGGGTCGCATCGGATTGCACGTCGGTGATGTTGTCGTTGCGGATCCGGTAGTTCAGGTTGACGAACATCGCCTCGCTGACCGGATAGCCCATACGCAAGGCGCCGCCGGTGCTGTTGACGTTGTAGGACGAGCGGTCCTCGAGATCCTGCCGCCGATGGAAGATGTCGAAGCCCGCGGCCAGCTCGCGGTCGAGGAAATAGGGCTCGGTGAAGCTGAGATCGATCTGCTGGCGGCGCGGCGAGACGCTGAAGCCGAGTCGGATGTCTTGGCCGCGGCCGAGCAGGTTGCGCTCGCGGATCTGGATGTCCGCCAGCACCGAGTCCGAGGTCGAGTAGCCGGCGCCGAGCGACAGCTCGCCGGTCGACTTTTCGGTCACGTCGACCGTGATGACGGTCTTGTCCGGGGCGCTGCCCTGGCGCTGGTTGATGTCGACCTTCTCGAAGAAGCCGAGACCGCGGATGCGGGTGCGCGACCGGCGCAGCTTGGCGGCGTTGAACGCGTCGCCTTCCGCGATGCGGAACTCGCGCCGGATCACCTTGTCGAGGGTGCGGACGTTGCCGCTGATGTCGATCCGCTCGACATAGACCCGCGGGCCTTCCTTGATCTCGTACACGATGCCGACGGTCCGCTTGTCGGGGTCGCGGTCGACCCTGGGCCGCACCTCGACGAAGGCATAGCCGAGCCGGCCGAGCTCGAAAGTGATGTCCTCGATCGTCTTGTCGACCAGCTCGGCGTTGTAGACGTCGCCCTGCTTGGTGCGCAGCACGGCCCGGAGCTGATCGGCATTCAGGTCCTTGAGCTGGGCGTCGACTTCGACCTTGCCGAATTTGTACTCCTGCCCCTCTTCCACCGTGAATGTGATGTAGAAGCTGTCATGCTCCGGCGTCAGTTCGGCGACGGCGGAAACGACGCGGAAGTCGGCGAAGCCACGCGACAGGTAGAAGCGGCGCAGCTGCTCGCGGTCGAACGTGATGCGGTCAGGGTCATAGGAGTCGTTGCTGGAGAAGATGCGGTACCAGCGGCTCTCCTTGGTCGCGATCGCCTCGCGCAGCTTGCCGTCGCTGAACTCGCGGTTGCCGACGATGTTGATCCGGCTGACCGTGGTGGCATCGCCCTCGTAGATCTCGAACACGAGGTCGACGCGGTTCTGCGGCAGCTGGATCACCTTCGGCTCCACCGTCGCGGCGAAGCGGCCGCTGCGGCGGTAGAGCTGGACGATACGCTGCACGTCCGACTGCACCTTGGTGCGGGTATAGACGATGCGCGGCTTGAGCTGCACCTCGGCGGTGAGCGCCTCGTCGGAGAGCTTCTTGTTACCCTCGAAGGCGATGCGGTTGATGATCGGGTTCTCGACCACGCGCACCAGCAGCACGTTGCCGGTCCGCTGCATGGTCACGTCGGCGAACAGGCCGGTCGCGAACAGCGTCTTCAGCGAACGATTGACCCGGTCGGCGTCGTAGCGGTCACCCGGCGCGATCTGCATGTAGGAGCGAACGGTGTCCGCCTCGATGCGCTGGTTGCCTTCGACGCGGATCTCGCCAATCGCGTCCGGGCCCACAGGGCCCGTGGCGCGCGGCGCCACCGGCGCCGGGATCGGAATCTGCACCGCTGGCGCTTGCCTGCCCTGCGGCGCCGACGGCTGGTCGGAATCCGGAGCGCCGAGTCCACCGGGCCGAGGCACCGTCTGCGCGATCGCGCTAAGCGTCACCGCGCTGCACAGGCAGCCTGCGGCCAGCAGTGCGATCAGGCGCACGGTGAGACGGGCTCCCCCGATCCGTCCTCTTTTCATCTCCCCGGACCGCCCGCTCTCTAACTGAACAGCTTCGACAAGAAAGGCACCACGCGGAGATAGACCAGATCGTTCCAGGTGGCGAACAGAAACAGCGCCAGCACCACCGCGAGCCCGAACCGGAAGCCGTATTCCTGCGCCCGCTCGCCGAGCGGACGCCCGCGCACGGCTTCGACACCGTAATAGAGCAGGTGTCCGCCGTCGAGCAGCGGGATCGGGAACAGGTTGATCAGGCCGATGCTGACCGAAAGCTGCGCCGCGAGCAGGATCAGCGCGAACCAGGAGACCTTCGCGACTTCGCCCGACATGAAGAAGATCCGCGCCGGCCCGCCCAGTTCCTCGCCCGATTCGCGCCCCGTCGCAAAGCGGCCGAGATAGGTCATCGTCGTGCTGATGACGTTCCAGGTGTCGCGCACGCCGACGCCGATCGCCTCGATCGGCCCGTATTGCCGCAACTCGCGCTCCGCGGTGGAACGGATGCCGAGCTGGCCGCGCCGCTGCTTGCCGCCGAAACCGTCATCGGCAACCACGCGGCGCGGCGTGACGGCAAGAATCCGGGTCGCCCCGTCGCGCTCGATGCCGACCTCCAGCTCGGTCTCGGCGCTCAGCGCCACTGCCTGGAAGATCTGGTCGAAGCGCTCGACCGAGCTGCCGTTGATGCTGACGATGCGATCGCCGGCGCGGATACCGGCCTCCTCGGCGACCGAGCCGGGCAGCACCTCGCCCACCACCGGCGGGGTGTACTGGTGGCCGAAGGTCGCCGCCGTCACCGCCAGGATCAGGATGGCGAAGATGAAATTGGCGACCGGGCCGGCCGCCACCACGGCGGCGCGCTGGCCGACCCGCTTGTGATGGAAGCTGACGGCGCGCTCGGCCGCAGTCATATGGTCGACCGCGTCGCTGTCCGGCGTCGAGGCGGCGGAGGCGTCGCCATAGAACTTGACGTAGCCGCCGAGCGGAATGGCGGAGAGCCGCCAGCGCGTGCCGTGCCGGTCGTAGAAGCCGGTCAGCTCCGGCCCGAAGCCGATCGAGAACACCTCGACGCGGACGCCGTTCAGGCGGGCGACGATGAAGTGCCCCCATTCGTGGACGAAGACCACGAGCGTCAGCACGAGCAGGAAGGCGACGATGTAGGTCGGGGCGCCGGACAGGAAATCCATGGGCGTCGCAGAAGTCCTTTCAGAGCCGAGCGGTGGTCACGCGCTGCCGAGCCGGTCGATCAGCCGGCCCGCGACCTCGCGTGCCTGGCGGTCCGCCGCAAGCACGCCGTCGAGATCGCGCGGCGCCTCCGGAGCGATCGCATCCAGGGCGCCTTCGACCACGGCGGCGATGTCAAGGAAGCCGATGCGACGGTTAAGAAACCCCTGCACGGCCACCTCGTTCGCGGCGTTCAGGATGGTAGGCGCCGCCCCGCCGCTTTGCAATGCACGCCGGGCCAGTCTAAGTGCCGGGAATCGTTCATCATCCGGTGATTCGAACGTGAGCTGGCCGAGTGCCGCCAGATCGAGCCTGCGGGCCGGACTCGCCATCCGCTCGGGCCAGGCCAGCGCGTAGGCAATCGGGGTGCGCATGTCCGGCGTGCCGAGCTGGGCGAGCAGCGACCCGTCCACGTACTCGACCAGCGAATGCACCACCGATTGCGGGTGGATCACCACCTCGATCTTCTCCTTGGCCACCGGGAACAGGTGCCAGGCCTCGATCAGCTCCAGTCCCTTGTTCATCATGGTGGCGGAATCGATCGAGATCTTGGCCCCCATCTCCCAGGTCGGGTGGCGAAGCGCCTGCTCCGGCGTCACGCCGCGCATATCGTCCCGGCTGGCGCGCCGGAACGGCCCGCCGGAGGCGGTCAGCACGATGCGCGCCACCGTCTCCGGCCGGGCGAAGTCGAATACCTGGAAGATCGCGTTGTGTTCGGAATCGACCGGCAGCAGGGTCGCGCCGGCCTGGCGGCTCTCGCGCAGCACGATCTCGCCGGCACAGACCAGGCATTCCTTGTTGGCGATGGCGACCGTCGCGCCGCGGCGCACCGCGCGCAGGGTCGGCTCGAGCCCGGCCGCGCCGACGATGGCGGCGACGACGAGGTCGGCGCCGTCCGCCGCGGCATCGATCACCGCCTGACGCCCGCCCGCCGCCTCGATGCCGGTGCCGGCGAGCCGCTCCTTCAGCTCCGGCAGCCGGGTCTCATCGGCGATCACGGCGAAGCGGGCCCGCAGAGCCTGTGCCTGCTCGGCCAGCGCCGCGACGTTGCTCTGCGCCACCAGCGCCACGGTCTCGAACCGGTCGGGCGAGCGCAGCAGCAGGTCGACGGTCGAGCAACCGACCGAGCCGGTGGAGCCGAGCACCGTGACCCGCCGGCGCGAGCGCGCGGCGGGGCGGAGCGGCGTGACGGTCGAGGTCTGCGGCGACATCAGGCGACCTGCCAGAGCACGAAAGCGGCCGCGGGCGCGACGAAGAGCAGGCTGTCGAGCCGGTCCAGCGCGCCGCCATGGCCCGGAATCAGCGTGCCGGAATCCTTGGCCCCGGCGCGCCGCTTCACATGGCTTTCGAACAGGTCGCCGGCCTGGCCGAGCAGGCCGATGCCGACGCCGGCGGCGATCAGCCGCAGATCCGCCCCCGGCACGACGAAGCTGCCGATCAGCCCGACCAGCGCCGCGCCGAAGGCGGCGCCGCCGAGGCCCGCCCAGGTCTTGTTCGGGCTGACCGCGGGCCAGAGCTTCGGCCCGCCGATCATCCGACCGAACAGATAGGCGCCGGTATCCGAGGCCCAGACGGCGACGAACAGCCAGAGCGCGGCGATCCAGCCCGTCGCCTCGCGGAACCAGGCCAGCGCGAAGCAAGGCACCAGCACGTAGACGAGGCCGGCGACAATCCACACGGCGCCCTGGTCGCGGGTCAGCCGCCACCATTCGTGCAACATCAGGCAGGCGAAGGCCGCGACAAGGAGCTGGAAGACGAGCCCGCCCCACCACACCGCCGCGACGGCGAGCGGGATCAGGACGGCCGCGCTCGCGACCCTGAGGCCGATCCCGGCGAACACGGCGCTACTCGCCGGCCGCGCCGAAACGGCGTTCGCGCCGATGGAACTCATCGATCGCCTCTTCCAGCGCCTCGCGGCCGAAATCCGGCCACAAGGTGGGCGTGAACAGAAACTCGGTATAGGCGGATTGCCAGAGCAGGAAGTTGGATAGCCGCTGCTCGCCCGAGGTGCGGATCAGCAGGTCCGGATTCGGAATCTCGTGCGTGTCGAGGAACCGCTCGAACATCGCCTCGTCGATCGCCGCCGGATCGAGCCGGCCGGACTTCGCCTCCTCGGCGAGGCGGCGCGCCGCGGCGACAATCTCCGCCTGACCGCCATAGTTGATCGCGATGATGAGCGTGAAGCGGGTATTGCCCGCCGTCATCTTCTCCGCATCGGTGATCAGCGCCACCACGTCGGGCGCGAGCCTGGAGCGCTCGCCGATCACGCGCAGCCGGACGCCATTCGCATGCAGCTCGGCCAGCTCGCGGCGGAGATAGAGGCGGAGCAGGCCGAACAGGTCCTCGACCTCGGTCGGCGGCCGCTTCCAGTTCTCCGACGAGAAGGCATAGAGCGTGAGGTAGCGCACGCCGAGATCGCGGCAGGCATAGAGCGTGCGGCGCACCGCATCCGCCCCGGCGCGGTGGCCGGCCACGCGCGGCAGCCCGCGCGCCTTCGCCCACCTGCCGTTGCCGTCCATGATGATGGCGACATGCACCGGCGGCGGCGGCTTCGCGGCGGCAAGCGGCTGCTGCAGCATGGCGCGCGCCTTAAGCCCCCTCACACATGCATGATCTCCTTCTGCTTCTGGGCGAGCAGTTCGTCGATCTTCTTGATGGCGTCGTCGGTCTGGGTCTGGGTCTCTTCCGACCACAGCTTGTGATCGTCCTCGGAGAGCTCGTGGTCGCGCTCCATCTTCTTCAGCCTGTCCATTCCGTCGCGCCGCACGTTGCGCACCGCGACACGGGCATGCTCGGCATATTGCGCGGCGACCTTGGTGAGCTCCTGCCGGCGCTGCTGGTTCAGCTCCGGGATCGGGATGCGGAGCAGCGCGCCCTCGGTGATCGGGTTGAGGCCGAGATTGGAGCCGCGGATCGCCTTCTCCACCGCCTGCACGTTGCCGCGGTCCCAGACCTGGACCGACAGCATGCGCGGCTCCGGCACGTTGATCGAGGCGAGCTGGTTGAGCGGCATGTCGGAATCGTAGACATGCACGGTGACGTGTTCGAGCAGGCTCGGGCTGGCACGGCCGGTGCGAAGCCCGCCCAGCTCGTGGCGGAACGCCTCCACCGCCTTCTGCATGCGCCGTTCGATGTCGTCGATATCGAAGTCGGACACGGGTCCTGGGCCTCCCTGCCCCGATACTGCCTGGCTGCCTAGTCGCCTTCGATGATGGTCGCCTTCCCGGTCCCCGCCAGCACGGCGGCGAAGGCGCCGGGCTCGTGCAGCGAGAATACCAGGATCGGGATCTTGTTCTCCCGCGCGAGCGAGATCGCGGAAGCGTCCATCACCTTCAGGTCGTTGGAGAGTACGTCCATGTAGGTGAGTTTCTCGTAGCGTTTCGCCTTGGGGTCCTTCTTCGGGTCGGCGGTATAGACGCCGTCGACCTGGGTGCCCTTCAGCATGGCGTCGCAACCCATCTCCGCCGCGCGCAGCGCCGCCGCCGTGTCTGTGGTGAAGAACGGGTTGCCGGTGCCGGCGGCGAAGATCACCACCCGGCCCTTCTCCAGGTGCCGCTGGGCCCGCCGGCGGATGTAAGGCTCGCAGACCGTCGACATCGGGATCGCCGACTGGACGCGGGTATGCACGCTCCGGGTCTCCAGGGCGTGCTGCATGGCGAGCGCGTTGATGACGGTGGCCAGCATGCCCATGTAATCGGCCGAGGCGCGGGCCATCCCCTCGGTCGCGCCGGCGACGCCGCGGAAGATGTTGCCGCCGCCCAGCACCAAGCAGACCTCGACGCCCATCTTCTGGACCTGCGCCACCTCGGCGGCGATGCGGTCCACGGTCTGGAAGTCGATGCCGTACTCGCCCTCGCCCATCAGCGCTTCGCCGGAGCATTTGAGCAGGACGCGGCGGTAGCGGGAGGCGGGCATGGCGCGACGATGGTTATGGGCCGGATGTGGCGATTCGATGGCTTATAGCACTTAAGCCCCGGCGGGGGCAGCGCGGGCGGCCTTTAGCCTCCTCCCCCGGCGGCCGAGGGGGAGGACTGAGGAGGGGGTTTCGGGGCAGCACGGTGGCTGCCGAAAAACACAAAGACCCCCACCCGACCTCCCCCGCCCTGCGGTCGGGGGAGGAGAGACAGAGCTCACCCCGTGATCTTGGCGACCTCGGCGGCGAAATCCTCGGCCTGCTTCTCGATGCCCTCGCCGAGCTGGAAGCGGACGAAGCCGGCGATCTCCACCGGCGCGCCGACATCCGAGGCGGCGTTCTGCACCACCTTCGCCACCTTGGTCTCGTTGTCGATGATGAAGGTCTGCTCCAGCAGCACCACGTCCTCGTAGTACTTGCGGAGGCGGCCCTCGACCATCTTCTTCGCGATGTCCTCCGGCTTGCCGGTGGCCTTGGCCTGGTCGAGCAGCACAGCGCGCTCGCGCTCCACCGCCGCCGGATCGAGATCCGCGGTCGAGAGCGAGAGCGGCGCCGCGGCCGCGATATGCATGGCGATCTGCTTGCCCAGCGCCTCGAGCTTGCCCTTGTCGCCGGCCGATTTCAGCGCCACCAGCACGCCGATCTTGCCGAGGCCCGGCGCCTGCGCCGAGTGGACATAGGCGGCGACCACGCCGGGATCGGCGCTCAGGGTCGCGACGCGGCGCAGGTTCATGTTCTCGCCGATCGTGGCGATGGCGTTGGTGATCTCCTCGCTCACGCTGCGGCCGGTGCCGGGATAGGCGGCCTTGCCGAGGGTGTCGACATCCTTGCCCGCCTGCACGGCGAGCTGGGCGGTGTTCTTCACCAGCTCCTGGAAGCCCGAATTGCGGGCGACGAAATCGGTCTCGGAATTGATCTCGACCACGGCGCCCTTGGCCCCAGAAACGGCGACGCCGACCAGGCCCTCGGAGGCGACGCGGCCCGCCTTCTTCGCCGCGCTGGCGAGGCCCTTCTTGCGCAGCCAGTCGACCGCCGCCTCCAGGTCGCCCGCCGTCTCGGCGAGCGCCTTCTTGCAATCCATCATGCCGGCGCCGGTCTTGGCGCGCAGGTCCTTCACCAGGGTGGCGGAAATCTCGCTCATCTCAGTCGCTCCAATGAGGGGGCTCCACAAAGAAGCCCCCTCCCCCGTGCCGCGCAGCGGTGCGGGGGAGGGTTGGGGTGGGGGCGCCGCATCCGTTCAGGATGCGGCGAAGCGCGTCGCCGCGATTACTCTGCCGGCGCCGCAGCCGGCTGTTCCTCGGCGGCCGGCGCCGCTTGCGGCACCTCGTCCTCGGTCACTTCCTCGATGGCGCCGATATCAGCGCCGGAGGCATGCATCTCCGCCTTGATGCCGTCCAGCACGGCGCGGGCGAACAGGTCGCAATACATGTGGATGGCGCGCAGCGCGTCGTCGTTGCCCGGCACCGGGAAGGTGATGCCTTCCGGGTTCGAGTTCGAATCCAGGATCGCCACCACCGGGATGCCGAGCTTGCGCGCCTCGGCGACGGCGATGTCCTCCTTGTTGGTGTCGATCACCACCAGGATGTCGGGCAGGCCGCCCATGTCCTTGATGCCGCCGAGCGCCCGGTCGAGCTTGTCGCGCTCGCGGGTCAGCGACAGCTGCTCGCGCTTGGTCAGGCCGCGGATCTCGCCCTTCAGCATCTCGTCCAGCTCGCGCAGGCGCTTGATCGAATGCGAGACGGTCTTCCAGTTGGTCAGCATGCCGCCGAGCCAGCGGTGATTGACGAAATACTGGCCGCAGCGCGACGCCGCATCCGCCACCGCGTCCGAAGCCTGGCGCTTGGTGCCGACGAACAGCACGCGACCGCCGCCGGCCACCGTGTCGCGCACGGCTTCCAGCGCGCGGTGCAGCATCGGCACGGTCTGCTGCAGGTCGATGATGTGGATGCGGTTCCGCTCGCCGTAGAGATACGGCGACATGCGCGGGTTCCAGCGGTGGGTCTGGTGGCCGAAATGCACGCCAGCCTCGATCAGCTGACGCATGGTGAACGACGGCATCGCCATCGGTGTGCTCCTTCTCCGGTTGGTCCGCCGCGGGCGCCGCCTTCCTGAGAAGGCACCGGAGCGACCGGAGGGGCTTTCAATCCACCGGCCGCAAGCCCGCGTGTGGGGTTTGGGTGGCGGGGGTTTAGCGGAGGGCGGCGCGGAAGGCAAGGCGCGATCCCGGCGGGGATCGGCACCTACAAATTTTCGTTGCACAAATTCTGTTGAGCAACCACTATGCAGTTGATGTGAAATCTCACATATGGCGGCATGGTGTCTGAACACGAGCCCAGGCCACTCTACTGGCGTGGAAATGCGCAGGCCGCGTTCAAGGCGTTCCCTCCGGCCGTCCAGCGCGAGATGGGCTATGGCCTGTTCCTCGCACAGATGGGCGAACGGCATCCTGGTCTGGCCAAGACGCTTGCAGGCTTCGGCGGTGGGGCGGTGATCGAGCTGCGGCAGAGCCGCGACGGAAATGCCTTTCGAGCTGTCTATTCGGTCCGATTTGCCGACGCTGTCTACGTCCTGCATGCCTTCCAGAAGAAGTCGAAATCGGGGATCGCAACGCCCCGTACCGAGATCGAAACCGTCCGCCGCCGATTGGCTGAGCTGATTTCAGAAAGGGAGCGCCACCGATGACCCGGCGAACTAGTGCAAGGGATCACGCCAAAGACCCTGATCGCAACGTGTGGCTGGCTCTCGGCATGCCCGACGCGGAGGAGCATTACCTCAAGGCCGAGCTGGTTCTCCGGCTCGCTCGTGCGATCCGAGCCGCTGGTCTGACGCAACGCACGGCGGCGAAGCGCGTGGGTACGACGCAGCCGGAGCTGTCGAAGATTTTGAACGGCCGTTTCTCAGAAGTGTCGCTCGAACGGCTGATGCGTTTCCTCACTGCGCTCGGCCATCGCATCGAAATTCGTATCGCCGCAGCGAAGGAGAACGAAGCAGGCGACGTTGTCGTCAGCGACGTGCCGCGACGCGCAGCGTAGTGCCTGAATACCGGGCAAACACAGGGCGCATGATTCGATTTGCATTCATAGGGCCGAGGCCGGAGCCGTACCCCGACGCGCTCGCCCGTATCGACAAATGGCCTGCGCCAGGGCCAATGGCACGGCCGCGAGTGCTGGTGCTTGAACCCGAGGAATCCAGTGGCGGCGTATTGGTCTATCGCTATGCGGCGGACGGCGAGTTCGCTGGCGACGACTGGTATTTGTCAATCGAGGACGCCCAGGCAGCAACCAGACAGGAGTTCGGTGGCAATCTGGGAGAGTGGCAGGATTACGCTGGAAGCGATTTAAACGGAGCTATCGCCCACGCGCTCGCCGCGGCACGCACCGCCTGATGCCGACGACATCGAAACGTTAAGAAGAAGCCAGCGCACGGAAATTTGGTCGCTGAAGCGCGCCGCTATCGCGCCGGCACCCTATACGGCCGGAACGCCCAGCTGGTCGGCTCGGTGATCGCGAGGTGCACGTGTTCCAGCGCGCGGTACCGGCCCGCCATCTGGGTCACCGCGTCGAGATCGGACCAGAGCTTCTGCGCCTCGTCGTAGAAGGGCTGCGCCTCCGCGGTCTTCTTGTGCGAGAGCAGGACCGACCATTTCATGTAGAGCGCCAGCGCCAAGGTGCGCCGGGTCGGCGCCGCGTCGTCGATGGTCAGCGCCTCGCGCGCCACCTCGATGGCGCGGTCGTAGTCGGCGAAGGTGAGCAGCAGCTCGCTCGCCCACTTGGCGCGCGCCGTGGCGTTGCTCGGGTCCAGCGCGATCTGGCGATCGAAGTGGTTCTCGGCAGGGCCGCGCTCGAACCGGCTCACGTGATAGAGGCGGAGCGCGTCGCTCGCGCGTGCGGCGGCGCCGGCATCGTTGGGAAATTCGTCGAGGATGCGGCGATGGATCGCCGCGGCGGCATCCGGGTCGCCGGCCTTGAGCTCGGCCTGGGCCTGTTCGGCGAGCTGCTTCGCCGTCTCCGGGCCCGGTCGGGTCAACGCGGCCATGTCGGCCGCCGAAAGAACCTGTGGCGCAAACACCAGCCCCGCCGCACCAGCCGTCAGACACAGGGCCGATACCATCACCGCGACGCGCATTCTGCGAACCCCTACCGCTCGGCGCCGGTCCTTTTCTCCGGCCGCCCGTGCCCAGATTGCGGCAAAAAGTCTCAACCTTTCGTGTATTTGCGGGCGTTTTGCCCACCAGCCCCGCGCAATTTTTTGTAATGCGCGGGGCTTACGAATCTTGCCGCTAGCGGCCGATCGGAATCACCACGCTGATCACCGGCGGGCCGACATAGACCGGCCGCGGCGGAGGCGGCGGCGGATAATAGGCGACGACCGGCGCCGGGTAGTAATAGGCATGCGCCAGCGGGCGGCACTTCACCTCTTCCTTGTAGCCGCCATGGCCATTCCACTTGCGCTCCACCTTGCAGGCGCCGTCGTAGAACACCTGCTTGCCGCCGTGATCGTGGTGATGCCGGTGATGACGTCCGCGATCACCGTCGGCCAGTGCCGGTGCGGCGGCGAGCATCAGGCCGCCGGCGAGGGCGGCCAGAAGAGCGGTGCTGCGGGTCGGCTTCGACAGACGGAACATGGATCGCACTCCCCGGCGGGAATCGCCGTTGAGCTGAATCCCACCCGCCGAGCAGGGCGGCATTGTGGCGCGATTGCGCCCGGATTTCGGGCTGAAAGCCTACGTCGCCCCTGCGGGGGAGCCTTTACCGCCTGCCGCCGGCGCGGACCCAGAGGGAATCGCCCTGCGGCGCCGTCTGGTTCTGCGGCCGCGCGCCGGAAGCGAGTGCCACGGCGATCGGGGCCAGCATGCGGTTCTCGCGGCCGATCTGCGCCGCCACGCGCGTATCGGGCATCAGCCGGCGCGCCTCTTCCAGGTTGAATTGCGGCTCGGCCTGGCGCCGCTCCTCCGGCGGCAGCTCGGCCCATTTCAGATACAGCGCCAGCGCGAGCGTGCGGCGCGCCTGCGGATAGTCCATGCGCACCAGCGCCTGGCGGGCGCGGCCGATCGCGGCTTCCGCGTCGCCGAACTGGTACAACAGCTCGTGCGCCCAATTGCCGTGCGGCCAGGGATTGCCGGGCTCGAGCTCGGCCTGCTGGCGGTAATAGCCTTCGGCCTTGTCCTTCTCGCCGCGGCGCGCGTGATAGGCACGCAGGTTCGAGGAGGCGGCGGCGACGGCGGAGGGATCGTCGCCGAACTGATCGATCACCCGGCGATAGAGCGCCGCCGCCTGATCGTGCTGGCCTTCCCGCTCGTGGATGGCGGCGCGGTTGGTCAAGAGCCAGGGACGGTCGTAGCCCAGCGCCTCGGCGCTGGCGAGATCCGCCTTGGCCAGCGCGATGCGGTCGGTCGCCGTGTAGAGATGGGCGCGCAGCACATAGGCGCGGGCCAGCTTGGGATCGAGGGCGAGCGCGCGGGTGATGGTGTGCTCGGCCCGGATCGCCGCATCGCGGCTGTAGCCGCCCGCCCCCTGCCCCATCATCAGCTGCCAGCGGGCCTGCACGACCAGGGTCAGCGGCTCGTCCGGATCGGCGGTGCTGGCGGCGCGCAGCTTGATGCGGGCCTGGTCCAGCAAGGGCTTGCGGCCATGCGCGTCGTCCAGGATGTCATTGGCCTCCATGGCGAGCGCGGCGGCGCGCTCGGCCGGCGTGCGCGGCCCGGCCGGGACGTGCGACCCGGCCGGCGTCTCCGGCGCCTGCGCCTCGAACCCCGGATAGACCGGATTGCCGGGGAAGCCGACGGGGGCGACGGCTTCGGTCGGCTTCGCGGTCAGCATGGCGGCCGCGAGCCCGAAGGCCGCGCCACCCAGGCAGGCCACCAACGCGATCAGCCCCTGCATCCACACCCTCCTCGGCCGGAAACGCCGCCGATACGAGCTAAGCTTGCGAGGGGCTCGGTTCAGCCTTCGTTTACATTCGATAAAGCTTTAGCCAATTCGGATGTATCGGCCGTTCGAACAGAATTGCTCCGTATGGAAAATTTGACGCCCTACCCTTCGTCGAAACTGGCTTCGGCGATGTAGATTCGGGGGCCAATCAGGAATCGCCGACGAAACGGGTCAGAGATTGGCCGTTTTCAATGGGTTATATTTTGTACATAAAGTGCGTAATCAGTACCAAATCGAACCTCAATTCGCTGTTTTTGATCCGATTGATTCCCATTGGTCCGATTTGGTTCCTTTCGGCACCTCGGCGGATAATCCCGGCCGGGGGCAGCGGCCATCTTGTATGTGGATTGAATGACAGCCGGTGTGACGGGCCGCCGGCCCATCCCCGATCCGTAACAAATTTAGGCCACGGGTTGCAGCCGCGATCAATCCCGGAAGGGATCGCGCATCAGGATGGTGTCCTCGCGCTCCGGGCTGGTGGAGAGGAGCGCCACCGGCGCGCCGATCAGCTCCTCGACCCGGCGGACATATTTGATCGCCTCCGCCGGCAGCTCGGCGAAGGAGCGGGCGCCGCGGGTGGACTGGGTCCAGCCGGGCAGGGTCTCGTAGACCGGCTCCACCCGGCCCTGCTCCGCCATGCCGGCCGGGAAGCGGTCGAGCGAGGTGGTGCCGAGGCGATAGCCGGTGCAGATCCTGACCTCCTTCATGCCGTCCAGCACGTCGAGCTTGGTCAGCGCGATGCCGTCGATGCCGCCGATGGTGATCGCCTGGCGCACCAGCACCGCGTCGAACCAGCCGCAGCGCCGTGGCCGGCCCGTATTGGTGCCGTATTCGTTGCCGCGGGCGAGCAGGCCGCGGCCGACCTCGTCCTCCAGCTCGGTCGGGAACGGGCCACCGCCGACCCGCGTCGTATAGGCCTTGGCGATGCCGAGCACATAGCCGACCCCGCGCATGCCGGTGCCGGAGCCGGTCGCCGCCTGCGCCGCCACCGTGTTGGACGAGGTGACGTAAGGGTAGGTGCCGTGGTCGATGTCGAGCAGGAAGGCCTGGGCGCCCTCGAACAGGATGCGCTGGCCCGACTTCCGCGCCTCGTCGATCAGTTTCCAGGACTGGTCCATGAAGGGCAGGATCCTGGGTGCGATTGCCTTCAGCTCGGCGAGCAGCTGGCCGCCGTCGATCTCGTCGCGGCCTAGTCCGCGGCGGAGCGCGTTGTGATGCGCGAGCAGCCCTTCGACCTTCTGTTCCAGCACCCCGGCATCGGCCAGGTCGCAGACCCGGATGGCGCGGCGGCCGACCTTGTCCTCATAGGCCGGGCCGATGCCGCGCCGCGTCGTGCCGATCTTGATGCCTTTGTTGGTGTCCTCGCGATAGGCGTCGAGATCACGGTGCAGCGGCAGGATCAGGCTGGCATTGTCGGCGACGCGCAGGTTTTCGGGCGTGATCTTCAGGCCCTGCTGCGCCACGCGCTCGATCTCGCCGACCAGCGCCCAGGGATCGACCACCACGCCGTTGCCGATGATCGCCATTTTGCCCGGCCGCACCACGCCCGAGGGCAACAAGGCGAGCTTGTAGATCTTGCCGTCGATTACGAGGGTATGGCCGGCATTGTGGCCGCCCTGGAAGCGCACCACCATGTCGGCGCGCTCGCACAGCCAGTCGACGATCTTGCCCTTGCCCTCGTCGCCCCACTGGGCGCCGACCACTGCCACATTGGCCATCGGACTTCCTCAGACTTCTTCGATACGGCCGTCGATCAGGACATGCGAACAGCCGAGCCGTTTCGCCTCGGCACGGCCGTCGGCCACCGGCTCCAGCCCCTGCACGGTGCGCCAGCCTTCGCCGCGCTGGGCCTTGGCCGCTGCACGCGGCGTGCCATGCGAGATGTAGAGATGTCGTGCCGCCGCCGGCGCCGGCAGGGCGCGGATGACGCTGTCGAGATAGAGCGTGAATCCCGAGGAGGGCTCGACACCGCCCGAATCGTAGCGCCCGCCGCGGCCGAGTTCGCCGCGCACGCCACGGGCGAACAAGGTGAAGCTGACGCCGGTCTGGTACTCGAAACCGCGCGCCTCGGCCGCGTCGATGGTGACCAGGATGCCGGGCACGGCCTTGCGCACTGCGTCGGCCACCGCGACCAGGTCGGCCAGCATGGTGCGGCCCTCGGCCGGCAGGTCGAGCTGCAGCAGTTTCGGCCCCACTTCAGCGGCCGGGCCGGCGAGGCGCAGCAGCGGCTCGAGCAGCTTGGCATCCTTGCCCGCGGCCGCCTTCAGCGCGGCGGCGTCCTTCTGGTCGAGCGCGGCACGCACCGCCTCCGCCGTCGCGTCGTCGAGCTTGAGGCCACGACAGACCGCCGGCACCAGGGTCGGCTCGCAGAGGTCAATCGAGGCGTTCGGCACGCCGATCTCCGCCAGGGCCTCGGCGGCCAGGGTCGCGACCTCGATATCGGCGGCGCGGGTGGCGGCCCCGATCAGCTCGAGGCCGACCTGGGCGAACTGGCGCTCGGGGCGGAGCTGGGTGCCCTTCACCCGCAGCACCTGGCCCATATAGGAGAGCCGGAGTGGCCGCGGCGCATCGGCCAGCCGGGTCTCGGCGATGCGGGCGACCTGGAGCGTGATATCGGGCCGCACCCCCATCATGCGCTGGCTGACCGGGTCCATCAGGCGGAAGGTCTGCGGCGCGAGCTTGGCACCGGCGCCGGCGAGCAGGGTCGCCTCGAACTCGACCAGCGGCGGCTTGACCCGCTGGTAGCCGTGGCCGGCCAGGCAGGCGAGCAGGCGCTCGCCCACGGCCGCCTCCCATTCCGCGGCGGGCGGCAGGGCGTCGCGCAGGCCGGCCGGCAGCAGGCCGCGTTGTGCGTAGCTCTCCATGATGCGCCTTAAAGCACAGCCCAGGCCGGCGGAACAGCGCCCCGGCTGCGGCCGGTCAGCGCGCCTTGAGCAGGTCGCGGATCTCGGTCAGCAGCACCACGTCGGCCGGCAGGGGCGGCGGCGGACCGGGGTCGGACTGCTGCTGCTTGATCGCCATGTCGCGCATGCGGTTGATTCCCTTCACCAGCAGGAACACCGCGAAGGCGATGATCAGGAACTGGATGACCGCGTTGAGAAAGGCGCCGTAGGCGATGACGACGGAGCCGGCCTTCTTGGTCTCCTCCAGCGTCGGCAGGGCCTCACCTTTGATGGTCAGGAAGAAGTTGGTGAAGTCGACGCCGCCGAGAATGAACCCGATCGGCGGCATGATGATGTCGTTGACCAGCGAATTGACGATCGCGGTGAAGGCCGCGCCGATGATGATGCCGACCGCGAGATCGACAACATTGCCGCGCATGATGAACGTCTTGAATTCGTTCAGCATCGCTCCCCACCCCTTTTCGATACCTGGTCTCGATACCCGGCTCGAATCGCCGGCCGCTTACGAATGTATCCTAAGCGCGGATCATGCCCCTTGGCCAGATTCGAGCCGGCGGATCAGCCCGTCCACGCCGTCCTTGCGCATCACCGAGGCGAATTCCTGCCGCCGGGTGATCAGGAGGCTGACGCCGTTGATCACCACATCGACCACCTTCAGGCCGCCCGTGGTCTCGCGCACCCGCCAGTCATAGGGCGTCGGCGGCGCCCCGCCACGGGTGATCTCGGAATTGACCAGCACGTCGCCGTCGGGCTGCTTGGAATCGCCGGTGATCTTCACGTCCGCCACGCTCTGCCGCGCCAGCAGGTCGGAATAGGTCTCCACCACATGCTTCTCGAAGGCTTCGCCGAAGCTCTTCTGCTGCGTCGGCGTCAGCTCGCGGCCCTGCCGCCCGAGCACGAACTTGCCCATGGCGCCGAGGTCAAGGCCATCGCGCAAGAGCGGCGCGAGCTTGGAGGCGCGCGCATCCACGTTGCTCTCGGCGCGGAGCACCGCCAGCGTCTTGCCGGCCAGCCTGGTCACGAAATCGCGTGCCGCCGCCTGCTCCAGCGCAAAGGCCGGCATGCCCGCCGCAACCGCCAGGATCAGTCCGCCGGCGGCCAGCATCACGTCGCGTCGATGCATGTCGATCTCTCCCATCCATTGCACTGCCGGCATTGCGCTCGCGCATTGAGGCGGAAGCGCGGCGTGATCGCGACGAGATTTGTGACAATGTGTCGAATTGCGTCAGATCCGGTCGATCGGCCGCACCGGGATGCCGCGCGCGGACAGGACCTGTTTCGCCTGCGCCACCGTCGCCTCGCCGAAATGGAAGATCGAGGCGGCGAGCACGGCGCTCGCATGCCCTTCGGCGATGCCGTCGGCGAGATGGTCGAGCGTGCCGACCCCACCCGAGGCGATCACCGGCACCGGCACGGCGTCGGAAACCGCGCGGGTCAGCGCCAGATCGAAGCCCTCGCGCGTGCCGTCGCGGTCCATCGAGGTGAGCAGGATCTCGCCCGCCCCGGTCGCCGCCATGCGCTTCGCCCACGCGACCGCGTCGAGCCCGGTCGCCTTGCGACCGCCATGGGTGAAGACCTCGAAGCGGCCGGGCGCGACCTGTTTGGCATCGATCGCCACCACGATGCATTGCGCACCGAAGCGCTCCGCAGCCTGTCGGACCACGTCCGGAGTCTGCACCGCCGCGGTGTTGATCGAGACCTTGTCGGCGCCGGCCAGCAGCAGGCGGCGCACATCCTCCACCGCACGGACGCCGCCGCCGACGGTGAAGGGCATGAAGCAGGCTTCCGCCGTCTTCGCCACCACGTCGAGGATGATGTCGCGCTTCTCGTGGCTCGCCGTGATGTCGAGGAAGCAGAGCTCGTCAGCCCCCTGCTTGTCGTAGACCTTGGCTTGCTCGACCGGATCGCCGGCATCGACCAGGTCGAGGAAGCGCACGCCCTTGACCACGCGGCCGGCATTGACGTCGAGGCAGGGGATGACGCGGACCTTCAGCATGTCACGCCGCCAGCAGTTTCAGGGCGGCGGCGGGATCGACGCGGCCGTCATAGATGGCGCGGCCGACGATGACGCCTTCGATGCCGGCGCTCGCCACCGCCTTGAGCTGCACCAGGTCGTCCAGCGAGGCGACACCGCCGGAGGCGATCACCGGCAGCCTGACCGCGCGCGCCAGCGCCGCCGTCGCCTCGACATTCACGCCCTGCAGCAGGCCGTCGCGATCCACGTCGGTGTGGATCAGCGCGGCGACGCCGGCATCCTCGAAGCGCTTGCCGAGCTCCGCCGTGGTGAGCTCCGTCGTCTCCGCCCAGCCTTGCACCGCAACCTTGCCGCCCTTGGCGTCGATGCCGACGGCGACGCGGCCCGGATGCGCCCTGGCCGCTTCTTTCACCAGCGCCGGATCGCGCACCGCGGCGGTGCCCAGCACCACGCGGGTGACGCCGGCCTCGAGCCAGCCGTCGATCGTCGCGCGGTCGCGGATACCGCCGCCGAGCTGCACCTTGAGGCCCACGGCAGCGCGGATCGCCCGCACCGCGGCGGCATTCATCGGCTTGCCGGCGAAGGCGCCGTCCAGATCGACCACATGGATCCAGGCGCAGCCCGCACCGGCGAAATCCCGCGCCTGCGCCGCCGGGTCGTCGTTGAATACGGTTGCCCGCGCCATCTCGCCGCGCTCGAGCCTGACGCAGCGGCCCTCCTTCAAGTCGATGGCGGGATACAGGATCAGGGCCTTGCCGGGGATCTGGGCCATCTCAAGGCGTCCAGCGCAGGAAGTTGGCGATCATGCGAAGGCCGGTCGACTGGCTCTTCTCCGGATGGAACTGGGTGCCGACCACGTTGCCTTCCGCCACCACCGCGACGATCGGTCCGCCGTGATCGGCTTCGGCCAGCACGGCGTCATGCGCTTTCGGCACCAGGTGGTAGGAGTGGATAAAATAGGCATGCGCGCCGGCGGCCAGCCCGTCGGTCACCGGGTGCGGATGGGTGAGCATGAGCTCGTTCCAGCCCATATGCGGCACCTTGAGGCGCGGGTCCGAAGGCACGATGCGCTCGACATCGCCCGCCACCCAGCCGAGGCCGGCATGCTCGCCGTATTCGAGCCCGCGCGTCGCCAGCAGCTGCATGCCGACGCAGATGCCGAAGAACGGCCGGGCGCGCCGGCGTACCGCCTCCTCCAGCGCCGCCTCCATCGCGGTGCGCGAGCGCAACGCGCCGATGCAATCGGCGAAGGCGCCGTCGCCCGGCAGCACGATGCGGTCGGCGGCGAGGATCGCCTCCGGCGTCGTCACCACCTCGACCTCGGCGGCGATGCCGATTTGGCCGGCGACGTGCTCGAAGGCGCGCACGGCAGAGCGGATGTTGCCGGCGCCGTAATCGACCACGGCGATCCTCACGGCACGCCTTCGACCAGCAGGCGCGGCGGCCAGCGATCCAGCGCGCGGCGTTCCGCCTCGGCGAGCCGCGGCGCCCGCGCCAGGCCGGCAAAGCGATAGCCGCGCCGCGCCAACGCCGCACGGCGGGCGTCGTTCGCCTGCGCCGCGAACAGCACGGCGACGGCCACGCCGACAACGCTGCCGAGCGATTCCGCGGCCTCCAGCAGCCCGAGGCCGAGGCTCGCCGCCGCCAGCACCGCGAGATAGGCGATCAGCCAGCGCCAAACCCGCATCCAGGCGAACCAGATCGGCCCGAGTATCAAGGCCGGCCAGGAGAAGCCTTCCTTGACCAGCACCAAATCGGGGTCGTCCGGCGGCCCGCCGGGCCGCACCTGCACGGTGTAGGTGCGCATCGCCTAGAGCGAGCCGCCCAGCACGCCCTTGGTCGAGGGCACCTGGTTCGACTGCCGGGGATCGATCTCGAAGGCCTGGCGCAGCGAGCGCGCGAGCCCCTTGAAGCAGCTCTCGACGATGTGGTGGTTGTTTTCGCCGTAGAGGTTCTCGACATGCAGCGTGAGCCCGGCGGCCTGGGCGAAGGCCTGGAACCACTCCTTGAACAGCTCGGTATCCATGTCGCCGAGCTTCGGCTTGGAAAACGCCACCTTCCAGATCAGATACGGCCGGTTGGAGGCGTCGAGCGAGACGCGGGTGCAGGTCTCGTCCATCGGGATGATTGCAGAGCCATAGCGCACGATGCCCTTGCGGTCGCCCAGCGCCTTGCTCACCGCCTCGCCGAGGGCGATGCCAGTATCCTCGGTCGTGTGGTGGAAATCGATGTGCAGGTCGCCCTTCGCCTGGACCTCGATGTCCATCAGCGAATGGCGCGAGAGCTGTTCCAGCATGTGGTCGAGGAAGCCGATCCCGGTCGCGACCTTGTAGGTCCCGGTGCCGTCCAGATCGACCACGACGCGCACCTCGGTCTCCTTGGTGCGCCGCTCCACACTGCCGCGCCGCATGGCGCCCTCCGATCATCAAAGAACGGCCGGCCTATAGCAGGAAGACCAGGGCCTTACCAGCAACGGGGCCTTAACGGACCGTCAAGCCTGGGCTGCTACCGTCGCGTGCAACAGTGCTTAATGCTTTCCTTCTTTGGCCATGGCTCTTCCAAAGCGCGCTGCCCACAAGATCCATCGCGAGGCCGAGGGCTTCCTGGTTTCGCTGCAGCAGCAGATCGAGACCGCCAAGGCCTTGACCGCCAGCGCCGCCGCCGATCTGGCCGCAGGCGCCTTCCAATCGTATCAGCGCTATCGCGAGGCCCTGAATTCGATCGCCGGCGTCACTGCCCTGATCACCGACCGGCTGGACGAGATCGGGCCCAAGGCCGACACCGACGTGCACCAGCGGTTCCACCGCGCCATCGGCGACCTGCTGCTGGCCGAGATCGACGCCTCGCTCAAGATCTTCCTGTCGCTCGCCGAATCCGAAACCCTGCCGCTCGGCAGCCGCGAGCTGTTCGAGGAGGAGCTCGGCCACCTGCTCGAGCGGCGCGAGATGGCCGACCGACCGGAATATGCCGATATCATCCGCCCCGATACGCGGGCCCATCTCGACCAGGCCCGCACCATCGTCGAGGAGATCACCAAGCGCGCCCCCGGACTGATCGAGCTGTCCCGCGCCCGCTACCAGAGCCGGCGGAACAAGCACTAGCCAGGGCAGGCCCCGCCTTGAACCGGCGAGGGCGAGGGCCTACATCCGTTCTTCCGCCGCGAAGGACGAGCCCTACCCCCTCATGACAGATCACGATCCCGGCCGCTGGTACGGCACGACCATTCTTTCGGTGCGCAAAGGACCGCATGTCGTGGTGGCCGGCGATGGGCAGGTGACGCTCGGCAACACGGTGGTGAAGTCCTCGGCCAAGAAGGTGCGCCGGCTCGGCAATGGCAGCGTGGTGGCGGGCTTCGCCGGCGCCACGGCCGATGCCTTGACCCTGTTCGAGCGCCTGGAGGCGAAGCTCGAGCGGCATCCGAACCAGCTCGCCCGCGCCTGCGTCGAGCTGGCCAAGGACTGGCGGACCGACCGCTACCTGCGCCGGCTCGAAGCCATGATGGCAGTGGCGGACGCGCAGACCAGCCTGATCCTGACCGGCACCGGCGACGTGCTGGAGCCGGAGGACGGGCTGATCGGCATCGGCTCCGGCGGCTCCTTCGCGCTGTCAGCCGCACGTGCGCTGGTCGACCGCGACGACATGGATGCCGAGGCGATCGCCCGGCGCGCCATGAAGATCGCCGCCGACATCTGCATCTACACCAACGAGAACCTGGTCCTGGAGAAGCTGGCCACGTCATGAGCACAGCGATGAGCTTCAGCCCGCGCGAGATCGTTTCCGAGCTCGATCGCTTCATTGTCGGCCAGCACGACGCCAAGCGCGCCGTCGCGGTGGCGTTGCGCAACCGCTGGCGCCGCCAGCAGCTGCCCGACAGCCTGCGCGACGAGGTGCTGCCGAAGAACATCCTGATGATCGGCCCGACCGGTGTCGGCAAGACCGAGATCTCGCGCCGCCTGGCCAAGCTGGCGGACGCGCCTTTCCTCAAGGTCGAGGCGACCAAGTTCACCGAGGTCGGCTATGTCGGCCGCGATGTCGAGCAGATCGTGCGCGACCTGCTGGAAGTCGCCATCGCCATGGTGCGCGAGCGGAAGCGCAAGGAGGTCAATGCCCGCGCCGAGCTCGCCGCCGAGGAGCGCATCCTGGACGCACTGGTCGGCGAGAATGCCTCGCCCGACACGCGCCAGAAGTTCCGCAAGATGCTGCGCGAGGGCAATCTCGACCAGAAGGAGGTCGAGGTGCAGGTGCAGGAATCGGGCGGCGGAATGCCCACTTTCGAGATCCCCGGCATGCCGGGCGCCCAGATGGGCATGATCAATCTCAACGAGATGCTGGGCAAGGCGCTGGGCGGCGGCCGCACCAAGCCGCGCAAGATGCATGTCCAGGACGCCGCCCGCCTGCTGCTGCAGGAGGAGAGCGACAAGCTGCTCGATTCCGAGGCGGTGCTGAAGGAAGCCAAGCAGGTCACCGAGGAGAACGGCATCGTCTTCCTGGACGAGATCGACAAGATCTGCGGCCGGTCCGAAATGCGGGGCAGCGCCGATGTCAGCCGCGAAGGTGTTCAGCGCGATCTGCTGCCGCTGATCGAAGGCACCTCGGTCGCCACCAAGCACGGGGCGATCAAGACCGACCACATTCTGTTCATCGCCTCGGGCGCGTTCCATATCGCCAAGCCGTCCGACCTGCTGCCGGAGCTGCAAGGCCGGCTGCCAATCCGGGTCGAGCTGAAGCCGCTCGGCAAGGAGGATTTCAAGCGCATCCTGACCGAGCCGGAAGCGAGCCTGGTCAAGCAGTACGTCGCCCTGCTGGCGACCGAGAAGGTCGAGCTCACCTTCACCGACGACGCGGTCGACGCCATCGCCGGTCTGGCGAGCGACGTCAATTCAGGGGTGGAGAATATCGGCGCCCGGCGGCTGCACACGATCATGGAGCGCGTGCTGGAGGACATCTCCTTCGACGCCGCGGACCGTTCGGGAAGTTCGGTGACAGTGGATGCCGCCTACGTGGTCGCCCATGTCGGCGACCTGGCCAAAAACGCGGACTTGAGCCGGTTCATCCTCTAGGGCCGCGGCGAGCCGCGACCCCGGGAGCCGACCTACATCATTGCAGTGGCGGCAAGCGCGCTGACGGCGGTGGTCAGGATCAGACCGACGATGATCAGGGCGTCGTTCAGCTTGCGGCGGGTGTGTGAGCGAAACATGACACTAACCTTGTCGAACTAACTGGCAGCATCGATGTGGACACCATATGCGGCGAAGCATTGACAAAACGATGGCGGCCGTCACACAGAGGCTGAGTTGTTGATCACAATTGGTGTCGAAGTGTGAGTGTCGCCGACATCGCACCCCAGATCTGCCGCGGAATCGGCCGGCATTTCCGAGCCCTAGGCCATGCGACATTGGCCGAATTCTCGTTGCCGGACGGCCGTCGGGCCGATGTCTTCGCCGTCGACGACAAGGGCGGCATCTCCATCATCGAGATCAAGAGCTGCCTGATCGACTTCCGCACCGATCAGAAATGGCAGGACTATCTCGATTGGTGCGACCGGTTCTATTTCGCCGTCACCGTCGACTTCCCGCGCGAGGCGCTGCCAGCGGAGCCGGGGTTGATCGTGGCCGACGCCTATGGCGCCGAAGTGTTGCGCCCGGCGCCGGGCAGTGCCCTGCTCGCGGCGGCGCGGCGCCGCTCGCTCCTCCTCCGCTTCGCCGCCAAGGCCGCCAACCGCCTGGCCCGATTGGAAGATCCTGAGGGCTTCGAGCCGTGAGCCGAACCCTCGCCACCGCCATCGGCATGGCCGCGATCCTGCTGTGGTCGAGCCTCGCGCTGCTCACGACGGGCGCACGGGCGGTGCCGCCCTTCCTGCTGACCGGCGTCACCTTCGGGGTCGCCTTCCTGATCGCGCTCGGGCTCTGGGCCGCGCGGGGACAGAACCCGCTCAACCGCCTGCGCCTGCCGCTCCAGGTCTGGCTGGTCGGCATCGGCGGGCTGTTCGGTTACCACTTCCTCTATTTCCTGGCGCTCCGCCTCGCCCCGCCGGTCGAGGCCAACCTGATCAACTATCTCTGGCCGCTGCTGATCGTGCTGTTCTCGGCGCTGCTGCCGGGCGAGCGGCTGCGCTGGTTCCACCTGGCCGGTGCCGGCCTCGGGCTCGCCGGCACCGTGCTGATCGTGACCGGCGGGGAGATCCGGCTGCGCGCCGAACACGCGGCCGGCTATGTGGCGGCGCTCGGCTGCGCCGCCACCTGGGCCGCCTATTCGGTCAGGAGCCGCGTCTATGCCGAAATCCCCTCCGATGCCATCGGCGGCTTCTGCGGCGCGACCGCCATCCTCGCCTTCACCTGCCACCTGGTCCTGGAGCCCGCCGGCTGGCCGGCCGATGCAGCAACATGGGCAACCGTCGTCGCGCTCGGCCTCGGCCCGGTCGGCGCCGCCTTCTTCCTGTGGGACCACGGGGTCAAGCGGGGCGACATCAAGGCGCTCGGGGCGCTTGCCTACCTGACCCCGCTGCTATCGACCGGCCTGCTGGTCGCCTTCGGCCGCGCCGAGACGAGCCCGACCTTGGCCGCGGCGACCGCCCTGATCGTCGGCGGCGGCGCACTGGGCGCCGGCGGCTTGTACCGCCGCCGGGTGGCGGCGCCGGAGCCGGCGTGACAGCGCGACGCCTTGGTCGCGTCCGCCCGTCGCGCTATATGATCGGCTACCGCCCATGAGCACGATCACGCTGTCTCCCGACGCCGCCGAGCATCAGCCCGCCAACGCCTTTTCCGTCGCCACCGCGCGGGCGCTGGTGAACGACCTGTTCACGCCCAATCCCTGGATCTACTGGCCGGATTTCCTGCTCACCACGGCGCTCGGCTATGCCGCGGCGGCGATCTACTTGAGCGCCGAGAACTTCTCGGCTCTGCAGCTGGCCGCGCTGGTGGTGGCCGCCTTCGCCCTGTTCCGCACCGGCACCTACATCCATGAGATCGTGCACCTGCGGAAAGGCACGCTGCCCGGCTTCGTGCTGGCCTGGAACGTGCTGATCGGCGTGCCGATGGGGACGCCTTCCTCGTTCTACGCCAACCATGCCGACCACCATTCGAAGACCGATTATGGCACGCCGCAGGACGGCGAATACCTGCCCTTCACCCATTCCTCGCGCCGGCACCTGCTGGCCTATGCGATCCAGCCGCTGATCATCCCGATCCTGGCGATCGTGCGTTTCGTCGTGCTGGCGCCGCTCTCGCTCTTCATCCCGCCGCTGCGCCGCTTCGTCGCCGAGCGGGCGTCGAGCTATGTGAGCAATCCGTACTACCGGAAGGAGCCCGGGCGCCTGGTGCCGCCGCGCGTCTTCCTGCTGGCGGAGGCTGCGACCTCGGCGCTCTACATCGCGCTGGCGATCGGCTTCGCCACCGGCTACCTGCCGCTCGAGGCGCTGGCCAAGGTCTACGTGCTCGCCGTGCTCGGCATCGGGCTCAACTGGCTGCGCAATCTGGGCGGCCACCGCTTCGACAGCCTGGGCCTGCCGATCAGCCATGCGGCGCAGTTCAAGGACTCGGTCACCATCGAGGGCAATGCCTTGACCGAGCTGCTGTTCCCGCTCGGGCTGCGCTACCACGCGATCCATCACCTGTTCCCGACCATGCCCTATCACGCGCTGCCTGTGGCGCATTGCCGTTTCCTGGCCGATCTGCCGGCCGAGTTCGGCTATCGCGACACCATCTATCCCTCGCTCTGGTGGCTGCTGCGGCGGCTCTGGCGCGAGGCTGGCCGCGGCCACGACCGGACCGCGATCGCCCGCTGGCAGGCCCGCGCCAAGGCCGCTTGACCGTCCCAAAGCGGCAGATCGCCGCGCCGGCTCATGTTGCAATTGCAACTCTATTGCATTTGAGGTAGGTCCCTCCCCACCCAGTGACGGCCCTCGGGCGAGCGCGCGGCGGCCGATCGACGACGGACGGGGGAACCGCGCGCCATGAGGAAACTGATTCTTGCACTGAGCATTGCCGGCGCCGTGGTGGCAGGCAGCGCCGCTGCGCAGACTGCCCCAGACCGGCGCGCCATTCTGGTCACCTATGCCGATATCGCCGCGGCGATGTATGGCGATGCGCTGATCGAGGCGCGCAAGCTGCAGCGCGCCGTCGAAGCGCTGGTCGCCACGCCGTCCGAGGCCGCGATGAAGGCAGCACGCACGGCCTGGCTCGCCGCCCGCATCCCCTATCAGCAGACCGAGGTCTATCGCTTCGCCAATCCCGTGGTCGACGCATGGGAGGGCCGGGTCAATGCCTGGCCGCTCGACGAGGGCCTGATCGACTATGTCGATCCGGGCTACGGCGCCGCCTCGGAGGAGAACCCGCTGCGCACCGCCAACGTGATCGCCAACACCGCCATCAAGCTCGGCGGCAAGACGCTCGACACCCGCACGATCAGCTGGCGCCTGCTGCGTTCCCTGCAGGAGGCCGGCGGCATCGAGGCGAATGTCGCCACCGGCTACCACGCGATCGAGTTCCTGCTCTGGGGCCAGGATCTGAACGGCACCGGGCCCGGCGCCGGCAACCGGCCGTGGACCGACTACGCCAAAGGGGCCGCCTGCACCGGCGGCAATTGCGACCGGCGGGCGCAGTATCTGAAGGTCGCGACCCAGCTTCTGGTCGACGATCTCGCCTGGATGGCCAAGGCCTGGGCCGCCGGCGGCGAGGCGCGCCAGCCGTTGGTGGACGGCGAACCGGATGCCGGCATCAGCGCCATGGTCACCGGGCTCGGCAGCCTTGCCTATGGCGAGCTGGCCGGCGAGCGCATGAAGCTCGGCCTGATGCTGCACGATCCCGAGGAGGAGCATGACTGCTTCTCCGACAACACGCACAACTCGCACTACTACGACGTGGCCGGCATGCGCGCGGTCTATGCCGGCAGCTATACGCGACTGGACGGCCGCAAGGTCGCCGGCCCCGGCCTCGGCGCGCTGATCGCGGCGACCGACGCCGCGCTCGGCGCCGACCTGCAGGCGAAGCTCGACAAGACCGAGGCGGCGATGCGCACGGTCAAGACGCGGGCGGAGACCAAGGAGGCCTATGACCAGATGATCGGGCCGGAGAATCCGGAGGGCAATGTCGTGGTGCAGGCGGCCATCGACACCCTGACCGAGCAGACCCGCAGCCTGGAACGCGCGGTGGCGGCGCTGAAGCTGAAGGCGATCAAGTTCGAAGGCTCCGACAGCCTCGACGATCCCGCCAAGGTGTTCAAATAGTCGCGACCACCTCCCGACGCCTCTGCGCGGCCGCGGCGGCACTGCTGCTCGCGGCGGGTGCCGCAGCAGCCGAGCCGCCCGATTTCTCGAAACCCGAACCCGGCGAGGCGGAGCCGGGCGGCGCGGCGACCTCGCACGCTCCGCGCAATACCAGCGCGTTCTCCCAATTCTCCGCCAACATGCATTTCAGCCGCCAGATCAACTTCAAGGTCGGCGACGGCATCTTCCGCAAGCTCTGGGTCTCGGCGCCCGCCTCGACAAAATCCTCCGACGGGCTGGGCCCGCTCTACAACTCGCGCTCCTGCCAGAGCTGCCATCTGAAGGATGGCCGCGGACGCCCGCCGGCGCCGGGCGAAGCGGCAGTGTCGATGTTCCTGCGCCTCTCGGTGCCGGCGCGCAACGACGAGGAGCGTGCCCTGCTCGCGAGCCTCCGCGCGGCGGTGATCCCCGAGCCGACTTACGGCACCCAGCTGCAGAACTTCTCGGTGCAGGGCGTGCTGGCCGAAGGGCGGATGGAGATCGCCTACGAGGAACTGCCGGTGACCCTGGCCGACGGCGGGATCGTGCGCCTGCGCAAGCCCCGCTACCGCGCGGCCGAGCTGAATTACGGGCCGATGGCCCCTGGTGCCATGCTGTCGCCGCGCGTCGCGCCGCCGATGATCGGCATGGGCCTGCTGGAGGCGATCCCGGACGCCGACATCCTGGCCCGCGCCGATCCGGAGGATCGCAACGGCGACGGCATCTCCGGCCGACCCAACCGCGTCTGGAGCGAGATCGACGGCAAGGTGATGCTGGGAAGGTTCGGCTGGAAGGCCGGCGAGGCCAGTGTCGCGGCGCAATCGGCGCATGCCTTCGCCGGCGATATGGGCCTCTCCTCCGCCCTCGCCCCGGATGCCTGGGGCGATTGCAGCGCCGCCCAGGCCGATTGCCGTAGGGCACCGGACGGGCGCGATGCCAAGGAAGGCGTCGAGGTGACCAGGCAGATGCTGGACCTCGTCGTGTTCTATGCCCGCAACCTGGCGGTGCCGGCCCGGCCCAACGCGGCGGCGCCCGAGGTGCTGGCCGGGAAGCGGATCTTCCATGCCGCCGGCTGTGCCGCCTGCCACAATCCGAGCTTCACCACGCGCGCCGATTCCGCCGAGCTCGAGCAATCGGCGCAGAAGATCTGGCCCTATACCGATCTCCTGCTGCACGACATGGGTGAGGGTCTCGCCGACAACCGCCCGGAGAGCGCCGCCGACGGGCGCGAATGGCGCACGGCGCCGCTCTGGGGCCTCGGCCTGACCGAGATCGTGAGTGGCCATACCCAGCTGCTGCATGACGGCCGCGCCCGCAACCCGCTGGAGGCGATCCTTTGGCATGGCGGCGAGGCGGAGGCGGCGAAGCAGCGGGTGATCGCGATGCCGAAGAAGGAGCGCGAGGCGCTGCTCGCCTTCCTGCGCTCGTTGTAAGGAGTCCCCCGATGCCAAGCGCCTTGCTGCGCCTCGTGCTGGTGCTGGTCGCCATGGGATGCGCCCGCGCCGTGGCCGCGGCGCCGACCGATGCCGATTACCGGCGTCTGAACGAAGCGCTGGTCACCGGCCATATCCTGCCCCGCCAGGACAAGCTGGCCGAGGCGACGAAGGCGCTGGCGGCGGAAGCCGGGCGCTTCTGCGCGGCGCCGACCGCCGCCTCGCTCGGCACCATGCGCGACGCCTTCGACCGTGCGGTCGATGCCTGGCAGGGCGTCCAGCACGTCCGGTTCGGCCCGATCGAGCTGTTCATGCGCAACATGCGTCTCGCCTTCTGGCCGGACCCGCGCAACACCGTGTCGCGCCAGGTCGACGAGTTGCTGGCGGGCAAGGATGCCGGTGCGCTCACCGCCCAGGCCTTCGCGCGCGGCAATGTCGCCGGCCAGGGCTTTCCGGCGCTGGAGCGCCTGCTCTATGGAGAGGATGCCGCCGCGAAGCTGACCGGCGGCGGCGCGGAGGCGGCCTTCCGCTGCGATGCGATCCGCGCCATCGCCGGCAATCTCGCCGGCATGGCCGCCGACATCCGCCGCGAATGGATTGAGGGCGCCGAAGCGCAGGCCAAAGTGATGGCGGAGGCCGGCCAGTCCGGCGACCGCTATGCCGGCCCGAAGGAGGTCACCCTCGACCTTTTCAAGAGCCTGCATGCCGCGGTGGAGCTGGTGGCCGACCACAAGCTCGCCCGCCCGCTCGGCGCCTCGCTGCAGGCGGCGCGGCCGCAGCTCGCCGAGGCCTGGCGCAGCCGGCGCTCGCTCGCCGCATTGCGGCTCAACCTCGAGGCGGCGGAAGCGATGTATCTCGGCGAGGACGGCGGTGCCGGCTTCTCCGCCTTCGTGCGCGACGTCGCCGGCAACGCGGCGCTGGACGATTTGCTGCGCCGCGCCTTCGCGCAGACCCGCGGCACCGCCGCCTCGATCGGCAAGCCGCTGGAGGTGGCGGTGCTCGATCCGGCCGAGCGGCCGAAGCTGGTCCAGCTCGCCCGCGAAGCCTCGGCGCTGAAGACTCTGCTCGCGCAGCGGCTGACGGTGGCGCTCGACATCCCGCTCGGCTTCAACGCGCTCGACGGAGACTGACGATGACCTTCCGGATCGACCGCCGCGAGGCGCTGCTGGGCCTTCTCGGCGTCGCCATGGCGCCGCATGTGGCGCGCGCCGCCGCGGCGGCACCGCAGCGCGTCATCGGCGCGCGCGCCGATACCGGCAGCCGCTACTTCGTGACCGGCTTCGATACGGCGGGCGACGTCGCCTTCGATCTGCCGCTGCCGGGCCGCGGACACGGTTTCGCGGTCCGCCGCGACGGCGGCGAGGCGGTCGCCTTCTCGCGGCGGCCGGGCGACCGGATCACCGTTCTCGATCCGCGAGCTGGGCGGATGGTGCGCGAAGTGGCGGCGGCGACCGATCGCTGGTTCAACGGGCACGGCACCTATGGCCCCTCGGGCCGCGTGCTCTACGCGAGCGAAACGATCGCCTCTTCCGGCGACGGCGTGATCGGCGTGTACGACGCCGGCGCCGGCTTCCGGCGGGTCGGCGAGTTCCCGTCCGGCGGCCTCGATCCGCACGACATGCGGCTGCTGCCCGGCGGCGAGACGATCGTGGTCGCCAATGGCGGCATCCTGACCCATCCCGACGCGCCGGGATTCCAGCTGAACCTGCACGACATGCAGCCGTCGCTCGCCTATCTCGACGCGGGCAGCGGCGCGCTCCGGCAGAAGGCGACATTGCCGCCGGCCCTGCACCAGCTCGGCACCCGCCATCTCGCCGTCGCCCCCGACGGCACGGTCGCCGTCGCCATGCAGTTCGCCGGTCCGTCGATGCGCACCGTGCCGCTGGTCGCCACTCACCGCCTCGGCGCGCCGGAGATGACGTTTCTGCCGCTGACGGAGGACCTGCTGGCGGGCCTGCGCGGCTATTGCGGCAGCGCGGCGATGGACGCAACCGGCACCGTGCTCGGCATCGCCTCGCCGCGCGGCAACCTGGCGGTGTTCTGGGACCTGGCGACTGGTCACGTGCTGGGAAAGGTCGGCGTTGCCGATGGCTGCGGTATCGCTGCCGACGGGGAAGACGGCTTCCTGCTCGGCAGCGGCTTGGGCGGCATGTTCCGCTACCAGCCGGGCGCGGCCGACGCCACCCGCTTGCCGCTTGCGCTTGCAACGACGGCCCGCTGGGACAACCACCTGATGACCCTGCCCGCCACCGGCTGAGCTTCGCCGGCGCGCAATAAGCCGTGAGGTCGGTTGCGCGAATCCCGCGCGGCATGCAACGTGGGCGGGATGACGGACCATCGACGGCCTCGGCCGCACACCCTCGCATAGCCCGTGCTGGCCTACATCATCCGCCGCCTGCTGCTCGTGATCCCGACCTTGCTCGGGGTGATGCTGATCAACTTCGTGGTCGTGCAGTTCGCGCCGGGCGGCCCGATCGAGCAGATCATCGCCGAAGTGCAGGGCACCGCCGTGGGCGCGACCGCCCGGTTCGGCGGCGGTACCGGCGGCGAGGTCGGCGGCGGCGCACCTGCGCCCGTGGATGGCAGTGGCAGCCGCTACCGCGGTGCCCAGGGCCTGGACCCCGAATTCATCAAGCAGCTGGAGCGCCAGTTCGGCTTCGACCGGCCTGCGCATGAGCGCTTCCTCAAGATGCTGGGCGACTATCTGGTGTTCGATTTCGGCGACAGCTATTTCCGCGACCGTTCGGTGATCGGGCTGATCATCGAGAAATTGCCGGTCTCGATCTCGCTCGGTCTGTGGACGACGCTGCTCATCTACGTCATCTCGATTCCGCTCGGCATCGCCAAGGCGGTGCGCGACGGATCGCGGTTCGACATCTGGACCTCCGGCGTGATCATCGCCGGCGCCGCCATACCCGGCTTCCTGTTCGCCGTGCTGCTGATCGTGCTGTTCGCCGGCGGCAGCTATTTCTCCTGGTTCCCGCTGCGCGACATCATCTCGCCGAACTGGCGCGAGATGGGTCCGATCGAGCTCGTGCTCGACTATTTCTGGCACATGGCGCTGCCGATCGCCGCGCTCGTCATCGGCGGCTTCGCCACCCTCACATTGCTGACCAAGAATTCCTTCCTCGACGAGATCGGCAAGCAATACGTGGTGACGGCGCGCGCCAAGGGACTGTCGGAGGGCCGCGTGCTCTACGGCCACGTGTTCCGCAATGCGATGCTGATCATCATCGCGGGCTTCCCCGGCGCCTTCGTCAGCATCTTCTTCACCGGCGCGCTGCTGATCGAGGTGATCTTCTCGCTCGACGGGCTCGGCCTGCTCGGCTTCGAGGCCGCGATCAAGCGCGACTACAACGTGATCTTCGCCACGCTGTACATGTTCACCCTGCTCGGCCTGCTGATGCAGCTGGTCAGCGACCTGACCTATGTGCTGGTCGATCCGCGGATCGACTTCGAGAGCCGGGCGACCTGAGCGGCATGCGGCTCTCCCCGATCAACCAGCGGCGCTGGGAGAACTTCAAGCGGAACCGCCGCGGCTTCTGGTCGCTGTGGATCTTCCTGTTTTTCTTCGTCCTCGCCCTGTTCGCCGAGTTCATCGCCAACGAAAAGCCGCTCCTCGTCTCCTACAAGGGCGAGCTCTATTTCCCGGTGGTGGTGCCCTATCCGGAGACTACGTTCGACGGCGTGTTCGAGACCGAGGCGGTCTACCGCGACCCCTTCGTCAAGGACGAGATCGAGAAGCACGGCTGGATGCTCTGGCCGCTGGTCCGCTACAGCTACCAGACGATCAATTTCGACCTGCCGGTGCCGGCGCCGGCGCCGCCCTCGGCGGAGAACTGGCTCGGCACCGACGACCAGGGCCGCGACGTGGTGGCGCGGCTGATCTACGGCTTCCGCATCTCGGTGCTGTTCGGCCTCACGCTCACCATCCTCAGCTCGATCATCGGCATCATGGCGGGCGCCGTGCAGGGCTATTTCGGCGGCGCCGTCGACCTAATCTTCCAGCGCCTGATCGAGATCTGGGGCGGCCTGCCGCAGCTCTACCTGCTGATCATCCTGGCGGCGATCATCACGCCGAATTTCTGGTGGCTGCTGATGCTGATGCTGCTGTTCAGCTGGACGGCGCTGGTCGGCGTGGTCAGGGCCGAGTTCCTGCGCGCCCGCAACCTGGACTACGTACGCGCGGCACGCGCGCTCGGCGTGTCAGACCGCGCCATCATGTGGCGCCACATGCTGCCGAACGCGATGGTGGCGACCCTGACCTTCCTGCCCTTCATCCTGTCGGGCTCGCTCACCACCCTCGCCAGCCTCGACTTCCTCGGCTTCGGCCTGCCGCCGGGCTCCCCTTCGCTCGGCGAACTGCTGCAGCAGGGCAAGACCAACCTGCAGGCGCCCTGGCTCGGCATCACCGCCTTCACCGTGATCGCCGTCATGCTCTCGCTTCTGGTCTTCGTCGGCGAAGCCGTCCGCGACGCCTTCGACCCCCGCAAAACCTTCCGGTGACCACCGTGGACACCACCGAGCCTCTCCTCTCCGTCAAGGATCTATCGGTGTCGTTCCGGACGCGGGGTGGGGATGTGGCGGCGGTGAAGGGTGCGTCGTTCGAGCTGGGGCGGCGCGAAACGCTGGCGCTGGTCGGCGAGAGCGGATCCGGCAAGTCGGTCACCGCGCTCTCCATCATGCAGCTCTTGCCCTATCCGACGGCATATCACCCTTCGGGCTCGATCCGCTTTGCCGGACAGGAGCTGATGGGAGCGCCACCGACGGTGCTGGAGCATATCCGCGGCGACCGCATCGCCATGGTGTTCCAGGAGCCGATGACTTCGCTGAACCCGCTGCACACGATCGAGAAGCAGGTCAACGAGGTGCTGCTGCTGCACAAGCGGATGGACCGTGGCTCGGCGCGGGCGCGCACGCTCGAGCTGTTGCACATGGTCGGCCTGCAGGACGCCGAGAACCGGCTGGATGCCTATCCGCACCAGCTGTCGGGCGGGCAGCGCCAGCGCGTGATGATCGCCATGGCGCTGGCCAACGATCCGGACCTGCTGATCGCCGACGAGCCGACCACCGCACTCGACGTCACCGTGCAGGCGCAGATACTGAAGCTGCTGCGCGAGCTGCGAGACAAGCTCGAGATGGCGCTGCTGCTGATCACCCACGATCTCAACATCGTGCGCCGCATGGCCGACAAGGTCTGCGTGATGCAAGGCGGCGATATCGTCGAGGCGGCGCCGGTCGAGCAGCTCTTTACCGCGCCGGCGCATCCCTATACCCGGCGGCTGCTGGAGGCGGAGCCGACGGGCAAGGCGCCGCCCGCGGCGGGCGGCCCGGTCGTGATGGCCGGGCGCGACGTGAAGGTCTGGTTTCCGATCAAGCGCGGCGTGCTGAAGCGCACGGTCGGCCATGTGAAAGCAGTCGACGGCATCGACGTCGCGGTGCGCGAGGGCGAGACCGTCGGCGTGGTCGGCGAGAGCGGCTCCGGCAAGTCGACGCTCGGCTACGCGCTGCTCCGCCTGGTGAAGAGCGATGGCGGCATCGAGTTCGCCGGCGGCTCGATCCAGGGGCGCTCCTGGCGCGAGCTCCGGCCGCGCCGACGCGAGATGCAGATCGTCTTCCAGGACCCCTATTCGAGCCTGAGTCCGCGCCTGCCGGTCGCCGAGATCGTGGGCGAAGGGCTGAAAGTGCACGACATGGGCGGCAATCGCGCCGAGCGGCGCCGGCTGATCGAGCAGACCCTGGCCGAAGTCGGCCTCGATCCGGCCACCGCCGACCGCTACCCACATGAATTCTCCGGCGGCCAGCGCCAGCGCATCGCCATCGCCCGCGCCATGGTGCTGAAGCCGCGCTTCGTGGTGCTGGACGAGCCGACCAGCGCGCTCGACATGTCGGTGCAGGCGCAGATCGTCGACCTGCTGCGCGACCTTCAGCAGCGCCACCGCCTGGCTTATCTCTTCATCAGCCACGATCTGAGAGTCGTGCGGGCGCTCGCCACCGACGTCATCGTGATGAAGGACGGGAAGGTGGTCGAGCAGGGCCCCGCCGAGCAGATCTTCGACCGGCCCGCCACCGACTACACCCGGGCGCTGATGCGCGCCGCCTTCGAGCTCGAGGCCACCGAGACCGGGGTGGTGCGGAGCTAGGCCGGCGGTTAAGACAGGTGCATGCCGGATCGCGATGCCCTCCTCGCCGCGCTCCGCTTCCAGTTGGAGGCGGGGGCCGATGCCTGCATCGCCGACCAGCCAATCGACCGCTTTGCCGCGCCGCCTCTGGCGCAGATCGCCGGGCCTCCCGCGGCTCCCCCGCCGGAGCCTGCGCGCAGCCGGCCGGCCGCCATCGCCTCGGCACTTGCATTGGCGCCGACCGGCAGCGCCGCCGAGGGCGCCATGGCCAGCGCCGCGGCATGCCGGACGATCGAGGAATTGCGGGCGGCAGTCGAAGCCTTCGACGGTTGCCCGCTCAAGGACACCGCCAGCCGCACGGTATTCGCCGACGGGCGCCCGGGTTCGGCGCTGCTGATCATGGGCGAGGCACCGGGCCGCGAGGAGGACCGGCTGGGCCTGCCCTTCGTCGGGGAAAGCGGCAAGCTGCTCGACCGGATGCTGGCCGCAATCGGGCTGGACCGGCGCAACGTCTTCATCAGCAACGTCATTTACTGGCGCCCGCCAGGCAATCGCACTCCGTCGCAGGAAGAGATCATGGCCTGCCTGCCCTTCGCGCGGCGCCTGATCGAGCTGTCGCGGCCCAAAGTG
Source organism: Desertibaculum subflavum (assembly GCA_003576705.1). GTDB lineage: Bacteria > Pseudomonadota > Alphaproteobacteria > Ferrovibrionales > Ferrovibrionaceae > Desertibaculum > Desertibaculum subflavum. Next base: position 74,116 of record QOZS01000011.1, read on the forward strand.
GTGCTGGCGCTCGGCAATGCGGCGGTGCAGACTCTGCTCCGCCGGCCGGAGGGCATCACGCGACTGCGTGGCCGCTGGGTCGATTACCCGCTGGACGGCGGCACCGTTCCCCTCATGCCGTCCTTTCACCCAGCCTTCCTGCTGCGCCAGCCCGGCCTCAAGCGCGAGTCGTGGCGAGACGTGCTGGCGGTGCGTGCGCGCCTTGCCGAGGCGGGTGCCTGGCCGCCGGAAGGCAGTTGATCTTGACTTCTGCCTTAACGATATCTCTTCTTGATTCCACAATCTTCGATGTCACTTTTTCTGAATTCGATGTCACACATGGCAAACTTTGTGTTAAGTCACAAAGAAATCACCGAAGAGGTTGCTGGCGCGAGACGGGAAGAATTCCCTGATACTGTTTACCATAGGCTCTAAGTCGTTGTTTTCCGGGGATTTCACTGGGATCTCCACAGGAAATTCGCCGCCGACCTGATTTTTTGCTTGCCAGGGCCTAGCTGACTGAGCCACGCTTCCCACCATGCAAAGGGGAGAGACGAGACCGGCACGGCCGGCCCGCCTGGCAGTTGCTTTTGTCCTTGGGGGGGCCTTGATACTCGGAGGGTTGCTGACCCTCGGCTCCGCCACGCCCGCCGCGGCCCGTACCGGCGAGCGCCCGGGGACGATTGGCGCGCCCTGGATTGCAGCTTCTCCCGCCCTGACCTCTGCCGATATCGACCGCTATCGCGCCGTCTTCGCCCTGCAGGAAGCCGGGAAGTTCGCCGAAGCCGACCACGAGATCGAGCAGCTGAACGACCGGCTGCTGCTGGGCCATGTCCTGGCGCAGCGCTATCTGCATCCGAAATACCTGACGCCGTACAGCGAACTGGCCCAGTGGGTTGAGGATTACGGCGACCATGTCGGGGCCGACAAGATCCACCGGCTGGCATTGCTCCGGCTGCCGCAGGGGCGTACCGCGCCGCCGACGCCCCCCGGCCCGACCCTGCCCGCCTATCTGCGCGGCGGCCGCACCGTCTATGCCGAGGCGGCCGTGAAGGTCGCATCCAATGATTTCGACGAGGGCATCGCCGCTTGGCGAGCCGGCCGCTTCGCAGTCGCCGCCAGGCACTTCGAGCGTGTCGCCGGCCTGGCCGGCGCCCCCGCGGAAGATGTTGCCAGCGCAGCCCTCTGGGCCTCGCGGACCAACCTGCGGCTTGGCAAACCGGCCAAGGTCAACCAGTGGCTCGCCCGGGCCGCCGAGTTCCCCCACACCTTCTATGGCCTGATCGCACGTCGCCAGCTGGGCCAGGATGTCGACCTGCGCGACGAGGCCGATGGCGACCGTTACACGGTGTTCGACCGCGTGCTCGGCGTGCCGGGCGTCCGCCGGGCCATTGCCTTGGCGGAGGTCGGCGAGCGGGAGCGTGCGCTTGCCGAGATCCGTGCGCTCTACCACCAGGCGGACGAGACCACCGGCACCGTGCTGCTCGAGCTGGCGGCCCAGGTCGATGCGCCAGCCGAGGTCATGCGGTTCGGCTACGAGGCCACCGCCCGTATCGCCGCGACCAAGGCAACCCCGGCACTGTTCCCGGTGCCGCGCTGGGAGCCGCTCGGCGGCTTCGTGGTGGACCGGGCCCTCGTCTTCGCCCTGATGCGCCGCGAGAGCGGCTTCGAGACCACGGCGAAGTCGCAGGCCAGCGCCCGCGGCCTGATGCAGCTGATGCCGAACACTGCCGCCTTCGTCGCCCGCGACCCGGCCTTCGGCCAGCCGATCAAGGGCTCGCTCGACGATCCGCGGGTGAACATGGAGCTCGGCCAGCGCTACGTCACGCATCTCGCGCGGACCGACCTTATCCGCGGCAGCTTGGTCCATCTGCTGGCCGCCTACAATGCCGGCCCCGGCACGCTGAAGACCTGGCGCGACAGCCTGAAGATTGAGGACGATCCGCTGCTCTTCATCGCCAGCGTCCCCTTCCCGGAGACCCGAGGCTTCATCGAGCACGTGCTGGCGAATTACTGGATCTATGCCAGCCGGATGGGCCGCGACCTGCGCAGCCTGGACGAGCTTGCCGGGGGCAAGTGGCCTCTCTACGTTGATGAGGGAACCGCTCGCGCGAGGTCCCTCGACTATGCCTCGGATTGACGACAGCCGGCCCTTCATCCCGGTCAACATCGCCGTCCTGACGGTCTCCGACACCCGCACCGAGGCGGACGACAAGTCGGGCGCCACCCTCATCGAATTGCTTACCGCCTCGGGCCACAAGCTGGCGGTGCGCGCCATCGTGACCGACGATGTGGAGCGCATCCGGGCCAAGGTTTCGTCCTGGATCGACGATCCGGGCATCGACGTGGTGATCGCCACCGGCGGCACCGGGGTGACCGGGCGCGATGTCACGCCGGAGGCGTTCGAGTCGCTCTACGAGAAGGCGATACCCGGCTTCGGCGAGCTGTTTCGCATGCTGAGCTACGAAAAGATCGGCACCTCGACCGTGCAGTCGCGTTGCACCGCCGGTGTCGCCCGCGGCACCTATCTCTTTGCCCTGCCGGGCTCCCCTTCCGCGTGCCGGGACGGCTGGGAAGGCATCCTCAAGACCCAGCTCGACTACCGCTACCTGCCGTGCAACTTCGTCGAGCTGTTCCCCCGGCTGCGCGAGCATGAGCGGCGCAAGGCGAGCTGATACCGGTCAGACATGTTCTTGATTTGTTCCGAATATTGAACTAGCTTCGGGTCCCATGTCGGGACCCTTCAAGATCGCCTCTTCCGCTCGACCGGCTAGCGCCGATGTTGACGGCTTCGACTTCGCGGCCGAAGCCCATGTCTCGGACGGATGGGACGCGTTCGCGGAGGAAGCCCCTGTCTTCGGGACGGCAGCCGGGATCAGGACGCCCGTCGCACAGGTTTCGAAAGGCGCGGCCAAGGCTTTCGTGCATCCGGACGGCCGCCGCGGCCGCGGCGCCGTCACCAACACGTCGGGACGGTATGAGAAGGAGGCGCGCGTCGCCGTCGACGACGGCTGGGGCGGGCCGGACGACGAGCCGGCACCGCTCCGCACCTCGGTCGGCATCGACACTTCACGCAGCATCATCACCCGCAACCAGTCGCCCGACATCCCCTTCGACCGCTCGATCAACCCCTATCGCGGCTGCGAGCACGGCTGCATCTACTGTTTCGCCCGGCCGACCCATGCCTATCTCGGCCTGTCGCCCGGCATCGATTTCGAGGCGAAGCTGTTCATGAAGCCGGATGCGGCGGCGCTGCTGGAGAAGGAGCTGCGCGCGCCGAAATACAAGCCGCGCGTGATCGCCATCGGCACCAATACCGATCCCTACCAGCCGATCGAGCGCGAGCACCGCATCATGCGCCAGGTCCTGGAAGTGCTCGCCGCCTTCAACCATCCGGTCGGCATCACCACCAAGAGCGCGCTGATAACCCGCGACATCGACATCCTGGCGCCGATGGCGGCGCAGGGGCTCGCCAAGGTCTATCTCTCCGTCACCACGCTCGACCGCGAGCTGGCCCGCAGCATGGAGCCGCGCGCGGCGACGCCGGCGAAGCGGCTGCAGGCGATCCGCGAGCTGACCCAGGCCGGCATTCCCGTCGGCTGCCTGTTCGCGCCGGTGATCCCGGGCCTGAACGATCACGAGATGGAAGCCGTGCTGGAAGCGGTGAAGGAGGCCGGTGCCGGCGAGGCCGGCTATCTGCTGCTCCGCCTGCCGCTCGAGATCAAGGATCTGTTCCGCGAATGGCTGAGCGAGAACTATCCGAACCGGGCCGATAAGGTGATCTCGCTGATCCGCCAGGCCCGCGGCGGCGTCGATTACGTTGCCGGCTTCGGCACGCGGATGGTCGGCACCGGCCCGATCGCCGCCCTGATCGCCCAGCGCTTCGAGGCCGCCTGCAAGCGGCTCGGCCTGAACGAGCGGCGCTACAGCCTCGACGCCTCCAAGTTCCGCCCGCCGCCGCCGGTGCGCGGCCAGCTCAGCCTGTTCTAAGCCGGCGCTTTTCCCAAACGTTAATGACCGTGCCGGCTATGCTCGGCCAGCCACGGGGGGCCGGCTGCCGACATGACCATCCGCCTGAAGATCCTCGCGCTGTCGATCGCGCTGCTCGCCATCCTGTGCGTGGCGCTGTTCGTCTCGCTCCGCCTGCAGGAGAACGTGCACGAGGAGATCGGAGGGATCACCGACTACCACCTGCCGATAGCGGCGCTGATCGGCGATCTCGATGTCGCGACCTACGAATACGAGCTCAACCTGCACCGCCTGCTGCGGCACGACAAACCGGCACCCACGGTGCTCGAGCAGGCGGAGAAACGCGAACGGGAGATCGTGGCAGGCATCAACCGGTCCTTCGAGCAGGCGGAAGCACTTATCGAACGGGCGATCAGCGACCCGCGCAACGACCTCGCCGACCGGCTGGCCTTCGCCCGCATGCTCGGCGCCTTCTCCGTTCTGCGACGGGAGGCCGCGCCATTCGAGGAGGTCGGCCTCAAGGTCATGGAGGCGCGCCAGCGTGGCGATGTTGCCGCTGCCAGGCAGCTGATGGGCGAGTTCGCCCGTTTCGAGCGCACCTTCGGGCCCGATCTCGACGACGTGCGCCGCCAGATCGGCAAGCTCAGCGAGGCCTCCACGCTCGAGACGCTCGGCCAGCAGACCGGCGTGGAGCGGCTGAGCCTCGCCGTCTTCATCGCCGCCGCGGTGTTCGGTCTCGGCATCGCCGGCGTGATGGCGACGCGGCTGGTCGGCGGCCTGCGCCGACTGGTGGTCGGCGCGCAGGCGGTCGAGCAGGGCACATTCGGCGAGCTGCTGCCGATCACCTCGCGCGACGAGATCGGCCAGCTGACGCGCGCCTTCAATCACATGGTGGCCGAGCTCAAGGCCAAGGAGCGCATCAAGGACACCTTCGGCAAATATATCGACCCGCGCATCGTCGCCGGCCTGATCGGCACCACGGGCGAAGCGCTCGATACCGCGGAGCGCCGGGTCGTCACGGTGTTCTTCTCCGACATCAAGGGCTTCAGCGGCCTGTCCGAGCAGCTGACCGCCGGCGCCATCGCCAAGCTGCTGAACCGCTACTTCACCCTCGCGACCGACACCATCCGCGACCATAACGGCGTGATCGACAAGTATATCGGTGATTCGGTGATGGCGTTCTGGGCGCCGCCCTTCTCGCCCGGTGACGACCACGCCGCCGATGGCTGCCGCGCCGCGCTCGCCCAGCAGGCGGCGCTGACGGCATTGCGCCGGGAGCTGCCCGACATACTGGGCCTGCGCCGGCAGGTCCCCGAATTCACCGTTCGCATGGGGCTTGCCACCGGCGAGGTGGTGGTCGGCACCATCGGCGCACCGACCGCCAAGAGCTTCACCGTGATCGGCGACACGGTGAACCTCGCCTCGCGCCTGGAAGGCATCAACAAGGTCTACGGCACCCGCATCGTGGTCGCCGAGGACACCTATCGCCTGGCCCAGAATGCGATCGAAGCGCGCGAGCTCGACCTTATCACCGTCGCCGGCAAGACCGAGCCGGTGCGCATCTTCGAGGTGATGGCGGAGGCGGGCGCGCTCGGCCCGGACGCCGCCGCGCTGCGCGACCGCTACGCCGAGGCGCTGGCGCTCTACCGCCGCCGCGACCTCGACGCGGCGGAGGCGGCGTTCCGGAAGTGCCTGGAGACGGCCCCGGAAGACGGTCCCTCGACGTTGTTCGTCAAGCGCATCGCCGCGCTTCGCGCAAGCCCGCCACCGGCCGACTGGGACGGCGTCTGGCGCATGACCGAGAAGTAGGCTTCGCCAAAACCCTGCCGCAATCGGCCCGCTAGGATAAAGCCGCGTCCTGAGGAGGGACCCGAGGATGAAGGCTATGTTTTCGCCGCTGGCGCGGCCGGTCGTCTGCGCCGCATTGCTGAGCCTAGCGGCCCTGCCTGCGATGGCGGCGGATCTGGCGCTGAAGCGCGTCATGCTGTCGGCCGGCGGCGTCGGCTATTTCGAGTACGAGGCCGAGGTCGAAGGCAACGCCAATCTCGAACTGACCGTTCGGCGCGACCAGGTCGACGACGTTCTCAAGAGCATCGTCATCTACGACGACAAGGGCGGCGTCGGCGATATCTCGCTGCCCGGCGAGGATCCGCTGCGCGATGTGTTCCGCGAGCTGCCCTTCGACCAGACGGCGCTGCAGGACCCGGTCCGCCTGCTCGAAGCCTTCCGCGGCGCCGAGGTGGAGATCGGCGGCGCGGCCCCGATGCGCGGGCGCATCGTCGGGATCACCAACGAGGCCGAGCTCGGCCCGCAGAACCGGACGCTGGTGCGGCCGCGTCTCAGCCTGATGACGGCCGACGGCCTGCGCTCCGTGCTGCTCGCGGAAGCCGGCCCGATCAGCTTCGTCGACCCCAAGGCGCGTGCCCAGGTCGAGGCCGGCCTCGACGGCATCGCCCGGAACCGCGCCCGCGATCGCCGCACATTGCAGGTCCGCACCACCGGCCAGGGCAGCCGCAAGCTTCGCGTCGCCTATGTCGTCGAGGCGCCGCTGTGGAAGGCGGCCTACCGGCTGACCATCGGCGGACCGGAGGCCAAGACCGCGGAGATGCAGGGCTGGGCGGTGCTGGAGAACCGTTCTGGCGAGGACTGGAAGGGCGTCGAGCTGACCCTGGTCGGCGGCAATCCTGTCACCTTCCGCCAGGCCCTCTACACGGCCTATTACGTGAACCGGCCCGAAGTGCCGGTCGAAGTGCTGGGTCGCGTCCTGCCCCGCCCGGATGGCGGCGCGCGACCGGTGCCGATGGCATCGGCCCCGATGCAGGACCGCATGCGGGCGCAAGCGCCGGCCGCGATGGCGGAGAAGTCCTTCGGCGCCCCCGTCGGCGCGGCGCCGCCCAGCCAGCCGGCCGAGCTGATCGCCGCCGAGAGCCAGGAGGCGATGACCCAGGCGAGCTACCGCATCCCGCATCCGGTCTCGATCGTAAGCGGCCACAGCCTGATGGTGCCGCTGGTCGCGCGCAAAGTGCCGGCCGAGCGGCTCTCCCTGTTCCAGCCGGCGACGCAGCCGAAGCATCCGCTGGCTTCCGTCCGGCTGACCAACGACAGCGGCACGGCGCTGCCGCCCGGCGTGCTGACGCTGTACGAGCGCGATGCGGGCGGCGCGGTCGCCTTCGTCGGCGATGCCAGGCTCGCCCCCTTCCCCGCCGACGACAAGCGGCTTGTCTCCTTCGCTGTCGACCAGAAAGTCACCGTCGATCAGAAGCATGAATCGAGCACCGCGCTCTCCGCGGCACGCCTGGCCGACGGCCTGCTGAAGGCCACCGTCATCGATCAGCAGCGCGCGACCTATACGTTGACCGGCGCGCCCAACGAGCCGCGCCGCGTGGTGGTCGATCATCCGATCTCACCGGCTTACGACCTCGTGCAGCCGAAACAGGGTGTGGAGCGGATCGACGGCGGCTATCGCGCCGGCATGGACGTGGCCGCCGGCAAGAGCGCCAGCATCACCTTCGTCGCCGAGCGCACTCTGGCGCAGGAGACCTCGCTCGCCTCGTTGACAACGCAGGACCTCGCCCGCTTCGCCGTAAATGGTCGGCTGACCGAGGCGCAGCGCAAGGCCTTCGCCCGTCTCGCCGAGCTTGCCGCCGCCCGCGGCAAGGCCGAAGCGGAGGTGAAGCAGCTCGCCGACCGCCGCAAGGAGCTGGAAGCCGAACAGGCTCGCACCCGCGCCAACCTCGGATCGGTGCCGGCACAGAGCGATCTGCAGCGCCGCTACCTCGCGATGCTGGGCGAGCAGGAGGACCGGCTGGGCAAGAACGCGGCCGACCTGGCCCGCGCGCGCGAGGCGGAAGCGGCGGCGCGGCAAGCCGTGGCAGATTACATCCGCAGCCTCGACCTTTAGCCGCCCGCCTCGCGAGAGCGTGAGGGCGAAGCCCGGGGTCGATGGTGCTAAACTGGGCCAGTCCAAGTTGTCTCGGAGGTTGACCATGGACCGCCGCACCGCCCTTGCCATCGGCCTGACGGCCGCAGGCGCCCTCGCTTTGGGAACCAGCGCCTGGATGACAGGTGCCGATGCCGCCTCGCCCGACCCGCAGATCGGCGCCCCGGCGCCGGCCTTCACGGCCGTCGACTCGAAGGGTCAGAAGGTTTCGCTTTCCGATTTCCGCGGCAAGACCGTGGTGCTGGAATGGACCAACCACGATTGCCCGTTCGTGCGGAAGCACTACGAGACCGGCAACATGCAGGCCCTGCAGAAGGAAGCCACCGGCCAGGGCATCGTTTGGCTCACCATCGCCTCCTCGGCAACCGGCGAGCAGGGCTACGTTACCGGTGCCGAGGCCGACGCGCTGACCCGGAAGCGGAGCGCCGCGCCCAGCGCCTTTCTGCTCGACCCGCAGGGTGGTATCGGCAAGGCCTACAACGCCAAAGTCACGCCGCATATGTACGTGATCGATCCGAAGGGCACGCTGGTCTATATGGGCGGCATCGACGACAAGCCCACCACCCGGCACGGCGATGTGCAGGGCGCCCGCAACTATGTCCGCGAGGCACTGGCGGCGATGAGCGCCGGCAAGCCGATCGCGGCGACGTCGACCCGCGCCTATGGCTGCACCATCAAGTATTCGAGCTGACCGGGCGCCGCCGGCGCCGCGGCTGACCGCTCGAATGTCGAGCTAGACATGTGGGCGGGCTCAAGGCCCGCCCACCGGCTATAGTCGGGCACGTCACTTGCCCGATTCCGATGTCCTTCCTTCGCCTCTATGCCCGCGTGCTCGGCCTTCTCGCCGCCGAGCGACGCCTTGCCATCGTGCTGGCACTCGCCAATGTCGCGGTGGCCGGCCTGCAATTCCTCGAGCCGGTAATGTTCGGCCGCGTCATCGACGTGCTGACGACGCGCGAGGGCGCGGCCATCTGGGCCGAAACCCTGCCGCTGCTGGCGCTCTGGGGCGCCATCGGGCTGGGCGGCATCGCGGCCAACATCCTGGTGGCGCTGCATGCCGACCGCCTGGCGCATCGCCGCCGCCTCGCCGCCATGGCACGCTATTTCGAGCATGTTCTGGCGCTGCCCGCCTCGTTCCACATCGAGACCCATTCCGGCACGCTGATCAAGGTCATGCTGACCGGCGCCGACAGCTTGTTCGGCCTCTGGCTCGGCTTCCTGCGCGAGCACCTCGCCACCTTCGTCGCCCTGGTGATCCTGATTCCGCTGGCGCTGTGGCTGAACTGGCGTCTGGCGCTGCTGCTCATCGTGCTCGCCTGCATCTTCGCGGTGCTGGCGGTGGTGGTGATTGGTCGCACTCACCGCTCGCAGGAAGCGGTCAATGCCTATCATTCCGAGCTCGCGGCGCGCGCCGGCGACGCGCTCTCCAATGTCATGTTGATCCAGTCCTATGTCCGCCTGGCGCTGGAGGCGAAGCAGCTCGCCGACCTCATGCAGCGCCTGCTGCAGGCGCAGTTCCCGGTGCTGAACTGGTGGGCGACGGTGGTCGTTCTCACCCGCGCCGCTTCCACCATCACCGTGCTGCTCATCTTCGTACTCGGCGCCTGGCTCAAGACCCAGGGTCTCGCCAGCGTCGGCGAGATCGTCAGCTTCATGGGCTTCGCCACCATGCTGATCGCCCGGCTGGAACAGGCGATGAATTTCGTCTCCAGCCTGTTCTTCGAAGCGCCGGTGCTGACCGAATACTTCAAGACTCTCGACGAGCGTTCGCTGGTCAACGAGAAGCCGGGCGCAGCGACGCTCGTAAAGGTGAAGGGCGATGTCGCCTTCGAGCACGTCACCTTCGCCTACGAGACCTCGCGTGCCGCCGTGGAGGATCTCAGCTTCGCGGCACCGGCCGGCGCCACGGTGGCGCTGGTCGGCTCGACCGGCGCCGGCAAGACGACGGCCATGGGCCTGCTGCATCGGCTGTGGGATCCGACTTCCGGCCGCATCACCGTCGACGGCGCCGATATCCGCGACTACACGCTGGACTCGCTGCGCCGGAATATCGGCGTGGTGTTCCAGGAGAGCGCTCTGTTCCACCGCTCGATCGCCGACAATCTGCGCGTCGGCAAGCCGGATGCGACGATGGAGGAACTGACCCAGGCGGCCAGGCTGGCCGAGGCGCACGACTTCATCCTGCGCCAGCCGCAAGGCTATGACACCTTGGTCGGCGAGCGCGGTGCCACGCTGTCGGGCGGCGAGCGCCAGCGGCTCGCCATCGCCCGCGCGCTGCTCAAGAACCCGCCGATCCTGATCCTCGACGAAGCGACCTCGGCGCTCGACACCCTGACCGAGGCCCGCGTGCAGCAGGCGCTGAAGGCGCTGATGAAGGGCCGCACCACCTTCGTGATCGCGCACCGGCTCTCCACCATCCGCGAGGCCGACCTGATCCTGGTGCTGGACCACGGGCGCATCGTCGAGCGCGGCCGTTTCAGCGAGCTGGTGCAGTCCGACGGGCCGTTCGCGCGGCTCGTCTCCGTTCAGGGCGGCCTGGGCGGGCCCCCGCCCGTCACACAGCCGGGTTGAGCAGAGACACGGTGGATTCTTCCATCGTTGATTGTATAAACTGGCCAGATGGCGTTGTTGCGTTGGGGGGCTCTCGGCGTCGGCCTGCTGTTGCTGCTCGCCGCCGGGAGCATGACGTATTTCGCATTCACCACTGGCGAGCGGATCCGATGGGTCGATCCGAACGACGTTCTGTTTCTCGACATCCAGAGGATCGAAGAAGCACCGCGGGGCAGCGCTCTCAGTACCCTGGTGCACGGCCGGGTCGACGGCGAACAGACGCCCGTCACCCTGAAGCTGACCGGCTTCGGCCGAAGCGGGCGCTTCGTCGGCGAGCGGTTGCCCGTCTACGCGACGGGGATGCCGGAGGAGCGGTTCGTTGCCGCCTTCGACTATCACAGCAACCTCCCGCTCTGGCATATCGGCGGCGCCGTCGTTGCGGCGCAGATTCTGGGACCGGCGGCAATCGCTGCCGTGCTCGGCGGCATCCTGCTCTGGCTCAGCCGGCTGGCGCGGCGTGCCGCCGCCCATCGGGCCGCGCGCCGGCCGGCGCGCGCCGTGGCCGCACCTGCCCATCAGGCGATGCGGATCGATATTCGGGCGGTTCCACCGGTCTGCCGCATGATCGCCGATCGGCTTGTCGCGACCGATCGGCGCGACGCGGCGGGGCCCTATCTCGATCGCGCCGCGGCGGCGGAGGAGATCATCGCCGCCGCCGAGGACGAGCGACGCCTCACCGTCGCCGACAGCTTCGCGCCGCATGGGATGCCGCCGGAAGCGGTCAGGGCGGTGGCTTCCACGCTGGCCGGCCGCCCCGAGCTGCGCTCCGCCTGGCTGGTGCGCAAGCGCCTGACGCATTTCGCCGAGATCGACCCGTTCTTCGTGCTCGCCGTCGAAATCAGGGGCTGGCGCGCGAAGCGACGGCAAGCTTCGCTCGCCTGGCTCGGCGACAACATCGTGCTGCCGGGCCGCGGCGTGATCACGATGAGGGCACGGGATTCCAGGTGGCTTTTCCGCCGTCTCCAGCGCGACGGCATGGTTCCGATCTATCAGAATCTCTGACAGCCGCGGTCGCGGCCGGCCGCTCAGCCGACCGATACTGCCATCGGGCCGGGCGCCTCGCCGACCAATGCCGTCACTTCGGCGCGGGCGCGAAAGCCGGCAAGAGCACGATCGAGCGCCGCAACGTGATCCTGGCCGGCCGCCGCATCGCCGGTCCGCCAGCGCGCTTCCAGCTCGCGGGCGTATTCGGCGAGCTGCCGGGCACCGACGCTGGCAGCCGAGCTTTTCAGGCTGTGAACGTGGCGAAGGGCCGCGTCGCCCGATGCCGCCGGCAGATTGGCAATGCGGTCCGCGGCGTCGCGCAGGAACGTCTGGACGATGGCGGCGGCGGCCTCGCGACCGAGGTCCTCGACAAGCTCCTGAATGACAGCGGGCTCGAAGACAGGAGGGGCGCGCTCCGGCGGCCATGCCGACGGCGGTGCCGCGTCGTCCCGGCGGTCGGCGTGCCGCAGGATCGCCGCGATCAGAGCCTCCTTGCCGACCGGCTTGGCCACATGGTCGTCCATGCCCGCATCGCGGCAGAGCGCAATGTCCTCGGCGAAGGCGTTGGCAGTGAAGGCAATGATCGGCGCGGTGGCCGAGGGTCCGCCGCCGAGGCGAAGCGCGCGCGTGGCGCCAAAGCCATCGAGCTCCGGCATGTGGACATCCATGAAAATGGCGTCGTAGCCCTGTCGGCGGCCGAGCTCCACGGCCTGCAGGCCGTTCTCGGCGAGGTCGATGGTCAGCGGAAGTCGGCGCAGCAATGCGGTGACGACCGCCTGGTTGGTCGGATTGTCCTCTGCGACCAGGATGCGGAGCGGGCGCCCGAGCGCCTCCGTCAGGGCGATCAGCCGTGCTTCGCCGGCATCGCCATCTCCGGCCTTCGGCAGCGCCGCCGCCGGCGCAAGATCCAGCGACAGGCGCAGGCGGAAGGTCGAGCCGCGGCCGGGCTCGCTTGCCACGTAGATCGCCCCGCCCATCTGGTCGGCAAGGCGGCGGCTGATGGCGAGACCGAGGCCCGTGCCGCCGAATCGGCGCCAGATCGTGCTGTCGCCCTGGGTGAACTCGCGGAACAACCTGGCCTGGCTGGCCTCGTCCATGCCGATGCCGGTATCGGCCACCGACCATTCGATCGCTGCGCGCCGCCCATCGGCCTCGATCAGGCGGACCGCCACCGTCACGCTGCCCCGCTCGGTGAACTTCACCGCATTGCCGAGCAGGTTGAGCAGAATCTGCCGGATGCGGCCGGGATCGCCGGCGACCGCGGCCGGCAGTGCTGGATCCGGCACTACCTCCAGGGCAAGCCGCTTGGCCGCCGCACGCGGCGCCACGATCTCGCCGGCATAGGCGGTGAGCTGGGCCGGATCGAAGGCGATGTGCTCGAGGGTGACCTGGCCCGCCTCGAGCTTGGAGAAATCCAGCACGTCGTTGAGGATGCGCAACAGGTTGTCGCCCGATTCACGGATCATCTGCACCGCGTGGCGCTGGTCGGCGCTGAGCGGTGAATCCAGCAGCACACCGGCGAAGCCGAGTACGCCGTTCATCGGCGTGCGGATCTCATGGCTCATCATCGCGAGGAAGCGCGACTTGGCGCGGCTCCCCTCCTCCGCCCGGTCCAGCGCCTCCTTCAACTCGATCTCCGCCCGTTTGCGCCGGTCGATATCGGTGATCGTGCCGGCGCAGCGCACCACCCGCCCGGCGGCATCCTGAAACGGGCGTCCCACGAGGCGGAGCCATCGATAGCTGCCGTCGGCGCAGCGCATCCTGAGCTCGAGCGCAGAGCCGATTCCGACGCGCATGCGCGAGATCGACATCAGGTAGTCGTCGAGCTCGTCAGGATGGACCACCGATTTGAACCTGGCCGCGACCTCGGCCTCGAAACGGTCGGCAGACCAGCGATCATAGCCGAGCAGCGCCTGGAATTGCGGCGAGAAGAAGGTCCGGCGGGCGCCGAGATCCCAGTCCCAGATGCCGGTCCCGGCGCCCGCGACGGCGAGGTCGTAGCGTTCGGCGGTTCGCGCGAGCTCGTGCTCCAGGCGCTTCTGCTCGTCGATATCGGAGAGCGTGCCGATCAGCTGATCGAACCGCCCCTCGGCGCTCTCGAAGGCACGGCCGGCGATGCGGAACCAGCGGTACTGGCCGTCGCCCCATCGCATGCGGCAGTCAATGTCGCGGGCATTGCGGTCCTTCATCGCCTGCGCATGTTCGAGCAATAGAGCGAGATCGTCCGGATGTACGATGACATCGAGCAGCGCGCGATGCTCGTCCCGCGACACTTCCGGGGGCGTCTCGGGAGTGAGGCCGAGCAGGCGAATGAACTTGGGCGAACGATAGATGCGGTCGCGGCTCAGATCCCAGCGCCACTCGCCGGCACCGGTTGCCTCCAGCGCCTGGTCGAGACGCAGTCGCGCCATCTCCAGCGCCGCCGCGGTTTCCTTGCGGTGCGAAACGTCGACGATGAAGCCGTCGAGCATGGTCGCCGCGCCCGCATCATCGAACACCGATGCCCGGCCGCGCTCGAACACCCAGTGCGCGGTGCCCTTTGCATCCAGCAACCGATACTCGATCTCGAAGCTCTGGCCCGTCTCGACCGCAGCACGTACCGTCCGATCGACGAGGCCCACATCGTCGGGATGGATGGTCGAGGCATAGCTGCGCCGGCGATTGCCCACGAAGTCGTCGGCCGAATAGCCGGTGATGTCCTCGATGCCGCGGCTGATGTACTCGATGGTCCAGTCGGTATCGAGGCGGCAGCGATAGACGGCGCCTACCAGGTTCTCGGTCAGGCTGCGAAGGCGCGCCTCGCTCTGCTTCAGCGCCTTTTCGGTCTCGACCAGCAGCGTCACGTCGCGAGCGACGCCGCGATATCCGCGATAGGTGCCGTCGCGGTCGACGATCGGGATGCCGCTCGACGACAGCCAGCGCGTCGCACCGTCCGCCGCGGCCAGCGGGAAGACGAAATCGCGGAACGCCTGCCGGTCGCGGATGCGGGCGAAGTGTCCGGTCAGCAGTTCGGGCCCCACCACGGCCGGCACCGCGTCGAACCAGGTCTTGCCGAGCCAGCGACCGGGATCGACGCCGAACCGCCGCACACCGTCGGACACATAGGTCAGCCGGCTTTCCGGGTCGGTTTCCCAGAAGAAGTCCGAGGAGGCGGCGGCAAAGTCGCGCGTTCGCTCCTGTGCCTCGTGCAGGCGCGTCTCCGCCTGCCGCTGCTCATGGATGTCGATCACGCTCGCCACCGTGTCGAGGAGGCGGTCCCCGTCCCAGTTGTAGCGGAACAGCGCGCGCACCCAGCGCACCGATCCGTCCTTCAGGCGGCAGCGGAACTCGAAGGCGTGGTGCGGCTCGCGCGCGGCGACGCAGGCACGGGCCTCGGCGCGGAGGCGGTCGCGGTCGGCGTCGTCGGCGAAGGTGTGGCTCCGTTTGCCGATCGTCTCGGCGGCGGAAAATCCGCTGAACCGTGTCCAGGCCGCGTTGACATAGACAACGCAGTCGGTGCCGTCGGTCGCCAATACCACTTCGCCCAGACGATCGAGCGTACCCACCCGCCGCTGGTGTTCCTCCATGGCGGCGTTCTCGCCGATATAGGCGCGGTAGAGCAGGAGCGGCACGGCGGCGGTGGCGAGCAGAAGCAGCAGAACGCCGCTCGCTGTCAGAATCGCCGCGATGTTTTTCGCGTGATCCCCCAGCAAATGGGGCAGCCAGACCAAGGCGATTGCAAGCACGAGTCCGGGCAGCCAGGCGACGCTGGCAAGCCCGCGGACCTGGCGCGCACTCAGCGGCGGCCGGCGAGAGGGCGTGCCGTGGCCGAGAGGCAAGACGGTCAGGCGGCGGGCGGAAGCGGCGGGCTGCCGAGCAACGCTTCGACCGCGCTGCTCAGCTGGCGCGGCGAGAACGGCTTGCGCAGGCTCGCCTGCGCGCCCAGCGACATCGCAAGCTTCAGATAATCGACCCCGCCGCGCTGCTCGCCCGCCATGCTGCCCGAGATCGCCAGGATCGGCAGGTCGCGCGCCCGCTCGCGTATGCTGCGGATGGTGGAGATGCCCTCTTGTTCCGGCATCACGAGGTCGGTGACCACGAGGTCGAAACTGCGCTGGCCGACCAGCGCCACGCCGTCGCGGCCGTCCGGCGCCGTGGTCACCTCATGCCCCCGATTGCTCAAGGCGAGCGTGCACAACGACCGAATGGTCGGATCGTCGTCGATCACCAGAATGCGCGCCATCGCAGCCTCGAGGCCTGAGGTCCAGGCCCATTCGTAGCGAGAGGCGGTTAACGGGCGTTTACCGGCGCCGGCGGCTCCTATGGCTCCAGCTCGGTATCCCAGTAGAGGTAGTCACGCCACGTCTCGTGCAGATGACGCGGCGGGAAGGCGCGGCCGTTCTCCTGCAGCTCGCGCACCGTCGGCGAATGCGGCCAGCGGCGCGGATACATGCCGGCCTGCTTGGGCAGACGACCGCCTTTGCGCAAATTGCAAGGGGCGCAGGCGGCGACCACGTTCTCCCACGTGGTGCGCCCGCCGCGGGAGCGCGGCACCACATGGTCGAACGTCAGGTCCTCGCGCTCGTGGCAGTACTGGCAAGTGAAGCGGTCGCGCAGGAACACGTTGAACCGCGTGAAGGCCGGCGTACGGGCCGGCGCGATGTATCGCTTGAGCGACACCACGCTGGGCAGCCGCATCTCGAAGGACGGCGACTGGATGGTGCGGTCGTATTCGGAGAGGATGTTGACGCGGTCGAGGAAGACCGCCTTCACCGCCTCCTGCCAGGGCCACAGGGACAGCGGGAAATAGCTGAGCGGGCGGAAATCCGCGTTCAGCACCAGGGCGGGGAAACTCTCCAACGATACCGACATCGCGAGCCTCCGCGCACCTCGCTCCGCTAGCTTCGGCGCCGGCGGCCCATCCGCCGGCTCAGCCCGTTATCCACAGCTTTGTCCTCGCTGCTCAAGTTATCCACATTACTAGCAGATTTTCCGTTTCCGCTCTATGACGATCGCGCGACGATACCGCATCTCGGGTGACCCTCGTCAACCGCCCCCCAGGGATTGAGCGAGGAACTGACCGGCCATCTCGAGCCCCTCCGGATCGATGCCATGCCCCAGGCCCTGGGCGATGTGCCAGCGCACCGTGATGCCGGCCTGGGCGAGACCCTCGGTCGCGCCGAACAAAGCGGTCACAGGCACCACCTCGTCGGCGTCGCCGTGGATCAGCAGCACCGGCGGGCGGCAGGCGATCTCGTCCTTCAGGCGGTCGCCGCCGACCAGGGCACCGGAAAAGCCGACGATGGCGGCCGGCCCGGCCGGCCGACGCAACCCGACATGCAGGGCCATCATGGTGCCCTGGCTGAAGCCGACCAGCGCCAGCCGACCGGGCGGAAGGCCGTGGCGGGCCAGTTCATCATCCAGGAACCGGTCGAGCAGGCCGGCGGCGGCGATCGCCCCGGTCTCCATGCGGCGGTAAATCTCGGCCGTGTGCCGGGGATCGCGCCGCATCTGGTCCGGGTCGTAGCCGGCCAGGCTGAACCACTGGAAGCCATAGGGCATGCCGGGAATACGCTCCGGCGCATGCGGCGCGACGAAGGCGGTGCGCGGCAGCCGGCGCCGCCAATGCGGGGCGAGCTCGATCAGGTCGCTGCCATCGGCACCGTAGCCGTGCAGCAGGACCACCAGACTATCCGGCTGGGTACCGGCGGGCGGCAGATTGCGGGGGCCGTCGAGCTGGCTGGTCATGCGATTCCACTGAATTTACCGAGGCACCGCCTACCCATACTTTCCGGTCGGCGGCGCCGCTAGTCTCGCTTCATGACCGTCACCCGCTTCGCGCCGAGCCCGACCGGCCATCTGCATCTCGGCCACGCCTATTCGGCGCTGTTCGCGGCCGCGCGCGGCGATCGCTTCCTGCTGCGCATCGAGGATATCGACATCACCCGCTGCCGGCCGGAATTCGAGGCGGCGATCTACCAGGACCTGGCCTGGCTCGGGCTCGAATGGGAGATGCCGGTCCGCCGCCAGTCGGAGCATCTCGACGACTACCGCCATGCGCTCGGCGGGCTGGAATCCCGCGGCGTGCTGTATCCCTGCTTCTGCACCCGCAGGCAGATCAAGGACGAGATCGCCCGCAGCCCCTCGGCGCCGCACGGTCCGGATGGCCCGCTCTACCCCGGCACCTGCCGCCGCCTCGACGACGCAACCCGCGCGCGGCGGATGGCCGACAGCGAGGATTACGCGCTGCGTCTCGACGCCGCGCGGGCAGCCGCGCTGACCGGCCCGCTGACATTCGTCGAGCGGGGCGACACGGTTGCCGTCGATCCCGGCCTGCTCGGCGACGTCGTGCTGGCGCGCAAGGAGATCCCGACCAGCTATCACCTCGCCGTCGTGGTCGACGACGCGCTGCAGGGCGTGACCCTGGTGACCCGCGGGCAGGACCTGCTGCCGGCGACGCATGTGCACCGGCTGCTGCAGGCGCTGCTCGGCCTGCCCGCGCCCGCCTATCACCACCACGGCTTCGTGCTCGGGCCGGATGGCAAGCGGCTGGCCAAGCGCGACGGCGCGCAATCCTTGCGCGCGCTGCGCGATGCCGGCCGCACGCCGGCAGAGGTGCGCGCGATGGCGGTCGTCGCTTGAGGCGTTCAGCCGAGGCGGGCCAGCGCCCGGTCGATCACCGCGAGATTGGCCGCCCAGCCATAGGCCTGGCGCACATAGTCGCCGGCGCTCTGGCCGAGCGCGACGCGGGTCGCCGGATCGGTCTCCAGGAGGTGGCGCGCGAACGTCGCCGCGTCGTCGGCGACGCGGAGATGCGTGCGCGCCGCCGGCTCCACGCCCTGCATGGCCGGCCCGGCGGCGACGATGAAGCGCCGCATCGCCATCGCCTCCAGCACCTTGTTCTGAATGCCGCGGGCGATGCGGAGCGGCACCACCACCGCCTCGGCATGCGCGATATAGGGGCGGATGTCGGGCACGCGGCCGGTGACCAGAATGCCGTCGCGGGTGCCGAGCGCCTTCACCGCCTCCGTCGGATTGGTCCCGACGATGGCGAAGCGCGCCGCAGGCCGCGCCTCCCTGACCTTGGGGAAGATCTCGTCCGCGAACCACTGCACCGCATCGACATTCGGCCAGTAATCCATGGCGCCGGTAAAGGCATAGACCGGGCCGGCGCCATAGGGGTTGTCGTAAGCCCCCTCGGGATCGAAGAAGTCGGTGTCGACGCCGTTATTGGCATGCACCACCTTGGCCGCGCTTTCCGGCGCCAGCTTGCGGAACAGATCTGCCTCGTTGCGCGAGCACAGGATGACGGCGCCGAACCCGGCGGCCGCCTCGCGCTCGAGCTTGAGCAAGGTGCGGCCCTCGCGGCGGTAGATCCAGCGCATCGGCAGCCGCGCCGTCTCGGCATATTGCAGCCACTTGTCGGAATCGACGTCGACGAAGTCGATCATGCAGCGCGACGGCGCGATGCGGCGCTGGTTCAGCACATAGGGCGCGACCGCCGAGGAGTAGCAGAAGACATGCGCCGGCTGGTGCCGCAGCACGATCTGATCGACCCAGGCCGCAAGGCCGGCATCGTGAAAATAGCGCCGCGTCAGGCTGTCGCCGGTCGCCAGCGAGATCAGGCTGCGCAGCTTCGCGAGCCTCGGATCGAGCGTGACGAAATGGCATTCGCCACCGCAGATCTCGGTCAGCTTGGCCGTATATTGCCGGTCATGCGGGTCGTCGATGAAGCAGCCGAGATGGATGCGGAACGAGCGGCGCAGATGCGCCAGGATGTTCCAGGAGCGAATCTTGTCGCCCTTGTTCGGCGGATAGGGGATCCGCTGCGACAGGAAGAGGAGATCTTGCATCACCACACGAATCGGCCGGCCGCGCCAGTCTACCCCGCGGCGGGGCGCAGAATGGCCGGCAAAGCTTGAGCATTCGTGATCTGGCCCCGCCCCGCCGCATTGCCTGGCGGGCACCGCCGCCGCCGGTGGACACGGGCCTGCCGAAGATCACCCTGGTGACCCCCTGCCTGAACCGCGCCGATCTCGTCGGCATGGCGATCGAGAGCGCCTGGACCCAAGGCTATCCCGCGTTGCGCCAGATCGTCGTGGATGGCGGTTCGACCGACGGCACGCTGGCGGCGCTTGCCCGCCATCCCGAGATCGAGGTGGTGGCGCAGCGCT
Organism: Desertibaculum subflavum; assembly: GCA_003576705.1. Lineage (GTDB taxonomy): Bacteria > Pseudomonadota > Alphaproteobacteria > Ferrovibrionales > Ferrovibrionaceae > Desertibaculum > Desertibaculum subflavum. The sequence goes on from QOZS01000011.1 coordinate 93,751, forward strand.
CGCAAGGCTCGCACCCGGCCATGAACGAGGGACTCGCCCGCGCCGACGGCGAGGTGGTCGGCTTCCTCAACACCGACGACCTGCTGCTGCCCGGCGCCCTGCATGCCGCCGGCCGCGCCTTCGCCGACGATCCCGCGCTCGACGCGCTCCGCTTCCGCGCCGCGCTGTTCGAGAGCGCGAGCGGCGACACAATCGCGGCGCATGCGGAGATCGTCGAGCCGCCGCCCGAACTGCAGCTCGACGCGGTGCTGTTCGGCACGCCGGGCTTCAATGCCTGGTTTTTCCGCCGCCGCGTCTTTGCCGTGCATGGCGATTTCGATCCCGCCTTCGACATTGCCGCCGACCGCGACTTCCTGCTGCGGCTCACGCTCGGCGGCGCGCGGATCCGCCATCTGCCTGTGCTCGGTTACGCCTACCGGCAACATGCGGGGTCGCGCACGCTCGACCGCGATGCGCGGCTCCGCCTCGGCATCATGGCCGAGCACGTGGCGATCGTGCGCAAGCATCTCTCGCGACCGGATCTGGCGCCTGCGGACCGCGCCGCGCTCAGCGCCTGGCATGCTCGCGAAACCGCGCGGCTGCTCGGCCAGCAGATCAAGCAGGGCAGGTTCGGCGCGGCGCTGGACCTGGCGTTCGGTGGATTTCGGGCCGACCCGGCCTGGCCGCTGGCAATCACTGCCGGACGGCGGCGGGCGGCGCATCTCGCAGCCGCCGTCAGCGCCGCCGGCCGCTCAGAGCTGCCCATGCCCGCCTGAGCAGGGCCCGCGCCAGCGCGCCCGCCGGGACATAGCCGTCGATCCGCTCGCGCACCTGCGCCAGCGCCGCTGCCACATCCTCGCTCGGCACCGCGCTGCCGCTCGCCGCCAGCTTCGCCAGCACCTTGTCGCGCCACGGCGTATGCCGCGCGGCGCGCTGCTGCCGGCCCCGGCGGGAACCCGGCACGCGGAAGCGCGAGGTCACCGCGTCGACCGTGCCGAACGGCATCAGTGCGGTGCAACGCAGCCAGAGGTCCCAGTCCTCCAGATAGACCAGCTCCGGGTCGAAGCCGCCGGCCTGCCGCAGCAGATCGGCGCGCGCCAGCACCGCCTGGATCGGCATCTGGTTATCGGCATGCAAGAGCGTGCGCCACACCGCCGCCGGCCCGACCGCGCGGCCGGCGGCCGGCCAGCCGGCATCTTCCGCCGCCGAGCGCACCGGCACTTCCAAGGCGCGGGCCACCACGGCGCCCCATTCGGGATGCGCGTCGAGCGCCGCCGCGAGCAGCGCGGCATGGCCGGGATCGAGCTCGTCGTCGTCGTCGAGGAAGCCGATATAGCGCCCCGTCGCGATCGACAGGCCTAGATTGCCGGCGCGCGACACGCCGAGATCCGGCGCGAAGCGATAGCGCAGCGCCCGGCCCGGGCCGAGCGGGAGGGATTGCGCCAGCTCCGCCAGTGCGCCCGGCCCATCCTCGATCAGCACCGTCTCGACCGCCGGATAGGTCTGCCGATCGATCGAGCGCAAAGCCGCCTGCAGCCAGGCACGGCGGCGGCCACGGCTGCGCACGATGATGCTGACCGGCACCCAGCTGCCCTCGGGCAGCGTGCCACGGTCGATGCCTTCCTGCTGGGTCATGGCCCGGCTCAGCCCGCCTTCCCCCAGAGGCCAAGCGCCCGCAGCAGGCGGAACAGCCCGAGGCCGCGCAGGAAGCGGGCGATGCGGTTGTTGGCGATGCCGGCCATCTGCACTTCCAGATGCACCAGGCGCTGGTGCACCAGGCCGACCTGATGCTGCGACCGCTCGGCGATCTCGTTGACGCGGTCGACCCGCCGGCGCAACTCTTTCAGCTCGGCGGCGATGCGGTCGAGCCGCACCGTGACCTCGACATCCTCGCCGGCCGGCGGATTCGCGGGCGGGGCGGCATCGCCCTGGCGCGTCGCGGCCCTGGCCGCGAGCCCCTCCTTCGTCTCGGCCCACAGCACCTCGGGCCGGGTCAGCCAGCCAGGATCGGACGGATCGATCGGCGGATGCGCGCGCGGCATTGCCACCCAACGGCCGTCCCACTCGACCACCTCCATCGCGGCGGCAGCCCCGAACAGATCGCGCGCGAACCGCTCCTCCGCCGTCACCGCGGCGATGGCGTCGTTCACGCTGGCGAAGCGACGGATGCGCGGATCGAGCAATGACGGCGCCGCGAACAGATTGTCGACCGCGAGATAGCGTGGCACCGCGTAGATCGCGGTGCCGACCGCCATCAGGTCGCATTCGCCGGCCTCGCCCACCAGCTTGGGCGGGCCGTGGTCGCGCTTGAACAGGGAAAAGTTCGGCGAGCGCGCCACCGCCGCTTGGGTCAGGCTCCCGGCATAGGCCGGATCGATCAGATGTTCGAGCCGCCGCGCCGCGTCCGGCTCCGCGCCGGTGCGTTCCAGCCGGATCGCCTCGTTCTCCTTCAGTGGCATGATCCGGCGCGAGCGCTTCACCGCCAGCGCCGTGCTCGACATGTTGCGGCCGTCATTCGGCCCGATGTAGTTGAAGTCGCCATCGGTGCCCGGATGCCAGGCGTGATAGATGAAATGGCTGTCGTGCCAGGTCTCGCGCCGGCCGAAATTGGCCAGCCGGAACGTCAGTTCGTATGGGCCGCAGACATGGCCGACATAGTCGAGGCTCTCGTCGGCGCCGCCGACGGCGATCAGGTCCGCCCGCCAGGCGCACATGCAGGCGCCGTAATTGCGCGTGTGCAGCGGGTCGATGCTGTCGGCGACACCGGTGGTCCGGTCGCCCAGCCAGTTGGCCGCGCCGTCGCCGCGCATCTCCGCGAAGGACGGATAGTTGAACGGGTAGAAGTCGCGCCGGATGTTCCGCACCTGGTCGATATGCAGCACGATGCCGGGATCAGCGGCGAAGCTCGCGCGCACGGTACGGATGAAGGACGGCTCGAACATCGCGTCGGAATCGCAGATCACCACGATCTCGCCGCGCGCCCGCGCGATGCCGACGTTGTACATCAGGTGCTTGTGATAGTAGAGGTCCGCGCCCATCCCCAGCACGATCCAGAGGTCGAGCGGCGGCGGCTTGCCGGCCTTGGCGGCGGCGTCGAGGCGGCGGTCGATCTCGGCCACGCGGCGGTCGTAATACTCGATCCAGATGATCTCGTAATCGGTGCGCGGCACATCCTGCGCCGCGAGGTAGTCGAGCGCGTGGAAGCTCTCGCGGCAATTCCAGTCGAGCAGGATCAGGCTGACCTTCGGCGTCGCGGACGTCGGATTCTGGAACAGCGTCCGCATGGGCGCCGCGGCGTCGATCGGCATCGCGGCGGTCATGCCTGCGAGCCTCGCCGTGCCAAGGCGCGCGCCGCATTTCGCCAGGGATGCCGTACCCAGCCGAGCGCCCGCTCCACCCGCGCAATGCGGGCCAGCGCCGGCGCCAGCATGATGGATTGCTGCAGCACGTCCATGCGGTGCGCATTCGGCAGCGCCGCGAGCTCGGCCGCGCTCATCGCGGTGAGATCGACTTCGCCGAGCACTGCCGGCACGCCGTAATAGCGGCGGCGATAGCGGACCAGACTGTGATCGAGGAAGTTCGGCTGCACCAGGATCGGCGTGTCGTCGAAATCGATCTCCGCCAGCCGCAGCGGGCGCCGCCGCCACACCTCGGCGTCGCGCGGGCGCAAGTCCCCGGGGACATAGCCGAAGGCCTCCATCGCCGCCTTCACCTCGGCCGCCACGCGTGCCCAGCGCTCGCCCACGAACTTCTGCCGATGCGCGCCGATCTGCCCTTCGCGAAACGTCGGGCTCGACCGGTCGAACAACGAGGCCGCGATCGCCGCCGGCGCGCCCAGCACGCCAAGCCTGATCTGGATCGACCAGATCAGCGCCTGCTGCGCGGCATCATCGCCGCCGCCGGCCGCGCCGACGACATCCTCGAAGGGAACCGGGATCACATTGGGCAGAGCGAGCCACGGCGAGAAGGCGCGGGTGCGCTCGGCGAAGCGTCCAAGCAGCACGTCGTCGTCCAGCAGCTTCTCGATCCGCTCGTCGAATTCCAACCCGGCGAACCAGCCCGCCATGGAGCCGTTCTCCGGCGCGCTGCAATAGGCGGCCTCGGCGATCAGGATATCGAGCGGGTGGCGGAAGATGAACAGCGCCGGCGTGCGCATGAAAGGATGCGCGCGGTTCCCGAACGGCGCGCGCCGTACCGTGTCGACGAAGAAGTCGCGCGGCACGGTGTGCGAGTTCGAGTACTCGACGCAGTACCAATGCCCCGGCGTCGGATCGTCGGGACAGACGATGCCGGGCTTGAAGCCGAGCGCCGGGGCGAGGCGGTAGAGCAGATGCGTGCCCGATTTCGGGATCGAGATCAGGAAGACCGGACGGTCGAGCCCGTGTCCGCTGAGCTTCGGGATGACCACGAGGCCCGCATCCCTATCCAGCTCGCCGAGCAGCGCCGCCTCCAGAGCCGCAATCGAGCCGTGGGTGAGGCAGAGAATATCGGCCTCGCGCGGCGTCGCGGCCGAGACGCCCGGCAGCAGATCGCGGATCGCCGCGGCGAACGCGTCGTCCGGCAGCACAGCGAGGCGGCACGGCGCATCGCGCGTCGCGACGCGGATGGCGGCGGCGAAGGCCGCTGGCGCCCGCTCCACCGCGTCAAGTCGCAACGGCACCATCATCGCTAGATCGTCTCCACCCCGTCCCCCAGCAGCGTTTCGAGGGCCCGCGGGCCGTCGAGGACAACGACGCCCGGCCGACTGGTCGGGTCCTCGCGCTCCAGATCGATCGGACCCAGGGCCTGCGGCAGGCGGAACACCTTGCCGCGATAGGCGACGAAGTTGTAGCCGTCCCGGCTGCCGACGAGCAATGGCGGCCGCTGATCCGGCGCCCGCACCCCATCGGCCGTTTCGGCACTTTCGGCAATCAGCGCCTGTGCCGCCGCGAAGGCCGCGTCATAGCGCTTCGGCAGATGAGGGCGCAGCGACGCCGCGTGGCGTCGCCGCAGCCCTTGCAGCGATGCCTCTGCCTCGGCGCGCGACCCAAGGGCACGCCCGATCAGGTCGTCCAGCAGCCGGTTGAGCCGGGCGGCCGCGGCCTCGGCCGCATCCGCGATGGCGGCCTCGAGCCGCGCATCGTTCAAGGTGGAACGCTCGATGCGCGTCTCGGCCCGCCACACCTGGCTGCGGAAGTCAAAAGATCTCGGATCCAGGTTCGATTTGTTGAAGGCGAAGCCCAGCACTTCGTCGCTTGCCGCGGGGCGATGGACTTGGCCGCGACGGATCAACTCATCCAGTTGCCGTTGGAACGGGGAATAAGCGGCTGGCTCGCCCGGTTCGAACCGCGGATAGCCAAAAGCTTCCGCCATCGCCTCCAGACCCATCGCGCGCATCCATTCGATGTGGTGATGGGTGAGAAGGTTGGCCTCCGTCCTGCCGATTCTCTCCCGGTCGCGCCGCCCGGCGCCGAGCCCCCCGCCCGGGGCGCGGTGCTCCAGATTTCTCCCCGCATGCGCCGCGATCTTGTCGGCGGCCGGCAAACCCGCCGCCCTCGCCAGTCCCTCGATCGTGTCGGTCGGCGCCCGGAGCAGATCCTCCCAGCGCATGACCGCATACCGATGGCGCACCGGTAGAAACGCGCGAAGGTAGTCGACATAGAACCGGGCGATGCCCTCAAAGAATCGTCGATCGGAAAGCTTGTAGAGCGCGATGTCATCGCGCAGCGCGTTCTGATCGGTGGCGGGCGGCATGAAGCGGTCGATGTACTCCAGCACCATCTCATTGAGCGAGAAGCAAGAGTTCACGATCTCGGCGGGACTGCGCAGCGACGCATAGAGCACGTGGTCGCCGAACGAGGGACAATCGGCCCACCAATCCGGATTGCCGTGGGCATGCGCGATCGGCTCGCATCGCAGCAGCGCCAGCGGGTGGGACACGACGAGCAGGATCTCGCCGCGGCCGCGGATGCCGATGTATTTGCGATAGCAGATCCGGCCGGGCCGGCCCCAGTCGACATAGCGCGGCCCGCCGGTGAGACGGCGAAAGCCCGCGCCGTAGATCAGGTCTTGTTCCAGGCCATGATCGGCGACCGTGCCCGCAACGGATTCGCCCACATGGTCGCCCAGCTGCGCCACGAATAGCGCCAACAGGGCCTCGCGCAGGTCGTCTCTCGCCGCGCCGAACGGGCTGATATGCATCAGCACGTCGCAGAGCACGTCAAACCCGCTGCGCGGCGGCCCGATCGCCAGGGGTCGGAAGGGGATTCCCCCGCTGCGCTTCATGGCACGCCGGCGACCTTCAACCCGCCGCCAGGCGTGTGCGATCGACGATATAGCGCACGAGTTCGTCGACCGATGCCTCGACCGGTTGCGTCCCCGTGTCGATTGTCAGCTCCGGCGCCGCCGGCGCCTCGTAGGGCGCCGAGATGCCGGTGAAATCGGCAAGCTCGCCGGCGCGGGCGCGGCGATAGAGGCCTTTCGGATCGCGCCGCTCGCAGGTCTCGATATTGGCCGCCACATGCACCTCGTGGAACAGGCCCGGACAGACGCGGCGCGCGCGGTCGCGGTCCGCCCGATAGGGCGAGATGAAGGCGGTGATCACCACGGTTCCCGCATCGGCGAACAGGCCGGCGACCTCGCCGACCCGGCGGATATTCTCCGCCCGGTCGCTCGCACCGAAGCCGAGATCGGCATTCAGGCCGCGGCGCACGTTGTCGCCGTCGAGCACATAGACGCTGTAGCCCCGCGCGAACAGCTCGCGCTCGGCCTGCATGGCGAGGGTCGACTTGCCGGCGCCGGAGAGGCCAGTCAGCCAGATCACTGCGCCACGATGGCCGTTGCGCGCCGCCCGCGCCTCGACGGTCAGCAGATGCTCGACCGTGAACAGGCTCGTCGCGCCGCCGTGTCGTCCCGCATCACTCACGATGACGCCGCCACCGACTGTGTCATAGCCATCGATCAGGGCGCAGCGCGCCATCGCCGGGTCGCGTTCGACCGGATCGAACGCCAGCAGGCCGCGGGCACGCAGCCGCACCACCGCCGTCTCATCGCGGCCCACCATCTCGGCGGGCGCTGCAGCCAGCGTCTCGTTGTCGATCACGCTCTCGATCGCCTCGACGGTGACGACCAGCTCGCTGGTCGCGCGGCGCAGCTTGAGCAACTGGCCGAGGCGAAGCGGCGCCTCCGCCAGCCAGAACAGGCGCAGGCGGAACTGGCTCGCCAGGTCGGGCGGATGCGCCGTGTCGCTGGCGATGTCGCCGCGCTCGACGAAGATCGGCCGGTCGAGGGTGATGCCGACCGATTGGCCCGCGACCGCCTCGGCGGGCGGCGGATCGGCACCCCAGGACTCGATGCTCGCCACCTGCGCCCGGCGCCCCGAGGGCGAGAACAGCAATTCGTCACCGATGCGCAGCAGGCCGGATTCGATGCGGCCGACGAGGACGCGTTTGTCGCCCAGTTTGTAGACGTCCTGCACCGGCAATCGGAGCGGACGCGTCGTCGCCGGCACCGGCGGCGCCAGCCGGTCCAGCGCTTCGACCAGCAGCTCGCCGCCGTACCAAGGCATCGATTGCGAAGGCGTCGCCAGGTTCTCCCCCTCACGCGCCACCACCGGAACGATCGCGACGGGCCGGATGCCGAGGCGCTCGAGATGGCGGCCGGCCTGTTCCGCGACGGCGCGGAAGCGGTCCGGATCGCGGCCGACCAGATCCATCTTGTTCACCGCCACGACCACCTGGGCGATGCCAAGCAGATGCAGCAGATAGGCGTGCCGCCGGGTCTGCTCGCGCAGGCCCTCGGCGGCGTCGACCATCAGCACCGCCGCATCGGCCGCGGCGGCGCCGCTGATCGTGTTGCGCAGGAACTCGCGATGCCCCGGCGCATCGACGATGACATAGTCGCGCCGCGCAGTGTGGAAGCGGATCTCGGTGACGTCGATGGTCACCGCCTGGTCCCGCTCGGCCTGGAAGGCGTCGAGCACGAAGGACCATTCGAGCGGCATGCCGCGGCGGGCGCTGACCGCGCGGATCTCGTCGAGCTTGCCCTCCGGCAGGCTGCCGGTGTCGTGCAGCAGGCGGCCTATCAGGGTCGACTTGCCGTGATCGACGTGGCCGACGAAGACGAGGCGCAGTGGCGGGCGCGCGACGGGGTCGGACATGTCACATGTAACCGTCGGCGCGCAGCCGCTCGAAAGCGTCCTCGGCCTCGTGATCCATGGCGCGACCGGCCCGCTCCGGCACGCGCGTCGCCTCCAGCTCGGCGATGATCTCGTCGATGGTCGCGGCGGTGCTGGCGATCGGATGGGTGATGTTGCGCTCGCCGAGGGAGCGATAGCGCCGGCCGTCGCGTGCCAGGTAAGGCGGCACGACGGGGATGCCCTCGCGCCTGGTGTAGCGCCAGATGTCGAGCTCGGACCAGTCGAGCAGCGGATGGATACGCAGATGCGCAGCCTCCGGCACCTCGGTCTTGTACTGGTCCCAGAATTCGGGCGGCTGGTCGCGGAAGGCCCAGCCGCCCTCCGGGCCGCGCGGCGAGAAGACACGCTCCTTCGCGCGTACCGCCTGTTCGTCGCGGCGGATGCCAAGCAGGACGCCGCGATAACCCTCGCGGCCGATCAGGCTCCTGAGGCCCGCGGTCTTGCGGGCGGCGGCGCGTGCAGCGGGCGGCAGGGCCGGGTCGACTGCCCCCTCTGGCGGGCAGGCCTCGATGCGGAGGTCGAGCGACCACGCATCGGCCGCCGAGTCGCGGAAGCGGTAGACCTCGTCCAGCTCCATCCCGGTATCCAGCTGCACCACCGGAAACGGCACACGGCCGAAGAACGCCTTGCGGCACATCCAGAGCAGCGCGTTCGAATCCTTGCCGACCGACCACAGCAGGGCGAGCGGCGCGACTCGGCAGAACGCCTCGCGCAGGATGTAGATCGTGCGGCCTTCCAGCGCATCGAGATGGTCAAGCATGGTCGCCCACCATGGCTGGCTGGCGGCCGCTTGGGCAAATGTTCCCGATCACCGGCCCCGCCCTTCTCCGCTCACCGGCATCGATGTCGCACTCTCTGTCAGCGCCGGCGCACTATGCTCCCCAGCTGTCTCGCCCCAGTAGCGGGCAACATCAATCCCGTATTTCCGCTGCAAGACCCGGTTGGATGCGGTGAATCGGCGGCGCAGGGCGACCTGCAATTCGGGCGCGAGCGGGTCGAAGCGCCAGTGCAGCCATTGGTCCAGGCGGTCGATCCGGTTGGCCAGCGCGCGGCGCCCCTGGCCTCCTGCGAGGGCATTCACGGCCGTCAGCAGGAGGACTCCGACCCGCCCGAGTGCGGGATTTTCGCGCACGCTCGGCAGCCTCTGTTTCAGCCTGCCGCCAAGCTGATCGGCAAGCCGGCGCGCGAAGCCGTCAGGATCGGCAGCGAATTCCTCGAACAGCCAAACCCACACTCTCCGAAATCTCGTTTCGTAGAGAGCGAGCAAGTTCGTGTACTCGAAATGGCCGATATCCAGTCCCGGCAGCGGATCCGCTTCGATCGCCTCTGGCGTCCTTCGCCTCTCCTTCCGGTCCGCGACGGACTTCATGGCACGGTTCCATCCGCCGCGGAAACTCTGGAGGTAGAGCGACCGGAGGATCGCGACCTGCTCGCGCAAGGTCACGACGATCTCGGCCGTAGGAAAGACCTTCTGCAGGAACGACGCGGTCATTTCGAGAGAGTTCTCGCGAATCCAGAAGGTCGTCAGCGCCTCGTCGCTGACCAGCACCACGGGCTCGTCGAAGGTGGAAAGGTAGAATTGGAACTCGGCGCGGATCTCGTCGACATGTTGCATCGGATCGACGCGAATCGCATCGCGCAACGCGGTTCCCAGGAAGTAGCTTTCCATGGGGACGAAATGGATGCCCTCGATCGCGGGAAACACATGCCGCTGAAGATAGGTCGTGCCGGTCTTGGCCAAACCCACATGCACGACGATGCGCAGACGCCGATCGCGCTCGGTTTGCAGCATTTCGAGAAGGCGGGCGAGGCTGGAAGCCCGAATCGGCTCCCCGCCTGCGGCCTCCGGCAGCGCGACGAACGCATCACCGCGGAAACAGATCGCGTGGTCGAATGCCTTGAATAGCGGCAGGTCCGGAAACGTTGCTTGCTTCCTGACCAACGCCTCCACTGCCGCCGCCACCGTCGCCTCGCCGGCTCCGGACGCTCTGGGATCGAATGCGCCCGTGCCCTGTCGATGCAGATGGACGCGGCCGTCCAGTTGGATGAGATCCCAATCCCGGATGTGGCCGATCGATCTCGGACCATGGTCGCGCCGCGCCAGCCAGTAGCGGTGCGACCGCATCGCCGGACCGACCGTGGCAAGCAGTGCGATGGGTTCCGTGGACATGCCTGCCTATCCGCGCCGCCGGCAGGACGTCGCCCGGACATTGGGCAAGCGATATCCACCCGCTCGCACGCACATTCGGTCGACGCCCTTCCCTACTCTGGTAGGATATCGCCATCGGCGGCCGAGCGGGAGCAAACGATGCACCGTGTTCTGGCAGTTACTCTGGCCTTGCTGGCGGCCGCGATTCTCGTGGGCCGTTCCCCGGCCAGTGCAGCCGACCTGCCGGTCGACCTGGAGCTGGTGCTGGCGATCGACATTTCCGGCTCGATCGATGCGGACGAGGCCAAGCTGCAGCGCCAGGGCTATGTCGATGCGCTGCGCGATCCCGAGATCCACAAGGCGATCAAGGCCGGCGTGATCGGCCGCATCGCCGTTACCTATTTCGAGTGGTCGAGCTTCGACCACAAGTCGATCGTCGCCGGCTGGACCTTGCTCGACGGACCGAAATCGGCGCTGGAGCTTGCCGCCTATCTCGCCGAGGTGCCGGTGCGCACCGGCATGCGCACCTCGATCACCGGCGCCATCCTGTTCGCCATGCCGATGTTCGAGGGCAACGGCTTCGAGGGCACGCGCCGGGTGATCGACATCTCCGGCGACGGGCCGAACAACGATGGCGGCGACATCGCCGAGGCGCGGGACGACGCCGTCGCTCGCGGCATTGTGATCAACGGCCTGCCGATCATCAACGACCGGCCGAACCGGTTCGGCTTCCCGGTGCTGCAGGATCTCGACAAGTACTACGAGGCCTGCGTGATCGGCGGGCCCGGCGCCTTCGTGGTGGTGGCGCGCGACTTCGACAGTTTCGCCGCCGCGGTCAGGCGCAAGATGCTGCTGGAGATCGCCGGCATGCTGCCGCCGGTGCGGCACGCCCAAGCGTTGCCCGGGGCGATCACACCGGCGGCGGCGCGGAAGCCGCTGCGCCAGCTTGCTCAGACGGCGCCACTGCAGGACCGGCCCGGCTATCCCGGCGGCTGCGATGTCGGCGAGCGGCAATCGCGCGACTTCTGGCGCCAACGCTACGGCCCGTAGGCGCCGATGCAGGCAGGCATCGCCGGAGCGTTCCGGCGGATCTTTCGACCGGCGACCGGGTCGCAGCTCGTCGAGCTGGAATGTGAGCCGCACGGGCTGATCGAGGCCGGCCGCCGCGCCATGGAGGGCGATATCGTCATCCTGCGCAATGTCGAGGCGGTCCGCGCGGTGCGGGCGGCTCTCGACCGCCGCGCCGTCGCGGCCGGCGCCGACCCTGCGGCGCTGGCGGAATTCCATGCCGGCGGCGGGACCCCGGACCTTCCCACGCTGCGCGGCCTCGCCGCCGCCATCAAGGGGCTGCGGACGGAGCGGGAGATCAGCGCCCTGCTGGCGCCGATGATCCGAGGCCTGGCTTTGCCGCCGCCGATCCGCCTGGAAGGCGGCATACCGCGCCTGGTCCTGCCGGCCGAGACCGTAGCGTCGGCGCGCGCCTCCGGCCTGTTCGAGGCCGCGGACTTCGTGAAGGCTCGCGCCGACGGCCCGACCGAAATCTTCATGCCGCGCCCCGCCAATATCCATCGCGACTACAACCGGCCGCACAGCCTGCTCCAGTGCAATCTCTGGTTCCCGCTGCACGATGCCGACGCGGCGACCGTACTGCGGCTCTATCCGCAGGCCTATCGCGAGGCGATCCACGACATGGATGCCACGGCGGCGAACCTGGCCCGCCTCGGTCCGCCGCTCCGCTACGCGCTCGGCTTCGGCGACCTCGTGCTGTTCCATGGCGAGCACCTGCACACCTCACCCGAACCCGGCCCGACGCGGCGGCTCTCCTACGACTTCCGCATCGCCGCCGATTGCGAGGACGACACCGCGCACTACCGCGACTGCTTCCTCGACCTCCGCAACTTCGAGGCCGGCGGCGGCGCGCTCGCGGCGCTGAACGAGCTCGAACAGGCGGAGCGGCCGGGCGCCGAGCGGATTGCCGCGCTGCTCGATGCCTTCGACGCCGCGCCTTTCGCCGAGGACCGCAACCTGATGGCGGCGCGGCGCGCGATCGACATCGCTCCCGACCTCGCGCACCGCGCGCTCCGCCGCATCGTCGAGCGCTCGCCGCACTGGTTCTGGGTGGCCGAGGCGGGCGAGATGCTGGCGACGCATGGCTTCCGCAAAGCCGCCATCGCCGCGCTGGAGAAGGCACGTCGGCTGGCCCGCAACGCGCCGCGCCGCCGCGGCTACGCCCCGATCAGCTACGCCAACCCGCGCACGCAACCGGACCCTCTCGCTGTCGCCCGCCGCTGCGAGGCGCAGCTCGCCGCGCTTCGCTGAGGCCCCGGCGTCACAGCGCCCCTAGAGAGCCCGGGCCTTGTCGCGCAGCACGAACTTCTGGATCTTGCCGGTCGAGGTCTTCGGCAGGTCGGTGAACACCACCGTCTTCGGGCACTTGAAATGCGCGAGGTTGTCGCGGCAGAAGGCGATGATCTCCTTGTCGGTCGCGGAGGCGCCGTTCTTCAAGGTGATGAAGGCGCAGGGCGTCTCGCCCCATTTCGCATCCGGCCGCGCCACCACGGCCGCTTCCAGCACCGCGGGGTGGCGATAGAGCACGCTCTCCACCTCCAGGGTCGAGATGTTCTCGCCGCCGGAGATGATGATGTCCTTGGAGCGGTCGCGGATCTCGATATAGCCGTCCGGGTGCATCACGGCGAGGTCGCCGGAATGGAACCAGCCGCCGCCCAGGGCCTCCTCGGTCGCCTTCCGGTTCTTCAGATAGCCCTTCATGACGAGATTGCCGCGGAACATGATCTCGCCCATCGTCTGGGCATCCGCCGGCACGTCTTGCATCGTCTCCGGGTCCTTTACCGTCAGCCCTTCCAGCATGCCGTAGCGCACGCCCTGGCGCGCCCGGAGCCGCGCCCGCTCGCCGAGCGACAGCGGGTCCCAGGCCGAGTGCCAGGCCGAGACCACAGCCGGGCCATAGGTCTCGGTCAGGCCGTAGACGTGGTTGATCTCGAAGCCCATCTCCTCCATCGACTGAATGACGGCGGCGGGCGGCGCGGCGCCGGCGGTGGTGACCTTGACGCCGCGCTTCAGGCCGTCCTTCAGCTTCGGATCGGCGTTGATCAGCATGGTCAGCACGGTCGGCGCGCCACAGAAATGCGTGACCCCCTCGGTCCGGATCAGCTCGTAGATCATCGCCGGATCGACCCGGCGCAGGCAGACGTTGACGCCGGCCATCGCCGCCACGGTCCAGGGGAAACACCAGCCGTTGCAGTGGAACATCGGCAGGGTCCAGAGATAGACCGGGAAGCGGCCCATCCCCCACTCCACCGCGTTGCCGACCGCGTTCAGATAGGCGCCGCGGTGGTGATAGACGACGCCCTTGGGATTGCCGGTTGTGCCCGAGGTGTAGTTGAGCGAGATGGCGTTCCACTCGTCCGCCGGCAGCTCCCAGGCGAAATCCGGATCGCCGGCGGCGATGAAGGCCTCGTACTCGATGCCGCCGATGCGCTCGCCCGGGCCCGTATAGGTCTCGTCGTCGATATCGACGACGAAGGGCTTCGTCTGGCACTGCGTCAGCGCCGCCTTGACCACACCGGAGAGCTCGCGGTCGACCAGCACCACCTTGGCCTCGCCGTGGTCGAAGATGAAGGCGATGGCCGCTGCGTCGAGCCGGGTGTTGATGGCGTTCAGCACGCCGCCCGCCATGGCGACGCCGAAATGCGCCTCGTAATGCGCCGGAATGTTGGTGGCGACCACCGCGACGGTGTCGCCGGACCGGATGCCCTGCTTCGCCAGCGCCGAGCCCAGCCGGCGGCAGCGGGCATAGGTCTCGGCCCAGGTGAAGCGGCGGCTGCCGTGCACGACCGAGGGATAGTCCGGATAGACCGCCGCGGTGCGCGCGATCAGCGACAGCGGCGACATCGCCGTGAAGTTCGCTTGCGTCTTCGGCAGATCGGTTTCGTAGGGATTGGCCATGCCACGCCTCGTCACGAACGGATTTGCCGGCACGGTAGGACGTGCGGCGCGCCGCGGCAATTCACCGCGCGGTCTCGTAGTGGAAGCTCATCTGCAGCTGGGCCGCGGTGTTGTCGAGGGCGGCGAGGCAGGCCGGCGCGCGGGCGAGCGGAATGGCGACGTCGAAGCGGACGATGTAGCTCGCCCCGGCGCCCTCGATCAGCCGCTCGGCGGTGAGGCGCACGATATTGGCACCGTATTCGGCCAGCGCCTCGGCGATGCGGGCGATCAGGCCGGGCTGGTCGAGGCCCGAGAGCTGCAGCCGGTGGGTGACGCGGCCGCTCTCGCCGTGCCGGGCGCCGACCTTGAAGGGATGCACCGCCACCGTGGCGCCGGCCAGCGCCGGCAGGGAGGCGAGGTCGCGCTGCAGGCCGGAGGCCTCGGTGCCGTCCGGCATCTCGACCGCGGCCGAGAGCTCGAAGCTTGCGCCCAGCACGGTGAAGGCGACATCGCCGAGATTGCCGCCCTGCTCGTAGAGCCGGCCGGCGAGCTGGGCCACCACGCCGACCCGGTCGGTCCCGAGCACGGTGACGAGCAGGTCGACCGGCATTCTGGCCTCCTCTCGGTCCTACTCCGTCAGCGCGATGACGGAGAGTTGGCGGCCGTAATCCGGCTCGCCGGCGAGCGTGGTGCGGCGATAGGAGAAGAACCGCTCCGGGTCGTCGCGGGTATCGGCGCCGGTATCCTCGACCCGCTCCACGCCGGCGAGCGCCAGCCGGGCCGCGACATAGCCGGTGAGGTCGAACTGGAAATGCCGCGCCCGCATCGACGGCGCGAAGAAGCGGATATTGGTAGGATCGGCCTCGTTGTAGGCGCGCATCAGGTCGAGCCCGACCTCGTAGGAATCCTGGCGGATCGCCGGGCCGATGGCGGCGGCGATGCGGTCGCGCCGGGCGCCGAGCCGCTGCATCGCCTCGACCGTCGCGGCGACGATGCCGGCGAGCGCCCCCTTCCAGCCGGCATGCAGCGCGCCGATGACGCGCGCCTCGCGGTCGGCCAGCAGCACCGGCACGCAATCGGCGGTCAGGATGCCGAGCGCAAGGCCGGGCCGATCGGTCACGAGGCCGTCGACCTTGGGCCGGCGATCCATCGGCACCGGCTCGGTCACCACCGCGACCCCGGCCCCGTGCACCTGCCAGCCGGTGGTGAGCCGGTCCGGCCCGAGGCCGAGTGCCGCGGTCACCCGGGCGCGGTTCTCCGCCACCGCGGCCGGATCGTCCTTCGAGCCGGGGCCGCAATTGAGCGAGGCATAGACGCCGGCGGACACCCCGCCGCCGCGGCCGAAGAAGCCGTGCGCGATGCCCGGCACCGCCAGCACGCTGGTGCACAGCGCCGGCGGCGCGGCGTCGTTCGAGTTGGCGGGCGAGGCAAGTTCCATCCGCGCAAGCTGCGACGCCACGTCGCGCCGGTCAACCATGACCGGCACGATTGTTCCGCGGCGCATCCGTTCCGCCACCCTTTTCCCCGCCCGCGCCGGGGCAGGGAGCCGGCGGGCGGCGCATCTGTTCCGCGGCGTACCTGTTCCCTTTCTCCCTCTCCCGCACCGCGCGTGAGGGTTCCGGGCGGCGCATCTGTTCCGCGGCGCATCTGTTCCCTCTGGGGCCGTCGTCCCCGGGCTTGTCCCGGGGACCCACGGCCATCCGCCCGTGCCGGCGGCGAGGCGTGGATGCGCGGGACAAGCCCGCGCATGACGTCGAGAGCAAGCGGCGCATCTGTTCCGCGGCGTATCTGTTCCGGCAGGACCTCCTTGCAGTTCCGACCGGAAGCTTACCATTTTTTTTGCTCAAGGAGCAATATCAGAGCCACCTGCCGTCAATCACTTGGCCTTGCCGCAATAGGCCTCGACCCGGTAACCGTCCGGGTCGATGGCGAAGCCGGCGTAGTAATCGGCGCCGTAATCCGGGCGCAGGCCGGGCTTGCCGTTGTCCTTGCCGCCGGCGGCCAGCGCCGCGGCATGGAAGCCGTCCACGCCCTTGCGGCTCGGCGCGTCGAAGCAGAAATGCAGGCCGGAGGTCAGTTCCGGCGCCACCGGGCTCTTGGTCTGGCTGATCCAGAAGGCCACCGCCTCCTTGCCATAGCCGAGGAAGCCCTCGCCCTCGCTCACCACCTTGTAGCCGAGCGGCTTGAGCGCCGCGTCGTAGAACTTGCGGGTACGCGCGATGTCGCGCACGCCGATCGAGACATGATTGAGCATGAGCCTTCTCCTGGGTTCGCGGCCGGCCGGGCATTTCTAACCATCAAGCCGGTTGACAGAGAGTGTCGCGGCGCCCATCTGTTGTCAACCGGCTTAATGGTTATATTTGATGGTCATGGTAGGCTCTCTGCGATGACGCGATTCCCCCGATGACGCGAAGCCCAGGGGCGGCGCGGCCGCCGACCGCATGCTGATCGCCGCCCCGCCGGACGGCCTCTGCCTCGACTTCGCCAACACGCGCGGCTGGCGCGGCCGGGCGAACCCGACCGAGGACCTGAAGGCGCCGGCCGACCTGATCGCCTGGATCGGCAAGCGAGGCGGCCTCGCCGAGACGGCGCTCGACGGCCTGGCGGAGGCGATCAAGGCGGCGCCGCAACGCGGCGAGGCGCTGCTCGCCGAGGCGACGCGCCTGCGCGAGGCGATCTATCGGATCTTCAGCGCGGTCGCCGAAGGGCGTGCGGTGGCGGATGCGGATTTCGCCGTGCTCGCGCAGGCGCTGGCCGCGGCGCCGGCGCGCTCGCGCCTCGCCCGCGCCGATGGCGGCTATGCCTGGGAGGTCGATATCGGCCGCCTGGAAGGCGAGGCGGCGGCGCCGGCGCTGCTCGCACCGGTGCTGTGGTCGGCCGGCGACCTGATGCTGCAGGCCGAGGGCCGCCGCATCCGCCGCTGCGCCAACGACCAGTGCCTGTGGCTGTTCGTCGACGACAGCAAGAGCGGCACGCGCCGCTGGTGCGACATGTCGAGTTGCGGCAACCGCGCCAAGGCGAAACGGCACTACGCGCGGGTGAAGGGGAAGTGAGGTTGGGCTAATGCAGGCGCGAGGCGTCAGTTGGCGCTGCGTTGTCGGTTCCGCAACATCCCGACCATGCCGAGCCCCGCAACGAGCACCACCAGACCTGCCGGCTCGGCCACGGCCACGCTGCCGCCGGTGCCGATAGCGCGGATGTTGTCGACGCCGAGCTGTCCCGCGATGGCCTCGCCGGGGAAGGCCGCACCGGTGCCGTGGAAGAGGCGGAGAACGGTCACGTCGGTGAGCAGCGCCGTCACGTCGCCGAGCAGGGCGGTGAGATCGGCCGCTGCGACGGGGAACACCACGCTGGTCCAGCCGCCGCCGGCCGGAAGCAGGGCGGCGAAGCTGGTGACCGCCTGGTTCGCCGGCGGCCCCGGAATGGGGTCCTCCAGCAGCAGGCGAATGCTGAGGTCCACGGCGCCGAAATTGCGCAGGTCCATGGCAATGCCGGTAATGCCGGCGGCCGTGTAGTTCCCGGACCATTGCGTCGCGTTCATCGCGACCAGCCGAGAGCCCGCGCCGCCGCCGCCAATGCCAATGCCGGTCATCAACAGGAAATTGTCGCCGGCGCCGCCCGGGCCGCCGGCACTGACGCCCGGCGGGACCGGCGGCACGGAGCCGAGCGCCCCGCCGGCGAACCAATTTTCGGTGGTCCCGGAAGTGAAAGTATCGACCTCGCCCGCCACGATCGCCTGCGCCGAGAAAACCGGCGCCATCGACAGCGCGATGGTCAAGGCCAGAAGGGCTGGATGTTTCGCCATACGCATCCAATCCTCCCTCGCGCAGATCACGAATTCAATTCAGTCCCTTGAGCAGGCGATACTTGCGGCAGAAGCTTTCGGCGGCCTGGTAGGCGGTGGCGCGCGTCGCGAAGCGCTCGCCCAGCATGATGGTCATGGGGCCGGCGGTGATGACGACGATACCGCTCTGGTCGAGGAACTCGGCACAGAGATCCGGCGCGACCAGAAGCCGCTCCGGATACCACGCGGCGGGTGAGTAGATTTCGGGTGCGGCCTGCGCGGGGAACATCGCCGCGCGCGCGGCGCCAGCTTCCTGCTTGCCCATCTTGCACGCCCCTTGAACCCTAGCCCCCAAATTTTGCCCACCCGTCGTTACGCGGGCAAGACATTTCAGGGACCGCCAGGAGACGACGCGCCTGGGGCGTTCGATCAGCGCGTCTTCTTGCCGATCTCCGATTTCATCGCGGCGTGCTGGTTCGCCGCCTCGCTCTGGCTCTGCTCCAGCGCGGCTTGCGAAGCATCGCGGACCCGCAGGTTGTTCTGTACGTGGGTGACGCCGGTGACGCCCTCCACCACCCGCTCGGCGCGGCGCTTGGCGTAGCGGGTGTCGACGGTGCCGTCGAGCGTGACCTCGCAATCCTGCACCTGCACCCGGATATGGGTGGCGTCGAGATAGGGGTCTTCGGTCAGGCCGTCGTTCACATCCTCGCGGATGCGCTCGTCGGAGCGGCGATAGCCGGCGGGCCCGCGGCCGCGATGGTCGGGCCGGCCGTACTCCTCTCGCCCGGGCCCGAGCGTGCCGGCGGCGCCGGACCAGGCCGGATCGCGGAAGCCGGGATCCCGGTACAGGCCGCGCTCGCCTTGCTGCGGCGGCTCGTAGCCGCGCGCCGCATAGCCCGGACTGATCGCGCCGGCATAGTCGCGGCCGGTGGTCTCCTCGCCCCCGTGCGGCCGATAGCGGCGCGGGCCGTAGTCGCGCCGCTGTCCGGAGCGCGCGGCGTAGCGCTCTTCCGGATAGTCGCGGCGCGCATAGCGATAGCCGCCGAGCTGCTCGTCCCACGCGCCCGGCTCGCCCTCGCCGCCGTAGTCGAAATCCGCCTGGGCGCGGCGCATGCGTTCCTCGTCGCGCGCATCCCAGTCGCGTTCGGCCGCGCGGCGCGGCGCGCTGCCGTGGCGCCCGCGTTCGTCCAGGCCCTGCCGGCGATCGCGCTCGTCCGGATAGAAATCGTCGTGCGGCATGCGGTCTTCGCGGTTGCCGGGCGCCGGGGCCATCGCTTCCTCCATCACGCGGGAGATCCCGCACCGCAAGCCGGTGCGGTTGCGGGCATAACGTGCCGGCGCCGGATGATGTTCCGGGCCGATCCGCGCTGCCGTCCTATTCGCCGATCAGATGGGCGACGATCTCGCGGTGGCGGCCGCCGGTGCGATGCTCGAACAGGTAGATCGCCTGCCAGGTGCCGAGCGGCAGGCGGCCGGCATCGACCGGGATGCCCAGTTGGGTCTGGGTCAGCGCGGCGCGGATATGGCTCGGCATGTCGTCCGGGCCTTCCTCGACATGGGTGTAGCGCGGGTCGCCCTCGGGCGCGAGGCGCGTGAAGAAGCCCTGCAGATCGTCGAGCACCTTGGGATCGGCATTCTCCTGCACCAGCAGCGAGGCCGAGGTGTGGCGGACGAACAGGGTGAGCAGGCCGCGGCCGATGCCGCTGGCGGCGACGAAGCGCGCGAGCTCGGGCGTGATGTCGGTGAAGCCGGGCCCGCGCGTGCGGAAGCTGAACGTCTCCAGCACCTGGCGCATGGCTCAGAGATGGGGGTTGGCCGCCGGCGGGTCCAGGGCCGCAAGGCCGAAACGGGTCCGGGCGATGGTGCAGGCCTCGTCACCGGGCAGGCAGGCGCGGCAGACATCCGGGCGCAGCTCGTACACGGCGCAGGAAGTGGCGCGGCCGACCTCGCCGTCGAGCGCCGCGCAGCGATCGCCCAGGCAGCGCATGCCGGTGCCGCGCGCATCGACATAGGCGGGTGGAATGCGGGCGAGCGCCGCGTCGTCCTCGAGCGTGAAGCGCGGCCAGTCAGCGGCATAGGCGCAACAGGCGCCGCAGGCCCGGCAGGGATCGGCGGCGGCCGGCGTCGCGCCGGCCGTCATTTCTTCCGGGTCAGGCGGCGCTGGTTGGCGCGCACATGGCTGCGCAGGCGGCGCACCACGCGGTTCGGCGTGCCGCCGGTGGCGAGCGTCGCGCCCGCCTCGGCGAAGGCAGCCGCCTTCTCCATCACCATGCGGGTCATCTCCGCCTCGGCCGCGGCGCCGCCGGCCGCCACCTTGAGCAGCCGGAGCCCGATCACCTGCTGCATCTCCAGACCGAGACGCAACGCGTCAACGGAAAAGCCGAACCAGTCCCGGAAGATCGTGAGATCGTGGCCTGGCCGGCGTGCCATCGTCCCTAGCGCGCCCTCCGCGCCTTGCGGGCGGCGTAGCGGGCGTCGCGCTTGGCCTTCTGGCCCTCCCGCATCACCGCCTCGGCGGCCGCGGTGAGCTCGGCATCGCGGCGCGCTTCCTCGAGGCGGCGCGCCTCCTCGGCGGCCTGCTCGGCGGCGAGGCGCTCCGCCTCGGCCTTGGCCGCGGCTTCCTCGGCCGCCTTGCGGGCGGCCTCTTCCGCGGCGAGGCGGGCGGCGGCGTCGGCTAGGCGCTTCAGCTCCGCCTCGCGGGCGGCGCGCTTCTCGGCCTGGCGCTGTTCGCGCGCGGCGGCGATGGCGGCGCGCTCGGCCTGCTTCGCGGCGATGCTGGGGTCGTTGATGGCCCCGCGGAAGCGCTCGATCATGGCGCGCTTGGCGGCGGCGGCGGCGTTCTGACGTTCGTCGAAAGTGTCGTTCTTCAAGCGGCTCTCAATCCCCTGTTGCAGTACCAATGCCCAACGGGCGTGCCCCGAGGCAGCCCGGCGGGCGGTGTCTCATCGATGTTTGGGGCGGGCCGCGTTGCGCAAAGCGCGGGCGAGCCCGGGTATCCGACCAAAACTCGACTGGCCGGGAAGCTATGGCCCGATTGCGGCCTTGGCAAGGCGCACCGGCACAAACCAGCCCTGCCGGTGCGGCGTAGCAACACTTGCGCCAAGCGGCGATCGGGCGGCGATCAGGCAAGCAGGTCGTGATGCTCGCGATGCGCCTCGATCCACGAGGCGGCATAGCCGCAGCGCGGCACCAGCCTGAGCCCCTCGCGCCGCGCCACCTGCATCAGCCCGGCCATGAAGCGCGAGGCCGCGCCGGTGCCGCGCAAGGCCGGCGGCGCCTCCACATGGGTAATGACGAGGCGGTCGCCGTCGCGCCGGTAGTTGCCGAACACGATGCGGCCGTCGACTGCGAGCTCGTAGCGGCTCCTGGCCGGATTGTCGGTGACGGTGTCGGTCGCGGCATCTGGCATGGTTAAGGCAACTCGCTGATCCGCTGCTGGTTCCGCCGGCAGTCTAGGCACGAAACGCTGCCCTGCCCACCGGCCGCGGTGTCGCAGCCGCCCGGCGCGCGGATCAGGCGCTGCGGCTGTTGCGGCCATGCCGGGTCACCGCCTCGCGCACCGCATCGGCCAGGGCATCGGCGCGGAACGGCTTGGCGAGCAGGCTGAAGCCTTCGCGGTCGACCTCGACGGCGGCGCGGTTGTAGCCGCTGGCGAGCAGGATCGGCAGGTCGGGGAAGTGCTGGCGCACGCGACGGGCGAGGTCGAGGCCGCTCATGCCGCCGGGCATCATGATGTCGGAGAAGACGAGATCGAAGCGCTGGCCGCCGAGCAGCAGGGCGAGCGCCGTGCGGGCGTCGCGCACGTGATGCGCCGCGTAGCCGATCATCTGCAGCATGGCGACGATCACCTTGGCGACCGCCTCGTCATCCTCGATCAGCAGCACCGTGCCGCTGCCGCCGGAAGGCAGGGCCGCGGCTTCCGGCTCGGCCGCGCCGGCGGCGCGGGCGGCGCGCGGCAGGTAGAGCGTGACCCGGGTGCCCTGGCCGAGCTCGCTCGCGATCAGCGCGCGGCCGCCGGCGGCCTGGGCGAAGCCGTAGACCTGGCTGAGGCCGAGCCCGGTGCCCTCGCCCGCCTGCTTGGTGGTGAAGTAAGGCTCGAACACGCGGGCGAGGTTCTCCGGCGCGATGCCGCTGCCGGTATCGGCGACGCTGAGCGCGACGAAGGCGCCGGCGATCTGCAGGCTCTCGGCCTCGTCGGCATCGATCACCCGGTTCTCGGCAACGAGGCGCACGAGCCCGCCCCCGGGCATGGCGTCGCGCGCGTTGACGCAGAGGTTCATCAAAGCGAGATCGAGCTCGGTCGCGTCGCATTCGACCGGCCAGAGCCCGGCCGGCAGGTCGACCAGCAGGCGGATGTCGCCGCGCAGCGAGCGCGACAGCAGCTCGCTCATGTCGCGGGCGCGGGCATTGAGGTCGATCACCTCGGGGTTCAGCGCCTGGCGGCGCGAGAACAGCATGATCTGACGGATCAGCCGGGCGCCGCGCTCGGCCGCCTGGTGGATGGATTCCGCCGCCTCGCGGTCGCGCTCGCCCGCCAGGGTGCGGCGCAGCAGGCCGGCATTGCCCTGCACCACGGTCAGCAGGTTGTTGAAGTCGTGCGCGATGCCGCCGGCGATGCGGCCGATCGCCTCGAGCTTCTGGGTCTCGCGCAAAGCCTCCTGCGCGTGCTCGCGCGCCAGCGTCTCGGCGGTCAGCTCGGCGGTGCGGGCGGCAACGCGCCGCTCGAGGCTCTCGTTCAGCTCCTGCAGGCGCGCCTCGCTGTCGCGCAGCGCGCGGTTCGCCTGCGCCAGCGCCGCCGCACGGCGGTTGGCGCGCTCGCGCTCCGCCTCGGCGAGCCGCACCAGGCGGGTGTAGAGCAGGCGCGTCTCCAGCAGCAGCACGACCAGCACGAAGCTCGCCGCGAACAGCCCGAAGATGCGCCCGGCATAGAAGCCGAGATCGAACCGCGCGGCGTTGAACACGGCGCTGAGCCCGATATCGGCGACCCACGCCGCCATGACCGCGACCAGCCAGAGGTCGAGCACGCTGCGCCGCCGGCGTGTCCAGGCGGCGGCGAGCCCGCCGACGCTGAGCGCCCAGACGGCGCCGACCACGAAGAGCATCAGCGGCGTGTAGCGGTTGCCCTGCATGATCGGCGGCAGCCAGTCGTGCCCCGCGGTCGCCACCTGGCTGAGCGCCAGCACCGCGGCGGCGACGGCGAGCAGGCTCCAGGCGATGGCGCGACCGGCCTGCGGCAGGCGGACGCCGTCGCCGAGCGCGCCGGCGATCACCAGGAGCGGCAGGCCGGCATGCCAGAACATGTAGAGCCAGGCGGTAGTCTGGCTGCCGCCGCCGATCAGGCTGCCCGGCACGACGAGGTCGGGGAAGCTCAGGCCATGCACCACCACCATCGCGGCGGTGAAGAGATAGCCATTGGCGAGCCACAGCACGCCGCGCCGGCGGCCGACGCTGAACTGGCCGAAGAGCAGGATCGCGGTGACGAGATCGTTGATCGCGAGCGCCGCCTGGTAGGCCGGGATGAAGGCCTCGACCCGGCCGATCGGCAGCGCCGCGACCGGCACCAGAGCGAGGAAGGCGAGCAGCGCGGCTGCGGCCACCGCCACGACGATGCGGTGCTCACCCGGCCGGGGAGGCAGTTCCGTGAGGAAGCTCCGGCCATCCGTCGCGCGCGCCTCGGCCATGCAGCCTCCGCGGGAAACAACGCGTCCGCAGCCCGCGGTACGGGCGCCGACCAGCCCTTTAAGAGAGAAATATCAAAAGGTTAAATTCAAGCATACAAATGTATTATCCGTTGTACAACGCTATGGGCGGGCGGTCAGCGTGTAGATCGCATTCTCGATGTCGGAGGCGAAGTAGATCGTGCCGGACGGCCCGACCGCGACACCGGTCGGAATGAAGCTCGGCGGCACGCCGGGCGTCCCCTTCAGGCCGATCGGCAGGTTGCCGGCCAGGATCTCCGCCCTGCCGGTCTTCGGGTCGATGCGGGTGAGCTGCCGGGCGGCGGATTCCGCCACCACGAGGCGGCCCTGGCCGTCGCGGGCGATGCCTTCCGGCAGCTTCAGGTCCTTCGCGACCACGGTCTTCGCCCCGGTCGCGAGATCGATCCGGCTGAGCAGGCCGGCCACGGACTCGGTGACGTAGACGGCATTGCCGTCGAGCACGAGGCCGACGGGGCCGGGAGGTCCTTGGCCACGGTCTTGCGGTTGTCGCCGTGCCGGCCGGACACCTGGACCAGGCTGCCGGTGCCGAGCTCGGCCACCAGGACCGAGCCGTCGGCCAGCTCGACGGCGTCATGCGGCGCCTTGAAGTTGTGCCAGATATCGATCACGGCGCCGGTCTTGCGGTCGAGGATCTCCACCGTGCCGGTGAACCAGCTCGACAGCACGACGTGCTTCGCGTTGGCCGTCACGTTGAAGGGATATTCCAGCACCGTGCCTTCGGCATGCATGCGGGCCAGGGTCGCCACATTGCCGGTTCCGGTATCGACGGAGCGGTAGGCGAAGAGATCGGCGACATAGACAGTCTCGGCGCCGCCCTCCGCCACCACGGCGAGCCCGCCCGGCATGGAGAGCCGGCCGGAGACGATGGTGCGCGCGGCACCCGTCTTCGGGTTCACCTCCTCGATCGCGTTGTCGGCCATGTTGGTGACGAAGACGCGGTCGGTCGGGCCGATGGCGAGATTGTCGATCGACGTGTTGAGCCAGGCCACCACCTTCTTGGCGCCGGTCTTGCGGTCGACCTTGACCAGCTGGCCGCGCGCGGTGTCGGCGACCCAGATGTCGCCCTTGCTGTCCAGCTTGATCGCCGCCGGAATCTTGAAGCCCTCGGCCACCACTTCGATCTTCGCGGTGTCGACATCGATGCGCACCACCTGGCCCTTGAACCAGAGCGGGCCGTAGAGCTTGTCGTCCGGGCCGAACACGAAGCTGTTCAGCCCGCCCATGCCCTCCATGATCTTGCGGGCCGGCTTCTCGCCCTTGGGATCGATCTCGTAGAGCGCGTCGCCGAGGAAGACCTGGGTCGCGTAGAGCCGGCCGTCCTTCCGCCAGGCCAGCGAGTTGATGCCGGGGAGCCCCGAGGCGAGCTTCCTGAACGGCGCGTCGCCCTTCTTGGAATAGACATCGCCGAGCAGGAAGGCGGTCCAGGCCATGGTGCCGTCGGCAGCGAAGGCGACGTCGTCGGCCATGCCTTCCGGCGGACCGACCAGGGTGCGCACCGTGCCGCTCCGGGGATCGATGCGATAGACGCTCTGCCCGACCACCGAGCCCGCGACCAGCGCGCCGTCCGGCGCCACCTTGATGCCGTGAATGCCATGGAAATGCGAGCCGGGGACCAGCTTCTTCAGCTGCCACTGCTCGGCCTGTGCCGAGAGCGCGAGACCAAAGGCGATGGCGAAACCGGCGATGCCGGCCGGCAGCTGATGCCGCATGGTTGCCTCCCTTGTTTGAATTGCCGCGATTCTGGTCAAGGCGCACTGACCTGTCCAGCAGCACGCCGGAATGAGCTAGGCTCGGCCCGATGGCCCTGCCCCATCTCAGCACCGTGCTCTACGTCCTGCTGGCGCTGGACGCCGTCGCCTTTGCCGGCGGCATCGCGTTCGTATTCTTGAGTCCCAGAACCGATGCGGCGGGCGAAGGCATGAAGTGGCTGCTGCCGATCATGCTGGCGGCGCCGCTGCTCGCGGCCGGCCTGCTGGCGCTGCTCGGCTTCGCCTGGTCTGGCTTCCGCATCGCCGGCGTGATCATTGCGGCGGCGCCGCTGGTCCTCGGCCTCTACGGCATGGTGCGGGCGCCGTTCGACTACGCCGCCGAGCGTCATGCGGCGCCTTCCATGCGCGATGTGGCGGAGGGTTTCGCCGCCGGCCCGGCGCGCGATTTCGCCCGCGCCGTCATGGCCGGCAACGAGGCTGAGGCGCGCCGTCTGCTCGCGTCCGGCGGCGTCGATCCGCGCGCCGTGGATGCCGAGCACAACGCGCTGTTCGAGCTGGCGGTCGTCTACCTGCCGGCGCTGGCGCCGGACCTGGTGCGCGGCGGCGCCGATCCGAACCACGCGCCCGCGGGCGCCGACCCGCCGATCTTCGCCGCGCTCCGCGGCAGCGCGGCGAGCTTTGCCGCCCTGCTCGACCAGGGCGCCGATCCCGATGCGCGCGACCGCCAGGGTACGCCCATCCTTGCCGTCTGCCTGATCCTGCGCCGGGCCGATGCGGCCGAGGCGCTGCTGGCGCGCGGTGCCGATATCCATGCCCGCGACGCCGACAACTGGAGCCTCGCCATGTACGCCGTGGCGTATCAGCATTGGCAGGTCGCCGAGGGGCTGATCCGCCGTGGCGTCGATCTCGACGAGCCGCGCGGCGACGGCGAAACCTTCGCCACCATGTTTGCCCGCGCCCGCCAGGACCGCCCGGCGGAGGAGACGCCGGCGATCGCGCGCGTCATCGAGGCGGCGGCAACTCGCGGGGTCGAACTGCGCTGACGGCTGCGGGTCTCTCGCCGGCTTTGTGACGACAGGGATCTGGGAGTAGAATTCGGCCGTGGGTCCTGCCATGGGGGCTCCGATGTGGCCGAAAAACAGCGTCGCGCAGCTTCTCGGTACCGCTCACCCCATCGTTCAAGCGCCGATGAGCGGCGCCAGCACGCCGCAACTGGTCGCCGCCGTCTGCAATGCAGGGGCCCTGGGCTCGCTCGGCTGCGGTACCTTGCCCGGCGAGGCGATCCGGGAGCAGATCGGCAATATCCGCGCGGCCACCAATCGTCCCTTCAACCTCAACTTTTTCGTCCATGCCAGGCCGGCCGTCGACGCGGCCGCGACCAAGCGCATGCGCGCCCGCCTCGCCGGCTACTATGCGGAGCTGGACCTCGGCCAGGTGCCGGATCCTGACGAGCTGTTTCCGCCATTCAGCGAAGATCAGCTGGCGGCCGTCCTGGAGGCGCGCCCGCGCGTGGTCAGCTTCCAGTTCGGCCTGCCGGCGCCGGAGACCGTGCAACGGATCAAGGCGGCCGGCTCGCTGATCCTCAGCTCCGCGACGACGGTCGCCGAGGCGCGCGACCTCGAGCGGCGTGGCGCCGATATCATCGTGGCGCAGGGTGCCGAAGCCGGCGGACATCGCGGCACCTTCTCGGACGACCTCGGCGCCGGTTCCATTGGCACCTTCGCCCTGGTGCCGCAGATCGTCGATGCCGTGCGGGTTCCGGTCATCGCGGCGGGCGGGATCGCCGACGGGCGGGGCATCGCGGCAGCCTTCGCGCTGGGCGCCCGCGGCGTGCAGATCGGGACCGCCTTCCTCGGCACCCCGGAAGTGGCCATGCTGCCCGCCTATCGCAAGGCCCTGCTGGGCGCGACGGCGGAGGACACCCGGATCACGCGCGTCTTCACCGGACGTCCGGCCCGCGCACTGCGCTGCCGCCTCACCGACGAGGTCGCCGACGCCGACGCGCTCGCCTTTCCCCTGCAGGCGAGCCTGCTGGCGCCGATCTGGGGCGTGGACGACGACAAGGTGCAATCCGCCTTCATGCCGTTCTGGGCCGGCCAATCCGTCGCGCTGATGCGCGAGATGCCGGCCGGCGAGCTGATCGAGAAGCTGGCCGCCGAGGCGCAGGCGCGCATGCCCCACTAGGTGTTCAGTCCCGATGTGAGGTGGGTGGGATCGTATCGGAATCGATCTGGTTCGTGCGCCCATGTCTTGCAGATGTGTTCGTAGGGCGTGAGACCGTTGAGCCTCTTGAGCCTC
>QOZS01000110.1:2500-5608 GCA_003576705.1 Desertibaculum subflavum
CGAGCGCGATAAGGGCATTCGGTGGATGCCTTGGCACCGAGAGGCGATGAAGGACGTGGCACGCTGCGAAAAGCGTCGGGGAGCTGCGAGCAGGCTTTGATCCGGCGATATCCGAATGGGGCAACCCGGCCCGCAAGGGTCATCCCGCACTGAATCCATAGGTGCGGGAAGCGAACCCGGGGAACTGAAACATCTCAGTACCTGGAGGAAAGGACATCAACAGAGACTCCGTTAGTAGTGGCGAGCGAACGCGGACCAGGCCAGTGATCGACGAGAGGTAACCGGAACGCTCTGGAAAGGGCGGCCATAGCGGGTGACAGCCCCGTACGGGTAAGCCGATCGTCGGTCCATGAGTAGGGCGGGACACGTGCAATCCTGCCTGAAGACGGGGGGACCACCCTCCAAGCCTAAGTACTCCTCGGTGACCGATAGTGCACAAGTACCGTGAGGGAAAGGTGAAAAGCACCCCGACGAGGGGAGTGAAAGAGACCTGAAACCGGATGCCTACAAGCAGTCGGAGGCCGCAAGGCTGACGGCGTACCTTTTGTATAATGGGTCAGCGACTTCGTCTGTGCAGCGAGCCTAAGCCGTTAGGTGGAGGCGGAGCGAAAGCGAGTCTGAATAGGGCGACTGAGTTGCACGGATGAGACCCGAAACCGGGTGATCTAGCCATGAGCAGGTTGAAGGTGCAGTAACATGCACTGGAGGACCGAACCCACTCCTGTTGAAAAAGTAGGGGATGACTTGTGGCTAGGGGTGAAAGGCCAATCAAACTCGGAAATAGCTGGTTCTCCGCGAAATCTATTTAGGTAGAGCGTCGGATGATTACCGCCGGGGGTAGAGCACCGGATGGGCTAGGGGGCCCCACAGGCTTACCAAACCCAACCGAACTCCGAATACCGGTGAGTACAGTCCGGCAGGCAGACTGCGGGTGCTAAGGTCCGTGGTCGAGAGGGAAACAGCCCAGACCGCCAGCTAAGGTCCCCAAGTGGTGGCTAAGTGGGAAAGGATGTGGGAAGGCCAAGACAACCAGGAGGTTGGCTTAGAAGCAGCCATCCTTTAAAGAAAGCGTAATAGCTCACTGGTCTAGACAAGCCAGCCTGCGCCGAAGATGTACCGGGGCTCAAGCCACCCACCGAAGCTGCGGGTTTGCACGCAAGTGCAAGCGGTAGCGGAGCGTTCCGTCTGCGGTGAAGGGATACCCGTGAGGGGTCCTGGAGCGGCCGGAAGTGAGAATGCTGACATGAGTAACGCAAGGAGTGCGAGAACCACTCCCGCCGAACATCCAAGGGTTCCTGCGCAAGGTCAATCCGCGCAGGGTGAGCCGGCCCCTAAGGCGAGGGCGAGAGCCGTAGCCGATGGGAACCAGGTCAACATTCCTGGGCCCGCTGGAGGTGACGACGGATGCGTGTTGTTCGGACTTACTGGATTGTCCGGGCGGCGCAAGTTCGTCCAGGAAACAGCCCCAGCATATGGACCGTACCCGAAACCGACACAGGTGGATGGGTAGAGTATACCAAGGCGCTCGAGAGAACGGTGTTGAAGGAACTAGGCAAATTGACCCCGTAACTTCGGGAGAAGGGGTGCCTCTCATTGGGCAACCAGTGGGGGGCGGCACAGACCAGGGGGTGGCGACTGTTTACTAAAAACACAGGGCTCTGCGAAGCCGATGAGGCGACGTATAGGGTCTGACGCCTGCCCGGTGCCGGAAGGTTAAGAGGAGGGGTGCAAGCTCCGAATCGAAGCCCCGGTAAACGGCGGCCGTAACTATAACGGTCCTAAGGTAGCGAAATTCCTTGTCGGGTAAGTTCCGACCTGCACGAATGGCGTAACGACTTCCCCACTGTCTCCAACACCGGCTCGGTGAAATTGAACTCTCCGTGAAGATGCGGAGTACCCGCGGTCAGACGGAAAGACCCCGTGCACCTTTACTGCAGCTTTGCAATGGTGCCAGGAACCGGATGTGTAGGATAGGCGGGAGCCTATGAAGCGGCGGCGCCAGCCGTCGTGGAGGTACCCTTGAAATACCGCCCTTTTGGTTTTTGGCCTCTAACCGAGCTCCGTTAGCCGGAGCCGGGACCTTGCATGGCGGGCAGTTTGACTGGGGCGGTCGCCTCCCAAAGAGTAACGGAGGCGCGCGATGGTAGGCTCAGGCTGGTCGGACATCAGCCGTCGAGTGCAATGGCACAAGCCTGCCTGACTGCGAGACAGACAAGTCGAGCAGAGACGAAAGTCGGTCATAGTGATCCGGTGGTCCCGCGTGGAAGGGCCATCGCTCAACGGATAAAAGGTACGCCGGGGATAACAGGCTGATGATGCCCAAGAGTCCATATCGACGGCATCGTTTGGCACCTCGATGTCGGCTCATCACATCCTGGGGCTGGAGCAGGTCCCAAGGGTTCGGCTGTTCGCCGATTAAAGTGGTACGTGAGCTGGGTTTAGAACGTCGTGAGACAGTTCGGTCCCTATCTGCCGCGGGCGCAGGATGCTTGAGAGGAGCTGCCCTTAGTACGAGAGGACCGGGGTGGACGTGCCTCCGGTGGACCGGTTGTCGCGCCAGCGGCATAGCCGGGTAGCTAAGCACGGACGGGATAACCGCTGAAAGCATCTAAGCGGGAAGCCCCCCTCAAGACCAGGCATCCCTAAGAGCCGTGGAAGACCACCACGTCGATAGGCCGGATGTGGAAGTGCGGCAACGCATGAAGCTGACCGGTCCTAATCGCTCGATAGAGCTCGATACCTACATGCACGGTCACAGATACAGACACAGCTGCAGACCAGGCAAACACACACACCTCACCGCATACGCGTCACCCAATCAGGATCACTCCCGCAACAACCCATCTGTCCTCCGACAGCCTGGTGGCCATGGCGAGGGCCCCAACACCCGATCCCATCCCGAACTCGGCCGTGAAATCCCTCAGCGCCAATGGTACTGCGTCTCAAGGCGTGGAAGAGTAGGTCGCCGCCAGGCTTTCCAAGGACAGACCACACACCAAACCGCAACCTCCCCTCACGACCAACCACCTCCCGCGGGGTGGAGCAGCCCGGTAGCTCGTCAGGCTCATAACCTGAAGGTCACAGGTTCAAATCCTGTCCCCGCAACCA
>QOZS01000111.1 GCA_003576705.1 Desertibaculum subflavum
GCCGCGCGCCGCCCGCCGCCGGCCGAACCAGACGCCGCGCGCCGCGCGCCCGCTGGCCGCGCCGCCCAAGCCGGCCAGGATCGTGCTGCGGGCAGCCAGCAGAATGCCGCCCCGGGCGCTCGCCATCGGCTCCTCCACCGGCGGCCCGCAGGCGCTGTTCCAGCTGTTCCAGCTGCTGAAGGGCCAGATCCGCCAGCCGATCTTCATCACCCAGCACATGCCGGCCACCTTCACCACCATCCTGGCCGAGCACCTGACGCGCATCGGCGGGGTGCCGTGCCGCGAGGCGAAGGACGGCGAGCCGGTGCGCGACGGACAGGTCTACCTGGCGCCGGGCGACTGGCACATGACCGTCGCCGTCGAAGGCGGCGCCAAGGTCGTTCGCCTGAACCAGAACCCGCCGGAGAGCTTCTGCCGCCCGGCCGTCGATCCGATGCTGCGCAGCCTGTCGGAGGCCTATGGCGGCCAGCTGCTCGCGGTGATGCTGACGGGCATGGGGCAGGACGGCCTCAAGGGCAGCAAGGCGCTGATCGAGGCCGGCGGCACGCTGATCGCCCAGGACGAGGCGACATCGGTCGTCTGGGGCATGCCGGGCGCGGTGGCGACCGCAGGGCTGTGCGCGGCGGTGCTGCCGCTCGCCGACGTCGGACCGACGGTGATGCGCTTCATGTCAGGAGCCGGGCTATGAACCCGTGGGATTTCGACTTCATCGCCGGCCTGTTGAAGCAGAAGTCCGGCCTGATCGTGTCCAAGGACAAGGTCTACCTGCTGGAGAGCCGGCTGGTGCCGGTGGCGCGCAAGCACGGTCACGGCACGCTGGAGGCGCTGATCGGCAAGTTGCGCACCGGCGGCGACGACAAGCTTCTCCGCGAGGTCGTCGAGGCGATGACGACCAACGAGAGCTTCTTCTTCCGCGACAACAAGCCCTTCGAGGTGCTGCAGAAGGAGACGCTGCCCTTCCTGCTGCAATCGCGCGCCGCCAGGAAGCAGATCCGCATCTGGTGTGCCGCCTGCTCGACCGGGCAGGAGCCCTATTCGATCGCCATGATCCTGAAGGACGAGGCGGCCAAGCTCGCCGGCTGGAAGATCGAGATCGTCGGCACCGACCTGTCGACCGACGTGCTGGACCGCGCCCGCAACGGCCTCTACAGCCAGTTCGAGGTGCAGCGCGGCCTGCCGATCCAGCTGCTGCTGAAGAATTTCGCGCAGAAGAACGAGATGTGGCAGATCAACGCCGACCTGCGCTCCATGGTGCAGTACCGGCAGATCAATCTGCTCGACGATCTCGGCTCGCTCGGCCAGTTCGACGTCGTGTTCTGCCGCAACGTGCTGATCTATTTCGACCAGCAGACCAAGACCCAGGTGCTGGACAAGATCTCGCGCCAGATGCCGCAGGACGGCGTGCTGTTCCTCGGCGGCGCCGAGACCGTGCTCGGCATCTCGGAGCGCTTCAAGCCGATGCCCGGCCAGCGCGGCGTCTACGCCATGGCGGCGTAGGCCGCGCCGTCTCCCGCTCGCGTCACGGCGTCGCCGCCGGGCGCGTGATGTTCTGCCGGATCCGCTTTTCGATCTCGACCGCAAGAAGCAGGGCGACCCCGACGCCCATCACCGCGGCACCGTCGACCGGCCCGATCGGCCGGGTGCCGAAGACCTTGTCCATGCCCGGCAGATAGGTGAATGCCGCCTGCGCCAACGCGGTGCAGGCGACGCCGAGCAGCACCGCCGGCGTGCCCAGCACGCCTCGCCAGGTCAGCGAAGTGCCGTGCACGTAGCGGACGCTGAACAGATAGAAGATCTCCATCGCGACGATGGTATTGACCACCAGGGTGCGGGCTTCCTCCAGCGAGCGCCCGCGCGTCTCGGCCCAGAAGAACATGCCGAAGGCCCCGGCCACGAACAGCACCGAGACGAAGGCGATGCGCCAGACCAGATCGGCCGACAGGATCGGCGCGTCGCGCGGCCGCGGCGGCCGTCTCATGCTGCCGTCCTCGTTCGGCTCGAAAGCGAGCGTCAGGCCGAGCGCCACCGCCGTCACCATGTTGATCCACAGGATCTGCACCGGGGTCACCGGCAAGGTGAAGCCGAGCGCCAGTGCGAGCACGATGGTCAGCGCCTCGCCGCCATTGGTCGGCAGAGTCCAGCCGATCACCTTGAGGATGTTGTCGTAGACGGTGCGGCCCTCGCGCACGGCGGCGACGATCGAGGCGAAGTTGTCGTCGGCCAGCACCATCTCGGCGGCCTGCTTGGCTGCTTCGCTGCCCTTCCGGCCCATGGCGACGCCGACATCGGCACGCTTCAGCGCCGGGGCGTCGTTGACCCCGTCGCCGGTCATGGCGACCGTCAGGCCTTCGGCCTGCAGCGCCTGCACCAGGCGCAGCTTGTGCTCAGGCGTCGTACGGGCGAAGACGTCGGTCGTCCGCACGCAGCGCCTCAAATCGTCGTCGTCGATCAGCCCCAGCGCCTGTCCGGTCATCACCTGGGGCTCTGCGGCAATGCCGAGCTGGCGGGCGATCTCGCGCGCGGTGACCGCATGGTCGCCGGTGATCATCACGACGCGGATGCCGGCCGACCTGCAATCCGCGATGGCGTCGATCGCCTCGGGCCGCGGCGGATCGATGAAGCCGATCAGCCCGAGCAGGATCGCGCCGCTTTCCACATCCCGGAACGTCAGCTCGCTCTGGCCGTGACGCGCGGCCTTGACGGCGAAACCCAGCATGCGCTGGCCCTGTGCCGCCAGCCGGTTGCCGGCGCGGCGCCAGGCCTCCGCATCGATCGGGCGGTCGCCGCCGGCCCGCCGCTCCTGCGTGCACATTTCCAGGATGCGCTCCGGCGCCCCTTTGATCAGGATGAAGCGGTCGTCGCCGTGGCCATGATGCAACGTGGCCATGAAACGGTGCTGCGCGTCGAACGGGATCTCGTCGCTGCGCGGCAGCTGGCGGCGGGTCAGCAGCGGGTCGATGCCGGCCTTCATCGCCAGCGCCACCAGCGCGCCCTCCATGGGGTCGCCGTCCACCGCCCATCCGGCCGGCGTCTCCCGGATCTCGGCATCGTTGCAGAGCAGGGCCGCGCGCATCAGCTCGATCGCGACGCCGCTCTGCTCCGGTTCGATCTCCGTGCCGGCCGTGCTGATCGCGCCCTCCGGCGCGTAGCCGATCCCGGCCACTTCGTAGGCACCATCGGCGGTGACCAGCGCCCGCGCGGTCATTTCGTTCCGCGTCAGGGTGCCGGTCTTGTCGGAGCAGATCACCGAGACGGAGCCCAACGTCTCCACTGCCGGCAACTGGCGGACGATGGCGTTGCGCGCCGCCATGCGGCTGACGCCGATCGCCAGCGTGATCGTCATGATGGCCGGCAGGCCTTCCGGGATCGCCGCCACAGCCAGCCCGACCACGGTCATGAAGGCATCGGCCAGCGGGTAGCCGCGCGCGAGCCAGGCGAACAGGAAGGCCAGCACCGCGACGCCGAGGGTCGCCGCCGTTACCTGCTTGGCGAAGCGGTCCATCTGCTGGATCAGCGGCGTCCGCAGGGTCTCGACGGTGCCGAGCAGAGCGCCGATGCGGCCGAGCTCGGTCCCCGGCCCGGTGGCGACGGCGACGCCGATGCCCTGGCCCGCGGTGACGAAGGTGCCGGAGAACGCCATCGGGGCCCGGTCGCCCAGCGCGGCGTCGGCGGCGACCGGTGCGACCGATTTTTCCACCGCGACCGATTCCCCGGTCAGGACCGCCTCCTCGATCCTGAGATTGCGCGCCCGGATCAGCCTCAGGTCGGCCGGCACGCGATCGCCTGCCTCGAGCAGCACGATATCGCCGGGCACCAGCGCCTCCGCCGGCACGGTCGCGCGGCGGCCGGCGCGCAGCGCCGCCGCCTTGGGATCGATCATGCCGCGGATGGCGTCCAGCGCCTGCTCGGCGCGGCCCTCCTGGATGAAGCCGATCGCCGCGTTGAGCACCACGACGCCGAGGATGACCAGGGCATCGACCGCATGGTCCAGCAGGAACGACAGCAGCGCCGAGCCGAGCAGCACATGGATCAGCAGGTTGTCGAACTGTGCCAGCAGCCGCCGGAGCATGCCGCGGCGCGGCGCGGCCGGCAGGCGGTTCGGCCCGTGCGCGGCAAGCCGGCGCGCCGCTTCGTCGGCGCTCAGGCCCTCGGGCGACGCCGAGAAGGCCGCCAGCGCCTCGCCGGCCTCCGCGGCGTGCCATGCCCGTTCGCTCGCGTGGGTGCCGGCTGTCGTCATCGGGGTCTCCGATAGCCCGGCGCGACGTGCGGATCCCTGACCAGGATCAAGGCGTCGCCGCGCTTGCGGCCCGACCGCGCTACTGCCCGATCGCCTGGAAGCTCTGCGGCGCCGGGCGGACGACGCGGAAGCCGCCCGCCGTCACCTCCAGGATGGCGAGCCCGCGCTCGGCCACGCCGCCGGGTGTCAGCCGGAAGATGCCGTTGAAGCCGGCAAAGCCGTCCGGGCTTTCCAGCGCCGTCACGCTGAAGGCATCCGCCCGGCGGCTCTTCGCCAGCACGGCGGCGAGCGCCACCGCGTCATAGGCGAGCGAGGCGATGCGCGGCGGCCTTCGGCCGAAGGCCTGGTCGAAGCGGCGGACGAAGGCGTCGGCGAGCTCCGGCGGCACGCCGGCGAACCAGCCGCCGATCAGCGCCGGCTCCTTGCCGAGGCCCGGCTCGTCCCACAGGCCGGTGCCGAGGAAGCGCACATTGGCCGGATCGATGTCGTAATAGGGCAGCAGCGGCGCCAGGTTGCGCAGCGCCTGCCCGCCTTCCGGCAGCAGCACGGCCTGGTAGGACAGCTCTCCGTAGGTGTCGGCGCGGGCGATGCGGCGGAGCTCCCGCTGCGCCTCCTCGTCGGCGCGGGCGGCAAGCTCGCGCTTCACCCGCTGCAGCTCGGCATGCCGGCGGTCGTAATCGGCGAGCCGCTTCACGACAGGCGTCAGGTCCGGCGTGCCCGGCGCGAAGGTCTCGACCTGCACCAGCGTCGCGCCGGCATCGGCGATCGCCTGGCGATAGGCCGCCAGCGTCGCCTCGCCATAGGGCGTCTCCGGCGCCAGCGCGGCGAACTGGGTGATCTCGCGGCCGGCGGCGAAGCGCACCACCTGGGTGATCTGCTCCTCCGGCGTGAAGCCGATCAGGTAGACGCCGTTGCCGGCCACGCTGCGGTCGGTCGAGAAGCCGATCACCGGAATGCCGGACGGCCGCGTCGCCTCGCCGACGGCGCGCACCTCGGCGGCGAGCAGCGGGCCGAGCACGATGCCGGCGCCAGCCGCCATCGCTTCGCGCGCCGCCTCGGCGGCGCGTTCCGGCCGGCTTTCGGTGTCGCGCGGCAGCAGCACGATGTCCTGGCTGCCGGTCTCGACCAAAGCGAGATGCGCGGCGTCCAGCATCATGCGGCCGATCGCCGCCTGCGGGCCGGAGAGCGGCAGCAGCAGCGCGACGCGGGCCGGCCCGCCCAGCGCCGGCGGGGTCAGGCCGGGCGCCAGCAGCTCGGCCGTGCTCGGCGGCG
>QOZS01000112.1 GCA_003576705.1 Desertibaculum subflavum
GTTCCGCGGCGTGTTTGTTCCCCCAGCTCGTCGTACCCGGGCTCGATCCGGGTACCCATGACGCAGGCGGAGAGGCGTGGATGGCCGGGCCAAGCCCGGCCACGACGGGAAGCGGTCGGCGCATCTGTTCCCTGACACGCCTGTTCCGCGGCGTATCTGTTCCGCGTAGCTGCTCCCGTGCGGCGCATCCGTTCCGCAGGGCTCAGCTTTGGGGCCGGCCTGGTGCCCACGGGCAGGGTATGCAAAAGCACTAATCTCGTCATGGTTCAAAGACAAGTATATCGTATCACAAATTGCCTTTCTATACAATTAAGTATTTCGGTCTTCAGCGCCTTGTCAGCTGCGCTTTCCCGCGGGGGCTGCCGCTTGAGCAAATCTGCCGAACTTTTCAGCAGCGGGCTTCGCGCGGCGCGCCGCCGTCGGCGAGCCCGCATTCCAGGCCGGCGCAGCGCATCCGCCTCGGCACCATCAGGCGGGCAACGCCTTCGGCGAGCTCGCCCTGCTCGGCGACCGGGCGCGCACCGCCGATGTGGTGGCGGCAGGGCCGGTGACGGTGCTGAAACTGAAGGCGACCCGCTTCGCCATGCTGGCGACACGCCATCCCGACATCCACGCCAAGCTGCTGCTCGCGGTCGGCCGCCTGCTGGCCGACCGCCTGCGCCGCGCCAACACGGCGATGCATGTGCTGAGCGGCTGAGCGGCGTTATCCCGCGCCGCGCGATATTCGGGTGCTTGTATCAATCCCGCCGCAAAGCGCGCTATATTGCTTTCTGCAGGTGTCCCGGGACTGTCCGCGCACCGCACTCTCGCGAAATCCGATCTGGGCCCGGCGGACTTGCTGTCCGACCGAGACGATGCGGAATGCGCGTCCAGAACCGCCGAGAACGGCGCCGCATGCGCCGCCCTCGACGGCCCGAAAACAAGAAACACGTCTGACAGGAGGCCATCACGATGGCAAACGAACGCACTTTGTCGCAACGCTGGCAGGAATACCGGCCGACCAAGGCGGCTGCGGTCTGGTTTGGCGCGGGCTGCGCGGCCCTTACCATGATCGTCGGCTTCAGCTGGGGCGGCTGGGTCACCGGGGGCACGGCGAGCGGCCTCGCCTATAACGCGGGGGCGACGGCGCGCGCCGAGCTGACGGCGGCGGCATGCATCAGCCGCTTCATGGGCGCCGCGGATGCCGGCATCCAGCTGGCGAAGCTGAAAGAGACCGGCATCTGGCAGCGCAACGATTTCGTCGAGAAGGGCGGCTGGGTGACGCTGCCCGGCACCGAAGGGCCGGTGAGCGGCGCGGCGGAGGCATGTGCCCGGCAGCTCGTCGAGATGAGCGCGCCGCCGGCCAAGGCGGCCGCCGGCAAGACCACGCTGCAATAGCCGCTGCGGACCGGCGGTCCGCGCGGACTTAGCTTCGGGGTCGTTCCCCTGCGAGGGCCCCGCCTGGTCGGGGCCCTCCATCATGTCCCGGTCGCGCCGCCCCGCCAGGCTGCAGCCGGGCGGTGAGAGCCGTCGTGGCGGCGGCCGCCAAAAGCGGCTATCGATCCCGCGATGACGACGCTTCGCGATGCACGGCCGGACGAATGTTCGCTGATCCAGGCGATCGAGCTCGCCGCCGCCTCGCGCTATGCCGCGATCGGCATGACGACGGTCGCGGCGGGCGATCCGATTCCTCTCGGCATCCTCGCCGCGCGCGTGGCGAGCCGGGGCCTGATCGTCGCGGTGATGACCGATGACGAGCCCATCGGCTTCACCGTGTTCCGCCCGCTCGACGGCGCGGCCTATATCGAGGAGGTTGACGTCCTGCCGGCGCATGCAGGCCGGCGCCTCGGCGCCGCGCTGCTCGAAGAAGCCGGGCGGCGCGCGGCAGCGCTGGGCCTTGCCGCGCTCACGCTCTCCACCTTCCGCCACGTGCCGTGGAACGGGCCCTATTATCTACGCCTCGGCTTCGTCGAGATGGCGGAAGGCGAGCTGACGCCGGGCCTGCGCGCGGTGCGGGCCGACAACATCGCCCGCGGGCTGGACGAGACGCAGCGGATGTTCATGCGCCGTCCGCTGTGAGGGCCGGACGCAACCAATCCGCCGCCGGTTTGACAGCCGGGGCCGCGCGGGCGGAGAATTCCCCCGTCGACCGACGTTTCCCTTCACCGGCTCAAGGGAGGCTCCGATGCATGTCGCGGATCGGCTCAAGCACTATCTCGAAGACCAGCATGTCGCCTGCGATCTGGTGGCGCATCCCCGCACCCTGACGGCGATGCAATCGGCCCATGCCGCGCATGTGCCGAGCGAGTGCATGGCCAAGGCCGTCGTGGTGCATCACGAGATGGGCTATCTGCTGGCGGTGGTGCCGAGCACGCACCGGGTCGAGCTCGGCACCCTGCAGGATGTGCTCGACCGCCGCCTCGGCCTTGCCACCGAAGACGAGGTCGCCGGCCTGTTCAAGGATTGCGAGGTCGGCGCGGTGCCGGCGATCGGTATGCCCTACGGCTTGCCGATGGTGCTGGACGACGCGCTCGACGGTGCGCGCGACATCTGGTTCGAAGGCGGCGATCACCAGACGCTGGTGCATATGAGCGGCGAGGCCTTCCGCCAGCTGACCCGGGATGCCACGCGCGCCAGGTTCAGCCACCGGGCCTAGGCCGGTTCAGAATCTCGGCCGCAGCACGCCGCCGGAATGATCCGTCGGCACGTTGCCGATCAGCAGCCTGGTGATGGAACCGTCGGGGCCGGCGAGCGGCAGCTGCAGGCGTTCCCAGGCGCGCGTGTACTCGGTGCCTGCCGGGAACCGCATGGTGCAGAGCGGCAGCCGCCGTCTGAGCCCCGCGCGGCCGCAGGCGATAGTGAAATCTACCACATAGTCGCTGGCGTGATGCTCCGACATGAGCCGGCCGGTCATGTCGCGACTGGAAACGCTGGTCACCAGGCTGCCGTACAGCCGATAGCGGAAATCGGCACCTTCCTCGATCACGTCGAGCAGCAACACATAGCCGAGGGCGGGCCGCATGGCCGCCGGATCGATCGCGGCGGCGGGGGCGACGTCCTTGTCGCCACGCAGGCCGTGCCAATAGCGCAGCAGAAACCGGCAGGCATCGGCCTCCAGATCGTCGGCACCGGGATTCCAGGCAAAGCGCGGCGCCGCCGCACCGCCGGCCCGGAAGGCGGCATCGATCTCGTCGCGCCCGCCCGCGACCAACGCCTCCGTCCAGCGCTCGCGCCGCTGCAACCGCTCGGACACGGTCGGGTCATCCCGAAGGGCATTCGCCATCGCGCTGCTTTAGTCCGCTGTTCACGCCGCGTGAAGATGGATTCATGGTGAACGGCTCCGGCGAGATGGTTAGCGGCGGCATCAGTCGCGGCGCAGAAACCAGTCCAGGATCGCCGCGTTCATCTCGCGCGGGTAGGTGTGCGAGAGGTCGGCGACTTCCCGGTAGGTGACTTCGGCGCCGGCGGCCTTCAGCGCCGCTTCGGCGCCGCGCGCCATCTCGGCCGGGAACATCCAGTCGAGCGCGCCGTGCACGATGTGGATCGGCAGGCCGATCAGGCGCACCGGGTCCATGAAGCTCAAGAGCATCGGGTGGAAGCTCGCCGAAATCGGCGCCAGATGGGTGAACGGCGAGCTGGACTGCAGGCCGGAGACATAGGCGAAGGTGCCGCCATCGCTCATGCCGGTGAGCAGCAGGCGCGACGTGTCGACGTTCCAGCGCTCGCGCACCAGGCCGAGCACGCGCTCGAGATGTTGGCTGTCGACCTCCGGCTCCATCAGCGACCAGGTGCTGCCCGTCGCGGTCGGGCTGACCAGGATCGGCCCACGTGTGCGTGCCTCCCGCAGCCAGGTCCACAGAAAGCCACGGCCATGGCCGCTGCCGCCATGCAATGCCATGACGAGCGGCACCGGCCGCATCCCGTCGTAATCCTCCGGCACGTAGACCGAGAAGCCGCCGCGCTGGCCGGGATCGTTGTTGCCGTGCAGCACGCCGGTCCGGATGCCCGGCCGGGCGTCGGCGGCGAGGCGGTCGATCTTGTCCTCGTCGTGGCGCGCCGCATTCTCCAGGAAGAACTGGCTGACCGGACGGAACAGGCGGGCGAGGGGATAGAGCGTCTCCGCTGCGCGGGCATAGTGGCGCAGCGCCCGATAGGCAGCGATGGCGGCATTCGGATCGTCCGGGGCGGCGCGCAGGCCATCGAAGGCCTGGATGACGGCATCCGCCGCGCCTTCGACCTGGTCGCGGAAATCCGCCAGATGTTCCGGCCAGTCTGCGGCACGGAACGCCGCCAGGCCTTCGCGCAGCTCGACATCGCGATCGGCGATGGCGTCGACCAGCTCGCGCAGCCGCGGCGGATGCAGGTTCCGTGCGGCGAATTCCAGCGCCTGCAGCGCCTGCAGCAGCGGGCTCAGCATGCCGACGATCGCCTCCAGCAGGGCTTCGCTGTCGTCGGCCATGGGGCAGATCCTTCTCGCCGGGGTGGGACCGAGCCTCGCCTGCGGGGATGGCCGCGTCAATCTGGCCGGGAACCCGGGCCGGGCCGGCGCCGTTCCGGCAACGATGCCCCGTTATGATCTCTCCGGCCAGATCGCGCTGGTGACCGGTGCCGCCTCCGGCATCGGTCGGGCCACCGCGCTCGCGCTGGCCGAAGCGGGGGCCGCGGTGGTGGTGAACCATCGCGGCCCGGCCGACAGTCCGGTCGACGTGGTCGACGAGATCCGCCGCCGCGGCGGCACGGCCGTTGCCGAATCCGCGGACGTCTCCAACGAGGCGGCGGTGCAGGCGATGTTCGCGCGGGTGATCGAGCGCTTCGGCACGCTGCACATCCTGGTCAACAATGCCGGCCTGCAGCGCGACGCGCCGACCGACCAGCTTTCCCTGGCCGACTGGCGCACGGTGCTCGACGTCAACCTGACCGGCCAGTTCCTCTGCGCCCGCGCGGCGATCCGCGAGTTCCTGCGTCGCGGCGTGGAGCGCGAGCGCTCACCTGCCGCCGGCAAGATCGTCTGCATCTCCTCCGTGCACGAGCACATTCCCTGGGCCGGGCATGCCAACTATGCGGCTTCCAAGGGCGGGGTGAAGCTTCTGGTGCAGACGCTGGCGCAGGAATTCGCCGGCCGGCGCATCCGCGTCAACGGCATCGCGCCGGGCGCCGTTCGCACGCCGATCAACCGCGCCGCCTGGGAATCCGATGCGGCGCTGACCGATCTGCTGACCCTGGTTCCTT
The DNA here is from genome assembly GCA_003576705.1 of Desertibaculum subflavum. Taxonomy (GTDB): domain Bacteria; phylum Pseudomonadota; class Alphaproteobacteria; order Ferrovibrionales; family Ferrovibrionaceae; genus Desertibaculum; species Desertibaculum subflavum. The sequence goes on from QOZS01000112.1 coordinate 5,209, forward strand.
ACGGCCGCATCGGCGCGCCCGACGACATTGCGAAGGCCGTGCTGTGGCTGGCCTCGGACGACAGCGACTACGTCACCGGCACGACGCTGATCGTCGATGGCGGCATGAGCCTCTATCCCGGCTTCGGCGAGGGCGGCGGCTAGGTCGTGGACTCATAATCTCTGGCCCAGAGGCGTGCTGCGGCGATGGTGATGGCGGCAAGGTAGTTTCGGGCGAGCTTGTCGAAGCGTGTGGCGATGCGCCTGAAGTGCTTG
>QOZS01000113.1 GCA_003576705.1 Desertibaculum subflavum
GCATGCGCGCGGCGGTGGCCGCGATGCGCACCGGCGGCAGGCCGGCGGCGGCGAGCGCCGGCAAGAGCGCCCGCACCGCCGTGCGGGCGCGGGCGGGATCGGCATTGCCCGGATCCTCGATCCAGTCCTGGCCGGCCGCGGCCAGCGCGGCACGCAGGCGGTCGCGCGGCATGTCGAGCAGGGGACGGAGCAGCGCGATGCCGTCGCGCTCGCTCACCGGCGCCATGGCGGCGAGGCCGTCCACGCCGCTGCCGCGACCGAGCCGGAGCAGGAAGGTCTCGGCCTGGTCTTCCCGGTGATGCGCCACCGCCAGCGCCCGGAACCGCGCCCGGCGGCAGGCGGCGAAGAGCAGCGCATAGCGCGCTTCGCGCGCCGCGGCGGCCAGATTCGCCTTCGGTTTGGGCCCGCGCCAGCGGAGCGTGCGGTGCGCGACGCCGCGGGCGGCGAGCCAGCGCTTGACCTGCAGCGCTTCGCGCGCCGCTTCCGGCCGGAGCCCGTGGTCGACGGTGAGCGCCAGCAGGCGCCCGCCCTGGGCCGCCGTCCACCCCTGCGCCAGCAGCACGAGCGCCAGGCTGTCGGCGCCGCCGGAAACGGCGACCGCGAGATCGGGATGGCCCGGAAAAGCGCCGAGCGCCGCCATCAGGCGGGCGAACTCGGCCTCGCTGAGCGCGCGGTCGGTCGTCGCTTCCCCCGTGGCCTTTCCGTCAGCGGCAGCCGGCGCGCTGGCGCTCGCGGGTGGCGCCCTGCTTCACCGAGGCATCGGCCGAGGGGAACTCGGTCGAGAGCTGCTGCAGCACCGCGCAGGCTTCCTTCTTCTGGTTCAGGTTGGTCAGGCTCATGGCGAGCTTGAGCAGGCTGTCCGGCGCCTTCGGGCTCTTCGGATATTTCTGGTAGCCGGCGAGGAAGGCCTGCGCCGCGCGGTCGTATTGCGTGCGCACGAAGAAGGTCTCGCCGACCCAGTACTGCGCGTTGGCGGCGAGCGGATCCTTCGGATGCGCGGTCAGGAACTCGTTCAGCGCCGATTCGGCATCGCCGTAATCGCCCTGCTGCAACAGCTTGACGGCATAATTGTAGCGCTCCTGGGGCGTACCGTCGGGCAACTTCCCCTGGGACGACGGCGGCGGCAGCGCGGCCTGCTGTTGCGGCTGCGGCCGGGGCTGGCCGAGAAAGCCCGGCGGCGCGCCGGGCCCTGGCGTGGTGCCGGGCGGCAACGTGTTCTGCGGCGCGCCGGTGGCGGCGCCAGGCTGCGGCGGCACTGCGCCGCCTTCGGCACGGCCGCCCTTCTCCAGCGCGCTCAAGCGGAAATCGACATCCTCGACCAGCTTGTCGAGGCGCGCCTGGGTCTGCTGGTTGCGGAATTCCGACTGCTCGATGCGCCCGGTCAGGTCGCGGATCTGGCCTTCCAGCTGATCGAGGCGCACCAGCAGGGTGCCGATCGCGCTGCCCTGGTCGCCGGTAACGACGGCCGCGCCGGACGCCGGCGCGGTGCTGCCCCCGCGATAGACCTGGCGCTGCAGCTGGACGAGTTCGCCTTCCAGCCGCTGGATGCGGTCCTGCAGCACGCGCACATCCTGCGCGGCGGCGGGCAGGGCCGCCGTCATGAGGGCAAGGCAACAGCCGACGATAGCGAGGCGCATCGCGATCTCTCCCGACGAACGCTGCCGGAGCGGATCCGACCGAATCGTTCGCCGCTCCTAGCTAGCAATCAAGGCGCCAATAAGGAAGCGCGCCCGCCACGCGGCGGCAGGCGCGCCGCCCATCGGTTCATCCCGTCAATTCACCACCGTGACGCCGCGGCGGTTCTGCGCCCAGGCCGCCTCGCTGGCCCCGACCGCGACCGGACGCTCCTTGCCGTAGGACAAGGTGCGGATGCGGTTGGCCGGCACGCCCAGCGTGACCAGATAGGTCTTCACCGCATTGGCGCGCCGCTCGCCCAGCGCGAGATTGTATTCGCGCGTGCCACGCTCGTCGGCATGGCCCTCGATGGTGATGGCGCGCTGCGCATTCTGCCGCAGCCAGGCCGCCTGGCGGTCGAGCGTGGCGCGCGCCTGGGCGGAAAGATCGTACTGGTCGAAGCCGAACAGCACGGTATCGGAGATCCCCGCGGCGGCGAGGTTGGGCCCGCCTACCCCGGCGCCGCCGATCGGCGCGCTGCCGACCTGGCCGCCGGCCCCGGCCGGCGCGGCCTGGGACGGGCTGGAGCCGAAGCTGCCGGCGCCGCCGGCGCCGGTGGTGGATTCCGGCGTGCTTTCGCAGCCGGCGAGAGCTAGAGCCCCGACCAGCAGTCCGAGGCCGATCGACGATTTCAGTCGGTACATCATGCGTTCCATCATCAGTCCGTTCTTGCTTCCCCCAGAGACGGGCGGTCAGCAGTAGCGCGGATCAGAATGACCGATTCGCGCCGCAAACAAGGCGGAATATGGACACGGCCCTGTGACAAGCTGTGCCCCGGACCACGTGCGAGACAGGGGAAACGCGCGACAGCGGAAAAAGCTTCGGCGCCCGTCTCCGGCAAGAGACGGGCGCCGATTTCGCCTGCGGGACCGGCGCCGAGGCGCCGGGCCAGATCAGTTGACGACGGTGACGCCGCGGCGGTTCTGCGACCAGGCCGCCTCGTTATGGCCGAGCGCGACCGGGCGCTCCTTGCCGTACGAGATGGTCTTCACCCGATTCGCCGCCACGCCCTGGCTGATCAGGTAGTTCTTCACCGAATTGGCGCGCCGCTCGCCCAGCGCGAGGTTGTACTCGCGGGTGCCGCGCTCGTCGGCATGGCCTTCGACGGTGATGGTGCGGTTGGCGTATTGCTTCAACCAGGTCGCCTGACGCGCCAAGGTCGCCTGCGCGGCCGGCTTCAGGTCGTACTTGTCGAAGTCGAAGAACACGCGGTCGCCGACATTCAGGATGAAATCCTGCGCGCTGCCGGGAGTCGGGCCGGCCGGCGTGGCCGGCGCGGTCGCCTGCGGGCGAGCCGGCGGCGTGCCGCCACCCGCGGCGCCTCCGGAATCGGCAGGCTTGCTCTCGCAAGCTGCGAGCAAGAGTCCGCCGGCGATCAGGGCGATGAGCTTGGTGCCAAGCGAGACACGCATGTTACTTGATCCCCTCCAAGGGTCAGGCTGTTCGGAAGACAGATACCGCGCAGACACGGGACTGCCGCTCGGGCGCGGCGGTTTGATTTCGTTGCCGAAAGTCCCGCGGACTATATGCCCGACTTGCGGCCCCGACAAGGTGGGGGGGCTGCGCTTTTCTTGCTTTGTGGCGGATTTGCAACCCCCTCTACTATAGTTACTTGAGGGGGGCCGGCGGCGACCATGCCGGGTCCGAGGCATCGGTCTGGGTTACCACCTCGCGCAAATTGTGACCGGTGAGGTCGACCGACATGACGCGCTGACGGCCGCCGCGGCCCTGGGCGTCGCCCGGGGTCTGGCGGCCGAACATCAGCACGCGGCCGTTCGGCGCCCAGGTCGGCCCCTCGTCCAGGAAGCTTTCGGTCAAGAGCCGGTCGCCCGAGCCGTCGGTCCGCATCACGCCGATGAAGAACTTGCCGCCCTTCTGCAAGGTGAAGGCGATCAGGTCGCCGCGCGGCGACCAGACCGGGGTGGAATAGCGGCCGTCGCCGAAGGAGATGCGGCGCTGGTTCGAGCCGTCGGCCTCCATCGTGTAGAGCTGCGAGGTGCCGCCGCGATCGGAGTTGAACGCAATGCGCCGCGCGTCGGGCGAGAAGGTCGGGCTGGTGTCGATCGCTGGATCGGTGGTCAGCCGCTTGATCGCGCGGGTGCGCAAATCCATCGTGTAGATGTCGCTGTTGCCGTCCCGCGCCATGCTCATGACGATGGTGTTGCCGTCGGGCGAGAAGCGCGGCGCGAAGGTCATGCCGGGAAAGTCGCCGACGACTTCCTGGCGACCGGTATCGATGTTGTAGAGATAGACTCGCGGATTGTCGTTGAAGTAGGAGAGGTAAGTGATCTCCTGGTTGGTCGGCGAGAAGCGCGGAGTCAGCACCAGGAAGCGTCCGTCGGTCAGATAGCGCAGGTTCTCGCTGTCCTGATCCATGATGGCGAGGCGCTTGACGCGCTTGGCCGCCGGCCCGGTCTCCGACACGAAGACGATGCGGGTGTCGAAATAGCCTTCCTCGCCGGTCAGGCGCTTGTAGACCTGATCGGAGATCAGATGCGCGATGCGGCGCCAGTTATCCGGGTTGGTGAAATAGGCGAGCCCGGTCATCTGCTGCTCGGCATAGACGTCCCACAGGCGGAACTCGACGCGGATGCGCCCGTCCGGCACGCGCTCGGTCTTGCCCGTCACCAGCGCCTGCGCCTTGATCACCCGCCAGTCCTGGAAGCGTGGCTGCGTGCGCATATCCGCCGGGCGCTGGATATGCGCCTTCGGGTCGAGCGGCGCGAACAGGCCGGAGCGCTCCAGATTGGCGCGGATCACGCGCGGGATATCGGTCGCCATCTGGGTGCCGTCCGGCGTCTCGGAATCGAAGTCCGAGATCGCGATCGGCAAGGGCTCGATCGTGCCGCGGTTGATGTCGATGCGAAGCTGCGCCGCCGCGGGCGCGACGAAGGCCAACAGGCCGGCCAGAACGGCGAACAGACGGAAAGCCTGGATCATCCCACCATGTCCTTCGGATTGAATGTGAACTCGATGTCGCGCCAGCGCTCGTACTTGCCGGGCGGCAGGTCCTTGATCGGCGTGCAGCGCAGGATGGCGCGGCGCACGCTGTCGGCGGCGGCGGCCCAGAACGGATCGGCGCGCGGCCGGTCCAGCAGATCGGGCGGCTGGCGCAGCGAGCCGTCGGGATTGAGCTGCACGCGCACGCGGATCACCAGGTCCTGCGCATCCTTGGCACCGACCGGCGGATTCCAGCAGCGCTCGATCTGACGCCGGATCAGGTCGATCTCGCTGATCGTCAAGGGCTCGCCCGAGCCGCGCGATGAGGCGACCACCGGCGGCGTTTGCGGATTGGGCCGCGTGTCCTGCTGCGGCGTCGGCGGCGCGCTGTCCTGCACGCGCTTGTTCAGCAAGGCGGAGAGCGCCTTCGGGTCGAAGGCCGGCTTCGCCGGCTGCGGCGCCGGCGGCTTGGGGGCCGGCTTGGGCGGCGGGGGCGGCGCCTCGACCTTCTTCTCGGGCGGCGGCGCAGGGGCCGGCTCCGGCACCACGACCGGCTCGGGCTTGGGCGGCGGCGGCGCGGGCTCCGGCGGTGTCGGCTGAACCTTCGGCGGCTCCGGC
>QOZS01000114.1 GCA_003576705.1 Desertibaculum subflavum
AACAGAAGCGCCGCGGAACAGAAGCGCCGCGGAACAGAAGCGCCGCGGAACAGAAGCGCCGCGGAACAGAAGCGCCGCGGAACAGAAGCGCCGCGGAACAGAAGCGCCGCGGAACAGACGCGCCGCGGAACAGACGCGCCGCGCCTTTCCGTCGTGGCCGGGCTTGACCCGGCCACCCATGCCGCAGCGGCAGCTCCGCGGAAAACCGTGGATGCCCGGGTCAAGCCCGGGCAAGACGAAGTGGGGGAACAGAAGCGCCGCGGAACAAATGCGCCGCTCACGTCCTGAGGTAGCCGGCGATCAGGTCGAGCTGCAGGAAGCCGGCGACCAGCAGGGTGTTCGCCGCCCAGGCGACGGTCAGGCTGCGGGCCAGGGCCCGCAGGCCCGGCGGTGCCGCGTCGGCACAGCGCCACACCGCGACGAGAATCCAGAGCGTATAGGCGAGGAAGAGCAGGATCAGCGCCTGCTGCGCGTCGCGCCGGCCGGCCGCCAGCGCCAGCAGATAGATGGCGGCCAGCCCCGAACTGGTGATGACGCCATAGACCCAGAACACCCGGCCGAGCGGCGCGCGCCCCTGCCAGGCACGAACCTCCGGCTCGAACAGCGCCGCGGCGAGGGCGAGCGCGCTCCAGAGGCCCGACCGCTCCGCCATTGCCGCGCGGGCTCAGCCGGCGGCGCGCGTATAGGTCGCGAGGTCGAAATAGTCGCGCCAGACCTTGATCTTGCCGTCCTTCAGCTCGAACACGCCGCAGCAGGGAAGGTCGACCTGCTTGTCGCCGAGCTTGGTCCGATCGACCCGCTCGGCGATCACCACCTCGCCGCGACCGACTATGTTCAGCACCTCCCAATCGGTCGCCGTCCAGCCGCGGATGAAGCCGCCGATGAACTTCCGCAGGGCGTCGTGGCCGGAAACCGGCTTCGCCATCATGTTGTGATAGGTGCCATCCGGCGTGAAATAGCCGACCAGCTCGTCCACGTTCAGCCGCGACCAGGCCTGGATGAAAGCGCGGACGATGTCCTCGTTGGATGTCATGGGGGTCCTCCCGCTCTACTTCGCCTTCGCCGGATCAAACCCCGGCCGCGGCGCCTGCGCCATCAGCACGGCGCAGAAGCCGCCATCCACCAGCACGTCCTCACCGTTCACGTAGTCGGCGCGTGGCGAGGCGAGGAAGGCGACGGCATCGGCGATGTCCTGCGGCTTGCCCACCCGGCCGCGCGGCACGATGGCGGCGCGCGCCTCGGCGACGCCCGGCGCCTGGTAGAAGCTTTCCGACATCGGCGTGCGGATCATGCCGGGGCAGACCACGTTGCTGCGCACACCCCGCGGCCCCCATTCCAGCGCCAGCTGGCGCGACAGCATCATCACGCCGACCTTGGCGACGCTGTAGGCGCCGCTGAAGCCCTGCGGGTGATGCCCGGCGATGGAGGCGATGTGCACCACCGCGCCGCCGCCGCGCGCCAGCATCGGCCGCCCGAAGGCCTGGGCGCAGATCAGATAGCCGGTCAGGTTGATCGACAGTACGCGGTTCCATTCCGCGAGGTCGATATCGGCGAGCGCGCCCGGCGCCAACACGCCCGCATTGTTCACCAGCACCTCGGCCGGGCCGAGATGGCGCTCCACCTGCGCCTTGGCCGCATCGACGCTCCGCGGGTCGGCGATGTCGCAAGCGACCGCGACGGCGCGCGCGCCCTTGGCGTCCAGCGCCTTGGCCGCGGCGTTGGCGCTGTCCGCGTCGCGGTCGAGCAGCGCGACCTTGGCGCCCGCCTCCGTCAGCACGGCGGCGATGGCGCGGCCGATGCCGCCGCCGCCACCGGTCACCACGCAGACCTTGTCCTCCAGTCCGAGCCAGCCGGTCATGTTCTCCTCCCCTGTTGTCAGACGCGCTTCACCTTCGGCGACGCCATCATCTCCTTCAGCCAATCGGGCAGCGTGAGCCCGCCCTTCACCTTGGCCTCGAGGGACGTCTCGGCTGCGCGCACGGCCTTCAAGGTCTCGACCACCTCGGCGGCGCGGGCCTGCGGCACGATGACGACGCCATCGGCGTCGCTCACCACGATATCGCCGCTCGCGACATGCACGCCGCCGAGCGTGACCGGCAATCCGACGGTGCCGGGCCCGGTCTTGGCCGGCGAGTTCGGCGTGACGCCGGCGCAGAAGACGGGCAGGCCGGTCGCCACGATGCCGGCGACGTCGCGCACCATGCCGTCGGTGACCAGGCCGGCGATGCCCTTGTTCTTCAGCATGCCGCAGAGCAGGTCGCCGGTCAGCGCGGTGTGCTCGAAGGCATCATGCGCCACCACGACCACGTCGCCCGGCTCGGCCTCGGCGAGCGCCGCGAAGACGGCCAGGTTGTCGGCCGGATAGGCGAAGGCGGTGACCGCCGGGCCGCAGAAGACAGCGTTCTTCGCATCGAGCGGCTTGATGCGGTGGCTGAGCGCGCCGCGCCCGGCCATGCAGTCGACCAGATGCCCGGTCTGCGCCCCGGCCAGCGCCTGGACCAGCTGGCGCGGCGGGCGGTCGATGCCCTTCACCGTCAGGATCGGCGGATCCTCGATCATGGTTTCGCTCCCCTGGAATTGTTCGCGGTGCCGCTTGCCGCGGCCGTTGCCGCCCAGCATAGTCGCCCGCGCGATGCCCGGCTTCCGCTTCTTGCGACTGGCTCTCACGCTGCTTCTGGCGGCGGGCCTCGCCTTGGGCGGGACCAGTTTCGGTGCGTCGGCGGCAATGCCGATGCCGGCCGACTGTCCGCACCATACCGGCGCGGCCGGCGCTGATGCCGCCGAGCATGGCAATGCCGGGCACGACCATGGGAGCAAAGCGGGCGGTTGCCAGTGTCCGCTGATGACCTGCAGCGGCTGGACGCTCGCACCCGTCGCCCAGGATCCGTTGCCTTTCGATCCGACGGCGCTGCCACATCTCTCGGTCGCGACCGCCGCCTTCATCCCGCATCCGCCGGGCGTTCCGCTCCAGCCACCCCGTAGCTGACCCCGACGATCGTCGCTCCGTGCCGGCGCGCCCGCGCCGGCGCGCCTCGTCACGTCAACGTCCGGGGTTCATCATGCCTTCCCGTCTATTGCTGTCGCTCGCTGGCGCGGGCCTCGTCGCGGCTGCCGCCGCCGGCCAGCCATTGCCCGATCCGACCGACGCCGCCGCGCCGACAGCGCCGCTCGACCACCACTCCAGTTTCGAGGGCTACCGGCGCTACGAGCCGCAGAAGCCGGCACCCTGGCGCGCTTCCAACCGCGCCGTCGGCGCGCCGTCACCCGATCGCGCGGTCGACACGGCGCCGGCCACGCCGCCGCCTGATCGCGCGGTCGAGACCGCGCCGGCCGGCGGCCATGCCGGCCACAAGCATTGAGGCGACCGATGTCGAACGTATCGAAAGCTGCGGGCGCGTTGGCCGCGCTGCTGCTGCTCTCCGCCTGCGCCGGCGAGATCACCGAACGCGGCCTAGCCGATGTCTCGGCCGTGACGGAAGAGAAAGTCGGGCGCAAGGTCGACTGGCAGCGCGACGATGCGGCGCGGGAAGCTGCGCGCGCTCGGGTGCGCGCGCTGCTGGCGCGGCCGGTCGACGCGGATGCGGCGGTCGAGCTCGCTTTCCTCAACAGCCGCGGCCTGCAGGCGGATCTCGCCGAGATCGGCATCGCCGCGGCGGATCTGGCGGCGGCAAGCCGGCCGCCCAATCCGGGCTTCAGCTTCGCGCGCACCACGGCGGGCGGCGTGCGCGAGATCGAGCGCACCCTCACCGGCGACGTGCTCGGCCTGCTGACCTGGCCGATCGCGGCCAAGATCGAGGAGCGGCGCTTCGAGCAGGCGACCTGGGCGGTGGCCGGCGATGTGCTGCGCAAGGCCGCGGAGACGCGGCGCGCCTGGTTCCGCGCCGTTGCCGCGGCTCAGGTCGCCGATTACGTGGCGCAGGCGAAGGAAGCGGCCGAAGCCCAGGCCGAGCTCGCCCGCCGCATGGCGCGGGCCGGCAACTTCTCCGCCCTCGACCAGGCGCGCGAACAGGCCTTCTACGCCGAGACGACGGCCGCGCTCGCGCGGGCGCGGCTGATGGCGGATGGCGAGAAGCTGCGCCTCGCCCGCCTGCTCGGCCTGTGGGGCGAGGATCTCGGCTTCAAGTTGCCGCCGCGCCTGCCGGACCTGCCGGAGCAGCCGATGCCGGGCGGCGAGTTGGAGCAGAAGGCGATCGCCGAGCGCCTCGACATCCGCCGGGCGCAGAAGGAGGTGGCGGGCCTCGCGGATTCGCTCGGCCTCACCCACATCACCCGCTTCGTCAACCTCCTGGAGGCGAGCTATCTCCGCAACAAGGAGGAGGGGAGCCCGCGCGAGACCGGCTACGAGATCCACATCGAAGTGCCGATCTTCGATTTCGGCTCGGCGCGCGTCGCCAAGGCCGAGGCGGTCTACCAGCAAGGCGTCGATCGCCTGGCGGAGATCGCCATCGGCGCCCGCACGGAGGTGCGCGAGACCTATGCCGGCTATCGCACCGCCTTGGACCTCGCCCGCCACTGGCGCCAGGAGATCGTGCCGGTGCGCCAGCGTATCAGCGAGGAGATGCTGCTGCGCTACAACGGCATGCTGGTCAGCGTCTTCGAGCTGCTGTCGGACAGCCGCGACCAGATCGCCGCCGTGATCTCGGCGATCGAAGCGCAACGCGACTTCTGGCTCGCCGAGACCGATCTCCGCTTCGCCCTGATCACCGACACCGCCACCATCGGCGCCCCGGCGAGCCCGCGTCTTGCCGCGCGCGCCGGCGGCGGCCATTGAGGAGCGTTCC
>QOZS01000115.1 GCA_003576705.1 Desertibaculum subflavum
ACCGTCGAGGACACCTGGCGCCACATCGGCGACCTCGTCGAAGCCATCACACCCGTCGAATGTCAGAGCTACTTCGCCAATGCCGGATACGCTTCAACCAAATCGTGAAACGCTCTAGGCGCCGCGCTAATCCAACTTGGCGCCCTGTGCGATCCAGCGGCCGAGGAGCTCGCGTTCCTCGGGCTTCATCTGGGTCTTGTTGGCGAGCGGCATCACCTGGGTCAGCACCGCCTGGGCGCGCATGCGCTGGGCGTTCAGCCGAATCTCCGCCGGGGAGTCGAGGGCGACGCCGCCGGGGCGCGGCTGCACCGTGTCGTCGGTCGGCCGCGCGGAGTGGCAGGACTGGCAGCGCGCCGCCACCACCGCCTGCACCTCGGCGAAGGGAACCGGCGGGCCGGCGGCGACGGCGGCGGCGCCGGGCGGGTTCGCCGCATACCAGGCCACCACCAGCACGCCGAGCGTCGCGGCGAGCGGGATCCAGAGCGGGTTCCGCCCCTTCTCGAACACGATCATCCAATAGCGCATGCCGCCGCCGATCAGCGCCAGCCCGAGCAACAGCGCCCAGTTCCACGGATGCCCGTAGATGAAGGGGTAGTGGTTGGAGATCATGATGAAGATGACGGGAAGCGTCAGATAGCTGTTGTGCATCGAGCGCTGCTTGGCGCGGTGCGCCAGCGCCGGATCCGGCTTGCCGCCGGTTTTCGAGGCGGCGACCAGTGCGCGCTGCGCCGGGATGATGCGCACCCAGACATTCGCCACCATGACGGTGCCGAACAACGCGCCGGCATGAATGAAGGCGGCGCGGCCCGGCAGCAGCTGGGTCAGCCCCCAGGCGAGCGCGATGGCGGCGAAGAAAGAGATGAAACCGGCGGCGCGGCCGTCCTTCTCGGCGAAGGGCGTGATCCAGAACAGGTCGTAGGCGAGCCAGGCACCGACCAGGCCCAGGATCATGATCGAGGCGACGGTGTCGCGGTCGAGATCGGCGATCGCCGGGTCGATCAGGAAGGCGGTGGAGCCGAGATAGTAGACGACCACCAGCAATATCATGCCTGTGATCCAGGTCAGCGCCGCTTCCCAGCGGAACCAGTGCAGGTGGCGCGGCAGCTCGGTCGGCGCCACCAGGATCTTCTCCGTGCGGTAGAAGCCGCCGGAATGCACCATCCAGATCTCGCCCTCGATGCCGGACCTGGTGGATTTGTCGAGATTGCCGTCGAGCCAGACGAAGTAGAAGGACGAGCCGATCCAGCCGATGCCGATGACGATATGCGCCCACCGCACCAGCAGGTTCAGCCAATCGAGAATTTCCGCCTGCATCCCGCCCCCAACGCGATAATCTGGCGGGCGAATGTAGCAGGAACCGTGCCGGAAGCCGTCTGATGGGCCGCCTTTCCACCCACGTGCTAGACACCCATGCCGGCCGCCCGGCAGCGGGTGTCACCGTCTGGCTGGAGCGCATCGCCGGCGGCAGGCGCGACGCCCTGGGCCGCTTCGAGACCAATGCGGACGGCCGCGTCGCGCCGCTGCTGGAAGCGGACGCTCTGGCGCCCGGCCTCTACGAACTGCATTTCCATGTGGGCGACTATTTCCGCGGCCGGGGCGTCGACCTGCCGGAGCCGCCGTTCCTCGACGTCGTGACGCTTCGCTTCGGTGTCGCCGACGCGGCCGCGCATTACCACGTGCCGCTGCTCTGCTCGCCCTGGAGCTACACCACCTATCGCGGCAGCTGAAGGGGCTCTGCTATGGTGCGGCAGTTCCTGCGTTCGGGAGGAAACAAGCGATGCGCCCTGCCAAGCCGCGGGTGACGCCGGTCGAGCCCGGCGAATGGTCGGCCGAGCAAAAGGAGCTCTTGGAGCCGATCGGCCAGAACGGACGGCCGATCTGGAACGTGTTCCGCACGCTGGCCCGGCACAGCAAGCTGTTCAAGCGGTGGCTGCCCTTCGCCAACCACGTGCTCTACAAGCAGACCCTGGCGCCGCGCGACCGCGAGATGCTGATCCTGCGCATCGGCTGGCTCTGCCGCGCGCCCTATGAATGGACCCAGCACGTACAGATCGCGCTGCGCTCCGGCATCACCGAAGCGGAGGTCGAGCGCATCGCCGACGGCCCGGACGCGCCGGGCTGGAGCGAGCACGATGCCGCGCTGATCCGCGCCGCCGACGAGCTGCACAAGGATGCCTGCATCTCGGATGCGACCTGGAACACCTTGGCCCAGCGCTATGCCACCGACCAGCTGATCGACGTGGTCTTCACCGTCGGCCAGTACAATCTGGTGTCGATGGCGCTCAACACATTCGGCGTGGAGCTCGACAAGGAGCTGCCGCGCTTCCGCCGCACGCCGGCTTGATTGACGGGGAGAGAACGAACATGCGGGTGATCCAGTATCCGAAGGACCTGAAGAACCATATCGGCGAGGAATTCGGCGTCTCCGAATGGGTCACGGTGGACCAGGGGATGATCGACAAGTTCGCCGAGGCGACCGGCGACCACCAGTGGATCCATGTCGATGTGGAGCGCTGCAAGAAGGAGATGCCGGGCGGCAAGACCATCGCGCATGGCTTTCTCACGCTGTCGCTGGTGCCGCGGCTCGGCGCCAAGATCTGGAAGATCGAGCACCGCTCGAAAGGCATCAATTACGGGCTGAATAAGCTCCGCTTCACCGCGCCGGTGCCGGCCGGCTCGCGCGTACGGCTGAAGCAGAAGCTGCTCGCCGCCGACGAGGTGAAGGACGGCGGCATCCGCACCACCTGGGAGAACGTGGTGGAGATCGAAGGCCAGAGCCAGCCGGCGCTGATCGCCGAAGGCCTCGGCGTCGTCTATCCGTGAGCGTAAAGTGATGAGCAAAGCATACGACGTCGTGGTGGTGGGCGGCGGCAATGCCGCCTTCTGCGCCGCCCTCGCCGCCTGCGACCAGGGCGCCAGCGTGCTGATGCTGGAGCGCGCGCCGGAAGCGGAATCCGGCGGCAACAGCCGCTTCACCGCCGGCGCCATCCGCTTCGCCTATGACGGGCTGGAGCATCTGCGCGAGGTGGTGACCGACCTCTCCAACGAGGAGATCGCCACCACCGATTTCGGCACCTATACCGAGGACCAGTTCTTCGACGACATGTTTCGGGTGACGCAGTACCGCACCGACCCGGATCTGTGCGAGACCCTGGTCAAGGGCAGCCGCGATGCCTGGAAATGGCTGCGGGCTAAGGGCATGCGGTTCACGCCGATCTATGGCCGCCAGGCCTTCAAGGTGGACGGCAAGTTCAAGTTCTGGGGCGGCCTGACGGTGGAAACCTGGGGCGGCGGGCCCGGCCTGGTCGACAGCGCGACCGAGATCGCCAAGCGCGCCGGCATCGAGATCCGCTACGGCGCCCGCGCCGTCGGCCTGGTGCATGACGACAGTGGCGTGAAGGGCGTGCGGGTGAAATCCGGCGCCGCGATCAGCGAGGTGCCGGCGCGCGCCGTGGTGCTGGCCTGCGGCGGGTTCGAGGCCAATCCGGAATGGCGCACGCGCTATCTGGGGCCCGGCTGGGAGCTCGCCAAAGTGCGCGGCACACGGTTCAACAGCGGCGACGGCATCAAGATGGCGCTGGATATCGGCGCCGCCAGCTACGGCAACTGGTCCGGCTGCCACGCCGTGGGCTGGGACAGGAACGCGCCGGAATTCGGCGATCTCGATGTCGGCGACCAGTTCCAGAAGCACAGCTATCCGTTCGGCATCCTGGTCAACGCGCGGGGCGAACGCTTCGTCGATGAGGGCGCCGATTTCCGCAATTACACCTACGCGAAATACGGCCGCGCGATCCTGGAACAACCGGCGCAATTCGCCTGGCAGATTTTCGACCAGAAGGTCATCCACCTGCTGCGCGGCGAATACCGCATCAAGCAGGTGACCAAGGCGAGCGCGAACACGCTGGAAGAGCTCGCCGGCAAGCTCGAAGGCGTCGATCCCCAGGCCTTCCTCGCCACGGTGAAGGCCTATAACGCGGCGGTGCAGCAGGGCGTGCCGTTCAACCCGAACGTCAAGGACGGCCGCGGCACCACCGGCATCACCCCGCCCAAGACCAATTGGGCCAACACCCTGGATGCGCCGCCCTATGAGGCCTATGGCGTGACCTGCGGCATCACCTTCACCTTCGGCGGCCTGCGCATCGCGAAGAATGGCCAGGTGGTGGACACCGATTTCGTGCCGATCCCCGGCCTCTATGCCGCGGGCGAGCTGGTCGGCGGCCTGTTCTGGTTCAACTATCCGGGCGGCACCGGGCTCACCTCCGGCGCGGTGTTCGGCCGGCTGGCCGGCACCAGCGCCGGCGAGGCGGTGCGGGGCTGAAACCCCCGCTGCCCCTCAGGGGCGGCGCGGGTTTGGGGGAGGTGGGGCGCGCCGTGTCTTAACGACGGCCGCGTGTGCGCAACGCATCCACGCTTGCGCGAATTCTGAGATCGCATCCTCCCCACCTCACCCAACCCTTGTATCTGGATCTGTGTTCGACGGATCCGGAAAAGGTGATGAGATGTCGGATCGGTGACCGTAAGCCCTCAGGTGTCGCGCACCGTGGGAGAGCCTGGCTCCCGACCCGTTTCCATTGTCGGCCCGAACAGTCGCAAGGCGTGGAACAGCGCCGCATTTGCAAGGACGGGACCGATGGAACGAAGCGGTGATGTCGTTGTCGGGATCGACGTGTCGCAATCCCGGCTGGACGTGCATGTGCTGCCAGGGGGCGACAGCTTCGCGGTGCCGCGCGATGAGAGCGGCTACGCGGCGCTGATTGCTCGCCTTGCCG
>QOZS01000116.1 GCA_003576705.1 Desertibaculum subflavum
CGCAGCTCGGACAGCGTGCGTGGTCGTGGCGCTGCCGTGAAGTACCTGTCCCATAACACCTCCCGGAATGCAGGGGCAGTTTGCCCGATTCCCCCACACTCCGGGACTGAACACCTAGTTCTGCCGCGGGTCGAAGGCGTCGCGAAGCCCGTCGCCGAGCAGGTTGAAGGCCAGCACCACCATGAAGATGGCAACGCCCGGCCAGACCGCCATCCAGGGCGCCTGGGTCAGGAAGCGCTGCGCGGTGTTGAGCATGCTGCCCCAGCTCGGCGCCGGCGGCTGCTGGCCGAGGCCGAGGAAGGAGAGGCTGGCTTCGGCGATGATCGCCGCCGCGATGGCGAGGCTGGCCTGGATCAGCAGCGGCGGCACCACGTTCGGCAGCACGTGGCGGAGCGCGATGCGCATCTCGCGGTTGCCGATGGCGCGCGCCGCCTCGACGTAGTCCTCCACCTTGACGGTCAGCACCTGGCCGCGGGTCAGGCGCACGAAGATCGGCGTCGCGGTGATGCCGATGGCGATCATCGCATTGCCGAGGCTGGGGCCGAGGAAGGCGGCCAGCGCGATGGCGAGGATGAGGAAGGGGCAGGCCAGCATGGCGTCGACCACGCGGCCGATCACGGTGTCGGTCCAGCCGCCGGCATAGCCGGCCAGCATGCCGATCGGGATGCCGAGCGCGAGCGCGATAGCGACCGAGATCACGCCGGCCAGCAGCGAGGCGCGGGCGCCCCACAGCACACGGGCCAGCACGTCGCGCCCGACCTCGTCGGTGCCGAACCAATGCGCGGCGGAGGGCGCCTTGCGCACCGCGCCCCAATCGGTCGCCAGCGGGTCGTAGGGGCTGATCCACGGCGCCAGCAGCGCCACGGCGATGAAGAGGCCGACCACCATGGCGCCGAACACCGCGCCGCGCCGCTGCAGCAGGCGCCGGAAGCCGCGCCGCCAGGGGCTTGCCGAAGGCGCGATCGCCAGCGCGTCGGTGGTGACCGCGGTCATGCTCCGAACCTCATGCCTTGGCCGTTCTGAGCCGCGGATTGACGACGGCGTAGGCGAGGTCGGCCAGCAGGTTGAGCAGGATGTAGCAGCTGGCCGTCACCAGCACGACGCCCTGCACCACGGCGTAGTCGCGGTTGAACACGGCGTCGACGATCAGCTTGCCGAAGCCCGGAATGGAGAACACCTGCTCGGTCAGCACGGCGCCGGAGAGCAGCGCGCCGAACTCGATGGCGCCGAGCGTGATCACCGGCGTCAGCGCGTTGCGGAGCGCGTGGCGGATGACGACCGCGGTCTCGCTGACACCCTTGGCGCGCGCCGTGCGCACATAGTCGGCGTTGAGCGTCTGCAGCATGGCACTGCGTGTGTGGCGCATCATGACGGCGGCGATGGCGTTGCCGAGCACGAAGGCCGGCATGATCATGCTGGCGAGATTGCCGAGCGGATCCTCGCGCAGGCTGACATAGCCCGAGGCCGGCAGCCAGCCGAGCTGCACCGAGAACAGGAAGATCAGCAGGATGCCGAGCCAGAAATTCGGCGTCGAGATGCCCCAGAGCGCGATCACATTGGCGCCATAATCCCATACCGTGTTCTTGAACACGGCGGAGATGATCCCGGCCGGAATGCCGATCAGGAGCGCGATGAGGAGGGCGAGCGTGGCGAGTTCGAGGGTAACGGGCAGCTTCTCCAGCACGAGCTCGCCCACCGGACGCTTGATGCGCATGCTCTCGCCGAGATCGCCCTGCAGCACGCCGCCGATCCAGTAGGCGTAGCGGACCGGCAGCGGCTGATCGAGGCGGTACTGCTTGCGGATCTGCTCGATCACCTCGGGATCGCGCTCCTCCCCGGCCATGACCAGCGCGGGGTCGCCGGGAAGGAGCTGCTGCAATCCGAAGATCAGGATCGAGACGACGAACAGAGTCGGGATGATCTGCGCCAGACGGCGCAGCAGATAGCGGCTCACGTACAGGCCCTCGGTCTACCGCATGCCCGACGGTAGCCCTCTCCGCCCAACTCTGTTGGGGGGAGAGGGTTGGGAGAGGTGGGGAGGATGCGGTTTGCATGGATATGCGCTGGCGCGGATAGCTTGCGCACGAGCCGAGTTCGTCGAGATGCGGCGCGCCCCACCTCTCCCAAACCCTCTCCGCCCCAGAGGGGCAGAGAGGGCTTTACGTCTCGGGCGTCGATGCCGCGAATCCTGCAGGTCCTCAGTTGAGGCTCAGTCCCTGCACGCGGATCAGGCCGTCCGGCACCTGGGTGAAGCCGTGCAGCTTGTTGGTGTAGGCGACGAACCACTTGCGGTGATAGAGGTAGATGCGCGGCCGCTCGGTCACGATGATGCGGGTCGCCTCCTCATAGAGCTTCTTGCGCTCCTCGACGGTCGACGCCGCCCGAGCCGCGTCGAGCGCCTTGTCCAGATCGGCATTGCAATGCTTGCCGTCGTTCTGCCCGCCCTTGCAGCTGGAAAAGGCATAGATGTTGCCATCCGGGTCGGTGCGGCCGCTCCAGCCGATCAGGAAGGCCTCGAAATCGCCCTGGTTGGAGCGCTTGAGCGAGGTGGCGAACTCGGTCGCCTCGAGCTTGACGTCGAAGCCTGCCTCGCGTGCCATCGACTGGATGATCTCGGCGACCTGGCGCGGCTCCGTCGAGTTCGGGAACATCAGGGTGAAGCTGACCGGGGTGGTGACGCCGGCCTCCTTCAGCAGCGCCTGTGCCTTCTTCACGTCGCGCGCCGGGACCGGGAAGCTCTTCTGATAGAAGGGATGCACCGGCGAGACCCACTGGTTGCCGGGCAGGTATTCGCCGTTGAAGGCAACCTGGTTGATGATGCTGCGGTCGAGCGCGAGCTCAAAGGCCTCGCGCACCTTGGCGCTCTGGCCGAGCGGCTTCTTGGCGCGCTCGCCGTTGGCGACGTTGAAGGTGAGGCCCTGATAGCCGATCTCGTTCTGGATCGAGAGCTTGAGCTTGCTGTTCTTGCGCACGGTGTCGAGATCGGTCGCGGCGACGCGCTCGACCAGGTCGAGGGTGCCGGACTGGATATTGGCGAGCCTGACCGTGGAATCGGTGATCGGCTGGTAGACGATGCGGTCGATCTTGATCGCATCCTTGTTCCAGTAATCGGCGAAGCGCTCGACCACGATGCGGTCCTGCGCGATGCGCTCGACGAACTTGTAGGGCCCGGCGCAGACCGGCGTGGTGCCGAACTTGGCGCCCATCGCCTCCGCCGCCTTGGGCGAGACGATCATGCCGGCGCGATCGGTCAGCTGCGCCACCAGCGGCGCGAAGGGCACCGAGAGCTTGAGCACGACGTTCAGCGGGTCGCGCACCTCGATGGCGCTGATCACGTTGATCTCGGACTTGCGGAACGAGCCCTGCATGGTGAGGTGCCGCTCCAGGCTGTACTTCACGGCGGCGGCATCCATTGCCTCGCCGTCGTGGAATTTCACGCCGGGGCGCAGCTTGATCGCGATCTCCTTCTTGTCCTCGGAGATGCGGTACTCGGTCGCCAGCTGCGGCACGATCTCGAGTTTCTCGTTGATGTCGAACAGCTTGTCGCAGAGCGAGGCGAACACGATGCGCCCGACGAAGGTGCGGGCGAGCGTCGGGTCCAGGATGTCCGGATCCTCGGCCAGGCCGATCCGGAGCGTCGATTGCGCGGCCGCGGCGCCGGCCATGAGCGACAGCGCGGTGGCGGCGGCGGCCAGGCTGGCCAGGAATTTGCGTTGCATCTCGTGGTCTCCCCGTTCAGGCGGCGGCGTCGATGTGGGCGCCTGCACCTTTCAAACCCAGCACCATTCAAAAACTGGGCCGCGGGAGAATATTCCCTCCCGTGGCCCGGCGTCATTCTCCGTCGGCCAACGATCTTGTGATCCCGGCCTCGATCTGCTCGCGGTCGAACACCCCGCCCGGATTGGCCCGGCCCGGCAGGAAGCGGCGGAAATGCACGAATCGCTCGCGGCTGACGGCTTCCAGGCGCTCGAGCTCGGCCAAAGGGTCGGCATGGTCGTCCACCCGCAGGCTGAGATCCGGGTATTCCTCGCTCGAATAGAGGGCGAGGGCGGCCGATTGCTTGCCCCGCTTGTCGCCGCCGGCCGCCTCGCCGGCCCGGAGCGCGGCGATCAGCCGGCGGGCGAGGGGGAGGTGGCCGGCCGCTTCATAGGCACGTGCCGTCGCCGCGATCACCTCCGGGCCGGCCAGCATGTTGCCGGCGACCGAAATATCGGTGACGCCGAGATCGCCGCACCAGTCGATACAGGCGCCGCCGGTGAAGCGGGCATTGCCGCCCTTGGCGTCGAGGATATGCAGCTGGCGGTGGGCACGGCCGGGATCGCCGGCCGTCAGCTTCGCCACGACCTCCGCGGGCGCGAGACCCTGGCGCAACAGCCGGAGCCCCTCCGGCCCGAAGGTCGGATTGACAAGGGCCTGTGTCGCCACCGCGCCGACGCCGCCATCGGCATGGAGGCAGAGCGCGCCCACGGCGAAGAACCGAGTGGCGACGGCGAGGCCGAGCGTGCCGCTCGCCGGGTCCCGTACCAGGATCGACCAAGTCATTGCGCGCCTCCCGCCACAATCATTATCTAGAATACTCGCATGTGGATCAGGTGGTGCCTCGGATTCGGCCTCGGCCTGACGCTTGCCGCCTGCGGCGGCGGCGGCGTGCCGCAGCGCGTCTCCGGCGCGCCGCCGTCGCACCAGGCGCCGGCCTCGGCGCGGCCGGTGGCGCCCGATCCCGCGCCGATCGCGATC
>QOZS01000117.1 GCA_003576705.1 Desertibaculum subflavum
GAAGCCGGACGAGCCTGCGCCGCCGGTCGCGCAGGCGCCCGTCGTTCAGCCGCCGATCAGTTCGCCGCCGGTCGCGCCGTCGCCGCCGCCATCCAGCGTGGCGCCGCCGGCGCCCCGGCTGGCGGCACCGGCACGTGTGCCCTCGCCCGAAGGCCTGGCGGCGGGACGTGCCTTGCGCGCGGCCGCTTCCGGCCAGGGCGATCTGGCGGCGGCATTCGCGCGGCTCGAGGCGCTGGCGGGGCAGGGCGATGCCGACGCGCAGTTCTATTTCGGCGAGGCGCATCGCGATGGTGTCGGGACCAAGCCCGACCGGGTGCGTGGCCTCGCCTGGCTCATGCAATCGGCGGCACGCGGCCAGGATGAAGCGTTGCTGGCGCGCGATCGCGAGCTGGCAGCGCTCGACAACACATCCCGCGTCCAGGCGGAATCCCTGTCGCGCAGTCTGCCGGCGCCGATGCCGGCCGGCTGGCTCGCCGATGACGCGACCGGCCTGCGGGTTTGGAGTCCGTCCTGGTACCGCAACGGCACCTTCCGCGTGCGCATCGAGGGGCAAGGGGTGGATGGTCTGGTCGACGGGCCGGCCAAGGTGGTTCTTACCGCGACCCTGCCCGGGCGCAGCGACCGCACCTTCGAGGGCCGCTTCGCCCGCGGCCTGCTGCTCGATCCGCGCCTGGCGGGACAGAACTTCGAGCTTCTGGAGACCGATGCGCTTCGCCTGCCGCTCGACACCGCCGGCAGCAATGCGATTGCCAAGGCGTGGCGGCAGACCGCGCTGGCCGGTCTCGCGATCGAGGCCTGCCCGAAATCCACCCCCGATCTCTATCTGGTGGCGGCGCCCGGCCTCGCCGTGACCGACGACAATGCGGTGAAGGCGGCCGCGATCGAGGCGGTCCGGCGCCTCGACGCGGTCTGTCCTATGAATGCCCAGGCGCCGGCGCGCGTCTTCCTGCTGCCGGGGGAGCATCGCGAGGTCTATCGCCGGGGCGGGGCCGGCTTCGAGCCGCGCCTGGCGGAGCTTCAGCTCTACGGCTTCGACGAACCGGTCGAACGCTGGTCGATCAACCTCACCAACCATGCGCGCGAGGCGGCGCAGAGGCGGCTGCATGAGGCGGAGCAGCAACGCAAGCGCGAGGAGCGCGAGCGCAAGGAGGCGGCTGGAATCGCCGCGGCCATGGGTCGCGAGATGCCCGATATCCGCGGCCTCAAGCTCGGCCTCACCTTCGACCAGTTCAAGGCCGCGCTGCCGTCCCCGCCGGTGACCTGGGAGCCGAAGCTCAAGGGCGACCACAAGATGCCCGACTACAGCTCGTGGCGGCAGAAGGTCACGTTGCAGGACGGAACGTCGTTCACGGGAACCTTCGCCTCGGTGCAGAACGGATCGAAGCTGATGGCACTCGGCTACGAGCAGTTCCTGCGCGACGGTCCGGATGCGGAGACGCTGCGCCAGCAGCTCTATGCCAAATACGGCAAGGCCGACGAGGAGGCGGGCAACCGCACCTGGCTCACCTGGTGGCTGCGCAGCTCGATCGGCGGCGAGCCGAAAGGTGCTTTCCTCAAAGGCCGGATCGAGACCGGTCCGAACCAGAAGGTCGCCAGGCTCACACTGTCGCTCACCGATTACGGGCTGACGCGCCACGATGAGGCGTCCGCGGCCGAAGCACGCCGCCGCGCCGACCGCGAGGCGTTCGAGAAAAAGAAATCCGACGGCGTGAAATTCTAGGCGAGCGCCGGCCGTGCCCAGCTGCGGCGCAGCAGGAAGAAGGCGATCGCCATGTTGAGCAGGTTCCAGGCGATGCCGTTGGCGAGCGCCGCCTGGTACGAGCCGGTCAGGTCGTGGATCTCGCCGGACAGCCAGCCGCCCAGCGCCATGCCGGCGATGGTCGATGACAGCACCAGGCCGACGCGGGTGCCGGCCTCGCTCGGCGGGAAGCTCTGCCTGACGATGATGGCATAGCTCGGCACGATGCCGCCCTGGAACAGGCCGAACACGGCGGAGATGATGTAGAGCTGGCCGAGCCCGTCGAACGGCACGTAGAGCATCAGCGCGATGGCCTGCAAGGTCGAGCCGAGGAGCAGCGTCGCGAGCGCGCCGATACGGTCGGTGACGAGGCCGAAGACGAGCCGGCTCACCACGCCGAAGCCCAGCATCAGCGACAGCATCTCGGCGCCGCGCGCCGCGCCGTAGCCGAGATCGACGCACCAGGCGACGATATGCACCTGCGGCATCGACATGGCGACGCAGCAGGCGATGCCGGCCAGGATCAGCAGCGCCTGCAGCGCATTGGGCGACAGGCCGAGCCCGGTGCCGCTGCCGACGCCGGCACTGTCATCGTGCATCGGCGAGGGTCGGCGCAGCGCCAGCGACAGCGGCAGCATGGTGACGAAGCAGATCACGCCGATTCCGATGTGCGTGTTGCGCCACCCCTCGGTCTCGATGAAGTGCTGCACGATGGGGGGCCAGATCGTCCCGGCGAAATAGTTGCCGCTGGCGCAGAGGGCGACCGCGGTGCCGCGCCGGCGGTCGAACCAATGCGACGTATCGGCGACCAGCGGGCTGAACACCGCGGCGCTGCCGAGCATGCCGACGGTCGCGCCATAGAGCACGGCAAAGATCCACAGGCTCGGCGCGAAGGCGGTGGCGACATAGCCGAAGCCGAGCGCGACGGCGCCGATGGCGACCGGAACCATGATGCCCCGGCGATCGGCCAGCCGGCCCATCAGCACGCTGCCGACGGCGAAGCCGATCATGGTGCAGGTATAGGGCAGCGAGGCGCCGGCACGGTCGGCGCCGAACTCGGCCTGCACGGCCGGCAGCGCCACGACGATCGACCACATGCCGACGCCGCCGATGGTGCTGAGCGCCACCGCGGCGCCGAGCCGGAACCAGGCAAAGCTGGATTCAACGCCGCCCGCGGTGTGGCCGCGCGCGGTGGTCGCTGATTGTGTGGACAGCTTCGGCTCCTCGAAATGGCGGCTGGCACGGGCCGGGCGAATATGCGCCGGAGGCGGGGAGACTAGGCATGCCAAGGGTGCATGACAATGGAGCGGCAGGCTGCCGTTTGGAACGAAAGGCGTGCTGCCGCGTTTCGGCCGGATGCACGGCCGGGGGCTTTGCCGATTCCAACAACCTGCTGGAGGATCTCCGATGGTCCGGGTTCAACGATTAGGTTTGGCCGCGCTCGCCGTGACGCTGCCGATGATGGCGGCGACTTCCGCCGGCGCCACGACGACGAGCTCCGATGTCGGCTGGCGCCAGATCGATTGCGGCCGGTCGCAGCTCGAACTGTTCGACTGGATGCAATGTCGCATCTCCACCGACAAGACCGTGGAGCACAACCTGAAGGGCACGGCTCGCCACTACGTGACACTGGGCGGGACCAACGCCGCGGCGGCAGGCATGGTGTTGTCGGTCCCACAGGATGACGGCTATTTCACCGCCTACCCCCCATCCGAATCCGAAATGGCGATCCGCACCACCGTCGCCGGCGCGGGACGCAAGGTCGACCAGTGGGGCCCCTATAAGGGGTTCGACCGCACGGGCTACATGACCTTCGTGTCCGACAACATGAACTGCGTCGGCTTCGATCACGGCGGCGGCTACAAGCGGGATACCTCGCAGGAGCCCGGCTATCTGTTCCTGTTGCGCGGCTATTTCTGCGAGAACGGCCCGATCGCCGATCCCCAGGCGCGGCTGGTCGACTATCTCGAGGCGACGCGCGTGGGTCCAGAGAGCCTGCGCCGGAACGCCATGGGCGATCGCGTCCGCTCGCTCGACCTGCCGCATTGGCGGGTCTCCGGAGCGCCACTCGCGCCGGCTCCGGTCGTGGGCCAGCCGGTCGTGGTGACGCCGGCGCCGGGGGCGGTGGTGGTTGCGCAACCGGCCGTCGCGACTCCGGTCGTGGCCGTGGTGCCCGCCGCTCAGTCGATCCCGACCCGCGTCACCTGGGGCGGCATCGTCTCGCAGGGCGCCGTCCAGATCACGCCGCATGCGGGCGGGCGCAGCGCCTCGCTCGCCTATGGTGCGCTCAACGGCTCGGTCAGCTGCAACGGCCAGATGACGGCCTCGACCGGCGCGATCGGCATCAACGCGCCGCATGACGGCACCTGGTCGGCGACCTGCAACAACGGCGAGACGGCCACCGGCACCTACCGGGCGGATGCCGCCGGCCGCGGCGTCGGCCGCGGGACCGATCGCCTGGGCCGCAGTGTGGAGTTCGCGTTCGGCGGCTGATCGACGCAGCGCGCAAGCAAAAAGGCCCGCCCCCTCGGGGGCGGGCCTTTTCTTTTGGCCGTCGCCGGGGCGCTTAGCGCCAGACCGGCTTGCCGAGATCGATGTCCTTCTCCTTGGTCAGGCCACCGATCGCGCCGCCGGCCGCGCCGCCAAGCAAGGCGCCGCCGAGGACGCTGCCGCCGGTCAAGGCGCCGGCAGCCGCGCCCGCGCCGGCGCCGAGGCCGGCG
>QOZS01000118.1 GCA_003576705.1 Desertibaculum subflavum
ATGGCGGTGGCGGTGGCGGCGGCGGTGGCGGCGGATCGGGCGGTGGCACCGGGCTCGGCTCGGGCGGCGGCGGTTCGACCGGTGGCGGCTCGACGGGCGGCGGGACAGGCGGCGGCGGGACCGGCGGCAATCCGGGCAATCCGGGCGGCGAGCCTTCGCTCACCGTGACGGCGACGCATCAGCAATACACCCGCGTCGGCTCGACTTCCGAAGCCCTCGTGACCATTACCCGAACGGATACCGGCCTCGGCGAAATCATCGGCACCCTGGACGGCTCGAACGGCCATTTCGCCGGTCCGGGTTCGGGTGCCGGCGGCGTGCGCCTGCTGGCGGGCGGCGAAATGCAGTTCAGCTATATCTTCTCCCCACTGGCCCCCGGCACCTACACCACCGCGCTGCCATATGATTTTCCTGGCTTCGGCATCGGCGGCGTCATCGAGCTGATGGGCATCGCGGTCAATCAGGTGCTGACAGTGAACACGGCCAGCGCAGGCGTCGGGGTGACGCAGGCCGCCAATCTCGGGCCGCTCAGCCGGGGCGTCCGCCTGGCCAACATGACCGCCGATGTGGCGCCGATCGACATCGTCGGCGTGACCATTCTCTCGGCCTATGTCGAGGGGCCGGGCAGCGAGTTCCTGACCATCTCGGGCATCGAGCCGGGCGAGGTGCTGGGCGCCGGCGAAGAGGCGCTTCTGACGGTGAGCTTCGACCCCGCGAAAGGCACCTGGGAAGAGTTTCTGGCGCTGCTGGAAACCGGCGACGTCATCCTGTACATCCTGACCGACCTGAATGCCGCCTTCGGCGAGGTCGGATCGCTCTTGCAATACAAGCTCAGCTTTACCGACGATGTGATTATTGCCGTCGTGGCACCGCCGGTTGGCTTCGCGGTGCTGCTGGGCGGCGGCCTGTTCCTGTTCGCCGGGCGGCATCGGCGACGCGGCCGTTGAACGACGCCGGGGCGAGCCCCGCCGCGCCGGCGCTTGCCGCTGCGGAGGCGCCCCACCGTCTGCCCTGGCCGCGACGTTTGCTGCGGGCATTGTTCGGCCACGGCCGTCTGGTCGGCCTTGCCGTCCTGGCCGCCATCATCCTGCTGCGCCTGTGGTCGCCGACACCGCTTCTGGTCGCCCAGATGCGCGGCTTCGATTTCCTGCAGCAGCTGTTCCCCCGGCCGCCTATGGCCGAGCCCGCGGTCGCCGTGGTGGCCATCGACGAGCCAAGCCTGACCGAGCTCGGCCAGTGGCCGTGGCCCCGCACGAGGCTGGCCGAGATCGTGCGGCGGCTGGAGGAGTACGGCGCCGTCGCCATCGGCTTCGACGTCCTGTTCGCCGAGGCCGACCGCACCTCGCCGGCGTCGATCGCCGAGACGCTGCCCAATCTCGATCCCGAGACGCGCGCGCGGCTCGGGGCGATGCCGAGCAACGACGCCGTCTTTGCGGACGCGATCCGGCGCTGCTGCGTGGTGCTGGGCCGTGCCGTCGAGGAGGCCCGCGATGCGGCCGTGCCGGCGCCCGAAGCCCTGCCGGTGACGCCCTCGGTGTCGCTCGGCGCCGATCCCCTGCCCTTCGCGCGCCTGTATCGCCAGCCGCGGGTGATCGCGCCGGTTGGCGAGCTGGACGCCGCCGCCGAGGGCCGCGGCATCCTGAACCTGCCGCCGGAGGCCGATGGCGTGGTACGCCGCGTGCCGCTGGTGCTGGGCATCGGCGAGCAGCTGCATCCGGCGCTGGTGCTGGAGCTGATCCGGCTGGTGACCGGCGAGACCGTTTTCGTCACCCGCGCCGGCGCCTTCGGCATCGAAGGCGTGGTGATCGGCGGCACCTTGATCCCGACCGATGCCTCGGGCCGCAGCTGGATCCATTTCGGCCGCACTTCTGCGATCACTCAGATTTCGGCGCGCGACGTGCTGGCCGGCACGGTCGCGCCCGAACTGCTCGGCGGCCGGATCGTGCTGGTCGGCACCACCGGCGCCGGCCTGCAGAACCTGCGGGCGACGCCGGTCGATGCCGCCATGCCGGGCGTGATCGTGCATGCGCAGGTGCTGGAAACCCTGTTGAGCGGCAGCTTTCTGATCCGCCCAGATTGGATGCGCGCGATCGAGATCGCGACCATCCTACTGCTCGGCGGCCTGATGCTGTGGCTGGTGCCCGCCGCCGGCGCGGCGCGCACGCTCTGGCTCGCCATCGCGCTCGCCATCATCGTGGTGGGCGCCGCCGCGCTCTGCTTCACCCAGGCCGGATTGCTGCTCGACCCGGCACTGCCGCTGGTCACGGTCGCGGCGCTCTACGGCACGCTGGTCTACAGCAACTACAGCCGCGAGGAGAGCCAGCGGCGCTGGATCCGCAGCGCCTTCGCGCGCTACGTGTCGCCGGATTACGTCGAGCAGCTCGCCAACAACCCGGAACTGCTCAAGCTGGGCGGCGATGCCCGCACCATGACCTTCCTGTTCAGCGACGTGCGCGGCTTCACCAGCATCGCCGAGCGCTTCAAGTCGGACCCCGGCGCGCTGACCAGCCTGATCACCCGCTTCCTCACGCCGATGACGCATGTGATCCTGGATCACCGCGGCACCATCGACAAATATATCGGCGATTGCGTGATGGCGTTCTGGAACGCCCCGCTGCCGGATGGCGACCACGCGCGGCGCGCCTGCATGGCCGCATTGGAGATGCGCCGCAGGCTCGCCGTTCTCAACGCCGAGCTGGCGGCCGAGGCACATGCGCAGGGCTCCGGCACCGCCCATGACGATTATGTGCTGGCCAAGCAGCTGGTCGAGGGGGAGGACAGCCCGCGCGAGCCGACCCGCGCCTTCGCGCTGTTCCAGGCCGAGGCGGAGCAGGGCTATGCCAACGCGCAATACAACCTCGCCAAGGCCTATCGCGACGGTCTCGGCACCAGGCCCGACACCGAAGCCGCGGCGCGCTGGTTCCTGAAGGCGGCGCGCCAGGGCCATGCCAAGGCCCAGGTCCGCGTCGGCACGCGCTATGCCAATGGCGACGGCGTCACGCGCGATCCGATCGAGGCGCTCGCCTGGTTCACGCTGGCTGCCCGTCACGGGACGATCGAGGCGGACGCGCCTCGCCGCAGCCTGCTGGTCGAGCTGACGGCGGCGCAGATCGACGAGGCCGAGCATCGGGCCCAGCATCTCGAGGAGGCGCCGGCCGACATGCGGGTGTTCGGCCTCGAGATCGGCATCGGCGTCAATACCGGCGACTGCATCGTCGGCAACATGGGCTCCGACCAGCAGGTCAACTATTCGGTCGTCGGCGACGCCGTCAACCTCGCGGCCCGGCTGGAAGGGCAGTCGCGCAGCTATGGCGTCGGCATCGTCGTCGGCGAGGAGACGGTGGCAAGGGCGGCCGATCTCGCCTTCCTGGAGCTCGACCTGATCGCGGTGAAAGGAAAGACCGAGGCGGTGCACATCTACGCGCTGCTCGGCGATGCCGTGGAGGCCGCGCGCGATCAGCATCGCGCGCTGGTGCTGCGTCACGGCGAGATGCTGGCCGCCTATCGCGGCCAGCGCTGGACGGAGGCGCGGGATGCGGCCATCGAATGCCGTACGCTTGCCCCGCAGCTCGGCGACCTCTACGAACTCTATCTCGACCGTATCATGCATTTCGAGGTCAACCCGCCCGGCCCGCACTGGCGCGGCGTCTATTTCGCGACGGCCAAGTAGCCGCAATCGAGAGGCGCATCATGCTGGGACATATCTCCTTCGGCGTGAACGATCTGGCGAAATCGGCGGCCTTCTACGACGCGGCCCTGGCCGAGCTCGGCTATGTCCGGGTGTGGAGCAACTCGACCGGCATCGGCTATGGCCGGGCCGGTCAGAACGACAAGCTCGCGCTGTTCGCCCGGCCCGGCAAGGCGGCGGCACCGGGCGACGGCTTTCATCTTGCTTTCATCGCGCCGAGCCGCGCGGCCGTCGATCGTTTCCATGCGGCTGCACTGAACTCGGGCGGCCGCGATCTCGGCCCGCCCGGCGCGCGACCCAATTACGGCCCCGCCTACTACGCGGCCTTCGTCGCCGATCCGGACGGCCACAAGCTCGAAGCGGTTCACCAGTAGCTCGCCACGCCGGGTGCGACAGGCCGCAATTTCGGCTATCCTCGCGCCATGTCGTCGGGGGGCCGTGCCGTGCAACGGGCTGTGGTGATCATTGCGGGCATGGGCTGCCTTCTGCTGGCCTCCTGCGCCGTCGAGCAGCAGCGCGCCGCCGGCCCGCAGCTCCCCACGGCGCCGGCGCCCCAGGCCGTTGCGCCGGCGCCGGCCGCTGCACAGCCGATCGCGCAGCGGCCGGTCACGCAGACGGCGCCGCCGCCGAAGA